>NZ_JBHLTP010000013.1:0-646648 GCF_042434395.1 Pontibacillus salicampi | reverse complement strand
GATCTACTACAACAATTATCGTTATCAGTGGAACTTAAAAAAGATGACCCCTGTAGAATACAGAGATCATCTTCTTAAGTCAGCCTAGCCTTTTTTTAAATGTCCTTTACAAAGGGTACACTTTATTCTGGATTGGGAGTTTTTTTCTGTACGTCCATTGTGCTAATAACTAGTCAATAAAATAGGATAATGCTATGATATGTATTGGCTTATGAATGGAATATCATTTCCTTTCCTATACTATCCAATAAAAGGAAGAGGGTGTGAACGTGCAAAAGAAATACAATATTCCTGTAGAGGCAGCTTTGGAGGTTATCGGAGGTAAATGGAAAGTAGTTATTTTATGTCATCTTATAGAAAGAACAAGACGCACGAATGAACTGAAACGCATGATGCCTGGTATTACCCAGAAAATGCTGACTCAGCAGCTTCGAGAGCTGGAAGAGGATGGTATTGTGGCACGTACGATATACAATCAGGTTCCTCCGAAAGTAGAATACTCCCTAACCGAATACGGCTGGTCATTAAAAGAGATTCTTGATCTTATGTGTGCATGGGGCGAATGCCACATTGAAAAAAATTACGAAAATAAAGAAGAAGTTCTTTTAGATACAAGTGAATTAGAGAAAGTAATGGAAGCCAAATAAAAAGTCAGGTAGAAGATACCTGACTTTTCACTCTACATAAATCGTTTATGGTGTCGATTGGAGCAAATTTGTAACAAATCCCCCCATGTGTAGCAGCCTTTCTTCCCTATTCTGGTAATCATTTCACAAAAGAGGTGTGCAGTTGTCATGGCGTCCCCTTTTGCGCTATGGCGCTCAAATATAGGGGTTCCTATCAGACGAGCATGATCTTCTAAATCCCTATATTTTGCAGTTGGGTCTAAGTATTGAAGGAGTTGTAGTGTATCTATAGTTTTCGCCTTCTTGGTACGATATCCAGTTCGTTTCCATTCCTTTCCCAGAAGCGTCATATCAAATGAAATGTGATGTCCTACCAAGCAACAAGGCTCATATCGCTCCACAAAACGAAGAAAATCCACTAACACCTTTCTGGACGGAGGTGCCTGTAACACGTCCTCATTAGTAATACCTGTCAGTTCTTCTATTGGTGTTGGTATATGCCTATCAGGATTCGCAAGACTGGTAAATATATCCTCCTCCAGCGGCATCAGCCCTTTTACGACTACCGCAGCTATTTCAATTAATCTATCGTGTTTATCTACCCTTAACCCTGTCGCTTCGGTATCTAACACTACAAATGTCATATCTTTTATCGGAGTAGATAAGGAGATGTTCTCTTCCAGCTGATACGCAATACGATGTGGGTTCCAAATCACGGCTCCATCCCCTTTTAGTAAGCATATTCATGAAATAAGCGTCTCTGGAACAGACGAATCATTTTCAAGGATTGGAATAACTGGTCTTTCTCCCATGTATGGAGTCTAGCTAAAGAAATGACAGAGGAAACTTGTTCAGCCTGGACATTTTCCCATTTCCGCTGCATGTACATGGACATCGTTTGCTGAAATGCCTCTTTAAGATTATGCCCCTCCGATTCAGTGAGCACCTGTCGTTCCACAAGCTGCTCTAGTTTCTCTACCGTAGTACCTTCGAGAATACCATAGGAGACACATAAAATTTGTAAGGCATGATGAAACGGAAATAGCATTTCTTTTTTCATATCAATTTGCTTCTTATTCATTTTTAGCAAGGAACGAAAAGGCTGATGCAGTGCTGGTGCAGGATTTTCCTTTTCCATCTGGGTAAGACGAAACAGAAATATTTTACTCTTCGATAGCGAAGCTCTCAGCTTTTCCACAAAAGCATTGTGCAGTGTATCATCTCCATATACCTTCCGAAATGAAAAGAAATTTTGTGCCTTCATTAATGATTCGTTGGTCGCTCTTATGTTCCAGCTGCGTATGTTTTGCTCCCAGTCTTGAAGAGAGCCACGCCACTCTGGCTCACTGCACATCATATTACCTGAACATAATTCATAGCCAGCTTGATGTAGTAAAAAGGTTATTTCTTCCCCTAATTTTTTGAAGTAATCCTTCGTTATTTCTTGCTTTTCCTCCGGGACATCTTCATACACCAGAAAGTGATCCTGATCGGTTAATACAAATTGCTCTCCTCTTCCTGCACTTCCCATTTGATACCATGCAAACGCTGTGGGAGGATCTCCATTCCCTTGCTCTTTTATTCGTTCTACAGCAAGGGTGACAGCATGTTGAGCTAATCGATCGTATAGTTTTGTAATAGTGTTTAATACGTGTAGAGAAGGCACCTTATCCTTTAAAACGATAGTGAGGACAGCATATATTTCTTTCTTTGCCTTAGGTAAATCAACAGTGGTGAGAGATTCTATTCCTCTTATAGCGTTGAACATTTGATGATGGCGTTTCCGAAGTAAATCGGATAGTGTTACAACCCCAACCACTCTATCCATTTCATTTATAACAGGATAGTGATGGATTCCATGTAACAATAGGCCTGACAACGCTTGATAGTAATACTCTGAAGCTCGAATGGTGTAAGGGTTGGGAGTCATTATGGTTTGTACATCATCTGATACGGACCGATTATTAGCTATTACCCTGGAAATAAGGTCATGCTTAGTAATGATTCCTAGTAATGTATCCTCCTTCATGACTAAAACGGAGCTTACTTGATGCTGAGTCATCTTTACAGCTGCCTGTTGTATCGTTTCACCTTCCTGAACGGACTGGAAGGGAGTGGTCATAATGTCCTGAACTCTTCGTAAGAACGGCTCACTATCTCCAAAATGCTGTGCTAACTGCACCTGTTCGGTAAGAGATACATATACATCCTTAAGTCTTGTCACAACCTGTTGAAGGAAATAATCCTTAATTCGCTCCTGCTGCCAAAGGCTTGTTAAGACTTCATATGGTATAAATAGACCAACCACCTCGCTCGCAGCCTGCACTTGAATGATAGATTTCAATTCATCTGTCTGGTCACGCTGGAGGAAGGTGTAGAGGCTTCCGAGGCCTAATAGCTCGCCTGCCTCTACTATCTCTATGACCTCCATGCAGGAATCATTTGTGACACAAACCTCCGCAGTCCCTTCTGTTAGTAGAAAAATTCCTTGCCTTTTTTTAGTCGTTTCTGCAATGATCGACCTTTCTGAATACAATCTTTCCTCACAAAGTACATATATCTCTTCAAACAATGAGATAGTAACCTTTTCAAATAATGGATGCTCTCTTACTCTATCCTTTACCTGGAAGGTACTAGAGGGAATGTGATGAGTCATCCATCCATACCTCACCATCTTTGTATGTCATTTGTTCCGGATAACGTAAGTCCATAACTTCCTCTTGGACTTGCTTTGATGGAGCTTTCGTAGCCAGTGACACGATGATATTGGTTAAGGTAGCAGAAATAGCTCCGAACACCCCAGCGCCAGTATCAATTATGCCTAATATGGTAAACCCTCCATATTTAGCTGCAAAAATGTATCCTAATGTCACAGACAAGCCGACAATCATTCCAGCAACTACACCTGGTCCATTTGCACGCTTCCACCATACACCCAGAAGTAAGGCTGGGAAGAACGAACCAGAGGCAAGGGCAAAGGCCCACGCTACGATCTGTGTAATCGCTCCAGGTGGATTCAATGCTAGTAAGCCAGCAGCAACCGTAGCTAATACAATAGACCACCTTCCCACTAATAACCGCTTTTGCTCACTGGCTTGCGGATTAATGGTTCGATAATATATATCATGGGAGAGAGCTGCGGAGATGGCTATCATTAACCCTCCCGCTGTTGATAAAGCGGCTGCCATCGCACCTGCTGCCGTCAAGCCTATAACAAAAATACCTAAATTAGCTATTTCAGGAGTTGCCATAACTACAATGTCGTTGCTTATGACAATCTCTGCCCATTGTAAGATACCGTCACCATTTTGATCGGCTACGGACAACCTGCCTGTGTCAACCCATGCTGATGTCCATGCTGGTAAGTCATTAATAGGCTGTCCAGCCACTCTATCCATTAAAATAAAGCGAGAGAAGGCAGCATAGGCTGGAGCTGACAAGTATAGAAGACCAATAAATAATAAGGCCCAAGCTCCGCTCCATCGTGCGGCTTTCATCGTAGCCACCGTATAGAATCGTACGATAACATGTGGCAGCCCTGCCGTACCAGCCATGAGTGTGAACAATAACGCAATGAACTGCCATTTGGTAGCTTCCGTAAATGGAACGACATATTCCGTTATCCCTAATTGTTGATCTAACGTTTGAAGCTCTCCAATTATTTCCCCATATGAAATCCATGGGATTGGATTACTAGTCAATTGAGCTGCCATAAATATGACCGGGACAAGATAAGCAATAATTAACACAACGTATTGGGCAACTTGGGTCCACGTAATCCCCTTCATTCCACCCATTGCAGAGTAAAAGGCAATTAATACTACTCCTATAAGCGTCCCAATCATTGTATTTACTTCTAGCAGTCTACCTATAACCACCCCAGAACCAGATAGCTGCCCGACAGAATAGGTGAAGCTAATAATAATAGTGGCAACGGCAGCAATCAAACGGGCTGTATTGCTTTGATATCGATCACCAATAAACTCCGGAACGGTATAGCGACCATATTTTCGGAGCTGCGGAGCAAATAAAAAGGTAAGCAGCAAGTATCCTCCAGTCCAACCCATTATGTAGGCGAGACCATCATACCCGAGAATCATTACTGTACCTGCCATTCCAATAAACGATGCAGCGCTCATCCAGTCAGCACCAATGGCCATGCCGTTAAAAACGGGCGGTACACCTCTTCCCGCGACATAAAAGTCTGAGGTAGCTTTCGCTTTGTTATATATAGCAATGCCTATGTAGAGGGCAAAAGTAACGACAATCAGTCCGAAAGAAACTAGAAATTGCATGAGTGTGTAATACCTCCTCGATTTGATTTGTGAAGTACTTCGAGCATATTAATGATCTAAATGTCTTCCAGAGCTGATCAATTCATTTTGTTTTTCATCAATGCCAAATCGTTGATCTATCTTATCGTTAACAATCGCATTTACAAATAATAACAGTATAAAGGTTAAGACAGATCCTTGGGCTCCCATGAAATAATGAAACGGCATCCCCATCACCGTAATTCCGGATAACGGTTGAGCAAAGAAGACAACCCCGTACGAAACAATAAACCAAATCAATAGATAGACTATAATTGCCGTGGTACGGATACGAAAATATTTCTCAGCTATCGCTTTATCAATTTTCTTCACTTTATCTCCCCCTTGTTTCGAATTATCCTCTTAAATTAAATATAAATTGTACCGTCTCCCAAAAGGGCAGTGGTACCAAAGCCACTTTTATTACCATAAAGGTAAACACAGCTGCAAACGGAACGACAAAAATAATTGGCTTTCTCTTCCTCATGGCAGTGATAACAGAACCAATCGTAATCAATGCAAAAAATATTAGCCACGCCATAGCTACCCCTCCCTATTATTAAAACGCTTACAAATTTAATTATTTTCCTCCCTTCTACCTTATAAATATGATGACTACTTATAATTTTTAAGAAAATTCTATATTTTCTATTATTTATAATTGGATAATTAATGTCAATGGATTTCTGATACTTTCACAAATTAGTCCCTTATTTCTGTAATGTATTACCATACAAAAATGCGCTAACTCTTTCTTAAAGAGTTAGCGCATGAGGTTCGTTTATTAATCTAGCTCCCAATCCGTTACTGCTCCTCTTGCAGAAGAGGAAACTAGCCTTGCATATTTTGCAAGTGCTCCCGTCTTATACCTTAGGGCAGGCTTCACCCAATTACTTTTTCTATCTTCCCATTCCTCTTTGGATACATCTATATTAATCTCTTGCGTTTCACTGTCTATCGTCACTAAATCTCCTGTAGCAAGAAAGGCGATTGGCCCACCTACATGAGCTTCAGGTGCTACATGACCAATAACAAATCCATGTGATCCACCAGAAAAGCGACCATCTGTTATAAGAGCTACTTTACCGCCTAACCCTCTTCCAACAATCATAGATGTAATGGAAAGCATCTCTGGCATGCCTGGACCGCCCTTTGGTCCAACATGACGAATAACTAGTACATCTCCTTCTTTAATTTCATTCTCTTCAATTGCTTTTGTTGCCTCAGCTTCACTGTTATAAACTTTGGCTCTGCCTTCAAATCGAGTAATCGTTTGACCAGAAAGCTTAGCTACTGAGCCTTCAGGAGCTAAATCTCCTTTTAATAGTACAAGTGGTCCTGATGCTTTAATAGGATTGTCGAGTGGACGAATGATTTCCTGACCTTCCTTTAAATAAGGGAGGCTTTCCAAGTTCTCAGCTAGCGTCTTACCTGTAACCGTCAAACAGTCTCCATGAAGCAGGTTGTGCTCTAGTAACAGTTTCATTACAGCCGGTACGCCACCAATTTCATATAAATCCTCCATCACATATTTACCACTAGGCTTCAGGTCTGCAAGGTGGGGTACTCTTTTTCTAACGGATTCAAAATCATCCACCGTAAAATCGACACCAGCGGAATGTGCAATAGCAGTCAAGTGAAGGAGAGCGTTAGTAGATCCTCCTAATGCCATAACCACTGTTACAGCATTTTCGAAAGCTTCCTTCGTTAGAATATCCCGAGGATAGATTTCTTTCTCCAGCAAATTCAGCACCATTTCCCCTGCCTGGCGACACTCTGTTTCTTTATAATCATTTACAGCAGGTGTAGAGGAGGAACCAGGAATACTCATCCCAAGTGCTTCCACTGCAGCCGCCATTGTATTAGCTGTGTACATACCGCCGCATGCTCCAGCTCCAGGACAAGCATTACATTCCACACGATGCAGCTGTTCTTCATCAATAGTCCCCTGTTGATATTGTCCTACTGCTTCAAAGGACGAAACGATATCGATATCCTTTCCATCCAGCTTACCTGGCTGGATCGTACCACCATACACATAAATGGAAGGGATATTCATTCTAGCAAGGGACATGACACATCCTGGTGTCGTCTTATCACATCCGCCAATCGCTACTACAGCGTCCATTCGTTCCGCATTCGTAACGGTCTCAATCGAGTCTGCAATAATTTCTCTGCTAGGCAATGAGTAATTCATTCCTTCATGTCCCATTGCAATACCATCCGAAACGGTAATCGTGTTGAAAATCATCGGAGCCCCACCGCTGCTGGCTGCACCTTCCTTGGAATGACGAGCAAGATTATCAATATGTACATTACACGGCGTTACCTCGCTCCAGGTACTTGCAATGCCAATCATTGGTTTCTTGAAATCCTCATCTGTAAATCCCACTGCTCTCAGCATCGAACGGTTAGGTACACGATTAACTCCTTCGCTGATCACTCTACTTCGATGGCGCAAATCCTTCTTCGTTTCCATCCGCTTCACCCTTCCTAATATACATGCCCATTTTATTAAAAATTTTCGATTATTTATCTATCATACTAGTCCGACAATTCATTATCAACAGAATTGTCTGAATATCTTTTTTTCTAAAAAAAGTATCAGTGCTTGAATCGGGCATGATGGATCTCCAAATAGACCTGGTGCTCCCATTGTTTAATGGAAAGACCATCTTTAAATAGAAGAGTTGCTTGCCCTCTACTCCACTACGAAAATAGATTCATTGAGAAATATCCATCAAAATCACCGCCCAGTACGAAGTGTGCTGGGCGTTTTTTGAGAATCTTATTCACATTAGGGTTTGAGCTTTATTAGTGTGTTACTTTTTCTTCATCCATGCCGGTTTGCCAAAGCCTTTAAACTCTTCGTCAATAGTTTCTTCAAATGCTGCTGACTCCACAGCTTCTTTAATGTCCTTTACGAAGGCAGCGTCTTTATCTTTAGAATTAACAACTACTCTGTTCCGATAATCATCTGGCATTTCTTCCAGAACGATGGAATCCAATAAATCCATTCCAGCTGCCAGTGCATAGTTTCCTGGAACAGCAGAAAGATCCGTACTATCGACAGCTCTGGGCAGCTGGGCAGCCTCTATTGGTTTAAATTGAATATCTTTCGGATTTTCCACAATATCCTTCTCAGAAGCCTTTAAGGGGTCAATCCCCTCTTTAATTGATACTAACCCAGCGTCTTCTAGCATTAACAATGTACGGGCCAGGTTGGTAGGATCATTGGCTATAGTCATCGTGCTGCCTTTCTCAATGGCATCAATAGAATCAAACTTATTGGAATATACTCCCATCGGAGCCGTTGGTACTATCTTCACCTCGGATAATTCCAGGTCATGCTCCTTCGCAAAGGCTTCCATATAAATCTTATGTTGAAATAGGTTGGCATCCAACGAACCGTTCGCTAGCGATAAATTAGGCTGTACATAATCGCTAAATTCTACAATTTCTACCTCATACCCTTTTTCCTCCAATATCGGTTTGATAGCCTTATTTACCATATCACTATAGGGTCCGGCTGTTGCTCCAAACGTAATCTTCTCTTTACTTGCTGATGATGCTCCTTCTTCTCCTCCACATGCTGCAAGGATTAATAGTAAACTTAATAAAAGCAAGCTGGTTAATTTTTTCATCTTCTTTCCTCCCGTGTATTATCTTTTATCTACTCTTTTGGAGAGAGTGTCTCCAGCGTACTGAAGGATTTGCACTAGTAATATTAAAATGATGACAGTGGTGAACATGACTGTGTTGTCATATCTGTAGTACCCAAATCGTATGGCTAAATCACCAATTCCACCACCGCCAACAATACCTGCCATGGCGGAATACCCAATTAAACTTATACTTGTTATTGTAACGCCACTAATGATTCCTGCTTTTGCCTCTGGTAACAGAATGTCCTTGATGATAAGCCATGGTGATGCACCGGTTGATATGGCTGCTTCTACTACCCCTTTATCTACTTCCCTTAAGGATGATTCTACAATACGGGCGAAGAATGGAATGGCTGCTACGGACAAAGAAACCGAAGCTGCTGTCGGTCCAATCGTTTTCCCAACAATTATTTGGGTGAAAGGTAATAGAAATACCAATAGAATAATAAATGGAATCGATCTCACTAGATTTACGACAGTTCCTACAAATGATTTAATCACTTTGTTCTCTAAAATAAGTCCTTTATCAGTTACATATAATAAAATACCAAGAGGGAGACCAAATAAAACAGCAATACCAAGTGAAATCCCTACCATGTACAAGGTTTCCAGAAATGCTTGTTGAAGTTCTGGTAATAGACTCACTAATGAATCAGGCAGCATCATGCAGCACCTCCAGCTTCAATAATCTGTTTTGCAAGTAATTCATTGCTTGCTGCACATCCTCTGGTTCTCCTGTTAGCTCCATGACGAAAATGCCTAATGGTGTATCTTGAATATACTCTATCTTCCCATGAAGAATGTTGCCTTTCACCAGGAAGGATTGAAGCATATCTGACACAATTGCTTCCTCTGCAACATCTCCCTTGAACTGAAGCTTTACAATAACCCCTTCACGACCTTTTGTTATTTTATCTGGTAAGCTAAACTGTAGCACACTCTCTATAAAGGAGGTGGTGAGTGCATTCTGGGGATTGGCAAATATGTCGTACACCTGACCCTCTTCCACCACTTTTCCATCTTGCATAACCGCGACCCGATGGCAGATTTCTTTAACCACTTCCATTTCGTGAGTAATGAGTACAATCGTGATTCCAAGCTCCTGGTTTATCTTTTGAAGTAGTTTCAGGATAGAGCGAGTAGTCGTTGGGTCTAAAGCCGAAGTTGCCTCATCACACAAAAGAACATGAGGGTTGTTGGCTAGAGCACGCGCTACTCCTACACGCTGCTTCTGTCCCCCACTCAGCTGAGCAGGATAGTGGTCCTTATGCTGTTCTAAGCCAACCATGTTCAATAGATCCAGTACTCTCTTTTCTCTATCTTGAACTGGCGTATTAGCTGCCTTTAGTGCAAACTCAACATTTTCATATACTGTCTTTGCGGAGACAAGGTGGAAATTCTGAAAGATCATACCTATTTTCTGTCTGGCCTTTCTTACTTGTTTAGCAGAAAGATTCGTTAATATCTGACCATCGATAGAAATGGTCCCCGATGTTGGTTGTTCTAATAGATTTAAACACCTTAGCAGAGTGCTTTTCCCTGCTCCACTATACCCTACGATGCCGTAAATCTCTCCTTGACGGATGGACATAGACACATTATCTACACCGATAATGGTGTTGTGCTTGGTCTGGTATTCCTTTGTAATATTTTTAATTTCTATCATCTTAATCCCTCCTCTTATTCCAAATACCCAACAACACAGCAAAGCAGCAATTCGCTAAAGCATTAATGAATAGCAAATACAAGTTCTCCTTTGAAACCAAAAAAGTCCCCTTTCATCTGAAAGAGGACTATTTGCACCTTATCTTTCAGAATGAACGCCTCATTCTGCAGGAAGAAGCACCACTCCATTGCGGAAGGTTGCTGGACGTCACAGGGCCTGTTCCCTCAGTCTCTCTTGATAAGTTTGTATTCGTTTTTTATGGATAGTTTACATCTTAATTCGTTTTGAATAGTTTGTCAATTTCTTTTGTCATTATTTTTGAGTGGAATATTGCTTCAAACGATCTAATGCCTCATAGATAAGTGCATCACTATGTACCAATCCAAGCCGCACATACCCTTCTCCATATTGACCAAACCCAATACCAGGAGCTACTGCAATACGTACCCGCTCTAGCAAGTCATCCGCGAAGGATTCAGATGTATGTCCATCTGGTACTCTCATCCAAACAAAAAAGGAACCTTCCGGTGGAATAACTCCCCACCCCTGCTCTTGAAGTCCATTCACCAAAATATCTTTTCTTCGTTGATACATGCTGACAAGCTCCTGTACGCTCGCTTCAGAATCTAGCAGCGCTGTTGCAGTGGCTTCCTGTAACGCTCCAAAAATACTAACAAAGTAGTTGTCCTGAATCTTTTCAATAGCTTCAATGACACTTGGATTACCAACAGCAAACCCAACTCTCCATCCAGCCATGTTAAAGGTTTTGGACATCGTGTACATCTCTACTCCAACATTTTTAGCACCAGGAACCTGCATGAAGCTAAGCGGTTTTTCTCCATCAAAGCCAATGGCACCATAGGCAAAATCATGCACGACACAAATATCGTGCTCATCCGCAAATTGAATCGTCTCTTCAAAAAAGCTTTCATCTGCCATGGCCCCAGTAGGGTTATTAGGATAATTAATAAACATTAACTTAGAACGATCTACTATACCTTTTGGAATAGCGGAGTAATCTGGTAGAAATTGATTTTCTTCCAGCAGCGGCATTGGGTGCATTTCTGCATTAGCTAGTGCTACACCAGACCAGTAATCCGGGTACCCAGGGTCTGGCATGAGAGCGACATCCCCTTCATCTAAATAACACTGACTAATTTCCACCAGCCCGATTTTACTCCCAAACATAACAGCTACCTCTGACTGAGGGTCGAGCTCTACCCCATATTCCTTTTTGTAAAAGGTTGCGATAGCTTCTTTTAAGAAGTCATATCCTTTAAAGGGAGAATACTTATGATAGTCTGGATTCTCCGCAGCCTCTTGAAGGGACTTGACGATATGTGCTGGTGTCGGTTGGTCTGGGTTGCCTTGCCCAAGATCAATAATCTCCGGACCATCCTCTTGTGCTGCAGCAGCAACTTTACCTACCAGCTTTGCAAAGAATTGCTCAGGTAGCCGATCCATTGTTTTGGACTGTTTAAACTCTTTCACTTACGTCCCTCCGTTCTTTTTTCTAATAATCTAATAATTGATATTATACGGTGATGGCCCATTTGTAAAGGTTAAGATATAAAAATTCATTCCAGTCAGAAAAAATCAACTAACTCAAAAAGTAAAAAAGGCTGTCGAGAATTTTTCTCGACAGCCTTAAGAGATCAATGAAATCTGTACTTACGCTTTAGTCCATTGCGCGTCTAGCTCTACATTAGCAGCTTCTAACGTTTGGAATACAGGGCAGCGGTCGTCGGTCTTAGCTTTAAGCTCTTGAATGCGCTCATCGGACTCGCTTGTTTGGACCACAGCACGAATCGTTACTTTTTGGAAATGGCGACGAACACCTTCTTCTCCCATCATACCGCGTGGATCTAATTCTCCACGAACATCAAATTCAATACCTTGTAAATCAAATTCCATTTCACCCGCTACTATATTAGCTACAGCAGATTCACAACCAGTTAATGATGCAAGAAGCGTTTCCAACGGGTTCGCTCCTTGATCTGTTCCACCTTGTTGTACTGGTTCATCAATTGTAATAGTGTGTTTCTTTGCTTTTGCTTCTACATGAGATCCGTTTGCTTTTGCTGTTACTTTCATTGTTACGTTTGACATAATGTGTCACTCCTTGTGTGGTAATGTTGCGTTTTTTAGTATAGTGATACTATTGTTGAGCGGCTCATTACTTTGTTTCACTTTCGCTAGTAGTATAGAGCCTTCAATGGTACTAATCATATATTGAGCATAGCTGTAGGGGGATTTAATGCTTTCTATCTCAGAAAGCGTGTCACCTAACGCTACTGTCCAATCATCAAAAAACGTATCTATTTTAGAACGAAATGCACTGTCATGCTCACTCATTTCTACAGCCAAATTCCCGAATGGACAGCCTTTTTTCACATTGGTATCCTGATAGAACTCCAATGTTTGGTTCAACATTGCCTGTAGTCTATCCTCTGCTTCTTGTGAGCTTCGCAGTATATTTTCAATAAGAGTAAGACTCCATGTTTCAATATACCTGTCCACGACAGCAATTCCTAGTTCATGCTTCGTTTTAAAGTAATGGAAGAACTTCCCTTTCCCAATATTTGCAGCTGCTAAAATGTCGTTAACGGATGTAGACTGATATCCTTTGGAACGGATTACTTCCGCTGCTACATCAATAATGTCATCTTTCGGTAAAGATTCTGTGGTCATCTGAATCTTCCTTTCCTACATAGGAACCAACCAGTTGGTATGTCCTACTATATAATACCCCCAGAGGATGTGGCAATGTAAATGCTCATAAGTAATGCAAAGCTGTTCTACATATTTTCTTCACTACTTCAAATACTAACCGTAACGATAAAAAGAGGTGATGGTATGGAACAACCCACTGCGTTAAGAGAAGGTCAACAAGCTTGTCAAAAACTTCAACAATTAAATCATGATCTCCACGACGCTAGAAATGACGGAGACACCGAACGAGCGCAGGCTTATGAGCAAGAATTATCAGAGGCTTCCAAAGCAGCCCGTTCCTGTCAAAGTAGACTGGAACAAAGCGGAGAAGACCTGCAGACCTTGCAGATTTTACAGCAATTACATCAAGAGTTAGAGAAAAGCAGTCAATCGTTGCGGTTACATTAGTACAAATATGGAAGCTTTCCGAGCTGGAGGGCTTCTTTTTCATTTACAAATATGAACAGGCCCGTATTCATTTAGAAAACCTTTACAGCATTGTTATTGCATTTCTAATAGTATCTATTATAGTAGAATATGAAAGATTATTTAAGGTAAAGGAGGTCATTGTATGAAGGACGAAGTAGTACTGGCACAATTTGAATTTGGGCGTAATGCCATTTTAAAAGAGGCAGCAGAGGTTACAGAGGAGATTGCTGACATTGTTCCAACCGGCTTGTCCAATTCCCTTAGATGGCAAATGGGACACGTCCTGTTATCTACCGAACAATTATTGTTTTATTTTTCAGGAGAAAGCATGGAGGTGGAGGAAGGGTATAACGAACTATTTGCTTCCGGTACCCGACCGGCAGATTGGAACAAAGATGCTCCTTCTGTAGAACAGCTACATAGACAGCTTAAAGAGCAAATGACTAGAATTCGTTCTACCTTTGAAGGCCGATTAGACGAAGAAATCGAAAAACCTTTCCAAGCAGGTGCTTTAGAATTACACACTATCGGGGAATTATTACTATTTGTACTGTTTCACGAAAGTGAGCACCGCGGAATTATGAAGGTAATGAAAGAAGAGCTGCATTCTTAAACCCATTTAAAAAAGGAGCGATTATATGAAACACCAGGCTACCCCTTATTTCACATTTAACGGAAATGCACGAGAAGCTATGGAATTTTATAAAGAAGTATTTGAAGGTGAAATTCTGGATGTTCAAACATTTGGTGAAGCAGACTTCCCAACTCCACCAGAGTTAGAAAACCACATTATGCACGGCCGTTTCCAAAAGGAAGACCTGCTCATCATGTTCTCCGATTCATTTTTAGACCATACTGTAACAGTAGGCAACAATATTTCCCTCGCGCTGGAGCTGGAAACACCAGAAGAAATTGATACACTCTATACGCGGTTACGGGAAAACGGCGAAACACTTATGGAGCTTCAGGATACATTCTGGGGTGCTACCTTTGCAAAAGTACAAGATAAATACGGGGTTATATGGGATTTAAACTATCAAAAATAACAATGACACCTTCTAACAGGCTCTGAAATGGAGCCTGTTTTATTTTTTTTACCTTATATTACATGCATAGACTCACACATTACTTTTACCGTTAGCGACCAACTTTCCTCCGATACAAAGCTTAATATTAGGAAACCACCTCTATAAAAAGAAACTAGACTTGCAACAATCTCACAAAAAAAGGTCTGACTCTTTGAGAGCCGACCTCTATGTTACTGAATCCTTCTTCCAATCATAAGAATAAAATTGTTCCGTTGTTACCCACTTCATTGCTTCTGGATCCTTGGCCTTTATTCCCTCTTCCAAAAATTCAAGCATATGGGCTGTCTGAGAAATGTGAGCACGCATTGCATTTAGCTTTTCTGTTTGAACATCCTCAATAGAATGGATAATATCCGGCTGTCCTAAATTCTCCACAGTGTCATTCGCAAATGCAACTGCATGGAACGCCGGGCGTTTACTTTCCTCTATTTCTCTAAGCGCCCGAACAACGGCACGAGCTGTCGCTTCATGGTCCGGGTGTACCGCATATCCTGGATAGAAGCTGATTACCAAGGAAGGCTTCACCTCTTGTATTAAATCGAGAACCATATTCTTCATTTCCGTATCGTCTTCAAATTCTATCGTTTTATCTCGTAATCCCATCATTCTCAAGTCTGTTATCCCCATAGCATCTGCTGCTTTTAGGAGCTCCTGGCGACGAATATCAGGTAGCGATTCTCTTGTAGCAAAGACCGGCTTTCCAAGATTTCTTCCCATTTCTCCCAACGTAAGACACGCATAAGTGAGAGGCGTTCCTTGTTTTATATAGGATGTAATCGTCCCCGATACTCCAAATGCTTCATCGTCTGGGTGGGGGAAAATGACGAGTACATGCTGTTCTTTTTCTATCATTATTTACACTCCTTCAAGAGGATCATTCGTTTTCATTATTGCTTATATACTATTAAATGAAAAGTCATTTGTTTATGAACTTACTCCCTTGCATTTGGCATTTGATTTATGTATGAAATGGCAGTATTTTTTTGCATGTTAAAACAGACACAAAAATATATGGTTTGTTTTAACCATATACTAATGAGAGTAACATCTGCTGTAACGTCTGCTACAGTAAAAAAGACGCAAAATCTTGTTAAAGATTTGCTCCCTCGTATATATATCTGAACCGCTGGATTTATTAATTAACTTAAAAACCACATTTACTCTTCCATTTCATAATATCCACGGTCTTCCCCGTAATACTGGTTATATCGTTCCTTAAACTTATAGAAAAGATAAGAACCAATTACCTTTACGATTGCATAGCCCGGAATACCAAGAATCACACCGACAACACCAAATAAATTACCCGCAATCATTAAAACAAGGATAATCGTTAATGGATGAATTTTCATAGTTCTACCCATGATATTCGGAGAAACGAAATTCCCTTCTAAAAATTGGACTGCGATCCATACAATTACTAGCTTTAAAAACATAAATGGGGAGTTAACTATTGCAATGATAGCAGCTGGAATAATTGCAATTGTTGGCCCTAAATAAGGTACAACACTTGTTACTGCGGCGATAATTGCTAATGTGAATGCATAATCAAGACCTATGATAAGGTAACCAATGAATAATAGAATGCCAATAACAGTAGCGACAATAATCTGCCCTTGGATATATGACCCAACTTGAATATCAATATTAGTTAAGATCTGTTTCGTATCATCTCTAAATTTCGGTGGAAATAATTTAATGATAAAACGTCGAAACCTTTTACCATCCTTTAATAAGAAAAATAAGATAAATGGAAAGGTTACAATGGACACAATCGTACTTGTAATCGTACTAGCGACATTCTGTACTCCCTGAAAACCATTAGATATATAAGTTCCAATTAATTGTGGCAATTCACTTAACCTTTCCATTACCCAGTTATAACCATCATCATAATATGGACCTAAGAATGAACGTTGTACCCATCGAGTCATCGTATCTCCTAGCTGTTTTAGATAATCAGGGAAGGTTTGAACTAAATCTTTGATCTGCGCTTCGATAGATGGAGCAGTTAACAAGATTATTCCAGTTAAACCACCACTAAAGCCTAGAATCAGAATGATGACTCCCCAAATTCTTTTAATCCGAAATCTCTCGAGCAAGTCTACAATTGGATTAAATAAATAGTAGGCTATGAATGCCAGGATCATTGGAGGTACTATAGTTGATAAAATGACCTCTAGTGGATAAAAGATAAATGAAATTTTAGTGTATATATAAATGGTAATTCCAACAAGAAGAAAGAAAGCTAATAGGTAAAAGAATGTTTTACCGCCAATTAATTTCAAAAATCTATTTTCCTCCATCCTTAATTACAGCTCCTTTAAAAGTAATATACCAAAAACAAAGGCGCCTTTGCCATCAGAAATATGTCGAAATTGCCAAAGAACGAGAAGTGTTAGGCATCACATTGCCCCAAAATTGTTAAATACTATGCCCGGTTCTTTAAAATTGGGGTCTGATCCTTGTGCCAGATAAGCGCACAAATACGGAGGGATTGAATTCGAGATAATTAACTTACTCTTCAACAAATGCATCCGTTAATACGATAAGGAAAATTTTCTATTAGATATAATAGCTGTATTATGCTATACTGATCTAGCGATGAGCTGAATTGCATAAGACGAGATTGACGCGCCTTTACGGCAAGGCACAAATGTGGAGTGCTGTCTCTCGCCGCAATACGCAAAGACGTCCTTCATAGGACGTCTTTTTTTTGGAAAAATATGCTCATCCATATGTTAAACCTTTGTCCAATTAGTCGTAAACATAATTTCTTCTTGCATCTGTCCATATTAACTGCCACATCTGACAGTTCCTTGTTCAGCTATTGCACCCTTTACTTTAAGTATGTTTGTTCATAGACTTTATCATTGATACCCATAAGTATCCCCTTCATCTAATTTTAGAATATGATTATTTATAGATACGCTGTCATCACTTTCCCATTCCACTATAACTTGGTTTACTCTGTCTTGATAATAAATACGTTTTTTAAACCAAAGTGGTCCGTTTATTTCTCCCCTTACTCCAAATGAACCTGCTGCTCCTGCATCGTAACGATAAAAGTCAATTGTATAATTACCATCAAGAGAAGTTGCCGTCTTTATATGTTCATTAGCTCCCATTGATGAAAAGAATAGTGTAAATGATACTACCAAAATAAGTCCGATAGATGTTAATGTAGACAAAATAACCGTTAACCAACTTCTTGTTTTTGCCCACCAGTTTCTTTTATATTTAAAACCAATAATTCCTAACGTAAAGGCTGTCAAACTAATTATCAGTAAAATATAATTTGGCGGTGCAATTATCCAAGTATAGTTAATTTTAGAATACAATGAGTAGGCTGCTAATCCTAAGCAAACAAGTATTAAATAAAAAGACCATAAGTTGTATTTTTTCCCCATACTTCCTCCTTACTATACCCTTCTTGTACTAACCTGCTCCATTAGTTGAAGATCTTTTCTTCACAATCCAATTCAAATTTTAACACAAATATCCAGTTAACAAACTGCTCTACTATATAATTAAGACAAATAAAAAAGGCTCTCCTTATACCAGGAAAGTACTGGAGTAGTCCTGTAGAACTTGCTTTAAGTGGATTTGAATCCTATTTTTCATATGAATTAGCAGGAAAAGGGTGGAAAAATTATTATGTCGTAAGTGGGTTCCTGTTGCCAATGAGAAAGGAACGAAAGAGAATGAATGAATCATTTGATAAGTTAATGAGTGTAGTAAGAAAGATTCACTTATTGGAGGGAACTTATTATAGAAAACATTTTTTTAATATGAAGAACAGGTTGTCGAGGAGATCTCGCCAGCCTGATTTTTTATGCTAGTCAGTAATAAACCTTCTCCAAATCATATATGCCTTAGTGTACTACTCCTCTTTTCTTATATAGTTTATTAGCGATAAGTCTGATTATTAAGTAAATTATCAATAAATTTAAAGCAAAAGTACCAGGATTTATTGACATACCAGCGTTCCCATAAAAAAGATTATTGAAAAACCATTGGCTATTCGGTTCATCTTGATATATAAATATATAATGTAATGGTAAGCCATAAGTGTACTTACCTTTGCCTTCATTCAAATAATCACTCGGTATAAATAGAGTAAGCAAAATACAAATGAGCAAACTCCAAGTGATAGATTTCATGTCAATTTTATTGATAATAGACCTCCTCGTATAAAATTCCTATATTCTACTTTTACCTCTTACTCCCATTAATACCAAAAACCAATTATTTACATTTTTCCTGATAACTATTGTTATATTACTGAAACTCGTATGCTCTTATAATAGACAGAATCTTTTTAAAAAACAAGAGGAGGTTTCCAAGGAAAGTTTCAAGTTCATTGGAAAGGTAATGGTGTTTATGGTGATAGGGTTGTTTATTAGCTCTCAATCTATTTAATCAACTTTCAGAGAGCGAAATCAATGAGTTAGAACAAGAAGTAAATAAAATTATGAATGAAGAGTTAGAAGGTGCCATTCAATCAGTCAAAGATAAGGACTTGACTGTTGGCATTGGGGGAAGTTTTATAGCCTTAGTGGTGTGGTGTACTGTTGTTTGTACAGAAGCGATTAATAGAAGATTTCACCGGGGGGGGGGAGTATAGAGGATTAAACAAAATTATGGAAAGCACCTATGTGATCTGTAATGAAACTAATAAGAAAATCGTAATACATTATGCAAATCAGGTACTTTCCAATTTCATGTCATAGGAATAAACTCGTGCTCCTTTTATTTTTTGAATGGATTAATTCTTAGCTTTGGCTGAGATTTACTAGCTTTTCCTTTTCCACCTTGCATAGAAGCGTTGTAGTGCTTAACCTCCTGGCTAGACTGATAATCCTTTTCGAAAAGTTCACGTGCTTTGATATACATGTTCATTTTGTATGCCTCCTCAAAATTATATAATAGGATATCCTTTGTATTTAAGAGTAAAACGAAGATATTAGAATCATACTCTCTATATATCATTCTATTCGTTACTCATGAATATCTAAGGACTTATTTTGAAATATACCACGATTTATAGGATCTTTACACTACTTTTCTACAATTTATATAAAAAAGTTTATAAACTATATGCTGTATGAAATGGCTTTCCTAGACAGATTGTTTATTTCGTATAAACAAACCATTTTATCCTTATACACCCTCGTCAAAATAGGATTTTCTTACATAACAGGTGACCCGCTTTTCACTAAAAAACTCCCCTACCTGAATTCGATAGAGGAGCTTGTGTACTTAGAGTTCAACATATTGAGTACAAGCTTATGTTCCAGACTTTTGTCCCACCCCAGTTATGGAATGATAATTATTGGGAGTTCTCTCGACTATCCTGCCGCTTCTCATACAGTCGATACAAGTCAAATGGAGTCCAAAAAATTACTGGAGCAGCAATTATGATTATCATCGCGAACCGATTCATTGGGAGAAAGAGAACTAGTAGGAACATATATATTAAATAAATCGGGGCAAGTATAATGAACAGCTTTGGATTATATAGTATCATCGTTTTGTTCCACCTTCCTGACAGCTTCATACGACGAATAACTCTTTGTATACTCGAGCTTACGGCCAAATTAATCGTTTTTAGTACATTCCAAGGTATTAAGATATTCCGATCTAGATATAAACAGGAATCGATAACGTAGTAGAATAATCAAGGTTTATCGTTCATGATATGCTGCTAATGATTGAAGGTTGGAGAAATATGAAAAGAAATGTTTGGGTTTGCGGTTTCAATCCCTTGTAAAAGCTTCCCACAATTCTCTATGTGAATTAAGTATTTACTTCCATCCTTCATTTCAAAAACTAAACCAGTATAATCTCTCCCAGGACTGCCTAATTGAGCCGTAAAATTAGGAATATTATCCCATCCAACATCATAGATACGACGAATATTCTTTACATCCATTTGTATAGCGTTCTTACTAAATCCATAGCTCATTTTTACGCTTTCCTCGTCAAAACGGTAGCGTACAGTTGTATGCCGAATAATAAAAACGAGCACTCCAAAAACAATTAATCCTAGCAATACATAGAAAATAGGCATATTAATCTCCTCCTAATAATGGAGAACTTGAAGAAAGTCCATTTATTCTAGTATTACGAATGGAAACGATGAGGGGTTTCAGAGAAAACATGGTAAGTAATAATGTAAAGAAATCAGAAACAATATTATTCCTGTAAATTTTTATTGTGATCTTCCCCCCCCCCTCTAAAAAAACCTTTTCGTTTACCTCATCACATTAGTAACATCTTTATCACTTATATTGTTGTGTATATAATTAATGTACCTATTGAAGACTCGATCTCAAGACAATATTACGTTTTCCTTTGTCATGTGCTCTTTTCCTTTCAGATGACATGTACCAAAACTCATGTACAAAGGTGTCCTACTTACCCTTCGTACGCTTTCTTTAACGTTTCAGTATCAAGCTTGCTCATATTATAAGTTGCTTTTACTACTCGTTGAGATTTTTCACGGTCAGGGTCATTTACCATCTCCCATGCAATCACTGGGGTTATTTGCCAATAAACACCATATTTATCTTTCAGCCAGCCACATGATTCTTTCTCTCCTTTCTCTGAGAGCTTTTCCCACAGTTCGTCTATTTCTTCCTGAGTCTCACATCTCACGTACAATGATATACCAGCACTGAAATGGAAGGATGGTCCTCCGTTTACAGCAATAAGCTCTTGTCCATCCAATTGAAATCTGACCGTCCTTACAGCCCCAGCAGTTCCAGGTTCTCCTTCTCCATAACGAGTAATGTTCAAGACCTTAGAATTTTTAAAAATGGATACATAAAAATCCACAGCCTCTTCAGCCTCATCATTAAATGTCAAATGCGGTGTGATTTTTTGAATAAGTCCACTCATTTTTTCACCCTTTCTGTTAGAATACCTTCCAAACAGCACCTTCAACATTTCGTCAGTAATGTTCTCCTTAACAGTAAATACCTTTGTATAGGAATTGCCTCTAGGTTGAAATAACGCACACAAATACCTACAGCAACTCTGAATTGGGTCAAATGTTAAATGCTCCATATCCAATTATTGATGAGTTAAAATATTGACGAGTTTCCCAAACGGGTCTCTAACATAAAATCGACGAACTCCCCACGGTTCATTAGTTGGCCCATACTCAATTGGAACTCCAGCATTTTTGAAACGATTGAGAACTTCTTCTAGGTTATCAACTTCAATGGACAAATTAGGTACAGGGGTGCCAGAACCTCCCTCAGATAAAAAACTGAGTTGGGTGGTCATTTTCTCATTAGATCCGTATGTTGTAATAAATTCAAGTTCCATTAATTGTTCAAGCCCTAGTATATCCTTGTAAAAGTATGTTGCTTTGGAAATGTCTCTTGTTTCGATATTTAGAACAATTCTCTTCACCTTCATCTATACACCTCCACACTTTTTTGAAGATTTTTTTACTCAACAAACCTTGCTTCTCTTATGTAAAATAACTTCCGGATTATTACTCCAGATACCTGCGAGCTATTATAAAAATGGATAATTTTTCTTATATTTTCATTGAACCATTATAGAAGTCTCTATTAATCACCTGACTCGTATCTCGAATTCCAGTTTTTCAAAATACCACCTTTTCCTTACTCGAAGATTCAGTTTTTAGATAATAGCCCATACTTCCACTAAAAATACACGTTCACGCGTTTATTTATACACCAACATGTTGCCAAAACCTACAAAGATTAAACCATTTACACTGATAATTGAAATGCTTGATTTCGAGATAAATGATTCAATAAAGTATTTATAGTACGAAAAAAGCATTAAGTTTCCTAAAATTAAATAAAGCATAAGCTTTCCAAATGGAAAACTTATGCTTAAAAACACAAAAAAACCACCAATATATGTATTGGTGGAGACGGTGGGAATCGAACCCACGTCCAGAGATATCGTTACCTTAGCTTCTACGAGCGTAGTCAGTACATTAGTAATTCGCTAGCAGTTCTGCCTACTGACAGGCGTCCTTGTAGCTAGTCTTATTGAGTTCTTCGTTCATCCTAAGACGGCGAATGAACGCATAGCCCGCTTCAGTTTGAGACCCTTCTGTCTACCACACGGGCGATGGCAGGAAGGATCCTCTAGATCAGCTTATGCAGCTGCTAGAGAGTAATTGTTTTCTTTGCCAGTTATTATTGGCGTGGCTTTTTACGAGTAGCCGCTCGGCTCGCAACTAAAGCTCGACCTATCCCTGTCGAATCCGTAACGTCCCCATGCATGAGAACTGAACGGAAATGAGCTTTATGGTTGCACTCATTATTCAGTTGGTAAGAGTCGTCTCTTTCAACGACATAATATATTATAACACAGATTAGCGGTATTTCAAAGAATACACAATGGTATTTTGTGGAAATTAAACTCTAATAACCGCTATTCTTTATAGCACGATCAATGTCCCTTTTGGCTTGCTTGCGTTTCAAGTCTTCTCGTTTGTCGTATTTCTTTTTCCCTTTTCCGAGACCAATTAGTACCTTGGCTACTCCATTTTTTATATACATCTTTAACGGTACGAGAGAGTATCCTTCTTGTTGAGTTTCTCCAATTAGACGATCAATTTGTTTACGGTGAAGGAGCAGCTTACGCATTCTGGTTGGTTCATGATTAAATTGGTTTCCTTGTTCATAGGCAGAGATGTGCAGGTTATGAAGAAAGACTTCCCCTTTATTAACACGTGCGAAGGAATCCTTCATGTTCACCCTTCCTGCTCGAATAGATTTTATTTCTGTTCCTTTTAAGACAATTCCTGCTTCAAATGTGTCCTCTATATAAAAATCGTGAGATGCTTTGCGATTTTGTGCGACTTGTTTCCCTTGGCCTTTTGGCATAACCAGTTCCTCCTCCTAGTGCGTAACCAATATTATATCAAAATAAGCGTACTTTTCCAATTATCCTATCCGTAAGCATACCCAATCTTTTTTTTACAAAAACATTAAATCTTCTCGATAGACAAACGAGCTAATGCTGTGCGACTATATGATAGAAAAAAACGTTTTCGAAGGTGACACAATAGATAGATAAAGGGGTTGGGAGCTAATGAACGGGGTATTGCAGGTAAGAAAACTAGACGTTGAGGATTATAGTGCTTTGAAGGATATGGACACAGGGTTAGACGATGATTATGTTGTAAGGATTTTTCCTGAGCTTATTGCTAGGGAGAATAATGAGGTGTTTGGGCTCTTTGATGAGAATCAAATGATTGCTGTTGGAGGGTACACAACATTTTATAATAAGTATGCCATGCTCGGTCGTCTACGTAGTGATAAACGATTCTATGGCCAGGGACATGCCACCTACTTACTTGACCAAATCATCGAAAGAGTTAGACAAAATCCTTCCATTGTTTGGATTGGAGCTAATACGCAGTCCAATAATCTTCCTGCACGAAAAGTGTTGAAGAAAATTCATATGCCTGCGCTAGCAACTCTCCACCCTCTTCATATTGAACAGCCAGAGCAAATCCCTCATCCCGACGGACCTGTTTGGGAAATGGTACAGGATGTATCTGCCAAACGGAAGTGGATTGAATCCTTAACTCTGGAAGTATTTCCATACGAGGCTTATTACCCTTTACCGTTTGATAATATTTATATTACAGATGACTATTTAAGCCAAAGTGCTATGTATATAAATCCAGCTGGTGACCGTATTGTGCTTATTCAGGAGGACACAAAAAAGCATGTGTATGCTAACGTTAAGTACTTTTGGGATGACCTGTTCACTCAACCTGGCCTGTGGAAAACAATTGCATACGACAAACAGCAGCGAGAGGCTATCGATGCGATTTGGATGGATGTTTCTCCTGATGTTTATGCCGATTTGCCAGCTGCTTTTAATTCTTCTCAGGATGCATGGCTGCTGCATGGGTTTAGGGTTACGAATTAAAGACATAACGGAAAGAGCTAGCAGTCAATTTCTGCTAGCTCTTTTTACATTATTTACTTTTTCTTTTTAGGAACGCCTTTATTTTGATAAAAAGGTCTTCCTTTCTTCCCTTTTTGATTCCCTTTAGCGTTCTTCTTCTTATAGGAGGATTGATCCTTTTTAGCATTAATGACCTTTGGCTTAGCTGGTCTAGAGCTTGGCTGCTTTTTCTTTGGCGGCTCCATACCAACTATCTCAAAGTCCACTACACGCTCTTCTATATTAACGTTTATACATTTAACCGTTAACTCATCACCGATACGGAAGACGTTACCGGTTCTTTCGCCGATCATAGCATAGGACCGCTCGTCGAAATGGTAATAGTCGTCTGTTAGATAACTAACATGGACGAGTCCTTCAATTGTATTTGGGAGTTCTACAAATAAACCGAAATTTGTAACGGAGCTGATAACTCCTTCAAACTCTTCCCCGATTTTATCCTGCATGTATTCCGCTTTTTTCAGGTCATCGGTTTCTCGTTCTGCATCTACAGCGGCACGCTCTCTTTCTGATGAATGGCGAGCAATATCCGGGATTTCTTCCTTCCAATAATTCCGTGTACGCTCATCGACCTTTCCTTCAATAAGATACGTACGGATAAGTCGATGCACAATCAAGTCTGGATAACGACGGATTGGGGAGGTAAAGTGTGTATAGAAATCGGTTGCAAGTCCAAAGTGACCAAGATTGGATGAATCATATCTAGCTTGCTGCATGGAACGTAGCATCAATTTTGAAATGACCATATCCTCTTGTGTACCTTTTACGGCCTCTAGCACTTCTTGTAATGCTTTTGGATGAATATCGTTTGCCGTGCCTTTTACTGCATAACCGAAATTAGTAATAAATTCAAAGAAGGTTTGCAGCTTTGCGGAATCTGGCTCTTCGTGTACTCGGTGAATGAACGGAACGCGCATCCAATGGAAGTGCTCATCTACCGTTTCATTTGCTGCCAGCATGAATTCCTCAATGAGCTTCTCGCCGACGGAACGCTCTCTCAACTCTACGTCTTTTGCCTTACCTTCTTCATCGACTAGTACTTGGGCTTCTTTAAAGTCGAAATCAATGGCACCACGTTCCATCCGTTTCTGACGAAGGATGCTAGCAAGATCCTCCATGTTCTTGAACATAGGGACGAGCTCTTCATATTGCTGTTTCAATTCTGCATCATCGTCTTTCAGAATTTTGTTCACAGCATCATACGTCATACGTTCATTTGTTTTTATAACACTCTGGAATATTTCATGGTTAACTACTTCACCGCTTGTGTTTATTTCCATTTCACAAGAAAGAGTTAGTCGGTTCACTTTAGGGTTCAAGGAGCAAATCCCATTAGATAGACGATGTGGTATCATAGGAATTACGCGATCGACTAAATAGGAACTCGTTCCTCGTTCACTGGCTTCTTTATCAATTGGAGACCCTTCCGGTACGTAATACGTAACGTCGGCAATGTGTACTCCAAGATGATAGTTCCCGTTATCTAATTTACGAACAGCAACTGCGTCATCCAAGTCCTTCGCATCTGCACCGTCAATCGTGACAATTTGTTGATCTCTTAAATCCCGGCGCTGCTGTAATTCCTCTTCGGAAATTTCATCTGGTACATTAGTCGCTTGCTCTATTACTTCCTCTGGAAACTCAGATTTGATACCATGCTTGTGGATGATAGCTAGAATATCAATGCCTGGATCATTTTTATGACCTAATATCTCAACGACTTCCCCTTCAGCACTCATTCTTCCCTCAGGGAATTTAGTGATTTTAACAATTACTTTATGACCATCTACCGCCCCATTAGTGGAACCTTTTGGAATAAAGATGTCATTAGGAATCCGTTTATCATCAGCAATGACAAATCCAAAGTAACCGTTATCGTCGTACGTTCCAACTATTTCGTTTGTATTGCGTTCTAATATGCGAATAACTGTTCCTTCAGGACGCTTGTCCTTTTCATTATTCGTCTCTGTGCGAACCAATACCTTGTCATTGTTCATTGCCGAATGCAAATCGGAATGATGTATATAAATATCATCCTTGTCGTCATCATCCGGAATGAGAAAGGCAAAGCCCTTTTGATGCATTTGAATTTTACCACGCGTTAAATTCATTTTTTCTGGGAGGCCATAACGATTTTTCCGCGTCCTGACTAGCTCTCCTTCCTCTTCTAACTCATTTAACGTCTTCATTAAGGTTGTGAAATCCTCTGCTTCTTCTAAGTTCGTCATTTCCTCTATCTCTTGGACTGATAGAGGCTTAGATGTGTTTTCATGTATGAAATTCATTATTTGCTGCTTTAACTCTTGACTCATATCATTCACCTACTTTCCATAATCCGTTCGTTATTCGTTTATTATTCCACTGACCAATCAAGTGATTCCAAGAAGTTAAAAATATCTTCATGTAAGGTTTCCTTTTCTTTGTCCAATGTGATAATGTGCGATGATTCCTCGTACCATTTCATATCCTTCTTTTCTGTTTCCACATGCTCATAAATATACTGTGCACTATCCGTGTTAATCATTTCATCGTTTCTGGCTTGCACAACAAATGTCGGTGCATAAATCATATCGACATTTTGACGCACTTCGTTAATCAGCTTACCCAATTCTTGAAAGGTGCTAGTAGAAGTTGACAGAATTTCATCCAGCTCCTGCTTAATCACTTCGTCTGATTTTTGCTCTAGTTGTTTAAATTCTGTACCATATCTTCTAAACCCTTGCTTTAACTCTTCTTCGTTATCAAAAAACATGGGTGCGCACATTGGAATAACTGCTTTAACAGGTTCGCTATAGGCTAGCTTCAGACTTAATACACCGCCAAGAGAAAGTCCAGCTACAGCGATTTCTCTATAGCCTAAATCGCGCAGGTGTTGAAGAGCATGCTGTACATCCTTCCACCAATCCTCCGGAGTATATTTCACCACTTCCTCGGGTTCGGCTCCATGCCCACTGTAAATAGGTGCATGACTTGTGTATCCTTTCTTTTGTAAGAAACGTCCTAACATGCGAACATCAGCAGAATGCCCAGTAAATCCATGTAATAACAATACCGCACGATTACCCGCTTCAAACGTAAATGGTTCAGGTAGTTTAATTTTCATAGTTCCACTCCTTATTCATCGATTGTGTAAATTAGTTTGATTCTCTACCGCAATAATTATTGGTTCGTTTCTTTCAGTAAGGAAAGATCTAGAATAAATGAGAATGATTTCATCGTACCACAAGGAGTTATTGAAGAGGCGAATAAGCTCTTCCTAATCGTTATTACTGCTTGTAGTAGAATATCGCTTCCAGACATCTTCCATTCCCCTTATGTACACCTTAAAAACGTATGGAGGTTTAACAACTATTTTGCCACCATTATTAACGTTAACGTTCCTATTGATTCATTACCCATTGCCTTTGTTCTTTCTTGTAGATAATTTTTTTAGTATCAATAATCAGGAAAACTTGGTTTGGAGGAGAAGGAAGTCCGTCCCGTTTAGGAGGGGAAGGAAGATAAACTCCGCTTTTCTACGTCCCCAAACGATGCGAGGCCGTAGAAAAGCGGAGTAATGCCGGCCTAATCAACTCCCCCCTCCAAACTATCTCCACCTTTAATGGATTAACCTAACATCTCCATTGGTCTTAACAAATATCCATGCAAAAAAAGCACATATAGCGATGATATAACAGTTATCCACATGTAAACAAAGCAGAGCTGATACATAAAAAAACAACGAGTATTTCTACCCGTTGTTACGTTAAAACATATCCAATTAAAAATGATAGCACGAATAACAGAACTCCAGTGACAACTGTCGCTTTATGAAGAACCGCATCCATACCGCGGGCTTTTTTCTTACCGAATACTTGCTCTGCGCCACCAGAAATTGCTCCAGCTAACCCTGCACTTTTGCCTGACTGTAAAAGCACTAAGGTAATCAAAGCAATGGCATCAACAACAAGTAAGATTACTGTGAATGTGTACACGCAATCCACCTCCTAAGACGGACAAATACCTAAGGATAATTTAGCACAAAATAATAAGAACAGCAAGATGATATTCCCTGTCCTGCATGAAATAGCTTTCAATCAATGGAAATATTTACTTCTACCCTCAAAAAACCCATCTTAATGAATGATTGTGAAGGTAATATGTTGTTTATGTGATTATTTATGATTGAATTTGGTGTTTTTTGATTGATTAATGAAAAGGCTTCCTTTATGATAAAAGTACGGTTCGTAATGGAGGGATAAACACATGTTAACTCCTGAAAGGCAACAAATAATATTAGACCTTCTTAATGATCAGCATACCGTCAAGCTTCATGAACTAGTGGAAGCAACGAATGCTTCAGAGTCTACAATAAGAAGAGATTTGCAGCAGCTAGAAAAAGAAACGCTGCTAAAAAGGGTTCATGGCGGAGCTTCTATTCTTCATCAGAAAAGCGAAGAATTAAGTGTCCCCGAGAAATCCACACAGCATTTAAGCCAGAAAAAACAAATTGCAGAGCTGGCGGCTTCTTTCATCCGACCAGGAGATTGTATTTTTATAGATGCTGGGACGACAACCTCCCAGCTCATACCATTCCTAAAGGATAAACAGGTGATTGTAGTAACAAATGGCATCTCTCTTATCGATGCACTACTAGAATGTGGTATTGAGGCGTATGTGACCGGTGGTTTTGCTAAACCTAGAACAAGAGCATTAATAGGAAGTAAGGCTATTGCAGGAATTTCCGGATATCGGTTTGATAAATGCTTTATTGGAACAAATGGTATTCATTCTGTTCATGGATACACAACACCGGATCCAGAGGAAGCGGCTATAAAGGAAAAAGCTCTGGAGCTTTCTCAAGAGCGTTATATACTAGCTGACGCTTCTAAGCTGAACGAAACCACGTTTACGAAATTTGCCGATATACAGGAAGCATCCATCATAACCGATGAAACGAATCAGGACATACTCTATCCATTGCAACAAAAAACGAAAGTAAAGGTTGTGTCATCATGATTTACACCGTCACTCTAAATCCTTCCATCGACTACATATTGCATGTAGATACCTTTTATGAAGGAGACTTGAACAGAGCTAATGAAGCTGCCTACTACCCAGGCGGAAAAGGAATAAACGTGTCAAGAGTGCTAAGCAGATTAGATATTCCCAACACAGCACTCGGATTTCTTGGCGGGTTTACAGGGCAATTCATTCTAGATGCACTAGAAAAAGAAACGGTTCAGCATCAGTTTATTGATACCCAACAAACTACCCGAATCAATGTAAAGCTAAAATCCTCCTCTGAATCGGAAATTAATGGACCAGGTCCTGATATTTCTAAAGAAAAACAGGCAAATCTGCTCCAGCAGGTAGGGCAATTAAACAAGGATGACTATTTAGTTGTAGCAGGCTCGATTCCTAAAGCTATACCAGTCACGCTATATCAAGAGATGGCAGCAAGATGCGAACAAAATGAAGCCCATTTCGTTGCCGACACATCTGGTAAGGCATTGGAGGCATTAATAGGCACAAAAACCTTCTTATTAAAGCCCAACCATCATGAGCTGGGCCAGCTATTTGAAACAGAAATTTCTTCTAAGGAAGAGGCAGCCTATTTCGCAAGAAAGCTTGTTAAAAAAGGTGCCAAGAACGTAATCGTTTCTATGGGAGGAGAAGGTGCCATTCTCGTAACAGAAGACAAGGCATACGTGGCAAATGTCCCAAAAGGTACGGTGAAAAATTCCGTAGGTGCAGGTGATTCAGTAGTATCTGGGTTCTTAGCGGGATTGGTAAAGACAAACGACATAAAAGAAGCCTTTGCATACGGAGTTGCAGCAGGGAGCGCCACTGCCTTTAGTGATGACCTAGCAACAGAAGCGTTTGTAGAAGAGTTGAGACAACAGGTTAACGTAGAAACAGTTAATTAGAGGGAGGTCACTTATCAATGAAGATTACGGAATTACTTCGTAAAGACACGATGATTTTGCAATTGGAAGCAGAGACAAAACCAGAAATCATCGATGAATTAGTAAACAAGCTAGACGAAGCTGGTCGTTTAAACGATAAAGAGGCATTCAAGGAAGCCATTTTAGAAAGAGAAAATCAAAGCACTACTGGTATTGGAGAAGGAGTAGCTATCCCCCACGCGAAGTCAGCTGCTGTTAAAGAACCGGCTATTGCTTTCGCCAGATCCCAGCAAGGGGCTGATTACGAGTCATTAGATGGCCAGCCTACCCATTTATTCTTTATGATTGCTGCATCTGAAGGAGCGAATCAAGCACACTTAGAGACATTATCCAGCCTTTCCTCCTTATTAATGGACAGTGCATTCCGAGAGAAGTTGTTACAAGCAGAATCAAGAGAAGAAATGCTGAACCTTATCGATCAGAAGGAAGCAGATAATCAGGAAGAGGAAGAAGACAACACTGATGAAGCATCTTCAGATAACGAAGGGGATTATATCATCGCCGTCACTGCTTGCCCAACAGGTATTGCTCATACTTATATGGCAGCAGACAAATTAAAAGAGACTGCAAAGGAAATGGGCGTTACCATTAAAGTAGAAACAAATGGCTCCAGTGGAGTGAAAAATTCATTAACCCAAGAAGATATTGACCGCGCAAAAGGAGTTATCGTGGCTGCTGATATTGAAGTGCCAACCGATCGGTTTAAAGGAAAGCATGTAATTCAAGTACCAGTAGCAAAAGGCATCTATGAGCCAAAGCAATTAATTGAAAACGCAGTGAATCAAAATGCTCCTATTTATGAAGGTGGCGGCCAATCCTCCTCTTCAGAGGGGGGCAACGAAAAAACAGGGATTTATAAGCACCTAATGAACGGTGTATCTAACATGTTACCGTTTGTTGTAGGTGGCGGTATTCTTATCGCAATTTCATTCCTATTCGGTATCAATGCTGCAGATCCGGACCATGAACAATATAACCGCTTTGCAGAAATGTTAATGACGATTGGTGGAGGCAAGGCATTTTACCTCCTAGTACCAGTATTAGCAGGCTTCATTGCCCAAAGTATTGCTGGCCGTCCCGGATTGGCACCAGGTATGGTCGCAGGTTTAATTGCTACAACAACTGGAGCAGCTGATGGCGGCTCTGGATTCCTAGGTGGTTTGATCGCTGGTTTCCTAGCTGGTTATATCATGCTATTGATTATCAAAGTATTAGAAATCCTACCCCAAGTTCTAGATGGGTTAAAACCCGTTTTACTCTATCCTGTATTCGGTATTTTTACTACAGGAATGATTATGCTCTGGGGAAACCCTTTCCTCGTTTCAATATACACAGGATTGCAGAATTGGTTGAATAGTCTTGGTTCTGCTGGAATTATTGTTGGTTTAATCGTTGGTGGAATGATGGCAGTCGATATGGGCGGACCAGTTAACAAAGCAGCATATACGTTCGGTATTGCCATGATTGATGCTGGTAACTACGCACCTATTGCAGCAGCAATGGCAGGCGGAATGGTACCTCCATTAGGTATGGCAATAGCTACTACTATATTTAAAAATAAATTTACAAAGCAAGAGAAGGAAACAGGCAAAACTGCTTATGCAATGGGTGCAACCTTCATTACCGAAGGAGTTATCCCGTTTGCAGCAGCTGACCCAGCACGAGTAATTCCAGCTTCTGTAATTGGCTCTTCCCTTGCTGGTGGACTAGTATATCTCTTTGGTCTAGATTTATATGCTCCTCACGGCGGATTCTTAGTATTATTTGCTGGAGCTGTTAAATCAGATGGCATGAATCTCCTAGCCTCTGGGTCCCTATATGTTGCAATTGTCCTAATTAGCTCACTAATTACAGCATTTATTGCTGGGTTCTTGAAAAAACCTATCCAAAAAGGGTAAAGTTAATAGTTGTATAACTTTTTATTAGAAACTTTTGAGGAGGTACAAACTTATGGTAGAACAATCCGTGAAAATTACTTCTGAAGACGGTGTGCACGCACGCCCTGCAACCGTTCTTGTGCAAACTGCTGGCAGCTATAAGGCTGACGTTAACTTGGAATACAACGGTAAAACCGTTAACCTTAAATCCATTATGGGTATCATGTCGCTTGGCATTCCATCCGGCGCAGATGTGAAAATTACTGCTGATGGATCTGACGAGGAAGAAGCTGTTCAAGCACTTGTTGACACAATGAAAAAAGAAAACCTGGGGGAATAAATCATGAGTAGCATCAAAGGTATTGCAGCCTCCAACGGTATTGCTATTGCAAAGGCGTACCGCTTAGAGGCCCCAGATCTTTCTTATGATAAGAAAGACGTGGAGAATCCAGAACAAGAGGTCGCCCGCTTCGAAGAGGCAATGGACATCTCCAAGCAGGAACTGGAGAAAATTAAGAATCATGCTTTGAAAACATTAGGCCAGGAAAAGGCTGATATCTTCTCGGCGCACTTGCTTGTATTAAGCGATCCTGAATTAATCCAGCCAATTACAGATAAGATTAAAAATGAAAACGCAAACGCAGAAGCAGCTTTAGATGAGACTGCTAATATGTTCATTGACCTATTTAAAAATATGGATAATGAATATATGCGCGAGCGTGCTGCAGACATTCAGGACGTAACAAAGCGAGTAATGGCTCACCTGTTAAACGTTACTTTCCCAGATCCTGCTTTGATTGACGAGGAAGTTGTTATTGTGGCAGAAGATTTAACGCCATCTGATACAGCCCAATTAAATAAAGAGTTTGTTAAAGGCTTTACGACCGATATTGGCGGTCGTACTTCTCACTCAGCTATCATGGCTCGTTCACTTGAAATTCCTGCAGTAGTAGGAACGAAAGAAGTTACCGCAAGCATTCAGAAAGACGATATGGTCATCGTGGATGGTATCGATGGCGAAGTAATTCTCCATCCAACAGAGGAAGAGATTGCAAAGTTCCAGCAAAAGCAAGCACGCTACGAAGAGAAAAAAGAAGAATGGGCTAAGATGAAAAATGAACCTTCTGTTTCTGCTGATGGCGAGCATGTGGAACTTGTTGCAAACATCGGTACGCCTGAGGACATAGCAGGTGTACAAAATAACGGCGGCGAGGGTGTAGGCCTATACCGCACTGAATTTCTATACATGGGTAAGAGCCAGCTTCCAACAGAGGAAGAACAGTATGAAGCTTATAAAACGGTTCTTGAAAAAATGGAAGACAAGCCTGTTGTCGTTCGTACATTAGATATTGGCGGTGACAAGGAACTGGATTACCTTGATCTACCTGAAGAGATGAACCCATTCTTAGGCTATCGTGCTATTCGTCTATGCCTAGAGCGTGATGATATCTTCCGTACCCAGCTTCGTGCACTACTTCGTGCGAGCACATTCGGTAATTTGAAAATTATGTTCCCGATGATTGCGACACTAGAAGAATTCCGCCAAGCTAAGGCTATCCTAGAAGAAGAGAAAGCTAACCTTCTAAGCGAGGGTAAAGAGGTTTCAGAAACCATTGAGGTCGGTATTATGGTAGAAATCCCTTCTACAGCAGTTATGGCAAAACAATTTGCCAAGGAAGTAGACTTCTTCAGTATTGGCACTAATGACTTGATTCAATATACAATGGCAGCGGACCGTATGAACGAGCGAGTATCGTACTTGTATCAGCCATACAATCCAGCTATCCTAAACTTAATTAATAATGTTATTGAAGCTTCTCATGCAGAAGGCAAATGGACAGGTATGTGTGGAGAAATGGCAGGAGATGAAATCGCTATTCCAATCCTGTTAGGACTCGGATTAGACGAATTCAGTATGAGTGCTACATCTATTCTGCCAGCCCGTACACAAATCAGCAGCCTATCTAAGGAAGAGATGGCATCTTACAAAGGTGAAATCCTTTCCATGAATACAGCAGAAGAAGTTGTCGAATTTGTAAAAGCAAAAGCTGCATTACAATAATTTAACAAATGATGCTCCGAATAAGGGGCATCATTTTTTTATGGTAAGGAGCTATCAAAGACCAATGGTGATGTCTTGTTGTTCCAAATATTACGACCTGTCCGAGATTTGGAGGGGTAAGAGCGAGTGATTCCAGCCTTAACAAGACTTCTTCGGTAACTTCGAGAATCCATCAAATAGGCTCATAATATAAAAGACCAGGAATAGAACAAAGAATAATTCACCCCTAAATAGACTAATGAAGCACGTGGATTACTAGAGTGTATGGCAAGTATGGCCCGGCTAAATAAAAAAGCTATACAGATAAATCTGCATAGCATACGACTGTTTAAATTTTTCGTAAGTATATTTCATCGAATAAATGATCATAATCCTTGTGCAATATTAAATCCGCTCTTGTTTTAGTGGGTTCAATATTCTCATATAGGTTTTTTAGGTTAATTCGCTCCCAGATATCTTTAGCGACCTGATGTGCTTCTTCATCATTAAGAGTAGAGTATTTATGAAAGTAAGACCGTTCGTCCTGAAACGCGGTATCTCTAAGCTTCATGAATCGATTAATATACCAGCTTTCTAGTGTATCCTCTTCTGCATCAATATAAATACTGAAATCGAAGAAGTCTGATACGAAAGTTTGCGGTGTTTTCTTTTTCTGCTTAGGCGTTTGCAGAACATTTACGCCTTCTACTATGACAATATCAGGATCTTCTATTACCTGTTCTTCCTCTAGTACATCATAGGTTAAATGGGAATATAACGGTGCTGTAACGATATCCTTGCCAGACTTCAAGTCGCCAAGTACCTTCAGCAGTTTTTTAATGTCATAGCTTTGCGGAAATCCTTTTCTGTTAAGAATGCCTCTTTCCTCTAATATCGCATTAGGGTAAAGAAACCCATCTGTTGTAAGTATATCTACGTTAGGATGGCTCTTCCATTGAGAGAGCAGCTCTTTAATGATACGTGCCGTTGTACTTTTTCCTACTGCTACACTACCTGCTACTCCAATAATAAAAGGTACCTTCTTTGTCTGCTGGCCGATGAACGTATCCGTAACAGTATGCAGCTGCTGATAAGCTGTGGCATAAAGATTTAACAAGCGACTTAAGGGTAAATAAATATCAGCTGTTTCTTGCAGTGTAATGTGGTCCTGGACACCTGTTAAAGACTCCAATTGCTCCTGAGACAACGTCATTGGAACATTATTACTTAATTCAGACCATTCTTGCTTATTAAACATCATGTATGGAGAAAACGTGTTATTTTGCATAGCCTACCTCTTCTACTTAAAATCATAAATGTATTATTACCTGTGCTCCCTAACACAATACCAAATTGTAGTAGAGCAATAAGGTAAAAATGAAGAACACTAATAAACAATGTACCAATCATCGCTGAAATATTCAAATAATTTTCACCGTAAATTGGCAAAAAGTATATCTCCCCACGACTCACCTTGACACGCAATTATAAAAAACCTGACCGAGGTCAGGTTAGATTTGAGTTAGTGGCTTATAAAAATTTCTGAAAGAGCATTTTCCAATTTAGGATATAAGTATCGAAAGCCATTTTGAGTCAGTTTAGAAGGGTGCACATGCTTTCCATAAATGATGAACTCACTCATTTCCCCATAGATTAATTTAAGTAGCCATTCCTGAAGAGGCAGCCAATTTGGGCGATGAAGCTTTTCGGATACAATATCACCAAAATCATTCATAGTTACAGGATTAGGGGATGTTGCATTAACCGGTCCAGTTATGTTTCGATTATCAATAATGTGGTGATATAATCTCACTAAGTCATAGGAATGGATCCAGGAAAGCCATTGCTCTCCTGAGCCTACCTTCCCGCCCATAAAATACCGATAAGGAAGTACCAGCTTCTCCAGCGTGCCACGATGATGGTCGAGCACAACTCCCATTCTTGCCGTTACCTTCCGGATTGATGGATCATTTAACAAGAGAAAGGTATTCTCCCAAATTTCACATACTTCGCTTGGAAAGCTGTTTAATAGAGGAAGACTCTTGTCTGAGAAGCTTTCTTCGTCCGCATAACCATAATACTCAATGGAAGATCCCTGAATAAAGGTGTGAGGCTTGGTTTGCATGTTCTGTACGATGCGTATCATTTGTCTTGTTGCTTGAATTCGGCTAGTCAGAATTTTTTCCTTCTTTTCCTCTGTCCACCGTTCATTATGTATCGGCTCTCCAGCTAAATTAATACAAACATCAATAGCTTTATCTGAAAAGAACATTACTTCACCGGTATTCGCCTGCAGCCATTTGACGTAGGTTATGTGTTGCTCATTCTCTTTGTTCTGTCTCGTCAGTACATACATGTGGTGACCTTGCTGGCCGAAATAACGTACTAATGCTTGTCCGATAAATCCTGTTCCGCCACTCAATAAAATATTCATGAAACGTCTCCTCTACCCCTTTCTCTATAGCACACTTTTCGGATATGATGAATAACGAGGTGAACATCATGTTAGAAAAACGGCTTTCCGTGTTTGGTTTTGTTATGTTTAGTTTATTTATATTCGTTACGATAGGGGTTAAAAATGCAGGCAGCTTGGAATACATACAGATACTATTAGTGTTTGCCTACGGTGTCCTGGTGCCTATCGGACTTGATTTAGCTCATACGAGGCGAACAGGGTGGTATATAAATCTACTGTATTTGCATCCCGTGGCATTGGTTTTTGCTGCAGGAAGCTTTCTTATCGAACCTGGGATTCTATCTACTATACTATCACTTCTATGGTTCATTTTCACGACCCTTATTAGTTCTTATGGCTTATGGTCCTTCCTTTATCATAAAGCGTGGACGAGAGTATATGAGGCGGTAATACATATGGGGATGATGTATGTGGTAATTGGGGGGTTTTGGCTCACCTTACATAGAACAGGGAAGCATGTTCTACACTTTCCAGACCTCATTGTTCTGTTAACCTCTATTCATTTCCATTATGCTGCTTTTGGTACCTTAATTGTATTTGGTGTTTTGGGGCAGAGAATATATTTCCCTCATGCTGTATCAGAACGATTATTCAAGCTCTCAGCAGGAGCTATGATAGCAGGTCCAATGCTTGTAGCCATCGGTATTACCTATGGTCCCTCTCTTCCGTGGCTTGAATTTGGAAGTGTAATTCTTTTTGTAGTTCCCATTGTGTCGGCAGCCCTTTTAACGCTGCGTTATTATGTGCCCATGATGCAGGACGCTATAGCCAAGCCGCTTATCATCATTGGTTGTCTGTCTTTATTTGTTTCTATGGCTTTTGCGTTTCTTTACGGTTATGAAGCTATTGGCAGCCTTTCCTTTGTACTAGGGATACCATTAATGGTATTCGTCCACGGAATGGTCAATGCATTCGGGTTCAGCTTCTGCATGCTGGCAGGTCTCTACATAGAAGAGAAAAGGCAGTAGCCCTGTAATGGGCTACTGCCTTTGGTCAGACTTAATATTGTGATAATAGGTATAACCTTTTAGAGCGACGAAACGGTTCTTACACACCTCTTTTATTTCCCCAAAGTAAAGCATGCACCTGTGGCAGCACTCGTACATGGTTCAGTTCACTTGACTGCATTACTTGGTCTATGAGCCACTCATATTGCTGTAATAGTTTCATAGCTAATTGCTGATCATTTGTCTCCTGTAGATCCTCGTTCCCTACTTGAAGAAAAAACGCCAGCTGCGGGTATCGTTTATGAACCATTTTAGCAAAGTCTATATCCTCCTCATTAAACACGACTACCTTTAAGCTTGTGTGGGAGGAGCGACCTGCATGTTCTAAACGATTTACTATATCATCTAGTTTATCCCAATTTGTAGACATGCGGGAGCTGGGCGGCTTAGGTGAGATGGTTAAATCATCTATAGCATTAAACCAATCTTGCCACACGCTTCCCTGCGTTTCCAGTGCAATTTCGCAGCCCTTCTCCTGCAGAAGATCCACAAGCTCATGAAGGTGTTTTAACAACGCTGGGTTGCCTCCAGAAATAGTAACATGATCGAAATAATCCCCACCTTTTTCGTGCAGAGAGGTATAAATAGCTTCAGCAGTCATTTTTCGAATGTCATCCTTTGCACTGCCATCCCACGTAAATGCAGAATCACACCAAGCGCAGCTGTAATCACAGCCTGCCGTACGAACAAACATGGTTTTTCTTCCTACTACCATTCCTTCACCCTGAATAGTAGGACCAAAGATTTCAAGGACGGGAAATTTATGCATCCTCCATCCACTCCCGTCTTACCTCAGCGTAACTGGTCGGCGTTTCATACAGCTTGACAAATTCCACCCTGGCACCGTCATACTTCCCAGTGTTCAAAGCATGAGCCATTTTTTCATAAATCCATACGACCATATTTTCAGCGGTAGTATTCATGGCAGGTAAGGTTTCATTTAAATAGCGATGATCTAGATGAACCTCTATCTGCTCCTTCCAAATAGTTTTGATATCTCCGAAATCCATCATGATTCCCGTTTCATCTACATAGCCGCTAATACCAAAAATAACGTGATACGTATGCCCATGAAGGTTCTTGCATTTTCCTTCATATAAATGGAGATGATGAGCAGCATCAAATGTAAATTCCTTGGACACCATCACTCGTTTGTTGTGATATTTTAGTTCCTTTCGATCAATGTCTTCGTCCAGCTTCTGTAATTGATCTACAATACGAAATCCATATTGGTCTAATGTCATGATGTCATCTCCCCTTGTTGCTCTAAATACGTTTCAAGCCCCTTCTTTCTCAGAATGCAGGCGGGGCATATGCCGCAGCCATCGCCTTTTTCCCCGTGATAACAGGTCAATGTATTCTCCCGAATATAAGTGAATGCACCCAATTGATCTGCGAGCTCCCACGTTTGCGCCTTATCTAACCACATAAGAGGCGTGTGAATAACAAATTCAGCATCCATAGAAAGGTTTAAGGTGACATTCAATGATTTGATGAACATGTCACGACAGTCCGGATATCCGCTGAAATCTGTTTCACAAACACCTGTAATAATGTGCTTTGCATCAATCTGATACCCCATAATCGTTGCAAAAGACAGAAACAACAGGTTACGTCCAGGTACAAACGTGGAAGGCAATCCTCCGTTCTCCCCTTCTGTTACTTCCATATCTGTTCTGGTTAGTGCGTTAGGTGTTAGCTGGCTTAAGAGAGACATGTCCAGTTCTGTATGCTTCACACCAAGATCATCTGCAATCCCTTTGGCAACCTCTACTTCTTGTGCATGACGCTGATTATAATGAAAGCTAACCGTTTCTACTTCCTCGAATTTCTGCAACGCCCAGAATAAACACGTCGTACTGTCCTGACCGCCGCTAAAAACGACAATGGCTTTATTATTTTTTTTCTCCATAAAAAAATTCCCCTTCCGTTTGGTTCGTTACGTAATGACTAGAGCAATATGCTCGTTCATTACACCAATGAAAGAGAGAATTCTATCCACCCAAAACTAATTCATGTGTATCATCACAAATAAAAAACACCATACCTAAGGAGGGCATAGTGAGTTCCTTAGTTTTTTATAGAGGGTGTAGCTAGAACCTCTCCCACGACAACTTTTTATAAAAGATGCATGGACTTTTCATTCATTTATATTTAATATAATATCATATTTACCTTTACTTCTCATCTGGATTTAGAAATATTCTTTCATTATGCCGTTTATTTCAATCTAGACCTCATTCATGTTAATCTATTTAATTAGGATGTATGATGTATAAGAAGAAGGGTAAAGTAAGGTATAGCCCTATCTATAAAGCAAATGCACTTATTCTACATTATCTATTTGGAAGGGGAATGTACTATGGCAGAGGATAATATGAAAGAAAGTTTGATGGATGCTGCTTTCGTAAAGAAACAGGAAGAAGAAAAAGAAAAGATTAAGGAAGAAAATAAAGCAAAAGTCGGGGACGTTATTTCCTTCAAAAAGGATGGAAAAAACGTTGATGGCGTTGTTACATCCGCAAAACTTGAAAACTCTGTAGTAGTAGACATGACAATTATGGACAACTTCAACGAATTAAACATGGACTATGAAAAAACCGTAATTGGTCATGGGAAATACACCATCAAAGAACGTGGCAGCAACCATGTAGACACAACAGAAGATAATCAACCGTAAATAACAAAGCCTCCCTTTTGAAAAAAAAGGAGGCTTTTTTTCAAATATAAGTGTATTCCATTAACAAGGAATGCACATACGCATACACAAACGTTTAGTCAAACATGTATTCATGTGTGTTGGAATATACATTTAAAACCAGTCCTATCGCAAACATAACGCCTAATATAGAGCTTCCGCCATAACTTATCAGTGGAAGAGGAATCCCTGTCATAGGTACAAGGCCTGTCGCCATCCCGACGTTCTCAAACACGTGAAAGGTTATCATCGATATAACTCCGACACATATATATGAGGCAAATTCGTCGTTAGCATGTAAAGCCGTTTCCACCATTCGATAAAGCAGCGCAAAATAAAGGGTTATGACGACCGCGGCTCCCATGAATCCAAAATTTTCACCGATTATACTAAAGATGAAATCATTATGTGCTTCAGGAACGTTCACAGCTGGAATCCCCTTCCCATTTCCCTCCAGCTCCCCCGAACCAATTGCCAGTGTTGAATTGTACACCTGAAAGGAATCACTTTGGCGATACTTCTCTGGATGAAGCCAGGCATAAATCCGCTTTAATTGGTACTCATCTACTCCAAGCTTTTCTATTAGCAGCTGTGGTTTATTTACAATAAAGTAAAGCAGCATTGCACATATACCAAAGCCTGCTGCAATCATCGGCAGTAATATTTTATACGTTATCCCCGACACGAAAAGCATTCCAAGTAATATGGCGATATACACTAGGGAGGTTCCTAAATCTGGCTGTTCCATAATGAAGAACAATGGAATGACGGTCATTACACCAAACTTCCCCATTAACCAGCTGTCCGACCAAATTGTAGCTGAAGGGAAATTCCTGTGATGACTGGCCACAACCCTACTCAAAGAAAGGATAAAAATAAATTTAAAATATTCAGAGGGCTGAACGGAACCAAGACCTGGGACCTGGAACCAGCTTTTTGCATTATTCACCGGGTCAGCAATAGATTCGGGAGCTACAAGTAAAGCGGCCAGTACTAGAATTCCCCCTATGTATAACACCCACGTTAACTGGTAAAACACCCTTATTTCCAATTTTATTGAAATGAATAAAATGACAAACCCGAGGCTGTACCAGATCATCTGCTTCACCATATAATTTGTCTCCACCTGATCCGTTGCCTGCGCACTATGAATCGACAAGAAGCTTACAATGGAAAAGAGAAATAATAGAAACAGCATCCAGTAATCGGTCTTTACACCCGTATTGAACATATCGTCATTCTCCTATAGATGGGATAGGATTACATAAATAATTCTTTACTGTATGACGAATGACTACTAGAAAAAGTTGCAGATTTAGGAAATTTTTCTCTCAGTACCTTGCATAGTTCACTACCGGGTGATACGATATATATGTAAAACAATGCTTATATTTTATTGACCGCTATTGAACATTAATCAGTACTGGAGAGACATCAAGGTTGGTGAAAATATGAATCCACAATTTAAAAAAGGTATTCTTGAGCTGTGTGTACTCGTTATCGTTAAACAGAAGGATCAGTATGGGTATGAATTGGCACAGAATCTAACCGAAAAAATTGCCATCGCGGAAGGGAGTTTATACCCACTGCTTCGGAGACTCACCAAGGAAGAGTACTTAAGCACGTACATGGCTAAATCCACAGAAGGTCCACCAAGAAAGTATTATCGTGTTACAGAGGCTGGTGAGAGGTATATGAATAACCTCATTGAAGATTGGCAGTCCTTTCAAACAAATGTCAGCCAGCTTATTAAGGAGGCGATGGAATAGTGCATCATCAAGATTATCTCGCTCATTTAGAAAGACATTTACATGGTCTGCCTGACGAGGAGAAAGAAGAAGTTCTCTCCGATTATAGAGAACACTTCGAGTTAGGGATGCTAGAAGGAAGACACGAGGAGGATATTGCCAAAGAACTCGGTCATCCTCGTGATATTGCCAAGGAGGTATTTGTAGAGCATCATGTAGAAGCTGCTGAAACGAACAAATCATTTAAAAGCTTAACCCATGTCCTGCTGTCCACAACTAGTTTAAGTTTATTGAATCTTATCATTGTATTAGGTCCGGCTGTTGCCGTATTTAGCATTTATATTAGCCTTTGGGCAGTTGCTATTAGTTTGTATATCGGGGCACTTGGCATATTTTTTGTAATGGATACCTCTGGGATGGAGCCCTTCTTTCTAGAATTATTCTCCTCGTTTATGCTATTAGGGCTTGCCATCATGCTAACGGTTACAGTGATAAAGCTCGGCAGCATACTATATCACCTATTCATTAGGTATGCGAAATGGAATATCAACATGGTAAAGGGGGATAAAGCGGCATGAAAAAGGCCTTTTTAATCGGATTAATCGTATTTATTGTAGGGATAGGGGGCGTCATGATTACGACTGTACAAGGTGGATCATTAAGCATTACCTCATTATTGGGTGCTACTGAAACATTTGAACAGACAAAAAGCTATCAAGCAGAAGAAGTTAAAGAGGTGTCTATCGAGGCTTCTTCGTCTGATGTCACTATACTCCCTTCCACAAATGATAAGGTAGAAATTCGTTTCTTTGGCAAAGGAGATAAAAAAACGATACAATCTCGTCATTTAGAAACATCGCTGTCAAACGGCTCGTTAGATGTTCGCATTGAAGACAAACGTAACTTCTCTATCGGCATTTCCATCCTAGAGCATACACTTGAAGTTCACCTTCCTGAACAGCAATATGAATCCCTTACTTCCCATATTTCCAGCGGAGATATTACCCTCCAAGATATCACAGCAGAGGATTTGAAGCTCGACACCTCCTCTGGAGAAATTCAATTGAATACGGTAAAGAGCGATAAAATGAATATACAGACTAGCTCTGGCTCTATTCAAGCATTAGAGGTAAGCGGAGACATGAAATTACACACAAGCTCCGGCAACATTGATGTAGAGGTTGAAGCTATTGAGCAGGACATGGATTTATCTACATCGAGCGGAGATGTAACGATAACTTCCACAGCTACACCAGAAAATATGGATTTAAGCTATGACAGCTCCTCAGGAGAAGCTGATATTAATTTCCCTCTTCAGTACAATTCGTTAAAGGACTCTAGTATGCAAGCAATCATTGGAGATGGCAGCCATGAGGTTGTGGTAGATACAAGCTCCGGGGATTTTACATTTCACGTACAATAGCTGATTGTCCTTGAGGAAAATAAGCCCCTCCTTCCCTTATGGGCGGATCTTTAAAAATACGGGCGAATTTCCTTATTTATGGGCGAATTATAAAAATTATAGGCGAATTTCTACATTTACGGGCGAATAGCACTATTTTATGAGCGCGCCACTCAAAAAGCTCCGCATCTTCGGTAGGAAGCGGAGCTTTTTTCATTATAGAACATTCTCGACAGGTTGAAACGAACATGCTGATGCCCGTTTTTCATTTATGCGTTTATTTTTAAATTCTTCTCAATATCTTCCAGAAACCACGTGTACACCTTACCTACAGTTAAATGACTGGATTGATCCAGCCTGTCTGTTTTTTTCCACTCTTTTGCTATAGATGCTGCTTCAGGGTAATATCGTTCCATTTCCATGAAATTGCGTCGATGCTTTTGCTGGGATTTCGTTAAGTCATAATACACATTGAGAACGATGGAGAAGTCCTCCAAATACTCCTTAGGCCCACTCATGTTCACCGGTTTCTGGCTCAAGAACGGGGTTGCATCATTTACATTCATACTTCCATTTCGACCATTTAGTGCAGCAAAATGGATATGACGAATACCACTCATATAAATAGCCCCGTAGGACAACGGACAGGGCTCTAAGGTCGACATAATCATGTATTGCTCTAAGTTTGTATGAATTCGCTTATCCAATTTCAACAAGGCATTGATTTCCGCTCGTGCCAAGTCATTATGGTTGATTACCGTGTAATAAGGCATTTCAAAACTAGCGCTTTTCCCACGTCCGACAATTTCATCTTTCTCGTTTATCACTACCGCTCCAACAGGTCGAGAACTGTCTTGAAAGGAATCCCAGGCTACCCTAAAGCATTCTTGCCATAATTCAGGTACGTTGCTCCACTTCAATGATTTCACCTTCTCTTCCGTGAATTTTTTATTTCCCCTGTGTTTCTCTCTACTAAAAATAGTTCTACTTCTTTGTAGCAATCTCCTTTTTCTTTTCAAAAATGATGAAGTAAGGTTAGATGTCCATACCCTTTATGACATCCTCCCATATACTATAGATAGTATTATGCATGGAAGGTGATAAAGTGAGTAAAGGTAGATACGACTATAGATTATGGACCTCTCTTCCCTATGCAGGAGAGACACATCCACCTAGTAATCCAGAAACTCCATATGCAGGATCATGGAGTACGTATTTTGTTCGCCGTAATGAAGACGGACACTTTACCAGGTTAAATGGCAGCCCTATAGACTTAGATATAGCTCCACCTAACGTAATTAATTGGGAAGCGCAGCTTGTTAAAGTAAAACGTACTATACGCAGACTAACCAATACAGAAAGAGAAATTGCAGCTTACTGGGGTTCAGGTCCAGCGACTAAGCAATGGTCACCGATTGTAGATATTTTAATAGATACGTATGGAGTGGAGGCCCCAAGAGCAGCAAGAATCCTCGGTGCTTTAGATGCCGGGCTCAATGATGCCATGGTCGTTGCATGGCATCTGAAGTATAAATGGCTTGTAGCCAGACCTAATCAATTAGATCAGGAAATGGTTACGTATATATGCACCCCTAGGCATCCAACCTATCCTTCTGGTCATGCCACAGTAGCTGGAGCAGCTGAGGTGATTCTCCGTTATTTTTTCCCAGCAGAAGGAAAAAGACTTAGACAATTAGCAGAGGAATGTGCCGCTTCCCGATTATTTGGCGGTGTTCATTTCCCAATTGATAACACAGAGGGATTGAGACTTGGGAGACAAATCGGTTCCATCGTAACAGAAGTCTTGCACGAAGAACGCAATGTAGAAAATGAACCAATTGATAAGCCATATCTGGATAACAAACACGCAAAGCTATTACCGCCCCCATACGAACAAGCCATCCCATTCGATTACCCAGATGACTGTCAATCTCTAGTGGAAGGACAATCGTCACAGCAGCCTAATACCGATACCGTACCAAAGCCTAAGCTGTTCTTTTAAAAGGTGCCCTGAAGTAGTTTTCAGCTGAATACCTTTCTTAACCTAATGATAGGGCCATTGGAAAGCAGAGTCATTCCAGCCCAATCAATTTCTCTACTAAAATCCCTCCAAAACTTCGATAGTGATCTTTAACTGATTCTTATAGAAAAAAAGGAGCAGCACAAGCGGCTGCTCCTTTTTCATTACCAGATTTGTTCTACGTATTCTGGATGATCTATAAATGGATTACGGTTTCCTTGATAATCGGAGAAGATGATATCATTCCGGCGTTCCTCAAAGGTGCTGACTGGGTCTTGCTCATGCCATTGCTTCAGTGTTGATAACTTGCCAAGTTGAGAACCGCTTGTTCCGGTATAGTTCGCAACTTCCAAATCAGGTTCGCCGCTTCCCCCTTCATAACGAACTGCCATATAAAACACCATTCTGGCTACGTCGCCCTTTACTTCATCTCTTGGTTCCCACGAATCCGCGTCGGCATAAGTACCAGCAGCCTCCCCTTGTGCGGAGCCGCCATTATCAAAGTCTTTGTTCCCTCTTGAGGAATTGACTGTGGAATCAGTAGGTCGTAAATGGTGTATGTCTGTTCCTGCTCCCATCGTTGTACCGAAATCACCGTGGGATTTTGCCCAAACGTGTTCGCGGTTCCAATCATCTATGTTTCCACCATTCTCATATTTGGATTGAGACCTGCCGGTGTATAACAACAGTACATTAGAGCTATTGTAAGGGTCCTGATCAGTTACTCTCAATGCCCCCCATACATCATCGTATGATAATTCTGTATGATCATCGATGATAGTATGTAACTCTGTTTTCAACGAGGAGCCCGTCAGACCAGAAGCACTGTCATAATAGCTTCCACTTGTATCACCACCATCATTCCCATTACCACCATTGTCCTGTTTCGTCTGAATAGAAGTGACGTATTCGACACCATCGTGACTGAAATAGTCATCACGTTCTCCGCTTACTTCAATAAAATCTCCCATGTTATCAGGGTTGTTCTGCAGACCATATTCACTGCGATATTGACTATCAAGCTTTATATAAATCATATCACTCTGCTGTGTTTCATTAGGGTCATCAGCTAAAGCAAGTGCGTAGTTACTTGAAAAATTACTTTGCTCTACATGGTACACAGAAGTTGGGACACCAACAATATAACCTTCCACTGTTACCTTAGTTCCGTCGTACTCCTTCATAGCTTCCTGAACGGTAAGTGCCTCAGCTGCATGGGCCTGCTGTAAAGGGCTCACTAATAGAACCATACTTACTACGACAAACAGAAACTGCTTCACTTGCTTCATTTGAATACGTCACTCCTTCTATCAATATGGTACAGAGCGTTTCGCCCTGCCACTCTCTTCATCGGCCGGGAACGATTACAGTTATATAAGTCGAAAGATTCTATATGAGAAATGAGCCCATTCCACCAAAAGTTTTCCAGATCACAAATACTTCTAATCCTTTGGATGCATATATCGCCTTTACGAGCGCATGATTAGAGAACGCATCAAATAATTGATATACTTCAACTGTAAAATCTTCATCATACTAATTGGTATGCTCAGAAAGGGGTAGATATCATGACAACTATGCAACAGCAGTACAAGGAGTATATTGAGAAATTTAAACAAAAGGCTCCCGCAGAAATGCAGGAGCAAATGAGCCAAGCTATAGAAGAACTTGAAAATTCCTCTGAAGGTAAAGGATTGAAGGTCGGACAGGAGGCTCCCGATTTCACACTACCTGATGCAAAAGGTTCCCAGGTAAACCTATATGATGTGCTGGAGGATGGCCCTGTCATCGTAACATTTTATCGAGGCGGCTGGTGCCCATATTGCAATATGGAACTTAAGGCATACCAAGATATTCTAGAAGACATCCATGGAGCTGGTGGACAGCTTATCGCAATTAGTCCACAAACACCAGATGCCTCTCTATCTACTCAAGAGAAAAATGATTTGCAATTCCACGTCTTAAGCGATGAAGGAAACAACGTGGCAGATGAATTCAACCTTGTCTATCACCTTCCAGATTATTTAATCGACATTTATAAAGAAAAAGAGTTCGGATTGGAAGAAAAGAACAATGATAATTCTTGGACTCTGCCTGTAGCAGCCACTTATGTCATTTCTAAGGATGGTACTATTGCATATGAATATACAAAAGCAGACTATAAAGATCGTGCAGAGCCATCTGAGGTGCTGGAGGAATTAAAGAAAGCCTAAATTAGGCAGCTTTATATAAAGAAGAAAAGGGCTATATCACTTTTTTTCGAGTGATATAGCCCTTTTTATACCAGCATATTAAAATGTTTGTGCAGCATCTTTCGCACGAGCGATAGCATTCTCTTTAATTTCTTCAGCCTTATCTGGCATTGCAGCATGTCCTTCTACAAAAACTTTCTCGAAGGAAGGTACTCCAAAGAATTGCATCACAGTGTTTAAGTAACGATGCCCTGATTCCATTCCCGCTGCTGGACCTTCTGAGTAAATACCACCGTTAGATTGAATATGAAATGCTTTCTTATCCGTTAATAGTCCCACCGGACCTTGTTCTGTATATTTAAAGGATTTCCCTGCAACAGCTACAGAATCAATGTAAGCCTTCATAAGAGGCGGGAAGGAGAAGTTCCACATTGGATTTACAAATACATATTTGTCTGCAGCGATAAATTGCTCGGACAGTTCACCTAAACGATTAATTTTCTTTTGTTCTTCTGCAGATAGTTGATCACCTGATTGTAATTTTCCCCATCCATTAAAGATATCCGCATCAATGTGTGGAATATACTCATTATACAAATCAATGTGGGTTACCTCATCTGCTGGATTAGCTTCTTTGTATGCATCCATGAATGCTTTCCCTACAGCCATGCTATAAGAAGCAGTTTCGTCATGCGGGTGCGCGGTAATATACAATACGTGTGCCATAATGTTAGCTCCTTTTTTGAATATGATAGTTTATTATTTCTAGATTTACTGTAATTAACAACTATCTCGAATTCATTTATTTTTAATTCAAGATAATAATATAATACGCCCTTTGAAATTGCAAGAGTTTTGATTACATAAAAAAAAAGACCTCTTAAAGGCCTCCTTCTATTGTTGCTTTTCCTGATTCAGATAAGGGTTGCCGCTAATATTTCTTCGTGCTTCTTCTGTTACATTTACTTCTACTTCTTCCATCATTACTTCTTCATTATGCAAGCTTCCATCATAATGGACTGGTTTATCCACATCCTTCACCTCCATACATAGTTGTTGATCATGAAGGAGAAACTGTTCATGTACTTCCTACTATGTCCTTCGTTATATAACCTATTCACCATAGCACCGGAAAAACCCTAGTGCTTTTCATCTAAAAATAGCGATGTAAAATCTTCACATCAGTATTTTTAGCGGATTTACAAATTATTTAAAAATTAATTTAAATGAAAGGGTTCGCTTTTATAACATCATGTGTTAGAATTCTTAACATAAGGAATCAAAGATGTTTTTCCCCCAGGGATAAACACTAAATACATTGAGGAAAAAGAGAGGAGACCTTATGAGTTACACTAAAGAAGGCGTTAAACAGGAGATGCTAGATAACAAGGTTGAATTTATCCTACTAGAATTCACAGACATGCTTGGGTACACAAAAAATGTTGAACTACCTATTGAAGAAATGGATAGCATTCTAGACAACGAAGCTATGTTCGACAGTTCTTCCATTTCCGGTTTTTCTGATATACAGGAAAGTGATATGTATTTAGTACCGGATTTAAACACCTTCAAGATTTTACCTAATAAAATAGACGAAGACCGTACCGCACGCTTCATCTGCGATATTTATACACCAGATGGCACTCCATTTGAGGGTGACCCTCGTCAAATCCTGAAAAGAGCTGTACAAAAAGCAGAAGATATGGGCTATTCCGTCAATGTTGGTCCAGAACCTGAATTTTTCCTTTTCAAGCTTTGCGAGGATGGTTACCCAATTCGTCAACGTAACGACCGTGGCGGTTACTTCGACGCATCTCCAAAAGATAAAGGAGATAAAGTACGTCGGGACATCGTTCGTGTTCTAAAAGATTTCGGTTTCGAAATGGAAGCGAACCACCACGAGGTAGCTCAAGGTCAGCACGAAATTAATTTCCGCTTTGATGATTTACTAACAACAGCAGATAACATTCAAACTTTTAAAAATGTAGTAAAAGATGTGGCATCTAACCATGATTTTCACGCTACATTCATGCCGAAGCCAATTGCTGGTGCGAACGGCTCAGGAATGCACGCCCACCTTTCTCTTTTCAAGGATGGGGAGAGCGCATTTGCTGATGAAAATGCAGAGGACGGCATTTCTCAAACAATGAAGCATTTCATGGCCGGTATTCTTCACCACGCTAGTGGTATTTCCGCAATTACAAACCCTAGCGTAAACTCATACAAGCGCCTTGTACCAGGTTATGAGGCTCCTGTTAGTGTAGCATGGTCTCACTCTAACCGTAGCTGTATGATTCGTGTTCCATCCACTCGTGGAAAGGGTACTCGTTTTGAGGTACGTAACCCAGACCCTACAGCAAACCCGTATTTAGCACTAGCTGTATTGATTCACGCTGGTTTAGAAGGTATTCGTCAGGAGCTAGACCCAGGCGCTGCAGAAACTCGTAACCTGTATGAAGTAGTGGACGAAACCGTACCAACTCTTCCAACCAATTTGAAGGAAGCAGTTCACGCCTTAAGCAAGGATTCAGTCCTTATGAATGCACTAGGCGACCACACTTCCAGCATCTTTATCGAAGAAAAACTAGCTGAATGGACAGAATATTCCCTGCAAGTAAGCCAATGGGAAATTGATCATTATATGAACCACTAATTATGCTATACAAAAGCCCTGCATCCGACTTGGACGCAGGGCTTTTTTCTGCCTACTCTGGCGACTGGCATTCATAGGAATAAGCTAGGCATTGAAACCCGTTCCGTTCTAGAATCGGTCTACTCATAGGGCTAGCATCCACCATTAGATATGGATATCCCTGTTCAGCTGCTTTCTGAGCCCTTGCAGCTAACAATGCTGTATAATAGCCCTTTTTTCGAAATTCAGGCAGCGTAGAGCCTCCCCACAAGCTAGCAAAGGAACTATTTTGTTCAAGGTACATCCAAGCACCACTAACCAGAGCTCCTCCCTCCCATACCCCATATAAAAATAAAGAGTCTGGGTGCTCCTGCTTATCTCTCCACAGCCTCCGTCCCAGCTCCTGATGGGAGGTACCCCATATCTCCTCCTCTAGAGCAATGAGAGATTGGATCTCCTCTTGTGTAACGAGTTCTTTTACAGCGATTTGGAAGCCAGAAGACAAATCTTTATTCGTATGGTCGATAACCATTAACGCTTCCTCCTCTTCTGTAATGAAGCCATGTGCTTCAAGCAACTCTACAAGGTTGTCCGGCTTATCATAGCTGTATACCTTCCATTCAAATGGTTCCCCACGCTCCTGAAAGAAATCTATTTGCTTTTGAATAACTGCTGCTGCATTTTGCATAGTTATTCGAGAATCTAGAATAAACCCCCGCTCTTTATGCTGGGATACATGCCTCACTACCTCCCCGGTATCTTCCCTTATGTAACCAGGTGTTACCGCTTCTGCTCTTAATTCCTTATGAAATACCTCTAACAATTTCTTCCCATCCATCTTCTCTCACCATCCTCCCTCTTATATTCTGCACTCCTTCACAAATTCCTTTTCTAATTTAACCCGAGGCGCGTCAAAAGAAATATCTATGTACAAAGGGTGCTCCCTAACCTACCACATCTCCTGAAGCTTTCCCCCTTTTTTTCTCTAATGGGTAATCTGTAAAAATTGCATCCACCCCTAACTCCATCATACGTAACCAGTTATCCTTATCGTTTACTGTAAACACACGTATAGGGATATGTAATGCTTTGGCTCTTTCCAGGAGACTAGGACTGATTAGTCGATAATGACAGTGGAGGGCATTGGCATTGTATTTATGTAACTGTTCTATCGGGTCCTGTTGATTCTCCATGCATAATAAAGCCCTCTCCACGAAAGGTGCTAATTGAGACACCTTCTGGATGCTTTGTGGTACAAACGAGGATAGGATAATTCGACTCTCCATATTGTATTCCTGAATAATGGACACTACTTTCTCCTCTAGACCAGCATAGGGTATCACATCATTTTTTAACTCTATATTTACCTGTAATGAGGTAGGCTGTAATAATCTCAGCACCTCGTCTAAAGTAGGTATGCGCTGCATACTAGGGTAGGGAAACCACCCGCCTGCATCGTACTGCTTCAATTCATGCAAGGTAAAATCTTTCACATACCCAGCTCCATTGGTCGTACGAGTGATCGTTTCATCGTGTATTACAACCATTTGTCCATCCTTAGTCAGTTGAACGTCTAGCTCCACGCCATGCACGCCATCATCAATGGCCTTTTCAAATGCGATCATCGTATTCTCCGGATAAAACCCACTACTGCCTCTGTGAGCAAAAATGTTCATCATGCATTCTCCTTTTCCCATAGCTATTCATAAAAGGCTCTACTCTGAAATAAAGATGGATAACTGCTGTTTCATCCTTTTTGAGGGCGTTTAAGGATAGCAATAACAGCACATTCATACAGAGTAAAGCATTATAAGTAAGCACCACCCTTATAGAGTGGTGCTGCTAGTTACTTAGTTGGAGCGCTCAGACACTTCTATTGCACGATTTGTCTGTTTAGCTGCTTCTTCTAAAGCATCCTTTGGCTCTGTTCCTTGATAAAGTTTCTCTAATGCGGTGACTACATGCTTTCTGGATTCAGGGAAAACAGAAATGAGCGCACCCTGCGTAGCCTTGGTGGATTTTGTATCCTGAAGCTGATTCACTGTAACTTGAAGCTGTGGATACTTTTCATACTCTTCGGTTACAATACTTTCTTCGTATGCATCAGGATTAATAGAGAAATAGCCTGTTTCCACATGCCATTTCGCTTGGACCTCAGAAGTCGTTAAATATTTCATAAACTCCCAGGCTGCCTGCTGCTTTTCTTCTTCAATTCCATTAGACATCCAGATAGAAGCACCACCAATAGCTACTCCTTCTGGTTCTACATCATCAGGGTGAGGGATATAGGCCACTCCAACTTCAAAATCAGAATTGTCAATGATTCCTCTCACACCAGCAGAGGAGTCCATATACATAGCCGTTTTGCCAGATTGGAATGCCGCACGAATATCATCCCATTTGGAACCAAAGTTACCAAATGCGCCCTCTTTATTCAGATCATTTAAGAAATTAAATACTCGTTGACCTTCTTCCCCACTAAAGGTTGCTTCCTTAGGAGTACCTGCTCTGCCGTTTTGTTCATTTACGTAATATCCACCTTGTGTATAAACAAGCTCCTCAAAAAACCAGCCATGGTTTAACATGGAGAAGCCATACTGTTCTACATTACCGTCCTTTGACACAGTTAGCTTCTGTGCTGCATCCTTCATTTCACTGTACGTGCGAGGAGGGTTTTCTGGGTCAAGGCCCGCTTCTTTAAATGCATCCTTATTGTAAATAAGCACAGGAGTAGAGGAGTTGAATGGCATGGAATACATCTTCCCGTCTACTGTATAATAATTCGTTATGTTTTCTTCCAACTGAGAAGTATCGTAGTTATCTTCGTCTATGAAGGTTTGCACCGGCTCAACAAAACCACTGTCGATCATATATCTTGTCCCAATTTCGTACGTTTGAATAATAGCAGGCGCATCGTTGCTGCCGCCAACGCTTCTAAATTTCGTTAATGCTTCATCGTAAGAACCTTGATATTGCGGATTTACTGTTATATTCGGATTGTCTTCATTAAAATTCGCTACAATCTCTTCCAGCGTGGTTTGCGTATCGCCGCCCATGGCGTGCCAGAAAGTAATTTCTGTCTGCTCTCCACTAGAAGCCTCCGTATTCTCACTCTCTTCGGTGGAAGCATCCGCCTCCGATTGTGATTGATTTTCTTCAGCAGTACCGCCACTATCATTACTACAAGCTGCTAGTACTATGACTACGAATAACGCAATCATGCTTAAACTCCACTTGTTGGAAAATTTCATATTTCTGCACCCCTTTTATTTTTTCATCATTCATGAACAACCAATTATTTTAATGCTCCTTGTGTTAGACCTTTTTGCAACTGTTTCTGTCCAGCGAACAATAAGAGAAGCGTCGGTATCACCACAACGATAACCCCTGCCATTACCACCCCCCAATCTGTCGAGATTTCCTCAGCCTGCATTTGCTTTAGTCCAATTTGAACGGTTCGAACGGTCTCGTCATTGGTAACAAGCAAGGGCCATAAATACATGTTCCACGTAGTTAGAAAACCATAGGCCCCAAGGGTGACAAGACTCGTTTTGGATACTGGCAGCACCACTTTATAAAAGAATTGAAACCGACTTAATCCTGCCACTTGAGATGCCTCTTCCAACTCCTTTGGAATCGTCTTAAAATGCTGACGCAGCAAAAATGTTCCAAACGCTAAGGCAAAAAACGGTATCGTCAGACCGAAATGGGTATTAATCCACCCAAGCTTCTGGATGGTAATAAAGTTCGGAATCATCGTAGCTTCCCATGGCACCATCATGGTTGAAATAAATAAAAAGAATAAAACATTTCGGCCTTTAAATGGAATAAATACAAAAGCGAAAGCAGCTAAACTGCTTACAAGTAACTGGCCAAGCATGACAGTAAAGGATACGATAAAGCTATTGAATAAATATTGGAGCAACGGTAGCTTCTGAAATGCTTGTTGATAATTGTCTAAGGAGAAGCTACTCGGAAACAGCTTACCCTGTAAAACCTCTTTCCCATCCATAAAACTAACCATGAAGGCGTAAAAGGTAGGGAAAAATAGTAGAACAGAAGAAGTAATTAATAACATGTACAACGTCCACTTTTTCCTTAACCTCATTGGTAATGCACCTTCTTTTCCCCAAATGTAAACTGAAGTACAGTCACGACTAATATACATAAAAATAAAATAACAGCTTGAGCACTAGCAGTCCCAAATTGGTAGTTGATAAACGCTTCTCTGTAGATGGAATAAACAATTAGGTTGGTTGATTCTGCCGGACCGCCTTGTGTTAAAATATCTACCTGTCCGAATGACTGAAATGCATTTATTAGCGACACGGTAATAATAAAAAACATCGTTGGTGATAGCATCGGCAGTGTTATTCTCCGTAGCTGATACCAATAGGAGGCGCCAGCGATATTGGCATTCTCATACAAATATTCATCAATGTTCTGAAGGCCCCCAAGTATGATTAAAAATGCAAAGCCAGTATTCATCCAAATAGTCGTTATCGAAACAGAAATAATCGCCCATTTCGGATCTAGCAGCCAATCTATTTGCTGCAAATGCATAAAGCTTAGCAATTGATTGAGCGCACCGATGCTTGGATGGAATAAGAACAACCAAATGACAGAGGAAGCTGCTACAGACATTCCCATATTAGAAGAAAAGATAGTTCTAAAAAATCCGATTCCCTTCAATTTTTCGTTAGCAATCAATGCTAGAAATAAGGCAGAGATAACACCTACCGGAACGGTAATCAGAACGAAAAGCAAGGTAGCTACCATACTTTTACGAAATCCATCCGACTGAAAGATGTATGCGTAATTCTCAAACCCCACAAAGACAGACGGTAACCCATCATAATCCGTTAAAAAGAAGCTTAGATAAATTGTCCGGAACATAGGATAAAAGACAAACACGGAAAATAGAAGGATAGAAGGAAGCAAATACAGCATAGCCTGCCAAAAATGCTTGCCCCCTAATAGTTTGGTCCCTGTTCCCCCTTGCCCTGGTGCCGTCTCGTATTCTGTTCGCTGCATAACGGACTCACTTCTCACTGCACTGCCTCCTTCTTGCGTTGCTGCACATGTTCCTCTTCAGAACTAGGAGCTTTCATCAAGCGATTGGTTTCAGTGTTAAATAAACTAATAGAATCATAATCAACTAGGATAGGGATTCTCTCCCCTATGTTCACCCGCCATTGTCCCGTCCACTTCGCATACCATTCTCTATCATTCACGTGAAAGGCTATGACAGTCTCATTGCCAAGCACTTCTACATTGGTTACTTCTACGCTTGTCCAATTCTTTTCAACGTCTGTATCCGTTACATACCGGATACCCTCCGGCCTAATTCCCATTTGGATTGATTCCCCTTCGTTGTACGTCCCTTCTGGTATGGGAATGGGGGAAATCCCTTCTATTATTATCTCTCCATGCTGTACGCTACCATTCGCTAAGTTCATAGCTGGGGAGCCAATAAACGTAGCAACAAACGGATTAGCGGGATAATTATAAATGTCCAATGGTGGTCCTACCTGCTGAACTTCCCCCTCATTTAGAACCATAATTCGATCCCCCATCGTCATAGCCTCTACTTGGTCATGTGTGACATAAATAATCGTCAGACCTAAGCGACGCTGAATTTGTCGAATTTCTGCTCTCATATGAGCACGAAGCTTGGCATCAAGGTTAGACAACGGTTCATCCATTAAGCAAATTGGCGATTCATTTACAATCGCCCGTGCTAACGCTACGCGTTGACGTTGCCCTCCAGAAAGGTGCCGCGGTTTCCTATCCAAATAATCCGTTAACCCGAGCATATCTGCTGTCTCTACGCACCTTCTCTTTCGTTCTTGTTTAGGCACCTTTTTCACATCTAATCCGAACACAATATTATCGGCTACAGACATATGGGGATATAATGCGTAGTTTTGAAATACCATTGATAGCTCTCGTTCACTAGGTAAAAAATGATTTGCTCGGTTACCCCCTATCCGTAGCTCCCCTCCATTGATTTCCTCCAGGCCAGCAATCATGCGAAGAATGGTACTCTTTCCGCACCCTGACGGACCAACCAAAACAAAGAATTCCCCTGGCTCTATAGTGACGCTTACATTTGAAACTACCTGTTTCTTGCCGTCATATGATTTACAAATGTTATTTAACTGAACTTGTTTCATTTCCATTCACTTCCCACTCGTTGTGTATAAGATATATCCCAAAGCCCAGGATTCCCTGTTGAAACAGCTGATGCACCATACTCTAAGGCCTCTCTCATTTGATTTGGATTCGTCAACAGTCCTCCTGTAACAAGAGGGACATCGGTTTGGAGCTTTAATTCACTAACCATGGATGGTATAAGAGCCGGCATAATCTCTACAGCATCAGGCTGCACCTTTTCCATACTCGCTAACCCATTTTTAATGGCGTCTGTATCTACTAAAAATAATCGCTGAATAGTAGAAAGGTTTAGCTTTTTCGCCTTTTGCACCATGTGACTTTTCGTTGTAATAATGCCATACGGCGCCACAAATCGATGCAGGAATTTTAAACCTTCTGCATCATGACTAATCCCTTGAATCTTATCTAAATGAACATATACCATTCGATCATGTTCTTTTAAATGTTTAACAAATTTGCCAATTACGCTAATATTCCCGAATAGCAAAAAGGCTATCTTAATATCCGTCTTTAAAAAGGCATCCATCGCTTTTGGATCTTTAATTGATGCAATAAGACGATCCTTTGCTAACCATTCTCGCAAACGAGGAGAATCACTCATTTCCCAAAACCCCCTATATAGTTCCAACTAATCATGTTCATCACCATCTATTTCCATAAATTACTAATACTGATTAATAAAAAAGACCACTAACAAATCTAACAGTCGTCAATACAAAGAATGACAAATGTTATACTTGTTGATGGTCTCTCCAATCTCATCTCATTAACCTATCCACTTTTCAATTTTTATACTAAAGTCATAATATTAACCTAGCATTAGGATAAAGTATTTTTATTGTAAATTAGGATTTCTTCTTCAATGCATCCATTCAACATACTATTTATCTCCTTTTTATTTCTGATGGCAACCCAAAAAAATCCCTCACGGTAACCGCGAGGGATTTCTAATTACACATTTAGAATTGTTTGCTTCAAACTCATATACACTTTGGACCAAAGCTCTTCATTCTCTCGATAGGCTCTCGTTAAGAACATAATCATTTCTCTTTGTTTCTCTTCAAAGATAGGGTTATCCTTCTCCGGCAGATTCTGTTGAGCATTGTCCACCAAACTTTGGAGCTCGGGAGCTCTCGGCCCCCAACGAGCAACTTCTTCTCCGTTATTATTGAACACAATTATAATCGGAATCGAACGGGAACTCCCATTGGTTAAATATTGGTCCATTAATTCTGGATTTTCATCTCGATACAGCACTCTTGTGTCAATGCTTGCAGCCCCCGCTATTTTTAAAAAAATAGGGAGATTGAGCATAGCATCCCCGCACCAATCCTCTGTCAAAATGATTGCGCAAAGCTCTCTATTTCGGAGCATCTCAAATTGTTCTTTGTCTTCTTCAGGAAGTTCAAAATGTCGATACACATGCATAAGGTTTTCCTGATGTTTCGTCATAGAGGATATATAATCCTGCGGAGTTATCCCCTTTTCGTACCAATCGTTTAAGTTCATCCTGTTCACCTCATTCATCAAGTAAGTCGTTAACGTGATACACCTGCCCATTTGATATGGTCTCTTGAAACAATAGGCGTACTACAGCTTGGGCAACGACCGTAGTGTCTCGAAGCATGCCCTGCTGCTTCATCTGTTGAAATTTCTCTACATCCTGAAATGCTTCTTTAGAAGAGGAGCGAATGTCACCCTGCATGTCTGTATCCATCACTCCCGGACTAAAGGCAATAGACACGTGCTTGCTCCCCTCTCCTTGTTCCACCGCAACCGTTCTTGTAAAGTGGTTCAGAGCAGCTTTCGTACTACCATAGACGCTCCAGCCATAAATAGTCTTCTCAGCGGCTCCAGATGTAATATTCACAACTGTGACCGGTGTCGTCGCTAATTGCTGATACATTAAATTGGTGATAAGCATAGGCGCTATATAATTTACATGCACGTGTTGGACTACATGCTGTGAGGCTAGGGAACCCACCCGATCTATCGGCTCTACAACTCCAGCATTATTCACTACATAAACAGATTGCGCCTCTATTTGTGATAAACGCTCTGCCACAGCCCCAAACACTTCCTCTAGATCCGCTACCGAAGACAAATCACAAGAATAATGTGTATAGGAAACCTGATGCTGGTCTGCTTTTTCCTGTAATCGTTCATTAATAGATCTTGAGATACCAATAATATGTATCCCTTTCTGCATTAATTCCTCCGCTATAGAAGCCCCGAGTCCTTTGGAAACGCCTGTTATTACAGCATAATGCATGTAATCCCTCCTACTAATTCTTTTCTGCTTCCTACCACAGTATATCGAAAGAAGTAATCACTCGAAACTAATAAGAAAGAGAGCCTATAGAGAGGTTACCCTCTTCATAGACTCTTCATGCTTAATCTTCTTCTTCTAACGATATCCCTTCTACATGCTTACGATCTATTTGTTTTCTGATTTTACGATATTCTTTCGATTTAAAGATGATATCAAAATCGTAATCTTCAGGATATAAATCCTCGGCACGTATATGAAGCTGGATACGTTTATGATTCAACGTTTGTTTTTCTCCCTTAATTTGTACAATATAATTTCCTTTCGAATCTGGGCCTTTATATATAATACCTGTTTCCCCTGTAGCTAACACCGTTACATTATCTCCCATACTATAGACAGGAATTCGTTCCTCATGCTTCACAGAAGGCTTCTTTGCAGATTGTCTGGCATACCTATTACCAGATACCTGTTTCACTAGCTGTTTATCATTGATAGCCTCTATGCCACTTCGATAGCTTGCCTTTTCTTTATAGGATATTTCATGAGCTTTCTCTAGAATACCCGGGTGCATGCCGAGCTTTAAAGCTATTTGGAAGGCTTGACTTTTACCGGTTGTGTCCAGGAGCAGGCGATATGTCGGCTGCAGTGTTTCTAAATCAAACTCCATGGATCCATTCACAAATCCTTCTTTCTGCTCTGCAAAATCTTTCATTTCATTATAGTGAGTAGTAGCAAAAATAGTACACCCTTTTTCATATAATTGGTCTAAAATAGCAGTTGCCAAACCCATACCTTCTGTTGGGTCTGTTCCAGAACCTAATTCATCTAATAAAACTAAACTATGATCATTTGCCTCCTGCAGGATTGAAATTATATTCTTCAGCCTAGAGCTAAACGTACTTAAATTCTCAGTAATACTCTGCCCATCTCCTATGTCCACAAATATGTCATGAAAGAGATGTAAGGAGCTTCCTTCCTCCGCAGGTATTGGCAGCCCCACTTGAGTCATAAATGTCAGCAGCCCAACCGTTTTTAATGTTACCGTTTTGCCTCCCGTATTTGGACCAGTTATAACAAGGGCATAATGGTCTGGCGTTAGATGAATATTTAACGGAACAGCTTCCTCCCCCAACATAGGATGACGAGCATTTTTCAGCTGGATAGTATAGGTGTCATTTACCTCAGCTGGATGAGCGTTAATGGATTTACTGTAATGGGCTTTAGCAAAAATCACATCGTACTGATGCATGGTTTCCATAGCAACATATAGCTCGTGCTCTTTCTCTAACACCATGCTCGTTAAATAATATAGAATTTGCTCTACTTCCCGCTCTTCTGCTATACGAAGTAATTGCAGCTCCTCCTGCATATTTGTTATCTCTTCTGGTTCAATAAATACGGTAGCACCTGAAGCGGAGGAGTCAATTACCGTTCCTTTCATTTTATTTCGATAGGAAGCTTTCACAGGAATGACGAAGCGTCCATTTTTTTCAGCCACAACTCTCTCTTGCACAAATGCAGAGAGCTTCTTGGATTTGGAGAGTGTATTCATCCGCTCTTTCATCTTTGTGAGCAATTGTTGAGTTTGCTTGCGCAGCCTCTGAAGTTCCTTCGATGCATAATCATCTACTCTGCCGTGCCGAAAACAGCTTTGGATTTCTGCTTCTAAGTCACTTAAATCGGCGATGGAATCCACATAGGTCGAAATAGTCGGCGCCGCATATCCTTTATCTCTCATAAATCGCTTTAGCTTTCCGCAGTGATCCAGAAACGCAGTCAGCTTTTCAAATTGATCCGCACGGATGAACATACCTTTTTTTGCCTGTTCCAAAGTATCCGTGACAGTGTCCAGACTATGAATAGGAACACTAGAGCTGATGGATAGTATCCGCTCCGCTTCTTGAACCTCTTCCAGCATCCGTTCAATTTGCCTTCTATGCACAGTAGGGCGGAGATTCTGAATCGTGTCTATCCCTTTGTTCGTTTTTGCAAATCGAGCTACCTCATTTAATATCCATTCACACTGTAATGCTTGATATGCATGTATATTCAACGGAAATCCTCCTTAAAATTGTATAAAAAAAGCTGCAATGAACAACGTCATTACAGCATGAAACACGACATTTGAATCTTAATCGCTACATCGCTTTCTATCTCCTCTACAGAGGATTAGAAAACAAAAAAAAAGCCATGACAATTACGTCACAGCCTTCTTATCTAACGATGAAAGAAGTGTTTTGCTATGATTGATTGTTCTTAACTACTCAAAAAAGTGTATAACAAACTACACTTGCATGTAAGCAAGCTTTTTTCACTTTCTTGAGACCGTATATAGTTACGGGTTAGTTAAGAACAACAACCTTCATAAAACATACTCCTTATAAGTAAAGTCGATTAATTTCATTTGTCGTATTTCTACTAAATAGTATATGCAATTCCTTTAGAGCTGTCAACTTATCGAAAGAGAGCGCTAGCTTGATATCCTACATAGAAAGCCCATTCCCGTATAAAAAACGGCAGCTTGGTTTCGAGGCTTTGATACGCTGATGTCTCGGTAGGAGAAGCAATCGCATCCATTTCTAATTCCCTCGCCATCGCTACAGCACGCTTAGTATGGAAGGGATCACTAACAATCGTGTATTCATTAAAGGTATCATCTGTTCCAATTCCTTTGGCATTCTCTAAGTTTTGTTCTGTTATTTTAGAAGCTGTCTCTATATAAATATCTTCAGCCGGTACCCCATTTTCTATAGCGTATCTTTGAGCTACTTCTGCTTCTGCGTATGCAGCCCCATCCCCCTTTCCTCCAGTAAAGATTAACGAGTCCACATAGCCGTCTTCGTACAATTTTATGCCGTGCTTTATACGTTCCTCGAATACTGGAGAAGGGTCATCATAGTATGCTGCTGCACCTAATACGATTGCTGCATCTGTCTTTTCTGGCGGGTAAGGTTTAGAAAAATTCCACATCGAGTATCCAGTATAGGCTACATAGATGAAAATGGTTAAAAATAGTAATATAAATATCTTCTTCATTGTATACACCAACTCCACCTCCTACTCTATCATGTCCATTATCCCTGTACAACGAGAATGCTATAGGATTATATATAGAGGGACAGCCCATTTTGAAATATCTAAAAATATTAAGAATAGTATTGAATAAATACAAATAATAATGTATATTTATCAATAACTTTTTATATTTATTCAAAGGAGGGCTCGTAATGAAGCAAGAAACCATCTACTCATCCTTAACGAAAGACCAACCACAATCTATGAAAAATAAAGGAATTTGGAAATTCCTCCTCCCGTCTCTATTAGGAATACTATTATTTCTTGTACCGATCCCTTTCCAAGGTAAAATTACTATTGGCGTTGGGATTTTTGCAGAATACATTCAAGGGTTATTTACCGCCCAAATACCCTATGTTATGACAGCTCTAATTACACTATCCTTTTTGTTCGCTATCCTGAAACAGGTAATGAATCCACATTGGATGCAAAACACCATAGCTGAGCAATTATTCGGCATCACCCCCTTCTGGACTGGCCTTCGTCTGGTAGGAGCAATATTTGCGATTGCAACACTTTTTCAATTAGGACCATCCTGGGTATATGCTGAAAGCACTGGCGGAACAGTACTTTTCACGCTCATCCCCGTATTAACAACCTGGTTCCTGTTCGCAGCACTACTTATGCCTTTCCTAATGGAATTTGGTCTAATGGAGTTCATTGGTACCTTATTAAGAAAAGTAATGAAGCCGCTCTTCTCTCTCCCAGGTCGTTCCTCCATTGATGCGACCGCTTCCTGGATGGGAGCAGGACCTGTCGGTGTTTTAATTACTACCCAGCAATATGAAACGGGCTATTATAATAAACGAGAAGCATCTGTTATTGCGACCAACTTCTCCATTAATTCTATTGCCTTTAGCTTAGTTGTTATCAGTTTCATAGGATTAGAGCACTTATTTGTACCTTTCTACTTTTCTATCACGATTGCTGTCATTATTGCAGCTATTATCATGCCAAGAATACCTCCCTTATCTAATAAGAAGAATACGTATTATGCACCGGTAGGCAAGCAAATTTCTGAAGATGTGCCTGAAGGGAGCTCCGTTCTTCAACACGGGAAAGAGCTAGCTTTAGAAAAAGCACAATCCGTGAAGAGCTTTAGAGGTGTATTAAAGAAAGGATTTATCAATGTATTGGACATATGGTTCGGTCTATTACCCATTGTTATGGCATTAGGGACAATAGCGCTTATCCTTGCAGAATTCACTCCCATCTTCACCTGGCTGTCTTACCCTATCGTGCCTGTATTAGAATGGATGAGAATTCCGGAAGCAGAAGCAGCAGCACCAGCTATGATTGTTGGGTTTGCAGATATGTTCCTCCCTGCCGTCATCGGCAAAAGTATAGAAAGTGAGCTTACTAGATTTATTATTGCTGGGGTTTCCATTACTCAGCTGATATACATGTCTGAAATAGGAGTACTCCTGCTTAAATCCAAAATACCGATTTCTTTCTGGGAGCTAGGTGTTATTTTCGTACAAAGAACGATTATCACACTGCCAATTATTACGGTTTTAGCCCACCTACTACTGTGATACCTTAATGAACATTTAGACCTAATTATTTAGCACTATAAAACGACAAAAAAGGACATTGAAGCGTTACCATAGGAATTTAGACTCTCATTAGGAGCGCTGAGTAATATTACAATAAGACTACAAACATATTAAAAAACTGGAAATAATATTTGGTTTTTCCATCAAGTATGATATATTATGGAGGTGTGAAGAACTTTACTATTTTCCAATTGAATATAGTTTGTGGGCAAACTTATCGAAAGGTAAGGACGCAAAGCTTCGGGCCTAACGCATGTCAAGTGCTATGGTAGTCGAGCTGCGATTATACATTTAACATTTATGCTATGTTAGAAATGATTCATTGCCCCACCTGTGTCGAGGTGGGGTTTTTTCTTTTCATATTAAATGTCGTTTTATGCCGAATTCTGTAAATTTAAGCAGCCGACCCATAACTTCCCAACATGACAGGGCACATAAAACGCAAGACATACTAATAATTAAAGGAAGATTACAATGAATCTGGAAAAACTAATGAAGGAAAATGCTACATTCTCCAAAAAATCTGTGACCAGCATAGAACTTGTAAACCTTATTCAAAAGCGGCTTTTATATGTAAATGAGCATTACATTTGGTATAGCTTAAACGACTTGGGGAAAATGCAAGAACTATATTTGCGGACCCTCCCCTATTTATTATTCCTAGGTTATAAACATAAAATGCAGCCGTGGACGGTTAAAAGCCCGCTTCTGAATAGCTTTGAGAAGGATATTAGCGAGGAGATTTATAAGCTGAATGTAGAGGTTTCCACCTTTCCTTACGTAGAGAGACAGCAAAAAGCCTTCGAAACAATTATAAACCAATATTGCATGCTGGGATTAAACTTAGGGCTTACCCCTAAACATATTCAGAACATGTATTTACAAGAAAAACACCGGCTTTGTGAGCCTTTTGAAACGGATATGATGACTAGCTATATCCAAAAGACATACATAGAACAGTCTATAAAGGAAGAGATGCTCGTCTAGTTACTATACAGAAGAACTAATATAAATTGGTAAAATAGTGGCAGGAAATGAATGACTTTCCTATAGACGAAAGGATGAGTCTCCTAAATCTACGGAGCCCATCCCCTTCGTTACTTTACCGGTATTCCCACTATTGCTGCTATACAGCTCATACGAACCTATTGGTATAGAGTCATTGCTATACAAATGCAGCAAAAATACCTCTATTTACTGATGCAAGTATTCTTTTGCCTGTTCTGCAACATACAAATAATAATGAGATCCGTGGGGAACGAAATGGGATTTGCTCACTTGCCATGTGACAGCTGCTCTGGTTCTATCTAATCGTTCTGTATAGCCTTGCACTACAATCCTTTGCTTGTCCCCTCTCCACAGGGCAATAAAATCGTGCAAATCCGCCTTAACAATAGCTGCTACTTCTTCCTGCTGGAGCTGGAAAGATTGTATATTCCCTGCTAGCTTATATAAAAAGATGTTTGCCAGTTCGTTATCCTTCATGCTTCCTATCGTTATACCATCCTTGTACACCCCACAAGAATACAATTGAGAATAGTGTACCGTTACCCCTAGCTCCTCTTCTAATTCCCTCACCCCATCTTCCATCGTTTCACCAGCGGTAAGATGCCCAGCAGCTGAAATATCTAGTAAATCTGGAAATTCCTTTTTTGTGTGGCTTCTCTTCTGCAGCACTATATATGGATTTTCCTCCATCCCTACAATCCAGCATTGAAAGGTTTCATGCCAATATCCTTTTGTATGAACTTCTTCTCTGCTGGCTGTCCCTATTTTTTCATAATCTTTGTTGAAAACATTCAATATTTCCATCTAATCCCCCTAGCGTGTTCATAACTACCTCTATTGTACCTTTCATATTTCATTTTGGAAAAGATGACGGAGATTTATCATAACCCAAGTTGTTACTGTCTAGAAAATTTCCGAGACATTATCATGACTTGCCAGCAAACCAATAGTGCATGTCTGTAATCCGACGTTATGGTCTGAACCCATAAGGCCACCTTTTCGTTCTCTAAAGCAGACGTCGTTGCTATTAATGAACCAAAGGGACAATGAAGTCATTCAGACTAAGACATAACAATACCTTTCCGCTGGATAGAACTACATGTGAATTAATTATGACGAAAGGAACTGGTGGTTGGAAATAATCGTTAGAGCATATCCATTTTCAAACCTTTTCTGTTAGACTAAAGGTAAATACGAGTTCAGAAGGATAAGAGGGAGGCATTGACCATGTATCCATTTCTATATGGCGCTATCATTTTAGTCAGTGTGTTAGCCTTAGTCGGTACGTTATATGTGGGGAAGATTGTAAACCATACATCGAAGGTATATGAACAAGAGGAAGATCATGGGGAAAAATCATTAACATATAAATCCAACCCGAAGCATAATTCCAGTTTTCAGCTCCTCACTATTATTTACCTCATCACGTTTGTTATTACCGTTATCCTAATCGCTATCTTCATCCTATAGTAAAATGGCACAACCGAACGTAATAGGTTGTGCCATTTCCGTTATCTGAAATTATTTATCCACTCGCTTAACAGGGTGACCGTCCTCTGTACTTGTTCTGTTCTCTCGATATCCGCCTGTTCATCGCCGTCTTGGGGACCATAAGAACCAAACTGCGCATGATTTGCGCCTTGCATTTTTTCGTACCTAGCGTCATCAGGAAGAAAGGCCTTTCCTTCCCGAAAATTCCTCATATTCAAAATCCCATCCTTGTCTCCACTAATAGACAGCACCGGCATAGAGGATTTAGAAAGATCACCACCTTCTTCTGCATAGGCGGCTAGCAAAAACAAACCGTCAATTCCATCCTGTTCAGCAGCATAACGCGCCGCCATGGAACCACCTAAAGAATGGCCACCCATAATAAGCGTTTCGTTAGTGTCTTGCTCTTGTATTTCCAAGGCTCTATCTATTCCTAATACAGCTAAATGGAGCGGCATCTTTACGATATAAGTACGATATCCTGATTCTGCTAGTCTTGAAGCAAATGGCGCGTAGCTTTCAGGCTCTACCAGTCCTCCTGGATAAAAAATAATACTAGTCTGCGTGGAACGATTCGGCTCAAATAGAATCCACTTATCCTGATCCGCAACCGTAACAGATGCTGTTGATGTTAATTGTTGCTTAGCATAATCAGAAGCTTCATATGGCTGCAAATAAATATACCCTGCAATTCCAGAGGCAGCCAGGAGCGTTGATACAATAAGGAGAACCCATCTCCACCACAGCCTTTTCTGGCTCATCCGTCTCATTCCCTCGTGTTATACTTTCTTTCTATATTATTATAGCGAATAAGTTCAGTGCATGTAACATCACGTTTATTCCGCTTAATGGGGAGATGGTGGAAGACTCGGATTCGAGATGGTTTGGAAGGAGTATAGAAAGAGCAGTTGATTGGGCTGGAATCACTCCGCTTTCCTACGGACGAACGGCTGAGCCTCCTCAGTCGGCAAAGAACGCCGCCTTCCGGGGTCTCTGCTCATTCGTTTTTCCGCGGGAGTCTCCGTGATTCCAGCCCAATCAACCCATAAAAGGAACTTTTTTTCTCTAGCTTCTAGAACCACTCATATAGGCTCAGAATGAAAAGGGCAAGAAATGGAATCAAGAAAGTTGAGAAGTCCGTTTCTCTCAATACGGCAAAGGTATGGACTGGAAAATGGATGAGCCTATACCCCGCAGAAAGCGTCTTTTGCTGTCCGAGGAGGCTCAGCCGCAAGTAAGGAAGTTTACCTAAGAGCGCTACATCCTGTAGCAACGGTGAACGACCCCACATCGTGTGGGGCCGCAGGAAAGCGGAGCTATTTCCGACCACTCAACTCGCCTTTCAGAACAGGAATATCAACATAAGCTATTGGATGGACGATTTGAAATAAGCTCCCTTTCCACTTAAGGATTAGGAGCTTTTAAGTTTGCACTGATTCAGTTGGTAATCTTTATATCTCATCCAATGAACACTCCTACTAGCCGTTTCCTTACTCAAAGAAAATTTGAAAAAAGAGGGGGATGAGCTGGATTTGATTAGTTCTCCTTTAGAGGAGTTCTTCCCTTTTTTCGAAGAACAATATCAATAGCATGTACTACTACTATTTTAATGATTGTATAAAATGGTATAGCAATGAGCATTCCGACAAATCCATAAAGAGCCGCTGCCACAATTAGTAACAAAATAATCGTCAATGGGTGAATGTTAAGCCTTTTACCAAATACAACTGGCGCCACTAAATTTCCTTCTAACTGCTGTACAATAACTAAGGAAACAAGTACATAAATGGCCAGAGCAGGGCTTTGGGTTAAGGAGACGACAAGCGCTGGTATGACACCAATAATTGGACCAAAAAATGGGACCACTGCGGTCAGGGTAACAAAAATACCAAGTATTAAGGCATAATCTATCCCAATGATTAGATATGCTATATACATCAGCACCCCATCAACTATAGCTACAGTGATTTGCCCATAAATATAAGATGATAACGTATCATCTATTTTATGTAAGACAAGGGAGATTTCCTCTTTCCACTTAGGAGGGATAGCCTTCATGAGGAATGGGACAAAGCGAGCATCATCCTTCAGAAAATAAAAAAGCACGAAGGGTACTACCACAAGAACGGTAGTAGCTCCTGTTACAGTCGAGATGATTTCAGTCATATTGTCGCCTAGCATTTGCATTAAATTACTAGAAAAGCTAGCCGTCTTTTGCTGGATACTTTCTACAGAAAGCATTCCAAGATCATTTTCTTCCACTTTCTGTTTGGCCTTCTCTCCCATCTCTTTTAAATCCTCAGGAAGAGTGCTTGAAATATCCTCCACCTGCTTCTGGATACTCGCAGCAAAAAGGAGGTACAGCGCGTAAAGTATACCGCCGATAAATGAAAAAACGAATAGAATAGAGACAGATTTAGGTAGAAACGAGATACGTGTCAGCCATTTAACAATAGGCTGCAACACATAATATAGAAAACCAGCTAAAAGAATGGGATAAAATAAGGTTTTCACGATAATAAACACTGGATGCAGTAAATCCATTGCCAGCAAAAAATATAATGTTATAAGTAATAAAATGATACCCGTAACATATTTGAAGAAAGGGTGGTTCAGCCACATATCATTAAACTCCTTTATTAGGTTATAACTCTTTTCCATTCCACTTATAAAACCATTTGTAACCCATCTTTTATAGGTTATCCCATTTTTCAGCGTACTTTATGTATTTGGCATTTATTCCATGTATGAAATGGCATTATATTTTTTAAATATAAAAAGACTTTAACTATTATCATCAATGTATAAAATGATGCATATTTAAGGTCTTTTTGTTCGCGAAGTTTGTTAAAGTAAAGCACCCGTTTGTGGAAGACTCAGTTTCGAGACTTCTGTTGAGTGGATGGGGGCTGCGAGGAATAGCTCGAAATCACTTTCAGAATAAGGTGCATTCTATACCTATAGGAACTGTAACACAAAGCTTCCATTGTATGGATAGAGCTCATAACCGCTCGTAATAGAGCTCTTTCTTGCTATAGGTAGTGATGGTGGAAGATACACCTTCCTGGTATAGGGGTTCGTTTCTCACATAATCGAAGGGGTGGTTGGGAAGCTGCGAGACTCCCGTGGGAATGGATTGGCTGGCGAGACCCCGCAGAGCTTTAGCTCGAGGAGGCTTGCCGTCATCCCCGCAGGAAAGCGAGCGGCTTCCCAACCACCCCTTACTCTCAAACCAGCAACGAACCCCGAAAAGTCTCGAAACGGAGTCTTCCAGAAATCTGCCCTTTACTTAAAGACTCAGTTTCAAGATAATTGCCAAACATTGAATGATAATACACGTTAATGCACTTTATAACACGTTTATTTATACACTTTGTCTAATAATCATGTTGCCAAAACCTACAAAGTATAAATGCCATATACACTTTATGCTAGACATCGTCCTTTTAACTCACCCCCATTCCTCGACAGAATTTCTGTTTTTATACTGTAAATCCCCCTCTATCCATGCTTTTTCAGCAGCTTTCTAAAGATACTTACAACATGTGTACGACCCAGGTGAGAATATTGTAGATTTTTTTGTTGTTTAATTTAGAGAAAATGACGGTATAAACAACTATAAGGGACAGACATATTCCATTGGAAGGGAGGGAGTTATATCGTGAAGATTAAAGTAGCAAGCTGGAACATGCTAACTCCGCAGGACAAGCTTTTTATTTTGAAGGCCGTCAGTCAACGCTCACAGTTGGTCAGAAGTGCATAAGCCCCCATTCTTTGTCATTGTTTCAGCTTTGTTTTCTATTTTCTTCACACCTTTGAGATAGACCTACAGGATATTCATAAATCAAATACTTAGTCATTACAGTAAAGGAGGAGGGATTGGATATTTACTTCTATAAGAATGGTATTATACTGATTGGAACGAAGGTATTAAACTGTTTTTCCAAGTCTAATCCGCCGATTACATGAGAATTCCATGCTATAGAGCACTTCTTCTATCAAGGTCACTTCATATCCTTTGTTCCAGCATCACTATCCATCCCCATATAGTGAACTACCTTCACTCTGCTCCTATCCGAAATATAAACTGTTGTTTGTTATCTATATGTAATTGCTGCTCTTTTTTCATTCCAATTCGTTTTGCTACGTTTATTGAGGGGGTATTCCTTATATCGATAATAGAAATCACCTCTGCTACCTCTAATACATGAAAGGCATAATCACGGCAGGCCTGTGCCGCTTCTGTCGCAAAACCATTCCCCCACTGCTCTCTCGATAATAGGTATCCAATTTCCAAGCGCTTCTCCCCCTGTATCTCTTGAGGTACGAGTCCACATTGGCCAACAAAACAACTCGTTTTCCTATCTTCTACTATCCACAAGCCTATCCCTTCCTGCTTGTATAATCGTTTGTTCCATTCAATCCACTGTTTAGTTTGTTCTCGATTTTTCGTAGATGGGTAGTATTGCATAGCAATAGGATCAGCAAAAATCTCAAGTAAATGGTCTACATCTTCACCAGTCATTTCTCTTAACTGTAACCTTGCTGTTTTCATTTCCATCCTCTCCCTTCCTATAAAAAAAGCCCACACATCATCATGTGGGCTTCCCTCTTATTTCCTTTGCACAAAACCTAGCTCATTACCATCTAAATCCTTTATCGTGAATTTTTTACTTCCATAGTCAGTTTCGAATAACTCCTCAACAATAACAGCATTATCCTTCACTTGCTCCCAATACTCTTCCACATGATCTACAGTAAAATTAAACCTTCCTCGAGAAGGAACAAGCTCATCCTCCATGATAGCAAAGGTAGCTCCACCTTCCCCGCCAAAATGTGCGTAGTTTGGCTCCTCAGGCGGCCATTGTCCTGTCACTTCAAACCCTAAAACGGATTTATACCACTTTATAGCCGCCTCCAAATTAAGTACGTTCGCTCGGACATGCTCTAAATTTGTTTTCATCCTTTATGAACCTCCCTTACCATCTTTCTTGCACCATACCCTTTTCACTTCCATCTTAACTATCATTCTACTAATTTACATCAGCTTACTAGTTAAAAATATTATGTCTCCGTGCTATAATCGAGGAACAAATGTTCGAATTAGAAGAAGTCATCAGAAAGGAGTCCTAAATTTGAAACTGATACGCTGGAGTTACAGCAGGAGAAATATGGTCCGTGCTTACTTTGATACACACCCAAACTCTGTTTTTTATTTCAGAAGGATGAAGCGTTGTTTTCTCCTATATTCTCTCGATTGGAGAGAGGAAGACCCTTTTGTAGATACAGCAAGCCGAGAAGAGATGCAATTACTGTTAAATAAAGCAATGGGCCGGAAAACCGCCTATCAAAATAGGAAACACCATACAGGCTGAATCGGATCGGCAATTAATGCTGGACTACTAAAGAAGGGAGAAGGCTCCCCATTCTGCATGCTCCGATGTTAACACCTCGAATTGTTACAACTACCGATATTCAGGGAAAGCACTAGATAGTACATCATTATGGGGAGGATTCAATGATGAAAAATCAGGAGACGAAAAAGAGACCAGTTGTAGCGCTCACTGGTGCCAGCGGATATATTGGTCACCACTTAGTAAATAAGTTGACAGAGCACGCTGATGTTGTTGCCCTTTCTAGAAACATTAATAATAAGCAAGATACAGCACAGGTAACATGGCGTTCCTGCGATTTGTTTTCAATGTCTGATGCTGAAAAAGCGTTAGAAGGTGTAGATTTTGCAGTGTATCTTGTCCATTCTATGAAGCCCTCCGCTAAGCTCACCCAGGGATCCTTTGAAAACATGGATGTTATTCTAGCAGATAATTTCGCTCAGGCTGCTAAAAAGCAAAGACTCAAGCAGATTGTGTACTTAAGCGGCATTATCCCTGAGAACGAAAAGCTTTCTCGCCATTTGAGCAGCCGTCTTGAAGTTGAGAATATACTTAGAGCTTATGGCACTCCAGTAACCACCATAAGAGCAGGATTAATTGTTGGACCTAAAGGCTCTTCTTTTCCAATATTAAAGAAGCTGGTGAAACGACTACCTGTCATGGTACTTCCAAAATGGACTAGAACAAAGACACATCCCATTGCACTTCCAGACGTATTAACTGCATTGGACAAAAGTATAGGTAATCAAACATTGTCCAACCGGGCCATTGATATAGGGGGCCCTGAAATTATGTCCTATAAGGAGATGATGCGGCAAACCACAGAAGTAATGGGACTTAGACGGAAAATGATTAATGTTCCGTTTCTTACCGTGAAACTTTCCCGACTATGGGTGAGTCTCACAACTAACAGTCCAAAGGAGATGGTGTATCCGCTGATTGAAAGCCTTACGCATCCAATGACAGCTAAACCCGAACATATGGATGAAGAAATCAGCTTTGGTAAGATCACTTTTAAACAATCCGTTCACCAAACACTACAAGAAGAGAAACAGAATGCCAAGGAACGTAAATCGGTCATGAAACCTAATGCCCCCTCTATCCAGCAGGATGTGCGCTCTGTCCAGCGAATTCCACTGCCCGCTGGAAAAGACGCGGATTGGGTGTCGAATTACTATATGATTTGGCTCCATCAGTTAATTCATCCCTTCTTGAAAATCGAAGTAGATGAAACAAATGAGTATTCCATCCAAACCCGTTTGCTCTCCCTGCCATTGTTGACGTTTCGTTATTCTGAGGATAGAAGCACAGTAAATCGATCCCTCTATTATATAACCGGAGGAGCATTTGAGAATAAGGCAGAAAACAAGCGAGGGCGACTCGAATTTCGCAGGATACCACATAGTGATGAGTGTATTGTAGCCATTCATGATTATTTGCCATCTTTACCATGGTTTATTTATCGCTACACACAGGCCAAGGCTCATTTATGGGTTATGTACCAATTCCACAAGCACTTAATGAAGCTAGAAGTCCACCCTCCGAACAACCCTATCCTCGTTACCACAGAAACATAATGGAATCCCATTTAGGATCCGTGAATACTGCTCGTATTTCGGGTCCTCTTTACTCTTTATTCCTCAAACAAACTACATTCATTTTATTCCTTCTCCTGTAGCATTTTTATCTTCTTATCGTAAATAGACACAGCCCATAGACTGGCAATTCCTACAAAGAATATTCCCAGACTGCCGAAGAAGATACTGATTTGAACTAAATTCATCTTGTCACCTCCCATTTTGATAGAACACCAAGCTCTTGACTTCTATTCTACTATGTAATTCTTACCTTTAGAAACAGTTGCTGTTGTTGGAATGCACCTTTCGTCAGAACAGTATGCAGCATACAAAAGCAGTTTAGCATAGCGTACCTGGCAATAATGGTACTCCTACACTAAACTGCCTATCCCTTTATTGTTATGGTCTGAATTTAGTTAATTGTTTTTCGTAGGCAGGGTTAATAGCTCCCTCTCCCCCTAGAATAGTAAATCGAAACACATCCATTTCCTCCGCAACTGTTTCAATAGAATCATGGAGGTGGTGCGGAGGAACCAGCAAGAAGCTATAATCCCACTTAGCGGCTAAAACCGATCCGGTAAGCGCGTCTGCGAATGTTTCACCTGTTGCTAGAAAAACTTTGGATGAAGGATTTAATTCCCTTGTAACAGTGACAGAGGTTTGATACCGATCCACCCCAGCGTAACGAGTTGTGTTAGGCATGGTTTGAGCAGCTTTCTCTGAAATGGCAGTGGGACCACCAATGAGTAGAGTTCGATTCATTTCCGCTAAAGCGGTTTTCGTGATTTCTGGAACAGACTCTGCTTTTGTTAAGTAAATGGCAGTGCCCGTTTCAGCAGCATAAGAGGCAGCTGATAGAGCATCAGGATACTTGCTGCCATTTGCTACAATAGCAGTTTTACTGCTTCCTAAGGCCTCTGCTTCCATTTTTTCAGCAATACGCACCGCTGTTTCATATCTATCTTTCCCTGCAACCCGAATAGGAGTATATCCTAACCGTTCCAGCTCCTTAAATATGTGTTCTTCCGCTAATGCACCTGGACCGCCTAGCACATACACTTTTTTGGCGTTAAGACGATGCAATTCTGTTGATACACTTTCTAATAACTCGTTAGGTTTAGTAAGAAGAATCGGAGCATCTAATAAATGGGCGAGAGGTGCTCCAGCCAGAGCGTCAGGGAACGTGTCCCCTCTTGCCAATACAACGATATCCGATGCTTCCCATCCTTCTTGAGAGATAGCTATTGCTGTCTCATATCTATCTTTTCCAGCAATTCGCTTTATCGTGACGGGAAGCTCCTCTTTCATCGCCTCCCAAAACGCGGAGGTAATTACTTTATAGCCTTCAGAACCTGGATGAATATTTTCCGGATTTGGTAAATAAACAGGGTAATTTTTTTCTATAAGCGAAAAGGTTGGTACAAATGTTTGGCCTTCGGCTCTTGTGACAGATTCTATGAGTTGATTAATTTTGTGCATCAGAGCAACTAAATTTTGCTGCTCCGCTTCTGGATAGGCATAAAAGGCATTATAGTAGCCCATGATGTACACTTTGCTGGAAGGATTAATCTTGTGTATGGTCTTCACTATATTCGTGTAGTTCTCGCCAAGCTTTGCAAATAATGCCGAGGTTACATTAGGATCTTGTAAATGCTCAGGATTTTCCTTCCACACCTTAAGGAAATCATTAGCTCCAACCGATATCGTTACAATATCCGCTTCGGCAATAGCCTGAACCTGCTGAGGCTGCTTCAGCCCTTCCCTGACGTCATTTGACGTATAGCCTGGAACAGCAAACGACTTCGTAAACGCACCTAAGTAATCAATGCTCTCTAGCTTTTGAGCGAGGTAGTCACTATACCCTAACCCTTGGGAAGAATCGGATTGAATCCCAGCTGCCAAGGAATCGCCAAGAGCGACATAGCTTAATGGTGGTGACATAGGCTGTTTTTCTGTAGTTGCTGCTGCTACAAGAGGAAATAAAAAAGACCACATTAGCATAACACAAGCGAGGATATAAAATTTCCCTTTCTTAATCACCAAACAACCAACTCCTCCATAAGTAATAGCTGCTCTTGTTCTTTACTAAGAACATCTTCTTAAAGTGTATTAGACTAACACAGACAAATTCCTTCTTTTTCTTATGAAATGTTTTGTGAAGATGCTTAATGTGAAGGAAGAGAAGGAATATATAAACGGGAGCGGGGAAAATATAATCTCGGTATGATATAAGTATCATACGTTCCTATCTCATTTTAGCATCGTTTCTTACCAAAACCGCCAAGCTATGATAGTATTATTATTAAAATATTGTGAAAGAAAGGCTGCTACAAGTTATCCATATGATAATGGACAGCAATCTTTTTTCTCTCCATAAGTGTTTATGCTCTACTGCCGCTTATGATAACAAGTTTGTAGCGTTATTAAGAATTTAACATATAGGATGGTGTCTAAACATGTCAACTTATACTCCAAATGATCATACAACCCCTTTACGACGTGATGTTAATCAATTAGGCCATATATTAGGGGATATTCTGGTACATCATGGAGGTACAGAACTATTAAATAAGGTAGAGTCCATTCGTACTCTTACGAAAGAGCTACGTGAGGAATATAAGGAAGATACTTATCATGCCTTAAAGGATGAAATAGGCAAGCTAGAACCACCAATGCGCCAGCAGGTCATTCGAGCCTTCTCCATCTACTTTCATTTAGTTAATATCGCCGAACAAAATCATAGAATTCGTCGCAGAAGAGAGTATCAAACCCGTGACGATCATGGTATTCAGCCTTTTTCCCTTGAAAGTGCCACACAATCCCTGAGACAAAATGATATTTCTGAGGATACGATACAATCCGTACTACATAAGCTTTCTTTAGAGCTTATTATTACGGCTCATCCGACGGAGGCTACAAAACGATCAGTACTGGAAATTCAAAAACGAATTGCGACTATTTTGCAGCAGTTGGATCATCCATTACTCACGTCCAAGGAGAGAACTAACCTGCAGGAAAGTCTCTTTAATGAGGTAACAGCACTTTGGCAGACGAATGAACTTCGTCAACGGAAACCTAGTGTAATGGATGAAGTTCGCAATGGTTTATACTACTTTGACGAGACGTTATTTGATGTGCTTCCTGACATTCATCAGGAGCTTGAAGATTGCTTAGAAGACGAGTTTCCTGAGAAGGATTGGGTAGTTCCAAACTTCCTTCGCTTTGGATCTTGGATTGGCGGTGACCGCGACGGAAACCCGAATGTAACAGCTGATATAACGTGGTCCACCCTCGAAGAGCATCGAAATCTCGCGTTAAAGAAGTATGAGGAAACGATTGTGGAATTAATGAAACGTTTCAGCCATACAACAGATCGAATAAAGGTGAGCGAGGAACTTACTCAGTCTGTATTACAAGAAGAGCCTCAAATTCCATCAGCGAGTAAATGGCGTGTGAGCCAGGAAATTTATCGTCGTAAATTCGCCGTTATGTTAGACCGGCTTCGCCAGGTAGGACAATCAGAAATCGGTTATGAGGATCACCACCAGTTGCTTGACGACCTTTATATGATTAAAAACAGCACAAAAATGCATCAGCCGTCTGGAAGGGAACTAAAGCTGTTAAGAAAACTAATTCGCCAAGTAGAATTATTTGGCTTCCACTTAGCAACTCTAGACATTCGTAACCATAGCGGAGAACACGAGGCAGCCATAACGGAACTGCTGCATAAGGTCAACATAACAGAGGATTATCGCGCCCTTTCTGAAGAGGAAAAGATTGAAACACTGGATAAAATTTTACAAGATCCTCGCCCTATATCCTTATTAAATGAAGATTATTCTAAAGAAACGCAGGATATGCTCCATGTGTTCCAAACGATACGCCAGGCACATAAGGAATTTGGCAAGCGTTCTATTGAAGTGTACCTTATTAGTATGACGGAATCGGTCAGTGATATTTTAGAAGTGCTTGTTCTTGCGAAGGAAGCAGGAATCTATCGCCTTCATGCAGATGGTCACACGGAGAGTGATCTACACGTAGCACCACTTTTAGAAACAGTTGATGACCTCATTGCTGGACCAGAAATACTTCAAACGCTATTTGAATTAGATAGCTATAGCAATCATTTGAAGCAACGAAACCAATCACAGGAAATTATGCTTGGCTATTCAGATGGAAGTAAAGATGGCGGTACATTAACTGCTAACTGGAAGCTATACAAAGCTCAGCAGGAAATTCATGACATGGCTAAGGAATACAACATTCGCCTGAAATTTTTCCATGGCCGTGGCGGGTCTCTTGGACGTGGTGGCGGACCACTAAATCGAAGCCTTCTCTCTCAGCCTGTGGAGACGTTAGGTGAGGATGTGAAAATTACCGAGCAGGGAGAGGTACTTTCCTCCAGATATCTATTATCGGACATTGCGTACCGAAGTCTTGAGCAAGCTGCTTCCACCTTACTGGAAGGCGCAGCCAATATCTCCAAGGAATCAGAACAAGCTCACCACCGTGAGGAAAACTGGGAGCGAGCAATGGAAGAGATTTCTGACATTTCCCTTAAGAAATACCATTCTCTTGTATTTGGAAATAATGACTTTTTAACCTACTTTAATGAAGTAACACCATTAAAGGAAATTAGTCAGTTCAATATAGGATCACGACCAATGAAACGAAAGGATAGCTCTAAGTTTGAAAACTTACGCGCTATTCCATGGGTATTCGCCTGGACTCAAAACCGCCATCTATTACCTGGATGGTACGCTGCTGGTACGGGATTACAGCAGTATGCATCACAAGGCGACGACAACCTAGCGTTATTACAGCATATGTATCAGCAATGGCCTTTCTTCCGCTCTACCATTGATAACCTGCAGATGGCCCTTATGAAAGCGGATATGCAAACAGCAAAAGAGTACGTAACACTTGTTGGCGATCAGGAAATGGGAGAACGTATTTATAACGATATTGTCGAAGAATATAAGCGTACGGAACAAATACTATTGCAGATCACTGGGTCCAGTCACTTACTGGACAATCAAAGCACTATCCAGGAATCTGTAAGAAGACGTAATCCATACGTGGACCCATTAAACTTCCTTCAAGTAGACCTTATTGAGGAATTGCGCTCCTCTGAAGAACCAGACACAGAACTACTAACAGAAGTACTGCTAACGATTAGCGGTATTGCGGCAGGTCTTCGAAACACAGGTTGATGCTTAGGAAAGGGTGCTGCAGGCCCGAGCATGAGGCCCTTTTATTAAATGGAAATACAAAAAGCCGAAGCTCCATTGTTGGAGCTTCGGCTTTTTGCTTAGTATGCACCTTCAGAATATGTCAGTTCATAGCTATGTGTATAAATTTCAAAAATATTTCCGAAAGGATCTTCTACATAGACCATCTTAAACGGCTTTTCCCCTGGATAGTATTCTCTAATAGGCATGCGCTGCTTCCCGCCATGCGCTTTAATTTTCTCCACAATGCCTTCAATATCAGGGTCTTGGATACAGAAATGGAAGATACCAGTTTTCCAATACTCAAAATTGTCCTCCGGTTGTTCATTTTCAGGAAACTCAAACATTTCCACACCAATTCTATCCCCCGTAGACAAATGAGCAATCCTAAACTGCTCCCAATCATTCCCGAATACATCACGGCACATCTGGCCAATTGGAGTATCATCATTTTTCACTTCTGAAGGCTCCATGATGACATACCAGCCAAATACCTCTGTATAAAATTTCACAGCCTCGTCCAGATTTGGAACCGATAAGCCAATGTGAGAAAATGATCTTGGATATGTTAACATACGTTCATCCTCCTTAAGCTTTTTACAATACAAAATCATTATACTGTTGTATTTTTACGTATGTAAGTATGCACTTTTTTGTAAGATACTATCCTAGAGGTAAGAAAGGAAGAAAACCATTCATGGACACTCCCACAAACAAAGACGGCAAACTAAAATGCTCTATAGAATATACATTAAGCAAAATAGGAGGAAAATGGAAAACTGTCATACTCTGGCATTTAGGCGTTGATGGAACCTTAAGGTATAACGCATTAAGGAGACTGCTCCCAGGAGTTACACACAAAGTATTGAGCCAACAACTAAAAGAAATGGAAGAGGACGGCTTCATTCAACGAGTCGCTTATAATACCATCCCTCCCAAAGTGGAGTACTCCATGACCGATAAAGGAAACACTCTAATGCCAATCCTCGAACAAATGCACATATGGGGAACAGAACACGACGACAGCGAGTAATACACTCGCTTTTTTTCGTGTGCTGGCGCTTTCCTACTAAACTTTAACCGCTTTCCCAAATGATACACCCCTCCCCCTTACCATATAAAAAAATTACTAATTCTCCCCTACGTTAAGTAGCCTCATGATAAGATGGAAAAGAAATACATACTAGTGAGGTGAGGTTCTTGATACGAGTAGCTTTATTAAGTAAGTGGCATGTGCATGCAACGGACTACGCTAAGGAAGCTTTAGACCACGCTTCCATCTCTGTGGATATGATATGGGATGAAGATGCTGAAAGAGGGAAGCAATGGGCTGAGGAGATGGAGGTACCTTTTGTTCAGGAGTTACAGGATGTCTTGTCGAATGACGCTATTGATGGGGTTATTGTTTCTTCCCCTACTCATCTACATACCGAAATTATCAGTGCTGCAGTGAGTCATGGCAAGCATATTTTCACGGAGAAGGTGCTTGCGTTTACAGGGAAAGAATGTGAAGAGCTTTTTGCAGCGATGGAACAATCTGATGTACAATTTATGATTTCTTTACCACGTCTGGCATCTCCATATTATGCTTACGCACAACAAGTAGTGGAAGAACAGCTGTTGGGTGATTTGAGTATGATTCGCTGCCGGGTCGCTCATAATGGTGCAGTACCTAGTGAATTAAACCCGAATGGTTGGCTTCCGGAACGTTTTTTTGATAAACAGGCTGCAGGCGGGGGAGCTTTAATGGATTTAGGGGCGCATCCTATCTACCTTGCTAATCGATTAGCCGGAGCTCCACTGGCTGTTACTGGTCGTCTGCAATCCTTAATGAATAAAGGGGTTGATGATCATGCCGCTGCTATTGTGGAGTATGAATCTGGTGTGACAGCCGTGTTGGAATCTAGCTTTCTTTCCTACGGGAGTCCTTTTCAATTAGAGCTATACGGAACGGAAGGCACTCTAATGATTGAGCAAGGGCATATCCGTATAAAAAGTAATCACCTTAATCCACATGAATGGATAACACCAACAGAAATTCCTTCCAAACATCCGATGCCTATGGAGCAATGGGCGGCTGCTATATTAGAGGGAAGGGAACCAGATATTCGTAAACAGGACGCTTACTGGCTGACGGTTGTGAATGAAGCTGCCAGCCTATCCCATCAACACGGGCGAAGGGTAGAGGTTAGCGAAGTGTCTTCTTAAGACTCGCATAGAAAAAAGAGGTGCACTTCTAATTGTAAGTAGTTCAGTTTTGGAGCACAAAAAGCGAAAATATATTCTAAAATGAGCGTTGAATTGCATAGCAATTTGAAGCTCATTTTTCGTTGGTATATCCATATTCATAAATTTAAATCTAACTTCTGTTTCATCTTATCTAACAAATCTTTATTCTTGTCAGTTGTAATAAGAGGAGTACCGGGATTATCAACTCTATCGTAATGGAAAAGGATAGTTCCATCTTCTAAAATATTAAAAGCATATTTTCCCTTTTCAGTATTCTTTCCATCGCCCTGAAAGAAAGCAAACATATAAACACTTTGTGATTTCAATTTCTCCATAAAGGTATCTTTATTGATTTCCTCAGCCTTTAGACCTTCTACCATAGATAAAACTTCTTTTATTTTATCTTTATCTGTAACCATTTTGCTCACCTCTTCAGATGAAGAATTGTTTTCCACCTTTTGTATATGTAGTGTATTAGCAAAACTCTTATCTTTAAATTTTATGATTTCTTCATTATTCGAACAAGCACTTAAACATAAGACCATAATTGCAAGGGGCATAATAAAAGTTTTCATGTTAATCCTCCTGTTCTTATTCTGCTAAACTGCCTCGTTAGTTGAATAACGCTGTTTAACTCATTTTACCATATTAATACCAAAAATCTTCCAAATCACATAATTAGTAATGTAGATTAAAATGCAGTTTACCCTACAATTTCGACTACATTTTCACATGAAAAAAGTAGTTTAATTAAGGGGTACAAATTGCAATATTGTACTCCAAAATTGAACTACTTACTCTAATTGTGTGTACCTCTTTGCTTATCATTTTCAATAGCTAGTTTACAAGAAGGACCCGTCATCATTCGTTCTAATGAGGATATTTTGTACAAGGGCTGAATATACATAGCACTAACCTGTCCTATGAAGGTGGTGCCAAATGAATGAACTATTGACTAAAGCTATAGTTATCGTTATAGGGAGCTTTTTGTTAGGGTTGGGTATTAATATTTTCCTTATTCCAGACCATGTCTTGGATGGTGGCGTCATTGGCATCGGTCTTATTGCAAACTATTTGTGGGGGCTAAAGACGGGGCTGACTATCATCCTCATCAGTATCCCTATCTTTACCATTGCTTGGTTTCGCTACCGTTCGTATTTCTATAATAGCCTGCATGGACTACTGCTTTCTTCTTTTTTTATTGATTTATTTAGCAGTTTACGGTCGTATCACCTTTCCATTCCTCCAGCGGTCAGTGCGTTTATTGGAGGTATCCTTGTTGGTCTCGGTATTGGTTTAATGCTTCGTTATCAGACAAGCACCGGCGGTACTGATCTGTTAGCACAGATGATTGCCGATACAGCAAAAATGAACGTAGGTGTTGTCATTTTTCTAATAGACTTCACGGTTATTATCGTTGGCGGCTTGTTGTTTTCCACCCAAACTCTGATTTTGTCAGCTCTTACCATCGCCAGCGTCGCCATAGCCACAACACTATGCACGTCCCGGATGGTACTAAGCAGTTAACTTGTTACATTCCTATTAAACTGCGTAATGTGCGAGCATTCCACATCGTGCTTTCCAGCATATCCCGTTCAAAATGCTCCTGCTCCACAATAAACCATTGGACGTTATGGGACACGGCCTTATCAATGATACCGGTAATATCTAGTTCACCTGCACCAATTTCTGTGCTCACTTTTTGATTGTTTTCCACTTTGATATCTTTTATATGTAGGGAAATAACTCGGTTCTCGTACTTGTCCATAATTTTTCTAGGATCAAAGCCTGCATAAACAGCCCAATAACAATCAAGCTCTAGCTTCACATATTCTTCTCTTGTATAGTCAAATAGCATCTCAAATCCTGTTTTACCGTTAAACTTTTTGAACTCAAAATCATGATTGTGATAAGCGAAAAGAAATCCATTCTCCCTGCATTTTTGTCCGATTTCATTTAAGGATTCGGCCAATCGAATAAAATCGTCTTTCGTCTGTAGTTCTTCCTTCGGATAATAAGGGCAAATGAGTAAATCGTTCCCAATAGCCTGTTGATAGGAAAAAGTCCTATCCAGGTTCGCGCCTTGGAGCTGGTCAAACGGCACGTGGGCCCCTGCTGAAGTAATGTGTTTTCTCTGAAGGAGTTCTTTTACCTGAGCTGCTGGTGTTTCATAAAACCCTGCAAATTGTACCCCATCATATCCCATATCTGCCACTTTTTCTACTGTACCAAGAAAATCCTTTTCAATTTCTTCTTTAATAGAATATAGTTGTAAGCCCATTTTTACCATCCTAACATCCTCCTCTTTCTCTTTAAAAAATGTAAACCTTTTCTATTCCTTTCTATGTGCACCTATGGAATCCCTTCCACAAATGATAAACAGAAAAAAACCTCTCCGCTGACGTGCAACAGAGAGGTCCTATATCTATTACTCTTTTGACATTAAGTCATTCTTAGCTTGTTCACTAACTGCATTTTCACCGCCTAGAATATAGGTTGTTTCTATACCTAGCTCTTGATAAGCCTCCTTGATACTGTCTGGAGCTCTGTCCTTTCTCACTAAGAAGGTCGTTCCGTCTTGCTTAGCTGCTAGTACCGACCCAGTTAGGGCGTCGGCAAATTCTTCACCAGTGGATACAAACGCTGTTGTTCCTGTGTTGTTTAATTCTTTGGCAATAGCTGCTGCCGTCTCATAACGGTCGTCTCCACTATATCGGGTGGGTTGAGGCAATTCAGTAAGAATCTCATCATTTACTACTCCTGGTCCACCAACCACAGCAGTTTGGCTAATTCCCCTTAACGCCTTTACGGTTTGACTCGGCAGCGAATCCTCTTTCGTTAATAAAATGGGATATCCATTTTCTGCTGCATATGGAGCTACCGCTAAAGCGTCTGGGAAACGACTCCCGTTAGCAATGATAGCCTTATCTGGATTTCCATCTAGACGAGCTGCTATATTCATTGCTGTTCCGTATCGGTTGTCCCCATTGACTCGTTCTACACGGAGACCAATCCCCTCTAGTTGGTAGGAAACATAACCAGAAATGGCATTTGGTCCGCCAAGAATTATGGCATCCTTCGCACCGAGACGTTTAATTTCCTCTTTGACCTCTTTCAGTAAATCATCGGTCTTTGTCAACAAAATGGGAGCGTCCTCTTTGTAGGCCAGAGGCGCACCTGCTAAGGCGTCGGCAAAATCATCTCCCCTAGCAATAACAACTGTTTCAGATGATTCCCATCCTTCCTGAGCAATTTGTATAGCTGTATTGTATCGATCGTCACCAGCAATTCGTTTCGACTTATCCTTTTCCTCTTCCTTTTCTTTCTTTACGAGCTCAATTGGTCCAAGAGGTCCTTCATACACTCCTCCACCATAGGAGGCATCGAAGACACGAATACTAATAACATTCTCTTCTCCGTACTGGATAGCTTCTGCCGGAATCTCATACTCTCTGTCCCAGTCCCAGGCAGATACCATTCCTTGCTCCCCTTCCCCGGTTGGGAACGTACCGGATTGGCCTACTTCTTGACCGTTCACGAAGGTTTGATCCACATCATCAATACGACCAAGCTTCACTTTAAGAGAATAGCCTTCCCATTCCTTTGGAATCGTAATGGTTTTACGATACCAGCCAAACACGTTATCCTCTGTGTAATTAGAATGATTCTCCCAGCTATTTGGCAAAGTAACTTTATCCCAAGAGCTTTCATCTACATCTTTCTTCTTCCAATCTTCATTATCCCCTCTTTGGAATAACCATTCACCTGCTAACTGAATGGTCGGTAATGCAGCAACCTTAGTAGGTGTATCGCCTATAGAGACTTCATAAGCACCTGCTTCTTCCTTTGCATCATAGACAAAGGTTACGTTTTTACTGGCACCGCCCTGTGCTGCATCAACCTCTACTTCTTTCCTATCCACGACTTTCCCATTAACTTTAAGCGGAACAGTAACAGTCCCTTTCGTAGTACCATAATTCGTTACGGTAGCTTTCGCAGTAATGGATTGATCATCTGTTGAAACTTCTAATCCGCTATAAGCAAAAGTAGGCTTCTTCTCCTTTACGGTAACCGTTTTTGGACTTAGCCCTTCTATTTCAACTCGATAATCACCTGTTTCAAACAGCTTATTATAGGTGAGTGTTACTGCTTTCGAGCTATCAGGATCAATCCGTACAGCCTTCTCTGCTACTTTCTTATTATCCACCATCAGGTTTACAGTCTTACTAGCAATTGTGTTTCCTTCATTTTTCGCTTCCACAGTCACCTTCAGTTCATCATTTGATTGAATACTGGAAGGAATCTCCTTATACTCAAGATCAACGGATGACTCCTCATATTCAGGCAGTTCATCTTGATCTGATTTGGAAGCAGGATACATACGGACGGCCTGTCCACCACCTGCTGCCATGGAAGCAACAAGGGTATCCTTCGAATCTACTATTACTTTATGGATAGATACTGGATTCGGATTTGACTCCCAGTCCGCATCCGCTCCATCGCTATATATTTCAGCAACATATTGCTTATCGTCTGGAAGGAAGTCTAGTGATACGTCTACTGCTCGAGCATTCTCATCTGTTGTACTTCCGACATACCATTCCTCACCGCTTCGACGAACAACAGTAATGTAATTACCTATTTCACTATTTGGAACCATTGTATCGTCCCATGTAACTGGTACGTCTTTAATAAATTGAAACTCAGGTAATATATTTCCGTCCTCGTCCTTATAATTCTCAGGCAAATCGGTTACCATTTGCACTCCACTCGTAAGAGTTACATAGGCAGCAATTTGCTGAGCTCTTGTTGTGTGAACACGATTATTTGGCTGCTCCTCAATCTGTACATCAAAAATGCCAGGGTTGTAATCGACAGGTCCTCCCATCATTCTCGTAAACGGTACTACAGTTAAATGATTAGGCGGGCTCCCCTCACTCCATGCATTGTATTCCATTCCCATAACACCTTCTCGGCTCATCCAGTTAGGATACGTACGATATACACCTGTTGGTTTAATGGGCTCGTGTGTGTTAATCATAATTTCGTGGTCAGCAGCTTTTTTGACAGCATTTAAATAATGGTTGACCATGAACTGCCCATGGTGAGTCTCACCCTCTGGGTCTTTAATGCCGTTATCTGCTACATATCCACTTTTAATAGAATGAATTCCTAGGCTTTGATATAAATCATAGGCATCATCCATTTGAGCTTCGTAATTCTGTATATCTCCACTTGTTTCATTATGGGCAATGTACTCTACACTCTTTTCTTTCCCGTATTTCACCACTTCCTCCAGGTCAAAATCAGGATAAGGCTTAGTGAAATCGAATAAATCTCCATTCTCCGTCCAGTCACCATCCCAGCCAACATTCCACCCTTCTACAAGCAGGCCGACTGGCTGGTTTTCAGAATCTAAGTATTCATTTGCAAAATCAATGTATTTCTTGGCATTTTCTGTAGTAGCGCCGTGCTTCGGTCCTGATTCCCATGTAGACTTTCTGATATGCATTTCCCACCAAATTCCTACATATTTCATAGGGTTAATCCAGGAGGTGTCCTCTATGGCATTCGGCTCATTTAAATTAAGTATCATATCGGATTCCATTAAATCTCCAGCGGTCTCTCCCAATTGAATGGTTCTCCATGGAGTTTCAACTGGCAGCTTATCTTTTTTTACTTTCACCTCACTATTTGGATAAGGTGCTAGAATACTAGTTAATGCATTATCTTTTCCTTCTACGGCTTTTAACGCCATACCGGAATAATCAATTAATGCAGCTTCATGAATAGTGACATGTGTTCCTTTAGGTGTTTTCATTGTAAGAGGGGTACTGACTTCTTTTACTTCTTCTAGCTTTGTCTCGTTGTAGTTATACTCGTAGCTATTCCAATCATTAGGAATCCACCAGGAGGTATTGTTCTCTGCAAAAGCAAATTCAGTATGTTCAGCGGTAATTTGAAGGTCCTTGTTCACATTTTTTTGCTCTGGTATTACGTATCGGAATCCAATTCCGTCATCGTACACCTTAAATTCCATATTCATCTTTCGTTTATCACCGGATTTCTCCTGTAATTCAATCGTCAATTGTTTATAATGGTTCTTAATGGAGGACTTCTCTCCCCATACCGGCTTCCAATCTTCATTAAACGTCGTAGTGGAGGTATTTACAATAGTAAAATCTCCTTGAAGAGGTGCCTGATCCTTAAATTCAAACCCTAAAGAGGATGGTTCTACAATCTTTTCCCCATTGTACGTTACTTGATAATGAGGCTTTCCTTGCTTATCGAGGGTAACATCTACTTTTACTTTTCCATTCGGCGAGGTAATGGTTTGAGTAGTATCCGCTGCGGCCGACACGTGCTTAAAGGTTATAGGCAGCATTAGACATATTACCAGAACACCCACCCACATTCGTTTCCTCATAAACTTCCTCCTTTTTTCAGGTAATATCTCCGCTTCACTGGTTTGTAAGCGAATTCATTGTAACTATAACACGATTTTATCCATAAAAAGGGAAAAGCGTTCTGTACAATCTTGCTCACCATCTGTATTATTTTGTGCTATTTTGGAAGACTAGGTCCATGTTAATAGGGACAAATTGGTGTATTCCATGATAGCGAGTAAGAGGATAGGAAGAATTTACCTTATAGGGAAGCATACCTACATGAGCACATAATTTCTGTTTTTCATCACCACTCGTTATAATGATTTGTGCATAGGGGAACCCCCCCTATTAAAACCATTGTTATTACTGAAGGAGGATCTATTCATGGCTAAAAGCGTACTAATGGTCGTTACCAACCATACTAAAATTACAGAAGATCATAAAACTGGTCTATGGTTAGAAGAGTTTGCAGCACCATACAACATGTTCAAGGCACAAGGCTACAACGTTCGCGTTACCTCTATTTCCGGAGGCAAGGTAGAGTTAGATCCTAACAGTATCCCTGAGGAAGAAACACCAAATTGGGCAGAAGCTCGTAAGCAGCTAGAGGATACAACAGCTCTAACGAAGGGCATTGCAGATGAAGGATATGACGCCATCTTCCTACCAGGCGGACATGGAACTATGTTTGATTTTCCTAATAGTGAAATACTTCAATATGCGCTACAACAATTTGCTGAAAACGATAAAGTAATTGGAGCTGTATGCCACGGTCCAGCTGGACTTGTAAATGCAACGTACGCCGACGGCACTCCAATTGTTAAAGGTAAGCAAGTAAATGGCTTTACAGACAGCGAAGAAATCGGAATGGAACTAGACAGCTACATGCCTTTCCTATTAGAATCAACTCTTCGCGAGCAAGGAGCCGAATTTGTTCGCGGTGACGATTGGACAGCTTTCTCTGTTCGTGACGGAAAGCTTGTAACAGGCCAAAATCCAATGTCCAGTGAAAGCACCGCTCAAAAACTAATCGAAGCACTAGAAGAATAATATTATATAATAAAAAAGGTCCAGAGGTTTTTCCTCCTCTGGACCTTTTTTATGAGCTATTAAGCTTTCACCCAGTTAGCTGCTTCGTTACTAGATGGGGATGGAGGGAACGTATCTCCCTGATCCATGTTTACATGTGTATCATCTTGATTGCTTAATCTTCCTCCACTAACCAGACTCTCCACTTTAAACTTACCGCCTTCTGGTGCTTTTTCACCTGTTCTGTACGTGTGTTGTGCCATGAGAATCTACCTCCTATTAAGAATTTTTGATGATAATGTAAACCATCCTTACCTTGTCTACATAGATGTAATTCCCATATTTTTGTTAGTTAAACATTATATTCTAATATTAATGAAATGGAGGTGGAATGTATTAAATGTCATACAAAGTGACTTTTAATTTATTCCATTAATATTGTTCAAAGGTCTTTGTAACCATATTATTAGAAGTGAATTCTCTTATCACCTTTTTCCGGGCTGCATCAATAATTCTATTTCTCAATTCGCAATCTGATTTTAAAGAAACAATCTTTTCATTAAAAGCCTTGCTGCAATGTTTATCAACCATCATACCAGTTTCTTGATCTTGGATTGCCTCTCTAATTCCACCTCTATCAATAGAAACGACAGGAGTACCAGATGCCATAGCTTCAAGGATAACCATAGGAAAAACTTCTCTTTTAGAAGTAAGCAGTAGAATATCCATTGATTCTAAAAATTTTTTAGGTTCTACAGCTCCAAGCATTTCCACCTTTTCCTTGAGACCCATTTTTTCAATTTTCTTCTGTATTTCTTCCCGTTCTGGACCGTCACCTGCAATATAGAACTTAATATCACCTTTTTGCTTCAATGAAGAAGCAATGTCTAAAAATAAATTATGATTTTTCTCTGGAGACAACCTTGCTAAAATTCCCACATTAAATTTTTCTTTCGGTGTCTTCTCTTTAAAAGGGAACCGTTCTAAATCAACTCCATTATAAACAGTCGTTATCTTTTCTCTTTTCACACCATATCGGATTAGTACTTCTTTTTCAAAATCGCTTACGGTAATGATCCCATTCACACCATAGTTCATACAAAAGGAAAATATTTTCGGGAATTTTTCAAGAGAAGTAATATTGTGCTTAGTGTATAATATTTTTAACCTTAATTTTCCTGTTGTCATTCTCAAAAAACATGCATAAAAGAACATCCTCAGACTATTGGCATGAATAACAGTAATGTGTTTCTTATTAATATATTTTGTTAACCGCCATAGATTTAGGAGATGATTTTCCCTGGCTAAAGTCATGTGATGTGACTTATTCTTAATTAGGTCAGTTAATTCTCCATCCCCAGCTGCGGTAAATAGATTGAAATCAGTACCCTGAATCATTTTATTTTCAAGTTTAATAAAATAATTTTCTGCTCCACCCATTGTCAATTTATCTGTGAGCATTAATACCTTCACCTTTATCCAGCCTCCTTCATATTACATTCCCTTTCTTTATAGTTTGCATTTTCATATTCATAAGAAAAATAAGTTGATAAAATGGCTAAAAAAAATAAGAACATATCATTTACTATTAAAGATAGGAACATCATTTGAAGCATAAATCCAATAAAGGTCAAAAATAAAAAGGGATATTTTAAGTGAAATTTATTCTGTATGATTTGAAAGAGAACGGCGAATACAAACATACCATACACAAATAGTCCAATTACTCCTGATTCGGTTAATACTTCCAAAAAGGTATTGTGAACCACAAGATTATCACCATATTTAAACACGTTATAGTTAGTAAAATTGCTAGCACCTATTCCAAACAAAGGACTGGATTCAAAAAACGCCCATGCTCTTTCCCATAACTCAAATCTTCCGCTCCCTCCATCTTTGGAAAAATCCTGGAACCGATTCTGTAAGATACTGATAACTTTAAACCCAAGTACCTTACTAATTCCCAACACTATTGTAAACAATGAAAAAGCAGAGAGTAATAGTCTGCCCTTTTGGGCTGGGTGATTAAGTAAAAAGTAAACTAAAAAAATAACTAATAAAATTAACAATCCACCTCTTGAGAAAGTAAGTACGCTAGTAACAATACAAAGTAATAAGCCGGATTTGTTTTTCCATGAGTTGCGTTTACAAAGATAAAAAGTAAAGAAAATAGTATTATAGAACACAAAATAATTAGGGTCTTCAAGTAAACCAATCAGTCTCGGATAATTCCGATCAAACCAAACGCCATATTGTATAACCCCATCTCCTAGTATGGAAAAACCATTACTTTTTAATCCCCACACATAAAAGGCAAGACTACCTATATTAAATAAAATTCCTGCATTAGCAATACTATTTTCTAGTGATTTTCTATCAAACATCTGAAGGATACCCTTCATGAGAAAGTAAAAAGTAACATATAAAAAAATTCCCAACATTACTCTAAGGCTCGAGGAAGCATATAACGAAAAAACTCCTGAAAAGACGTAAACTAAATAGAATAGAAGCAATAATACTTCGAAAGCTTGTAATTGATGAAATCGGAATGCTGCAGCAAGGTACACGACAAGAATCCCCAAATACATCATATGAGGCTTAAATGCGAAACCAATATAAATATGATATTTACCAAGCAAAACAGAGACTATTAAGAAAAGAAGAATAAGGCTGTTACGAGATGTAGTATCTGTGTCAAGATGTCCCATCGTGTACCTCCTTCCTTAATCTTGATCTCCATTTATGATAATAATCAATGTTCTTCCAAAATTCCTGAACTTTTCTCCTCCATTCCTTATCCAAGCCACCGAGAGAAAGAACAAGAATAATATGAACAATACAAGCAATGAAAGGAAATGATGCTAGAAAAAGTTCAACTGCAAGAAGACTTATAAAGAAATAAACCAGGTATGGAATAACTGCTTTTCTCCCAAGCATCTGCCTGTCAGGGTGAAGAATCAAGAAACCAATCAATAATAACAGTTCTATTAATACCCCAGCAGTCACTGCTCCAGTTAAACCGTAATATTCACTAAAAGATATATAGAATAAGCCCCCTAATACAACGGCTAACGCTTGGATAGCCATTCTCCTAATTTGGAGATCCTTGGTCGTTAAACCGTCTCCTAAGGCAATACTTCCCCCTTGGAAAATCATCATTAAGGACAATACCTTCAAAAGAAATGCAGCTTCTAACCATTTATCTCCAAATAAAATGGTAATAAAGAAATCAGCAAGGTGGTAAAAGGGAATCGAAGCCATCATCCCTGCTAATAACATTAACTTTACTTGGGAGATACTCATCCTTAGGTGTTGCTGATAATTACCAGCCTCAAACAAACGAAATAACACTGGAAAATAAGCCCCGGCTACGATGAAGGGTAATTGCTGCAATGCCTGTGGAATCCTATATGCGACAGCAAAATAACCAACTTCTTTCCATGAAAGTGTTTGCTCTAACACAATTGGACCAATTTGGGGAAGTAGGATAAATAATAACCCCGTGAACATGAAAGGCCCCCATTGCTTGCGCAACCCTTTATAAAAAGGTGATTTCATAGGAAGCTTTAACGTTTTAACTGTTAAGTATATCCCAAGGCATCCAGCAAGAAAATAAGCGAAACCATATAAGAAAAATATGACCATATTATCAATGGAAAACCATTTACTCATTAATATAACGGATATAAGCAGACTGGCAGATGTAATTCTAACTAATCCTGAATATTGCATTTTTTCCATCATTTGAAAATAAGTAATGCTGACGCTTTGCATGGATATACCCGTTACAAGGGGAAGAATCAAAAGATAGGAGATTATTATTATTTCTGTTTCTCCCCTATACATCAAATTAATAAGTATGAAGCCTACAACTAGGGTTATTATTAGTAAAATCATTCGGAGTTTCATAAAAGATGCCATTATCATCGATATAGGAGCATCTTTCTTAGCGCCTTCTCGCAGTACTATCTGATTTAATCCCGCTTCCGTTAAATACGCCATTATCATTGCAAAAGCAAGTACTACACTAAATTTCCCGTAATCATCTGTCGTTACAACTGAGGCAAGTATTATTAACGATCCTGCATTTAGAATGCTTGCGAATACAGTACTGTATAATAGATGAAAAATATTCTTACCTATTGAGTTTTTAAGCCCTTTCATAATAATGAACCCCTTTAACCCCTTGGTTACAGCTCAACGTTGACATATAACACCTATTACATCACAATTTGCCATTTCTAATTTGGTTTGGGCCTCCTGAATATTACTTAGCTTATCTTTTTTTCTTTCAATAACAAACAATGCTTGGTGGCAAGCTTCTGCAAGTAACTCAGCATCCGGTCCGGATTGCATGGACGGGGCGGAGATAATAACTGTGTCATAAGCCTTCTGCCACCTCTCCATTCGTTGTTTAAATTTGTGCGAAAGCCATATATCAATAGAGTTCTCGTTAATACTATTGATTAACTGAATATCTAAACCCGATAAAAAGGACGACTGTATAGGAGGGAACATGCTTTTACCTGTGTTAGTAGGTTGTTCTAGCTGGAACCATTCATGCAGCCTAGGTTTGTTCAATTCCCCTTCTACAAGAAGGACCTTTTTTCCTTTTAGTGCTATGGAAGCTGCTAGTTCCGCAGTTAATAACGCTACTGACTTACCTTCTCGTATAGAAGTAACCATAAATAAAGAGGAGCAATATTTTTCCACCTTACTTCCAATAACCTTCATTTGGTCAAAACTCACGATCCCTTTCTTTTTCTTTGGACCTCCTCGAACGATATCTTCAATGGGACTCTGCATGTATTCCACCTCCTTTATCAGCTTTGGCATTTTCTTTATTAAATTGTTTTCGATAATATAGTGGTAAGTTGTCTTTTGTGATCTCCACTTCTCCAAAAAACTGCAGGCCCAGTTCTTTTTCAATTTGTTCCGTTCTTTGTAGGGAATCATCCCAGTGATCTTTAAGCATGGCCATCCCAATACCACAAAACATACCAACCATGGTCCCTATAAGAAGATTAACTATTGGATTATTCACTTGCTCTGGCTGATTGGCATTCTCATTTTTATTAAGTACTGAAATGTTTTCCATCTGTAAAGAATTCTTTATTTCGCTCACGGAAGTGGAAGCAATGTGATCTGCCAATTCCTGTGAACGTTGCTGGTCACTATCTCTTATAACTACAGAAACAATTTGAGAATCCTCTTTATTTACAATCGTTATTTTTTCTTCCAACTCTGCTTGTGAAAGTCCCATAGTACTACCAACGGAGTCTAATACAATCGGACTTGTAATAAAATCTACCGTTGATGCAATTAACCTGTTTATGGTTTGAGGATCCACATACACTTCCTCTTCATTAGTTAAATTCCCAACTAGAATATACTCCCTTGCTTCGTAAGTAGGCTTCATTAAATAAAAAACAGCAGTTCCACTTGCGATAGAAAATAAAATTGTGGTAATTAGGATAGTAACTATTCTTCGTTTAAGGATACGAAAGAATGTCTTAATATCCATCTGTTCCTTCATGCTTTTACCTCCTGAGACTTGTTAGGTAATACATCTCGATAATGTTGCAATGTTTCCCACAATCCTTCTATAAGGGAATAATTAGGTGCCCATTCCAACATTGCTTGTGCTTTATTGTTCTGTAAAACACTCGCTTTAATGTCACCTTCTCGTTCAGATTGGTTAAGTGTTTGAATAGGTTTACCATAAACAATTGCTAATTTTTCCATAATTTCCAATATGGATGTTTCTTGACTTGTACTTATATTCAGCACCATATTTTCCCGATGACTTAAGGCAGCTACGTTGGCACGTGCCACATCCTTTACAAATACAAAATCCCTTGTCTGCTTTCCATCACCGAAAATAATAGGAGAAGTACCTTGAGTTATTTTCTCTATAAATAACGCTATAACTCCAGCTTCCCCATGTGCATCTTGTCTTGGCCCGTACACATTTGCGTATCGCAAAATAGAATAGGATAGATTATAAGTTTCCGAGTAAAGCTGAATGTATTTCTCTGCATGAGCTTTCGTAAGTCCATAAAAGGAGATTGGTTTTATACTATGCTGCTCATCTATAGGAAGATAATTTGGGTTCCCGTACACTGCTGCAGTAGAAGCAAATACAATTTTTTTCACATTATGGTCCACACATGCTTGAAGAACATTTAGAGTAGCAACTATATTTTCCTCACAATCATATAATGGGTCTGCAAACGATTGACTAACCGAAACCTGTGCAGCCTGGTGAATAACATAATCGGGTTTTTCTTTAATGAATATGTTGTCTAAATTTCTTCTTATATCACTTTCATAGAAAATTACGTCAGGCGGTAGGTTTAATATATGTCCTGTTACTAAATTGTCTACCACGACAACCTCATACTGGGACTTTATTAATTCTTCTACAATATGGGAACCAATAAAACCAGCACCACCAGTTATTAATACCTTCATGGCAACCTTCCTTCCGTTATTTAATCACTAATAGAAATTCCATAACGATTTTCTTTACCCACGTCAACGATCCTATTGTTAGATAAGTTTGTCTCTACGACATTTTTATATGATTCTTGTTGGAAATCTATTAACGGAGAGCTGTCTTTTAAGATGGAGGCGTCCCAAATCATCCCTTCTATTGTGTTATGAGATCCAGAAATAATTGCAACTCTTTCCGTTCTTTCTGTTAATTGAATTTGGAGATTATCGAACACATTTCCTGAGACTTCATTTGGAATAGTCACTTCACTATTCATATGGATACATACAATGCAATCTTCCATTGTTACATTGATAAAACGGTTACCATTTATAAAATTGTATTCTTCTTCGTTATTTGGAGGTATTGCTTGCAAGTACACTGACGTATGAAAACCACTAATATTAACATTAACAACATTGACAAAGCTAATGAATTCGCCGGAACCCTCTGCAATAAAGGAGATAGCATTTCCGCTATTTGAACCACTAGAGTTGTATAATGTCAATTGCTCTACGATGATACTTTCTGTAGTCCAAATTTTCTCTTCTCCACTAATGTAAACTACGTTACTACTAAAATCAGGATTGGTTACCTCAATGGTCCCTTTTGTAATAGAAGTATTTTTCTTCAATTCCAATACATTAAAGTTACCTTCTACTAATAGCTTAGTACTCTGCCCCATTACTAGAGAAACTCCCTCTTTTAATTGCAGACCTTGTTTTAGAATGTATGTCTCTCCTAATAACTGAACAGGCAGTTTATTTTCCTTATAACTCAGATCGATTGCATCCTGTATAGCTGAAGAGTCATCTTTATCATCATTACCGTATCCACCAAATTCCTCTACAAGGATGCTGCTCTTTTCTTCTAACGAGGATGCGTTTAGGTAAGCAATTAAAACTACGATTAAAAATGTTAGCGTGGCAATTGTTCCAACATAAATCCACTTCTTATTCATGTAAATCTCCATCTAGGAATACTCTGATATAGCACTATTAACTGGACCCTGACCTGAATCATGCTGCTTCATTTGACTGGCTTGTGTTCTTATAACTACAAACTCCATATCTCTAACTGCCTTCCAGTAATACTCTTCACCTTCAGTAAAAGTAAAAGAGGAACCTGGGTAAATCCTTATCATTTCTTCATTTTTTACTATTAACCCTTCTCCCTCTGTTACTGTCCACACTTCTAAAGAATTAAAGGGTTCATTACTAAGCGTTTTGCCGGAAATTAAGTGAATCTTTTCTGTAAGAATTTCCTCCTTTGTTCCATTTCCCCTATATTCCAGTACTCTTCTCCATCCCCAATTGTATTCCTCAAATTTCGGTGGAGAAGGAAAGCGTGAGAGATAATCTTTAATTTTGTGGCTGCTCCTTTTATTGGTAACTAAAATACCATCGGGGCTGGCAGCTACTACCACATTTTCTACTCCAAGCAGAATAATCGGGATATCCAGTTCATTTACAATATTTGATTCAGCTATATTTTCACTTATAACTCCATTGCCAATAATCTTTGCTTCCATTTCATCTGTTAAAGTGTTCCATGTACCAAGGTCTTTCCAATATCCTGCATATGGAAGTGCAATAATATTGGTCGCTTGCTCTACCACTTCATAGTCAAAACTATTAGCATCAAGTTTACTGTAATATTCTAGTAAAGCTTCATACTGGACAGGGATGTTTTTACGTTTTAGCAGTTGAATGATATAGTTAAGACGGAAACCAAATACACCGCAATTCCAAAGAGCATTTTCATGAATTAATTTCTTTGCGGTTGCTTCCCTCGGCTTCTCATGAAATTTAGATACGTTTAAATATTCTTTTGGCGAAGTACTGCTGGGTACTATATATCCATATTTCTCGGAAGGATAGGTTGGTTTCACACCTAGCAGCGCCAAGTCTGCACCACTATTGTTTAATGCCCATTCCATTTCTTTTATATTTGCAAAGAAGTGATCTTCCACAAAAGGGTCTACAGGTAAAACAGTGATTACCTCCTCCAAACTGCAATTCTCTACCGAATAAAGATAAACTGCAGCTAATGCAATTGCTGGGAATGTATCCTTTCTTTCCGGCTCAACTACCACAGGTATATATTGGTTTAATTGGTTATAAATCATTTCCATCTGGGATTTGCTAGTGGAGACAATAGCTTTATTTTCCAAATTGTTTTTCTTAAGCTGGCGCCACACACGCTGAACCATTGACTCCATTTTTCCATGTTCATTTTTTAATACTTTTAGAAATTGCTTAGACCTTGCATCATTGGAAAGGGGCCACAAACGCTTACCTGAGCCTCCAGATAATAAGACAACCCTCATTTTCACCAACACCTCTTCCTAATTTACAATTGCAGATTTCTTTCTATTCACTTTGTCCATATGCATTTTCCACATCGCTTTTTCCCAGGTATGAGTTAACCTTGTGCAATTCTTGCTCCAAGAATAATTTTTCCAGACAAAGGATTGACCTTTGTGAGCATATTTCTCTTGAATGTCTGGATGTTCTATTAGAAATTCCAAAGCAGAGACCATTTCCTCTTTACTTTCTGTTCTGATAACTTCCTCTCCAGTTATACCTCCAATCCCTTGTAACGCTATTGGTGAAGCAATAGTTGGAAGTCCACATGCCATCGATTCCAAAATTTTGTTTTGCATGCCCGTACCTGATTTCATTGGATAAATGCCTATTTTTGCCTGCATTAAGCTACTACATATATCCTCAACAAAACCAGTAACAACCACATTGTTTTTCCCATGCAAATCAACCACACTCTTGACTGGATCCTTTCCTACAATATGAAATTGATAATCTGGATATCTCTGGTGAATGATAGGCCAAACATCTTTCACGAAATCAACAACTGCTTCCACGTTTGGATAATACTGCATGTTTCCATGGAAAAGTATAGTTTTTCTTTTATGCAATTCAGGATAATTTGCAAGATATGATTTAGTAATATATGTCCCATTTGGATTAACGACTATGTTTGAGTTATTTAAATAATGTTTATCGTTCTCTGAAACAAGTATGGTCTGCTCATAACTTCTTAACACTGCTTTTTCATGGCGTCTCATTAAATGGGATTCAAACAAAAAGAATGGTTTCAACCATTTTTTTTCGTTTATAGAACGACGCTTCATATTAAGAGACAAAGCATCAATCATATCAATACACTTGGCACAATCAATATCTATAAAATAGTCGGCTAATCTGGCAGTCTGAACGTGAACAACATCTGGTTTTACTCTTTCGCATACTTCCAACACTTGTTGCTTGATTTTCGATTGGTAATATAAATTGACTTGAACTGGCTTAAGATTATAGAGCGTCTTAATGGATTGAAATGTTTGCTGTAGTGGCGAGGTCGGAAATACAATTATTTCTTTACAATAAGGAGATAACTTCTGATATATTAAATCTCTCTCTTTCTCTGATTTCACAAAAGTTAGTAAGTATATTTGGATGCCGCTTACTTTCAAATGTTTTAGCTGTTCCCATGCAATTAATTGATCTCCTTTATGTGGCGGGTAAGGTGGTCTGGCAGTCATATAAATCACCTTCATTACTATACCTCCTGATTATCTGGCTCCATCTCCAGTTATCACTACTTTAAAAGTAAGAAAAAGTATTTTAACATCTAGTAGGAAAGTCCTTTCTCGAATATATTTCAAATCATACGCCAGCTTTTCTTGAGGAGAGATATCATAACCGCCATTTACTTGGGCCAACCCCGTCAAACCTGGTTTAACCACAATTCTGTCAATAAAGCCCGGATTTTCTTTATTAAATTTTTCTGTGAAGAAAGGACGTTCTGGTCTTGGACCAATAATGCTCATATCTCCTTTTAACACGTTTATTAGCTGAGGGAGCTCATCAATCCTAGTCTTTCTGAGAAACCTACCTACCTTAGTCACTCTAGGATCGTTAACTCCTGCCCATCTTGGTTCGCTAGATTCAGCATGCATATCCATCGTTCGAAGTTTTATTATTTGAAAAATTTGTCCATTTTTGCCAACCCTATCTTGTCGATAAAATATAGAACCTCTCGTATCTACCTTGATTGCAATGGAACTAATAACAATAATTGGTATTGCAATTATTAGTCCAATAAGAGCTTGCAGAATATCAAAAAACCTTTGAACAATCTCATACGATCTTGATAATTCTATTTTATTGTTTTTAATATAGAACGATGTGACATGAGAATCTCCTCTATTTCCACGCTCTATCTTATCGATTTTTAAAGACAATTTTTTAACCTCCTCACTAAAGAGTTTTTTAATTACCTAAAATTGTTCTTTATATAGAACCTTGTTTGAATGTAGTTTAACAGATAATTAGTTCTTTATAAAGAACTTTAACTCATTAATTTTCTTTTTAACGAATATAAGTCTATTCTACTAGTTGTAAAAATTCTTTAATGCTCGCTGTCTATTACAGCAGACTATTTTCGACACTAATGACAATCTAATAGAATAAGCTAGAACGAAAGCATTCCCTTTACATTACTTCATCAGCTAAAGTGAATTTTTTCCTTTCCTAACTATTTAAGTACGAATCAAGGGGAAATGCTAAATAGGAAAGTGGGTTAAAGGATGGTTGAGGACATTTATGTAGAAGATTTTAGTGGTACAAATGACACTCAAAAAATACAAGCTGCTATAGATTTTGCGAGCAATAACATTGGGAAGACCGTAATCTTAGCAAATCGTAACTACATTATTACATCACCATTAATTATTAAGCAGGGGGTCAAACTATTATTTAATTATGGTACACAGTTCATTGTTTATGGGAATTTCAGAGTTTTAGAGTTACAGAGAAACGCGTCTTTGGAAGGTGCCTACATCGCAATAGATGACCCCATATTCGATTCTGAAGTAATTTATCTAGACGGGAAATACAAGTATTATAATACTTGGCACAGGATGCAAATAAAGAACATTAATATTGTTAATTGGCATACCAGCCATAGAGGTGTAGGCATATCCTTATATTCTGGAGGACAGAATCATGAAATATCTTTCGTAAACTTTGAAAACATAAAAGTAGCTGGTCTCAAGACAGGGGTAAAGTTAGTAGCTAACCGCCCAACTAACGGTTATTCATGGATAAATGCCAATCGATTTATTAATCTATCTCTTGACGACTGCATTAAAATGATTGATATAGAGAGTAGCCCTACAATACCGTATGAGGTAAGTGGCAACCAGTTTAGAAACCTTCAGATACAACCTACTTCCATTACTACTAGTATCATTAAAGTCAGCGGACAATTTAATTATTTTGATGGAATGGCTTGGGATGTAGCATCTATTCCTTCAAATGTAACTGTTATACAATTAACTTCTAATAGTTTGGACACCACTCTCTATATACCATCAGTACCAAATAATAGAATTATTGATAATGGTCAGCGAAATAACATTAATTAAAAAAGGAAAAAGCGTGAGACTACGCTTTTTTTGTTTTCTATCATACTCCTCTTGCTTTTATTGCATAGCACCTTCATTTTTTCATAGTTAACTTATCTCCTTAAATGAAGATGAGTAAACAACTCAGAGATATTAAAAAATAAAAAGCCTGGCCTAACTATTATCAATTGATGATAATAACTATTCCAAGCTCCATTATTATTCAATATTTTTAGAAAAAAAGAATATACTCCTACTTCTTCCGAAACACAGCATAAATAAAAATACCAAAAAACGGAAGAAGGAGTACCATCAAACATACAATGACTGGATATGCCCGCCCTTTGTTTCTTTGCTTAGCATCGTTGTACGCCCAAACGGATAAGTAAATAGGAATGGATAGGACAAATAAGAAAATGAATATAGCTACAAGTAGTTTCACTATGGATGCCTCCTGATGTCTTGTCTATCATTAGAAATGATTGTATCATATCCTGTTCTAAAACAGAAAAAGGCCTCTCTGCACGAGGCAGAGAGGCCTTACATTCTATACCGATTATTTGTTTAGGTTGTAGAATGCTTTTTTGCCTGGGTAAACGCCAGTGCCTGCTAGTACGTCTTCAATACGTAGCAGCTGGTTGTATTTCGCAACGCGGTCTGTACGGGATGGTGCACCTGTTTTTATTTGACCAGCGTTTGTTGCTACAGCGATATCTGCAATTGTAGCGTCTTCTGTTTCACCAGAACGGTGAGAGATGACAGCAGTGTATCCTGCTTCTTTTGCCATTTCGATAGCTTGGAATGTTTCAGTAAGTGTTCCAATTTGGTTCACTTTGATAAGGATGGAGTTGCCGACGCCTTCTTCAATACCACGGCCAAGACGCTCAGTGTTTGTAACGAATAGGTCATCACCTACTAGCTGTACACGGTCGCCGATGCGCTGGGTAAGAAGCTTCGTACCTTCCCAATCGTTTTCGTCTAAACCATCTTCAATGGAGATGATAGGGTATTTGTTAACAAGCTCTTCGTACCAATCAACCATTTCTTCAGCAGTACGGACTACGCCTTCCCCTTTAAGGTTGTACTTGCCATTTTCATAAATCTCAGAAGATGCTACGTCCATTGCAAGCTGGATTTCTTCGCCTGGCTTGTAGCCAGCAGCTTCAATCGCTTCAATGATAGTGGAAAGAGCTTCTTCGTTAGATTGAAGGTTTGGAGCGAAGCCACCTTCGTCACCAACACCAGTGCCGTATCCTTTTTCGTTAAGAACTTTCTTTAAAGCGTGGAAAATTTCAGCGCCCATGCGTAGTGCTTGATGGAACGTAGGAGCTCCAACTGGCATTACCATGAATTCTTGAATGTCCACGTTGTTGTCAGCGTGCTCTCCGCCGTTTAGGATATTCATCATTGGTACTGGTAGCTTCTTCGCGTTGAATCCACCAAGATATTGATAAAGTGGAATGCCAACGAAGTCAGCAGCTGCATGTGCAACAGCCATAGATACACCAAGAATTGCGTTAGCACCAAGGTTACCTTTGTTTTCAGTTCCGTCTAGCTCGATCATTACTTGGTCGATAATAACCTGACGAGTTACATCGAAACCTAGTAGTTCTGGAGCAATTTTTTCGTTTACGTTTTCTACCGCTTGTGTAACACCTTTACCTACATAGCGATTTTTGTCACCGTCACGTAGTTCTACAGCTTCGTATTCACCAGTAGAAGCACCGCTTGGTACCATTGCTGTGCCGTATGCACCAGATTCAGTGTACACTTCTACTTCAACAGTAGGGTTACCGCGGGAGTCTAATACTTCACGTGCATAAATGTCCGTAATATATGGCATAAATTAACTCTCCTTTTAATTATGAATTAGATTTTTCAATTAACGATTTTCCAGTCATCTCTTCTGGCTTTTCTACATCAAGCAGATCTAGCAATGTTGGAGAAAGGTCCCCTAGAATACCACCTTCACGTAGTTCCACACCTTCCTGCGTTACGATAACAGGAACGGGGTTGGTTGTGTGAGCAGTCATTGCTTTTCCATCAGGGGTTGTCACTTCATCTGCATTACCATGGTCAGCAGTAATGATAGCGTGACCGCCTTTTTCGGAAATTTTATCGATAATCTTGCCTAAGCATTCGTCTACCGTTTCGATTGCCTTCACAGTAGGCTCCAGCATACCACTATGGCCTACCATGTCTGGGTTCGCAAAGTTTAGAATGATGGCATTATGCTTCTCAGCATCCAGCTCCTGTAGAAGAGCGTCGGTTACTTCGTAAGCACTCATCTCAGGTTGAAGATCGTACGTTGCAACTTTAGGGGAATCAATAAGGATTCGAGTTTCCCCTTCAAATTCCGCTTCACGTCCGCCACTCATAAAGAAGGTCACGTGAGGATATTTTTCCGTTTCTGCAATCCGAAGCTGCTTCAAATTATTCTGAGCAAGAACTTCCCCTACCGTGTTATCCAGATTTACTGGTTTGTAGGCAACGAGCCCATTTACCGTTTCGCTAAAGTTCGTAAGCATTACGAAATGGATGTCCTTCGGTGCATTGTCTCCACGATCGAAGTCACGGAAGTCTTCGTTTGCAAATGTGCGAGAAATTTGAATCGCACGATCTGGTCGGAAGTTATAAAAGATAATGGAGTCCCCATCGTCCACTGTGGCACGAGGGTTTCCATTCTCATCAGTAAGGACAGATGGAAGAACGAATTCATCATAGATGTCGTTGTCGTAAGAATCATCCACTAATTGTATTGGATCTTGATAAGCAGGACCTTCGCCATATACCATCGCGCGGTAGGCCTTCTCCACACGATCCCAGCGTTTGTCACGGTCCATGGAATAATAACGGCCAGAGAGAGTAGCTAATTCTCCCACACCTAGTTCATCCATCTTATTTTGAAGTGCTTCAATATATTGTTTAGCAGATTTTTGACCAACATCACGGCCATCTAAGAATCCATGTACATATACCTTCTCTACATTTCGATTCGCTGCCATTTCTAACAAAGCGAACAGGTGTTGAATATGACTGTGGATACCTCCGTCAGACAATAATCCAAATAAATGTAGGGCTTTGTCATTCTGCTTGGCGTTCTCCATTGCCTCAATGAAACGTTCATTGTCATAGAAGTCGCCTTCACGAATAGACATGTTCACGCGAGTCAAGCTTTGGTACACAATACGTCCAGCCCCAATATTCAAGTGTCCAACCTCGGAGTTGCCCATTTGACCTTCCGGAAGACCAACGGCTTCCCCTTTTGCGGTTAATTGGGTGTGCGGATACTCGTTCCATAAACGATCGAAGTTTGGTGTATGGGCATGCTTGACCGCATTACCATACTCCTCGTCCCGCATGCCATACCCATCCAGGATGATGAGGGCTGCTAATTTGTTATTACTCATGTTTGCCTGCCTCCACTAAAGATAAGAAAGAGTCTGCCTTAAGACTTGCTCCTCCAACTAGAGCACCGTCAATATCAGATTGACCTAACAGCTCCTCAACGTTAGCTGGCTTCACGCTTCCACCGTATTGAATACGAATTGCTTCTGCCGCTTCTTCGTCAGCATAGCTTTTAACGACGTTACGAATGTGTGCGCACATTGCGTTTGCATCTTCAGCTGTTGCCGTTTTTCCTGTACCGATTGCCCAGATTGGCTCGTAAGCAATGATGACATCTTGCACTTGCTCGTTTGTTACACCTTCTAACGCTTTCTTCACTTGCGCTTCGACAATATCATTTGCTTGTCCGTTCTCACGTTGCTCGTCTGATTCACCTACACAAACGATTGGCGTCAGGTCGTGCTTAAATGCCGCATGGACTTTCTTATTTACAGACTCATCTGTTTCTGCAAAAAGCTCACGACGTTCAGAGTGACCAAGTACAACATACTCTACTCCGATATCTTTGAGCATTTCAGGACTAACTTCGCCTGTGAAAGCACCGCTTTCCTCAAAATGCATATTCTGAGCACCGATTTTCACATCGCTGCCAGCAGCTTTTTGAACAAGTGGGTGTAGATGTGTGTACGGAGCTACTACTACGGATTCCACCTGGTCGAAGGATGGTACTTGACCTTTTACATCTGTTACGAAATCTTCCGCTTCGTTCAGAAGCTTGTTCATTTTCCAGTTACCTGCAATAACTTGTTTACGCATGGTGTCACCTCGTCTTTACTAGTTTTTGATACATAAAACCTGTAGGAGGCTTTCTTGTTTTGGAACGTAATCTTATTTATCGTTAAGAGCAACTACGCCTGGAAGATCCTTACCTTCCATGAACTCTAGTGATGCTCCTCCACCTGTAGACATGTGGTCCATTTGGTCAGAATAACCAAATTTCTCAACAGCTGCAGCTGAGTCGCCGCCGCCAATAACTGTGTAGCCTTCTGTTTTCCCAAGAGCTTCTGCTACACCTTTTGTTCCGTTGGCGAACGTTTCTAGTTCAAATACACCCATAGGGCCATTCCAAATAACTAGCTTAGAGTTTTGAACGATGTCGCTGTATTTCTCAATCGTTTTAGGACCAATGTCCATTGCCTCCCAGTCTGCCGGGATGCTATCGATGTCTACTGTTTGCGTATTGGCATCATTAGAGAAGTCATCTCCAACAATGACATCAACAGGCATAACAAAATTAACACCTTTGTCTTCCGCTTTTTGCATATACTCTTTGGCAAGATCGATTTTGTCCTCTTCTAAAAGAGACTTACCGATTTCATAGCCTTGAGCTTTCACAAACGTATAGGCAAGACCACCACCGATAATCAGGTTATCTACTTTGTCAATTAAGTTATCGATAACGCCGATTTTATCTTTTACTTTCGCTCCGCCAATAATGGCTGTGAAAGGACGATCAGGGTCTTGTAACGCATTTCCAAGGATACGAAGTTCCTTTTCCATGAGGTAACCTGCTACTGCTGGAAGATGTTGAGCGATGCCTTCTGTAGATGCGTGAGCACGGTGGGCAGCACCGAATGCATCGTTGACATATACCTCGGCAAGGTTTGCAAATTGCTGAGCTAATTCCGCATCATTCTTCTCTTCTCCAGGGTAGAAACGAACGTTTTCTAATAGCAGAATGTCGCCAGCTTCCATGTTGGAAACAGCTTCATCCACTTCACTGCCATATGCTTCATCCGTTTTCGTTACCGTACGGTCCAGTAGGTCACTCAAGCGTTTTGCCACTGGATCAAGGCGCAGCTCTTCTACTGCTTCTCCTTTAGGACGTCCAAGGTGGCTAGCCAGGATTACTTTAGCACCCTGGTCAACCAGGTACTGAATTGTAGGGATGGCAGCACGGATACGCGTATCATCCGTTACTTCACCCTCTTGCATTGGTACGTTGAAATCAACGCGGCAAAATACCTTTTTCCCTTTAACTTCTACATCTTCAATGGTCTTCTTCTCGTTTACGTTCACGGGATGAGTACCTCCTTTTTCATTCCTTGGAATGGGTTTGAGTCCCCTGTATGTACGTTCCCTTTTCAGCAAAGGAAAAACGTGTACAAGGATTAGGTTGAGAGAAAAGTATGACAAAATTGGAAGAATGACGCTTTGTTTCCAATGTTTTCATCCCCTTTTCAAACAAACATCGCAAAGGAGGAGGTAATCTCCTCCTGCACTTTGCGATGGTTCCCTCTTACTTATACAATTTGCAAGAGTTATTTTCCTGCTTCGTTATGAAATTAAAGACCTTTGTTAGCTAGATAAACAGCTAGGTCTACACAACGGCTGGAATAACCAGTTTCGTTGTCATACCAAGAAACAACTTTAACCATGTTGTCTTCCATAACTAGAGTAGATGCAGCATCGATAGTAGAAGATGCTGTGCTGCCGTTGTAGTCGCTAGATACTAGCTCTTCGTCAGTGTATTCTAGAATACCTTTAAGGTCACCCTCAGCAGCTTCTTTTAATGCAGCGTTCACGTCTTCTGCAGATACGTTTTGATCTAGTTCAGCAACAAGGTCAACTAAGGAAACGTTCTTCGTTGGAACACGCATAGCCATACCAGTAAGCTTGCCATCAAGCTCTGGAAGTACTTTTGCTACTGCACTTGCAGCACCAGTTGTTGTTGGGATGATGTTTTCAGCTGCTGCACGTGCGCGACGGTAGTCCTTGTGTGGAAGGTCAAGGATTTGCTGGTCGTTCGTGTAAGAGTGAATAGTAGTCATCATACCGCGTTTTAGACCGAATTTATCATGTAGCACTTTAGCATAAGGTGCTAGACAGTTTGTAGTACAAGAAGCATTAGAGATTACGTGGTGGTTATCTTTGTCATAGTCGCCTTCGTTAACTCCCATAACCACTGTAAGATCTTCGCCTTTAGCTGGTGCAGAAATAATAACCTTCTTCGCGCCTGCATCAAGGTGTTTTTTCGCGTCATCACGTTGAGTGAAACGACCAGTAGATTCGATTACGATGTCAACGCCTAAATCGCCCCAGCCAAGACTAGCAGGATCGCGCTCAGAAAGAACGTTAATTTCTTTTCCGCCGATTACTAGGTTTTCACCGTTTACCGTAACCTCTTCTTCGAATTTACCGTGTACTGTGTCGTATTGAAGTAGGTGTGCTAGCATATTAGCATCTGTTAAGTCGTTGATTGCAACTACTTCTACCTCTTCGTTTTTCCAAGCTTCACGGAATACATTACGACCAATACGTCCGAATCCGTTAATACCAATTCTGATTGCCATGAAAAATTCCTCCTTGAGCATTCGTTGTTTTTATTATTAAAGGGAAGTACCCTTTAGTAACTCTTTTGCAGCACCTTCATCGGTGATGAGTACATGAGACTTGGCTTGTTTAAAATAGGAAGCAATAGCCTGGGCTTTAGAAGCGCCTCCTGCAACAGCCACAACACAATTAGTATGTTGTAAATCTTCCAATTGAATTCCTACTGTGCGAACTTTATGCACAATATTTCCTTCTGCATTGAAATAATAGCCAAAAGCCTCTCCAACTGCATTCCCGCTGCGGATTTTATCCATTACAGACTCCGGGGTCTTACGTCTTTCTGCCATCGTAATGGCATCCCCAATGCCGTGTACAATTACATTTGCACCCTGGATGAGTTCAAGCACCTCTTTCACAGAAGGCTCCCCAATGATGGTTTGATAGGCTTCTTCACTAAGTGGGTCCGGGACATACAGTAACCGGTAATTCCCATTCGCCTTACTGGCCATCTTGGCACAAATATTGTTGGCCTGGTTCTCTACATTTTCCCCAAGTCCTCCTCTAGCAGGAACGAATAAGCAGTTTTGAGCTTTTTCCAGAGGGGTCATCATTTCTGCAACAGCTGCCATGGTTCCCCCGCCTGTCACAGCAATGGTGTTGTCTTTATGAAGAATTCCCTTCATATAGCGAACACAAGCTTTCCCCATTTCCTGTTTTACCCATGAGAGGTCATCGCTATTCCCTGGTACGACAACTACATGATCTAAATCGAGCTGCAGCATTAGCTGCTCTTCCAAATGAGAAACACCCTTCAGTTCCTTCATAAATTCACCAAGCTGATGAATAACCTGTTTCCCTTCAACGGTTAAATGCATACCTTTTGTGGTAACCTCAATCAACCCGTATTCATGCAGGAAATCGATCTCAGAACGAACAAGTCTTTCTGCCATTCGAATATTTTCAGCTAAGCTTCTTCGTCCAATCGGTTCTTTCAATTGGATAAAGTGCAGAATTTCATACCTGCGCTGCATAACTTCTAAAATATCCGGGAATAGTTTACTCTGTAAGTCTATTAATGACCTCATGGAAAAGCTCCTTTGCTAAACGCAAGCTATAAGCGGGAGTGCTTTTGTCCCGCCGTGACGTATTCTGTCCCAGTAGGGGCAAAAAAATACGTGCAAGTAACTTACACGTTTATTGTATCAGTCCGTATAACCCCTTGCAACTAACAGGCTAAGCATTTTTCGATTGCAAACGGTTTCTTATTAAATGTTCACTAATCTGACCGAAATCAACCTCTTCCCCACCTATTTTAATAACAGGGATTTTCAGCTGATATCTCTCTAATAATACATCATCCTCATAAATATCCTTCTCTACTATTTGAAATGTAAACTCTTGTTGAAGTTCTTGTAAAATATGCTTTGCATCTTCACATAGTGGACAGTGTGGTTTCGTATAGAATAATACTTGTTGTGTCACGAAGCAGTTCCCCCTTGTCGTTTCCGTTTGGAGGAAGAAGGAATAAATAGCTCCTCCCGGTATTTGGCAACGGTCCTTCTCGATATGGCTATTCCAAACTCACTTTTCAGCTTTTCTACTATTTTTTGATCCGAAAGTGGCTTATGAACATTCTCGAGTTCTATCGTTTCTTTCAGGAGATGCTTAATCGAGTGAGCTGATGTCTCCTGTCCATTGTTCATTTTAATTCCTTGCTGAAAGAAAAATTTAAGCGGATAAATTCCGTGCGGTGTCTGCACGTATTTATTTCGAATCGCTCTCGACACCGTCGATACATGAATATCTACCTTTGTTGCAATTTCCCTCATCCTCAGAGCTTGCACGTGTACAGCCCCATTATGAAGAAAAGGCTTTTGCTTGTCGATTATTTCTCGCACAATTGCATGAAAATGTTCTTTTCTTTGCCGAATCGCCATTTGCAGCCACTCAGCATGCTTATATTTTTCCTGCACATACATTCTCGCTTCTTCATCATCCGTTACTAACTCTGCATAGGTTTGATCGACTTGGATAACTGGTTGATTTAAAGGAGAAAGCTCAACTCTCCAAACCCCTTCCCTTTGGACCACTCTCGCATCTGGGATGATATAATCCTTTTGGACAGGAGCTATTTGTAACCCAGGCCTTGGATGACAGGCTTGAATAACCTCCACCGCTTTATGTACTTCCTCTTCATTCCAACCATAGCATTCCATCATACTAGGAAGCTGTTGTTCCGCTACCCAATCCAAATGATGCTGCACCAGGTGAATAATTTGCTCATTTTCCTGCTTTCGAAGCAGCTGAAGCGTAATACACTCCTGGAGGTCTCGAGCGCCGACCCCGGCTGGCTCTAGTGTTTGAAGAATGGAAAGAGCACTTTCCACCACCCACTCCTCCTCTTGCAGGACATCTTTCCACTCCTTAACATCGCAATCCAAATAACCATTATCATCTAATGAATCCACGCCATATTCGAGCGCTCTTCTAACTCTAGCTTCTATTGGAATGTCCATCATTTGATCATACATATACTCCCTCAACGATTGCTCCGTCTGACGCACGCCAGACGCGGGAAATGCTTCCCCTGACATCGGAAGCTCCCCTCTCTTCCAATCTATAAGAGGGTTATCCTGCATTTGTTGTTGTATAAATTCCTGCAGCTCCATCCCATTATACTGGAGGATTTCTATCGCCTGACTCAACTGCTGTGTCATTTTCCATGTTAGCTTTTGTTCTTGAGTTAACTGAGGCTTCACTGTCTCTCTCCTCCCACACAAAAAAGAAACCGTTTACAAGTATTATAACAAACATTCGTGAAGGTTTGGAGATGGCTTGTTACATCGTTATGAAACAAAAAACCCCTTACCATGTATGGGTAAGGGGACTTGCTTGGTACGCGCTCGGAGGGATTCGAACCCCCGACAGACGTAGAACCGGAATTAGCGGGAATCTGTGCGGGTATCCAAACCGCTCTCAAGGCGCATCACTGCTCGATTTCTTAACGTTCAACCTTCCGAAACGAAAAATGTGAGACACGAATTGCTCGCATTCAACGGACGGAAGTATATCTAAGTGCGATTATATCGTAGTGGCGTTTGTAGTGCAAGGAAAGATAAGGAAATTTCGGTAAAATCGTTGTGTGACGAAGTGAGACGGACTATCATGCGTCTTTCCGAGAGTAATTCGCTTGTATAGCGTTTCTCTACACAAAAAAAGGCGGAGAAGTCCCCGCCGTTTCACTCGTTATTTAAGATTGATAGTTTTCGAGTTAGTCCCGAATACCCCTTCGGATACTTGAAGTTTCAACCCGTCTTTCTCCGCTGTTTCAGCGTTAATATCGAATGCGATTTTACCTTCAATAGTGGAATCCGGGTTAACCTCTGCCAAGAAGAACTCAACTGCGTCTTCGTTAGCTGCCGATGTCGCTGCTGAATCAGCCTCGTATGTCTTGTCCTCAAATTTCAGCTTAAACATAGACGAATCGACTGTATTAGCCTCATTACCGTTATTAGTAACAGTAACATCTACTATAACGTACTTTCCGTTAGCTTCTTCTTGAAGCATATCTGGACCAACTGTACTAGCGGTTGTTTTCTCGTTAACAGTAAACGCCATCTTTCCAACCTCTACTTTTTCGCCAATACCGTACGTTTGTTCACTTTCACCGCCAGAAGAAGACTCCTTACTTTCTCCGTCAGAATTTGTAGACGCTGAATCGTCCCCGCCCCCAAGTGAAGCAATAATGATTCCCAGAACTATGAGTCCGATAAAACCGAAACATCCGAACTTAAAAAACTTCTTCATAAATTCCATCCTCCGTTGTAATAAATTTGTAATAAATCCACTTTTTATATAATAAGGGAATTATTTGGTTATTACAATAGATTTCAGGTACAAAGTTATAGTTTTCCCAGACAAAACATAGGTTAAATAGCACCGTTTCTCAATCAAATCTACTAAACCTCTCGTTAGGGTTATAAGGAATATGCACTCCGAACGTCTCGTAAAAGGAAACATCGTCATACTTTTCGTTCAGTCGTTTATATGCGTCTCTATACAAGTCTTCAATTTCTTCTTTGTTTTCTTCCATCGAAAGTAACAGACAACGATAACACTCATCGAGGGTTAAGTAATGATACGGTAGCTCGTTCCTTGTTTTATCCCATGTATTTTCGAACAATTCTCGAAGCTCGTTTTCGCTCATTTCTAATATTTCCATTAAATCGATGATATGCTTATTTGCAGGTAATGGAAGCAATATGTCGGGATGGTCTAAGTGTCTTCCGTTACTTAAACCGCTTGTATCGAAAATGAATACTCGTAAGTAATGGAATAAGGATGTTTCATACTTTTCTTCCCGTTTCAACTGCGCTGCTTTATTGGTAATAACGTTACGCATGAGTCCGTAACTACGTTCTTTAGCGTATTCCATATACGCCAACTGAAATAACCCCCACGAAATATCACCGTTAGGCGGATTGTAGTCGAACTTTTTAACGTGACGTATCGCATTGGCAGCGTTATACACGCCATCTTTTGTATCGAATCTGTGCGCAGGCACGATGTAATAGTATTCGTTTAGCGCCTCTTCGCCTTTTGCCGTAGCTTTGTACACATTACGGTCAACGTAAGATTCAATTTCCACATCCGTGAAATATTCCTCGATTCTCGCTATAAGATCGGCTTTCTTCCCGCTCACCTTCAGATTCTTCGACTTCAATATCTCTTTCAATCGAGGCACTTTAAACGAGCCAAGCGCTTCCATCGTGGTACCTTCTCCGACATACGCTTCTTTAACAAGTTTGTTAAATGAACGCTTCGCATTAATGCCGTATGTTGTTTCGAAATAACGAGGGAACGGAGCTTCTGACGTTTTGCCCGAAATCCAATCGATTAAAATGATTTCACCGGGGAGCAACCCGTTAGCTAGTTTCTGTTTGTATATCGGTTCAATCTCGTATTCCGGAACATATTTTGGTGCCGGCTTAGAACGTGGAGTATTTCCGGATGATGACGAAGGTTGCTTAGGCACCGAGGGGGCTGTCACATGTTTCTCGGACTCCTTCCACGCTTTCTTTAAAAAATTAATGATTCCCAACAACTACACCTCACTTTTAAATAAAATTCGGATTAGGTAAATAGTTCAATATTTTCCGTCTTATTCCTTTTAACAATGACTATTTTTCTATTGCTTGTGGTACGATTATGGTAATTTCACTCATTAAAGAATAGGAAAGGAAAGTTTATGTCAAATACATATAACATATTATCTCACTTCGAGAGTTATAAGGACGGTTTAATACAAGAAGTAATTTCTCTCAATTCTTTTCTAGAACTTTATGTCCACATTAGACGAAAACGAAATGACCGCCTTGAAATATTAAATAAATCCCCCGCTTTTTTCCAATTAACACAAGAGTCTTTATTAACAAGCGTTATCGTCGGTCTGACTAAAATTTTTGAAAGAAGGAATAAAAATGGAAGGACTATCTATAATTTCCTTAATTATATAGAGTGGAATTATAAAGGAATTTTTCTAAATAAACCTAAATTAAATACTACTGAAATTACAGTTGATATTATTAAAGAGCAGAGGTTCAAATTGGAGCAACAAGATCATTTGTTGAATAATTTGTTCGCATGGAGAGATAAAAGCTTCGCTCATATGGACAAAAAATATTTTGAGGATCGTGCTCAGCTTGGAGAAGACTTTCCTTTAACTATTAAACAATTAAGGTTGCTCATAGAATTGGTGGCAGAAATACTTAATGTAGTGGAAGGTGCCTATAGTGACTCAAGCTGGTCATTCAATGCAACAAATGTCACTGATATAGACAATATTTTAGACTGGCTGCACAAGGTTGAGCCTTATAAAGGGGAAATTAATAATTTAGTTAGAGAGGGTTATCTTAATCGGAATATTTGAACTACATAAAACAAGAATCAGGGAAATGAAAAGAGACCACCCGAAGGTAGCCCCGTTGTTTACAGTTCGCTCATGCTTTGGTTGTTTTTCAAGTCGCTAAAAGCCGGGTGCGTAATTTGCAAGCGTCTGAACGTATAGTCGGGCATTGTTGACACTAGCTCCTTCGCCTCTTCTAGCACTTCCTGTTCGGGCGTTTGTAAGCCTGACAACGTGTTGTTAACTTGGCGGAGTCTCTTCGTCGTTCACACTTTGCAGTACGTTTGTAGTTGCTTTCGAACCTCGGCTGCTCGGCAATTTTTATGGTCAAATCTGTCTCGTTTTTGTTGTACGCCTTTGCATTCGCTCCCTCTTTTTGTTTGAAATATCCAATTTAATCTACCATTTGCCTCCGTCATTTCAATGTGGTAAATTTAAGATATGATGAAGCGGGAAGGAAATTCTTTCCTGCGTTGGTTATCTATGCTTGCGCTTTCTTTTTCCGGGCTTGTTGTGAAGTCGGTTAAAGAGGCGCATTTTTTCGCTTTTTGAACACGACTACTAAAATGCATTATTCCTTCTCTTTGAGCGCTTCTTCAGAGTGATCAAATACGTTATAGTAGGTTATGTTATGTCTATGACTTAACGTGGACCTCTTTTTCTTCATATTGCCCTTGAGGGTGGGGCTTCGACTCTCACTCACTTTAATTGGCTCATCCTCGCTTCACTTACATTGAACATGGCTTCTAGGTAAAAGTTCACGTAGCCCCGACGTCGTGTACCTCCGCTTGTACCACTTTTTCTTAGCTTCCAGTTGCCTTTGCCATTTTATCGGTCTCCCTAAATTGTTAGATTTCATAATTCGCCCACTCTTTAAGTAAGCGCCTCATACGACTAGAAGGCAGATATAACTCGATAGGCTCGCCATTCCTAATTCTTGAACGATATATCCATTGGAGTAACTCGCTTACCGCTAGTAAATCCTGATTAACTTTTACGCCGTTATCTTCAAAAAACGCCTTCTCTATCGGGTGCATATAACGGTTGAACACGTATGCTAGCGCCCAACGATCTTGATACTCGTTTGTAGCCCGTGCATTACATTGTAGAAACGAAAATACGTAACCTTTACCTGATAGATCGGTCTTAGCGTCTTTAAGTGTTGTCCAGATGATATCTTTCGACTTCGCCTTAACATCATTCCGGAAATACCCGTAGATTTTACGTTGAACTTCTACTACAGTCTCATCCGACATACCTCGTAAAAATGTGGAACTTAGGGCGTTCTCTCGTTCACCTATTTCGTTTTTCTTGCCTTCATAAACGTTGATTAGCTCGTATAGTTTCTCCCGCTGTTCAGCTTGCTTGTTGTACTCTACTAGCTCGTAGCGCTCCCCATTGTGCTTAACGGAGTAATACTCGTAACCAAACCCATACAAATCGAAGTAGTAACGCTGTATCTGTGCGTCGAATAGATACGTCATAACGAATACATCGTCAAAGGCGTTGAATACTCTCGGGGGGAACGCCCATATCAAGAACCGCCCTCGGTGATAGAACAGGTTGCCCCCTTGCGCTAGCTTCATAACGTCGGAGTACCTTGCGTTAACTTCGTAGTCATCACACACCCAACGCACCTTTTTTTCCACTACCTCGATGTGTTCTAACGCTAGCAAATCCGTTATGTCCCGCTGAGTTACGTTCGCTTTATCGATTAGGTCCATAACTTCATCGAGTATCAACGTGTAGCCTGCTCCTTTGAGCAATCCGAGTAGTTCGTCATCCGCTGTTTGGAATAGGGAGTGCGTTGATACGATGTTCTTCCCATTGACAATCAATTCTTTCAGACTTCGCATTTTACTTCCGTCAGCGTTATTATTGTTCGGCTCTACGAATTGCTTTTCTGTTTGATTGTTGATTCGCTTTACTTGTTCTAGGTACGGCGTTATATAGATGAACTTCTCGAAGTCTGGCGCCTCATTCATCCGTTGAATCGCCCACGATGTTTTTCCGCTTCCCATAATTGAGTCCACCACGTTTATTCTCGTTTGGTTTGTCATCGTTGAATCCTCTCCCATTAAAATTGTTTTTACTACTCCACCCGATTTTCTCGCTATAAACCCATCGTTTACCAATTGGTTAATGCCTTGCGTTAGCAAGGAGTGGTTTGAACATAATCCCCGTTCTATCGGTCTATCGCTTACCTCGTGGATTAACCCCTATTCGTCGTTCCTACCGTCACTCCTCATGGGCTCCCTTCAGTCGCCCAATTTTATTAGCACGTTTTGCCCCCATTCTTTAAGGAAAAACCGCTTCAAACCCTGTCACATTAACGTTTTCACTTCGTTTTAGCACTTTCCTTTGCTAACCGTTAGCACGTTTTCACCCGCTCTCTAAGGGTGTTGTAGTAGTCATTCTACATATCGTTCCTTATCTTGCGTTTTAGCCAAGAAACACCCCGCATGTAGTACTTTCTGATTTCCTCCGGTAACTTCGTCACAAGTTTAAACGGTCTACGAAAGTCCACTGCTAGCAACCTTTTTTCGCTCTCAATCTCTTATACCAAACAAATCGCCATATTTTTGACATTGTTTTCGAAATTTCTCTAAAAAGCTTTCTAATTTCTAATAGCACATGGAACCCTATCTCGTGGGACACGATTTTAAAATTTCTCATAAAAAAATCGCCAACCTCGAAGGGCTAGCGATCATGTAGTCGATTGTCTGATGGGTTCGAGCAAGGCGCCCGATTGACCTCCGACCTTTTCAATTTTCGTAGCAAATGTTCGTGGACCCGGTGGGCAGGATTCGGCGATACGCCCCCGGGGGAGGTCGTCGCCGAAAAGGGTTAATCGGTTGCCAGTTATAATCGGAAGTCCTTCAACGTTTCCGCTATTTCTTCCTCTGTTATGCCGATGTATCGTTTTGTGGTAGCTTGATCCGAGTGATTAAATATCTCCATCAACGTTGCTACGTCTTTTGTCCGTTGATAGTAATGATAACCAAAGGTTTTCCTTCCGGTATGTGTGCCGATATCTTTACGTCCTAACAGGTCGGCTGCTTTCGCATAGACACGGTAGGCTTGCGTAGAGGTTATATGACCGTCTCCCTTGCGACTAGGAAATAACCAACCCTCGTTAGGCTTATCGGATAGATAATCGGCTATGTCACCCATAATAGCGTTTAAATGAACCCTACGAGGCTTCTTCGTTTTCCCCTCTGATACCACGATATTTGAAGCGCCTTTAACGTCCTCTATACGTAATTTAACGATATCCCCTATTCGCAAGCCCGTGTTAATACCGAGATTAAAGAGTAACAAGTTTCGATCAGCTTGTTTCGATAGTTTTAACGCTTCCCGAAACTCCTTGATTTCCTCGGGTGAACGTAATGGTTGTACGTCAACCAAATCACCCTTTTTCCCGCCTTCATAGCTCATGTAATCGCCTCTTTTCGAATGTATGGTTTTAATTTTAATCGAACGATACCATACATTTATTTAGCAGTCAATCGTACTATGCCTTCAAAACGGGGAAATGAACGTATGAATATACACAAAAGCATACATTCAAGTTAACTTTTACTCGACTATATCGGCTATAAATTCACACAAACGGATTACAGTCGCATATTATCGTTTCGACATTATTCCTCTCAATCGAGAACAAAGCGCCTGAGAATCGCCATATGTACGTCTGTGTAGCGCTTTATGCCGTAACCCCCTTGTGTTTTCGTAGGTGGTCGACTCATGAACGACTTCGCCGACATTCAACGGGTGCTGATGATAGCTTCACGTTCCCCACTGTAACCATATGCGTGTAATAACGTGTAAAGCACGATTGTCCCGTACTCTGTTTTACTCCGAGTTTCTTCTTACACATCGTTTTGTCAAGCAATTAACCTTTACGACCGGTTTACACATTCTACTCGTTATGTACTATCGCATTCCATTACTCCGCTACTATTCCCGACCGTTTAACTTGCATTTGAAGTAAATAGCGGTTCAGTCTATCTATGATTTTAGTAGGAAAGGGCTAAGTATATTTCACCCAATAAACAGAAATAATCCCTCTATTTTCCAGTTATCTATGTTAATGTAATTAATAGGACTAAAAGGCTTAATACATAAAGGGTAAAGTTTCAATTAGTTATAACAACTGATGATTTTTAGGAGGATAGAATTTGATAACATTTATATTCAAGCTAGTTTTTGCAGGCTTTATTGGTCTATTGCCGTTGGGATTGTATGTGTATGCCTATTCTCTTCTAACGAGTGGCTCAAAAGGTCCTTGGGAGAAGCAGGAACAAGGAGTGAGTAGTTTCTGGGATTGGGTAAACCTTATCATCCTTATTGGTGTATTAGGTGGTGGATTTTATATGTTCGTTAAGATCATGGTGACGCCTCTGGATTAGGAAAAATATCAACAAATTTGTATCCATTATTCACCTCATTCTATTTTTATACGAGTGAGGCTTACTTTTATTATAGACTCCCCTTACATGGCGCCCTAATCAGATAGCCAGTCGTAGTACACGGAAGCCTGCATATTAACCGAACCCCATTCTAACTTACGAGAAACCTCGCTCGTAACCGACTGCCACGCAGCATAAAGATATCCGTTCAACTTACCGATCGCCCCTCGTTTATACTTGCGAACGGCGTTTAGGAATACGTCCACATACGCTTCTCCGTGCTCCTCTAACGTAATCTCTCGATTCACGCTAGCTTTCGCCTTTAATAGAGTTCCGTACACCTCGTACAGCCCATGAACATCATAGAAAGACGATAGAGCTTCGTAGATTACGCTTGGAATAGATTGTCGTAATGCTCGTGGGTTTATGGAACTTTCTCCGTCTCGTTTGTGCTCTTGAATGGTATGATTATGTTTAATTGGTTCCGATTGTTTTTCGTTCTGCTCGTCCTTGTCATCCGTGGTCTCGACTTCTACTTCTGCGTGTTCACCTTGCGTTGTCATAGCACGATTGATCCGTATAATATTAACGGACTTTCTCTTCGCTTTCCCAAACCATTTCTTTACCGTTGGGAAGCGTTCAATCATCCCGTAATGATCCAGTCGTTTAATTGCTCGCATGACCGTGCTTTTCGATACATCGCATGAATCGGCTATCGTTTGATACTTAGCGAAAGAAACACCGAGCACACGTAGGCTCGAACGACCGAGGAAACGTAGCACCTCGATAACCGACTGTGGCTCTTCTTCCATTTGTAACGTCTCTATGTAAGCGTAAATAGCCTCGTCCATTTCTAATTGCTGCTCGAAGGTAGCGTATTCCGCTAACTCCGATAAATCTGTCGTTAGATATGTCGCTGTCATTTCGAATAGTCCTCCCCAATTGGGAGACGCACCACACGAATGTACGTTCGGTTTCGGCTGCATAGGTCTCACACCTTGCGTACACACCGTTTTTTTCGATATACTTTACTTGTCACGGTAGGCGTATATCACTTCGGTTCATCCGAGTGGTTGCGTCTCTTTTTTTTGTCTAAAACTCAATAATCACTCGTTGGTTCCGTTAGATATCTAACGGGTTGCGTTTGCTCGCTTCTTGATACCTATCGAACAAATCTTCGTCCGTGTATCGCAGATAAACCTGAGTCGTGCTTATCTCGCTGTGACCCATGATTGTCTGCAACGTCCTAATGTCTCCGCCTCCACGGAGAAACCGAACAGCAAACGAGTGCCTTAATGAGTGGGGACTACATCGTACTCCTTCCTTATCTAAACCGCTTTTCTTCCCGTACATATTCATACGTTTCCTAATAAGGTCATGTCGAATAGATTCACCGAAGCTATTAACAAAAACGTGCTTTACATCTCGACCGAAGTTCTCGATGTTCTCGGTTACCAATTGGTGAAGTTCATTTCGCACTTTCTCCGTCATAGGAATCATGCGAGTTTTTCGATTCTTGTTCTTCGCACCCGGCAATAGAATCACTTTGTTATCGAAGTCGACATCTTCTATTTCCAATGCGTTTAACTCGTTACTACGTAAACCACAATAGAGAGCCGTTAACATTGCGCAGTAATCTCGATAGCCTGCGACTGAATCGGTATCCACCATGGAAAACAAACGCTTAATCTGTGAGTCGGATAAGGCGTAGATTTTCTTTTCGTCGATTTTCAACTTCGGAATCTCTTCGCCGGGATTCGATGACAACAATTCTTCCTTAACCAATTTCGAGAAAATCGCCTTCACACTTACCAACCGAATGTTCACCGTTACGGGCGATAATTTCCGAACATCTAACAAAGTCGTGATGTACCGTCTGAAATCCTCTTTGGTAACGTCGAACACGTTTTCTTTCTTGATAATCTCGAAGAATTCTCGCCAATAGCTCATATAGTCTCGTACAGTTCTATGACGATAGCCTTCCGATTCATACACCTTTGAAATCCGTTCAACCACCTTCTCATACGACAAATTAACTCGCTGGACCTCGTACTCCTTGCCTGATTCTCTTCGCTTCACAACGCCTGTACGTCTTATTTTTTTGCGCATAAAAAAACCTCCCGAAGTCTTAACTAGTTTCGTTAAGAAATCGAGAGGCTACGTAAACGGTCGGGTAATATGTACCCGAACTTAGGCGATATGGACGGGGGCGCTTCTTGTTATTCCGTGTCTTCTCGTGCAACCAACGCACCGAAAACCGTAAAATATTCTGCGTCTCCTTGCCGTCATATCAACGTTTATTCGCTTGGGATGCGCTCGGAGGGATTCGAACCCCCGACAGACGTAGAACCGGAATCTACCGCTCTATCCAACTGAGCTACGAGCGCAAAATAAGGACAAGTACTATTATAAGGGGTGACCCAAAGATAATTCAAGTAGCAATTTTTTTCATGGTATGTAAACAAGGAAACAGGACATGATAGCACCGAGGTGATACGATGGTATCAGGGTATTTGTTATGGATTATATTCCTGTTTACATTATTAGTTATCGGCATTTTTCATTTAATTCGCTTCCCCACTCCCATATTACAGTCCTATTCTGCTTCCCCTCCCCTTCATTCTATGTCACTAAGGAAATTGTTTTACACCCTTCAGACAAAAGGCCTTACTCCATACTCCAATGTTAAGGTTGGGTGGGTGACAGTAGATGTTGCATTAATGGATGCAAAAGTAGCCATTATGTACTATCATGCTGAAGACCTCTTACATCCTAAAAAGAAAAGAAGGCTACAAAGAAAAAAGGCATTTCTTGTGAAGCATGGCTGGATGGTTTGGGAAGTAAGAGAAAAGGATTTACGGCACCATTTCCAAACAACAATACGTCAAATATCATCTATTAAAACATAAACCCGCCGCCCGCATGTTTATCTCCTCCCGAAAAGGGAAAAATGGGGAATGAGTCAGCATTGCGTTGCGGGGTACATACAATAGTTACATTCCTCGATAGGACAGGACAAGGATAATAACGGACGAAAAAGTTCAAAACGATAATCCCTTTTGTTTGACCTTTTCTGACCTATTAAGGTATGATGAACGTAAGTTACTTAACTTTATCATGTAAATATATTTAAGGAGGAACCTTTATGAATTTAATACCTACAGTTATTGAACAAACAAATCGCGGGGAACGTGCTTATGACATCTATTCCCGTCTGTTAAAAGACCGTATTATTATGCTTGGTAGTGCAATTGATGATAACGTTGCTAACTCTATTGTAGCACAGCTTCTATTCCTATCAGCAGAGGACCCGGATAAGGATATTTCACTATACATCAACTCCCCAGGCGGCTCTATCACAGCGGGAATGGCTATCTATGATACTATGCAGTTCATCAAGCCTAATGTATCTACTATCTGCACAGGCATGGCAGCATCTATGGGTGCCTTCCTACTAGCTGCTGGTGAACCAGGTAAACGTTTCGCCCTTCCAAACAGTGAAGTCATGATCCACCAACCGCTTGGCGGAACACAAGGTCAAGCAGCGGACATCCAAATCCACGCTAACCGTATTATTAAAATGCGTGAAAAACTAAACCAAATTCTATCTGAGCGTACTGGTCAGGATTACGAAGTTATCGCACGCGACACAGACCGTGACAACTTCATGTCTGCTCACGAAGCAAAAGAATATGGTTTAATTGACAAAGTAATGGAAAAGAAAACAGAACAATAAACACTAGGAAAGCCTGCAACCGTCATACGGTTGCAGGCTTTTTTTCACCTTTTGCTTATTTTCAAATACAAATTCTGTTTCAAACAAGTGTAGAGGAGAGAAGGGGAGGGGGTTTAGGGTGGGTTATGCGCTCTTCGGACGGGGATATGCTCTCTTCGGCCAGGGTTATGCGCTCTTCTGGCCGGGTTATGCGCTCTCCGGCCAGGGATATGCGCTCTTCAACCGAGGATATGCGCTCTTCTGGCCGGGTTATGCGCTCTTCGGACGAGGATATGCGCTCTTCGACCAGGGTTATGCGCTCTCCGGACGAGGATATGCTCTCTTCGACCAGGGTTATGCGCTCTCCGGACGAGGATATGCGCTCTTCGACCAGGGTTATGCGCTCTCCGACCGAGGTTATGCGCTCTTCGACCGGGGATATGCGCTCTTCGACCAGGGATATGCGCTCTTCGGCCAAGGATATGCGCTCTTCGACCGAGGATATGCGCTCTTCGGCCAGGGATATGCGCTCTCCGGACGAGTTATGCGCTCTTCGGCCAGGGATATGCGCTCTCCGGACGAGTTATGCGCTCTTCGACCAGGGATATGCGCTCTCCGGCCGGGTTATGCGCTCTTCGACCAGGGATATGCGCTCTCCGGCCGAGTTATGCGCTCTTCGACCGAGGATATGCGCTCTCCGGCCCGATTTACCTGCTCATCCCTCCAGACCCCTCCTAATCCCTTGTACACAAGCTCTTCCTCACACCCACATTACTTCCATACATATGATGAACAAAGACCAATGGAGAGTAGGGGATTGTGGTGAGATTGAAGCATACGGCTGGCATTTTTACGCATATTTACCGGAATAATTTGTGGGGGGATAAGGAATCAGTTTCTGGCAGTGGGTCGTCCATACAACAAACAATACCTCTTGTGGAAAAGCTGCCTAGTCTATTTAAGAAATATAACATCTCTTCTGTTTTGGATGCTCCGTGTGGAGATTTTAATTGGATGAAGCGAGTGGATCTAAGTGGAATGTCTTACGTGGGTGTGGATATTGTCCAAGAGTTAATTGATCAAAATAATAGACTCTATCACGGGGATCATGTTTCGTTTGCTCGAATGGATATTCTGAAGGATCCTCTTCCTAAGGCAGATGTTATTATGTGTAGAGATGCCTTAGTTCACTTTCCTTTGAAAGAGATAGCCGCGTGTGTGGAAAATTTCAAAAGGAGTAATAGCACGTATTTATTAACGACGTCTTTTCCTGAGGTAAGAGAAAACAAGAATATTAGAATGGGGGATTGGCGACCTATCAATCTTGAGGAACGGCCCTTTTCTTTTCCAAAGCCTCTTCACCAACTACAGGAGCTGCACGATGGAAAAACGTTGTCATTATGGAGGCTTCGGGACCTATAGCCTTTAATAGTATGAAAGAAGCGAGTGTATCGATTCCATACACTCGCTTCTTTCGTATGTTCATTTATTCACATTAATAGCACAGAAAAAATTACTCTGCTGTTACGAAGTTCGTTAATTTTTGTATGGCGTCTTCCTGGTCATTTCCTTCTGCCTGGAGCAGGATTTCTTCCCCAGAACCAACAGCTAAGCTCATTAATCCCATAATACTTTTCGCATTTACTCTCTTCCCATCCTTCTCTAGAAAAATATCAGATGAGAAACGATTTGCTTCTTGTACGAAAAGTGCAGCTGGCCTCGCTTGAAGTCCGGTTTTCAGCGTTACTGTTATGGATTGTTCCAACACGTCTATCTCTCCTCTCTACCCCTATGCTCATGTATTTTTATATTGGAAAGCGTTTGCAAGCTATGGAAGAAAAAACGCTTCTAAGAAGCAGAAGCGTTATAAATTACAATCATTGTATCATACAATTTTTCAAAAAGGAATGATCTATGATCCTTTTGCAATAAGTTCCCCTTTTCGCACTTTATCGGCAAATTCATCTATTTTTTTCAGACGATGATTGACACCGGATTTGCTTATTTTTGAGGACATTAGTTCTCCAAGCTCCTTGAGAGTGACATCCTGATGCTCCACTCGTAAAATGGCGAGCTCTCGTAATTTGTCAGGAAGGGCTTCTAATCCGACTGTTTCCTGAATAAATTTAATGTTCTCTACCTGGCGAAAGGCAGCACCTATCGTTTTATTTAAGTTAGCTGTTTCGCAGTTAACCAACCGGTTCACAGAGTTTCTCATGTCACGCATAATACGGACGTCTTCGAATTTCAACAATGCCTGGTGCGCTCCGATAACGTTTAGAAACTCCGTAATCTTCTCTGCTTCCTTCAAGTAGCAAATATACCCATTTCTGCGTTCTATCGCACGGGCGTGCAAGTCGAATTGATTCATTAAATCACAGAGGGATTCGTTATGATTTTCATAGAAGGTGAAAATCTCCATATGATATGAGGACGTCTCTGGGTTGTTAACAGAACCACCAGCTAGGAAAGCTCCCCGTAAATAGGCACGACGACAGCACGGCTTGTCTAAATATTTATTGGAAATCTTACGAATAATGGTGAATGGTTCCTCCAGAATTTCAAGATCCATTAGCAATTGACGTACTTGCTCCTTCATTCGTACGATATACACATTGTTCTTTTTTAGACGCATTTTCTTTCGAACCAGCAGCTCTACTTGAAAATTATACAATCGCTTCACAAGCGTATAAATCCTTCTTGCTATCGCTGCGTTTTCGGTTTGAACATCCAGCACGTATTTCCGATTAGAAAAAGAAACAGATCCGTTCATTCGGATTAAGGCTGCCAGTTCTGCTTCTGCACAGCAATCATCTACTTCAATAGATGTTAGCTCTTTTTTTGTTTCTGATGCAAAGGACAATCCTCCCACCCCCTTCTCGTTTTGACTTCTATATTGTTATTAATCCAATAGAGAGACTAGCATTTTTGCTACTTTATCTGTATCGTGACGGAGCGTAACCTGGTTAGGGTCAATGATATCTCCTTCAATAATATCCACACCAAGCTGCTTCACTCGCTCATGATCGTACACAACCGGTTCTGCGTTTTCTTTAGCATAGAGCTTCCGAACATCTGTGGAAATCGGCTGGTTATGAACAAGGATAGCATCTAAGCAGCCTTCACCAATATGATCATGGATAGCCTTCACATGATCTGCTGCACTGTAGCCTGTTGTTTCTCCAAATTGTGTCATGACGTTACAGACATAAACAACTTCTCCATGCGTTTCACGTAAAGCATCACTTATTTGCGATACTATCATATTAGGGAGGGTGCTTGTGTATAAACTGCCTGGTGCTATCACGACTAAATCGGCATTTTTCACAGCCTCTACAGCTTCAGGCAGTGGCTGCACGGGCTGTGGGCTTAAAAATACTTTATTGATTTTTTTTCCGCTGCAAGGAATCTTAGATTCTCCTGAAACAACCGTGCCATCTTCCATCAAGGCATGAAGGAACATGTTCTGGTTGGCAATGGGAAGAATCGTTCCCTTCACATTAAGGACCCTGGAAATCTCTTTTATTCCGTGAAAGAAATCATCTGTAATGGATGTCATAGCAGCTAACAATAGATTACCCATAGAATGCCCTGATAATCCATTACCGTCTGCAAAACGGTGTTGAAATAAATCAAGCAGCATAGGTTCAGCATCTGATAAAGCTGCAATAACGTTTCGGATATCCCCTGGTGCTGGTATCGACAGTTCATCACGAAGCTTACCGGAACTGCCCCCATCGTCTGCCACCGTTACAATGGCTGTTAAATCAATAGGGAAGGATTTCAATCCACGTAGCAAAACAGGCATACCCGTGCCGCCACCCAGTACTACCACACTTGGTAACGATTCATTTGTCATACGCTATTTTCCCTTTCTTTTGTCTATATCCCGATGGGTTACATGGGTTACATAGTCTTTGGAGAAGTGCTTAGCAATATGTTCGGCAATTGCAACAGATCTATGCTGACCTCCCGTGCATCCAATCGAAACGACAAGCTGGCTTTTGCCTTCCCGCTTATATTGAGGAAGCATAGTCCCTAGTAAATCTAAAAGTTTTTCCATGAAATTCTGCGTTTCGGTCCATTTAAATACATAGGATGATACCTCATTCGTTAATCCTGTCAGTGGGCGCATTTGCTCCACATAGTGCGGGTTGGGTAGGAATCTCACGTCAAATACTAGGTCCGAGTCGATCGGAAGACCATACTTGAAGCCAAAGGAGACAACTTGGACAGAGAATACCTGCTGTGTCTTCTCTGAGTAAGAAGCTAATATACGCTCCCGGAGCTCACGAGGCTTCAAATCGGTTGTATCAATAATATTCTGAGCCCGTCCTCTCAGCTCATCCAGCATATTTCTTTCCTGTTCAATACCTTCTAGCGGTAAGCCTTCTGGTGCTAGCGGATGGGAACGGCGAGTTTCCTTGTACCGAGAAACTAAGGACTGGTTTTCAGCATCCAGGAATAGTATATGCTCAGATAACCAATCTTCTTTAGATAATTGGTCTAACGCTTCAAATAATGAATCAAAAAATTCCCTTCCTCTTAAGTCCATCACAAGGGCAACTTTTTGTATATTATGCTTTGGATCCTTCATTAATTCTAAGAACTTAGGGAGCAATGCCGGCGGCAGATTATCCACACAAAAGAAACCTAAATCTTCAAAGCTTTGGACTGCTACTGTTTTTCCTGCACCGGACATTCCTGTAATGATAACGAGCTGCGTTTCCTCTGAATGATTAACCATGTTCCATCGCTCCTTCATTATGGGCTATCAGGATCAAGCTTAACGTCTAGTAGCTGAAAATCTGGTGTATAGGTAAATGTGCCGTATATAATTCGCTCAGAAGAGCTTATATGCTGCATATAGTACCTATCTCCTTCAGCCATCGGCTTGTGCAGGACATCTGCCATGTCTACCCACTCTAATGCTCCCTCTGGGCTTTGTTCCAGCAACTGTCCTGTGTACTGCTCACAATAGAACGTAAACATCATCCATTCCTGTACCACTTCGTCCTCATGCTTGATGACGAAGGTAAACACACCTCTTAGTTCTGGCTCCTGTAACGTAAGTCCTGTTTCCTCGAAAAATTCACGCTGGGCAGCTTGCTTTACATGCTCGCCAAGCTCCATTTTCCCGCCTGGTGCTACATACCAGCCTCTCCGAGGTTTTTGTAACATCAACATCTTGCCATTATGATTTAAAATACAATTTGTCACACGCTGCAATTTATTCACCTCAATTAATGTCAGAAGAGGTACTCTAATCTATTATACTATGCCCAATAATATCCTACAATGGATGGTAAACGAACAATCTAACTCGTCAGAAAGCCCTTATTCACTATACAAGATACCTTGAAAAAGGACATGATGTAGGATTAAACAAAAAAATGCACAGGCCACCGGAAGCAGCCTGTGCCAAATATATTAAAAGGGGGTCAATTAGTTAATTATATTATACCCCATAATTATTTCATGCGTGTTACAGCAGAATTAAAATGCAATTACGTCCTATTAAAGACAAATTGTATCTTACATCCCCTGTGAGACAGCGTTTACTCTACTCCGATTTCTTCTAATAAGTTCTCGATATAATGCTGAGCAGATTGGGAAGCAATACTGCCATCACCAGTTGCTGTTACGATTTGGCGCAATTCTTTTTCACGAATGTCACCTGCTGCAAAGATACCAGGAATTTTCGTTTCCATTTTTTCATTTGTTTCAATATAGCCATTCTCATTCGTGATACCAAGAGAAACGAAAGGATCGCTTAATGGAATTAGTCCGATATAGATAAATACACCGTCAATTGGCTTATCATACTCTTCACCCGTTTCGTTGTTCACGAGTGTTACGCTTCCTACTTTACCGTCTTTCTCATTGATGGTTTTCGCTTCTGTATTCCAGATGAAGTCAATCTTATCATTATCAAAAGCTCGTTCCTGCAGGATTTGCTGAGCGCGCAGCTGATCCCGACGGTGTACGATAGTAACCTTCTCAGCGAAACGAGTTAGGTAAACGCCCTCTTCTACTGCAGAGTCACCGCCACCTATTACAACTAGCTCTTTGTTCTTAAAGAAAGCCCCATCACAAACCGCACAGTAGGAAACCCCACGGCCGCCTAGTTCTTTCTCGCCTGGTACGCCAAGCTCTTTATATTTAGCACCTGTTCCAATTATAATGGAACGGGCTTTAAATTCTTTGTTTCCTGCTTTAACGGTTTTATATTCCTTACCGTCAATAACCTCTTTAATGTCACCATAAGCATACTCTGCTCCAAATTTCTTTGCATGGTCAAACATCTTGTTGGAAAGATCCGGTCCAAGAATATGCTCATATCCTGGATAGTTTTCCACATCTTCTGTGTTTGCCATTTGTCCACCTGGAATTCCTCGTTCAATCATAAGTGTGTCTAAATTAGCACGTGACGCATACACGGCTGCTGTCATACCAGCTGGGCCTGCGCCTGCAATGATTACGTCATAAATACGATCCTCTGTCACTACCCTCAACCCCTTTTTCATTTCTTGCTGTTTTGTCTATGTGTTAATCGTATAAAATCATACATTTTACGTCTATTGAAATGCTCACACAGGTATTATGAATCCTGCCATGGTCCACCTTGCTCGGACAAGCTCGGATGCCTTAGACAGCCTTCCTCCCATAAACGAAGGGCACGAGAGGGTTCACCCATATGATAGGCAGTAATACTAAACCATTTATAATAAGATAAGTGCCCTTTTAACCTTGCCTTTGGTAAACCAATAAAACGCTCATGTGCCGAGGTATAACAGCCAACTTGTGCTAATGTGACCGCCACCTTCAGCTGCTGCTGTTCGTTTATAGGATACACATTTTCCAATGCATGTATGTGCTCCGCAGCCTTTTCTTTTTTGCCGGCATGATGATAGAAAATAGCAAGGTTACATACTGAGTGTAAGGAAGATGGGTGTTCCTTCTTCCATTGTTCCTCCAGTTCTATCGCTTCTAAGCGTTCGCCAGAAAAGAACAACGCTGTAGCATAATCGTGCTTGGCTGATACATAATCTGGAAATAAACGACTCATCTCCTCGAGAAGTGGAAGTGCTTCTTGCCATTCCTGCCGTTCCATGTAATAGAACGCAGATTCCTGATAGCGCATCAGTTCGTCCTCTTCCTCCCAAAACTCTTCCTCATCTTCATCCTCTATATCTACCATATTTAACAGCTCTTGTGCTTCATCTTTAAAATCGCCCTCTGGAGCCTTTTGTAAATAGTCCCTGGCATATTTCTTCGCATCGTGAAAGAGCCCTAAATGAGCATAATTGTTTGCAATCAAATAATAACAGTCTACATACTCATGTCCAAACTCTGCCAATACATTCATCAGTACTTGGTTAGCGGAATGATAATTCCCTGTTTCTGTATGAACGACAGATAGCTGACATTGGTATAGAGGCTGCTTTGGAGAAAATTCTATTGCTCTCGTCAGCCATTTAATAGCCTTTTCAAATTCTCTCCGTTGAAAAGCTCGCACCCCTTGTGAAAAGTAAAAATCCCCTTCTGGTGTGAAAGGAATTACGTTTGGATGCATAGCTCCCCGTGAACTTTTCGTGGAGTTCTGCATATAGGTCCTCCTCTTTGAACCGCTCCGTTTCAAAAAATATATATCCACAGGGCATTATACACCATGTTACGGCTTTATCCAAACTCTCTTTTACTTTTTACGATGACGTTCCTCGAGTGCATGCAGCACGTTGTCTAACGGAAGTCCTCTCTCTGTCAGTAATAGCATGGTATGAAAAAGAAGGTCAGCTGTTTCCCACGTTAATTCCTCATGGTCATTGTTTTTAGCAGCGATAATAACCTCCCCTGCTTCTTCTGTTACTTTCTTGGCGATACGGTCCACACCATTTTGGAACATATCTGACGTGTACGAATCTTGCGGCAGGGTAGCCTTTCGTTCAGCAAGTGTTTCCTGTAATTCATCTAAAATACGATAACGGTGTTCTTTTGCTTCTATATCCTTACCGTAAAATGTAGTAGAAAAGCAGCTGTAATCTCCCTTATGGCAAGCTGGTCCATTGGGTACTACTTGTACGAGAACAGCGTCCTGATCGCAATCATATTTCATGGTTCTAATGGTTTGTGTATTCCCAGAAGTAGCCCCTTTGTGCCACAGCTCCTGGCGGGAGCGACTATATAGTACTGTTTCTCCCAACTCTAAGGATTTCGTGACCGCTTCTTTATTCATATAAGCAAGGGTCAGAACTTCCTTACTTACTGCGTCCTGGATGATAGCTGGAACCAGCCCCTGCTCATCAAATTGAATTTCTTCCATATTCATCGTACATGCACCCCGTTCTGTCTCAATATGTCCTTTACGTTAGCTACAGATGTTTCCTTATAATGAAAAATAGAGGCCGCTAAAGCTGCGTCCGCCTCTGCATCCTGAAATGCATCCACAAAATGACTGGCATCTCCAGCACCACCTGAAGCGATAACAGGTATGCTGACTACTTGCTGCACTGCTTGCAGTAATGCTAAATCAAATCCAGTTTTTTCTCCGTCCTTGTCCATACTAGTCAGCAGTAATTCACCTGCCCCAAGCTCTTCTACCTGTCTAGCCCATTTTAATACCTCGAGCTCTGTACTTTTTCGACCACCATGTGTGTACACACGCCAGGATCCAAGGTCATGGTCATATTTCGCATCGATGGCAACCACCATACATTGAGACCCAAAATAACGTGCCCCTTCTGTGATGAGCTCCGGTTGACGCACAGCAGCAGAGTTTAAAGAAACTTTGTCAGCTCCTGCTCGCAGAATAGCTCTCATGTCCTCAAGAGATCCGATTCCCCCACCTACTGTGAAAGGAATAGCTAATGTGGCAGCAACCTCCCGAACGACTTCTATCATCGTTTTTCGACCTTCGTGTGTAGCAGAGATGTCTAAGAATACAAGTTCATCTGCACCTTGTTCATCATAAATGGTTGCTAACTCCACAGGGTCGCCAGCATCTCGGAGCTCTAAAAATTGAATCCCTTTCACCACTCGGCCGTCTTTTACATCCAAACAAGGAATAATCCGCTTTGTAAGCATTACTGACTCACCTCTTGAATGGCTTCCTGTAAGCGAATCTCCTTCGTATAAATAGCTTTGCCAACGATGGCTCCCGCTACATTACGGTCAGCATACTGTTTTAAATCTTGTAAATCACTGAGCTTTGATACCCCGCCGGAAGCAATTACATTCTTTCCAGTAATCTCTGCCATCTCTACGATAGACTCCGTATTCGGACCATTCATCATTCCATCTTTAGCAATGTCTGTGTACACAAATGTTTCTACTCCAGCATCAGCGAAATACTTTCCTACCTCAGTAGCCTTTTTGTCCGATTTGTTCAGCCAGCCTTCTGTAGCAGCAAATCCATCCCTTGCGTCCAATCCAATAGCGATTCGCTCTCCATAATGTGCTACAAGCTCCTTGGTCAGCTCAGGATCAGCGATGGCTAAACTACCAATGATGACACGGTCCACTCCTCGCTCCAGATAATATTCTACGTCCGAGCGACTACGAATCCCGCCTCCCATCTGCACCTTTACATCTAGCTCTTTCGCCACTCTTACTACATGCTCTGCATTAGCACGGTTCCCATCTCGGGCACCATCTAAATCTACCATGTGAATCCATTCTGCACCGTTTGCGACAAATTCCTTTGCCACTTCAAAAGGGGAGTCACCATATACAGTCTCCTTATCAAAGTCCCCCTGTAGCAGACGGACACACTTCCCTTCCTTCATATCAATAGCTGGATATATCGTAAAGGTACTCATCTTTCCACTCCTTCCTGATCACGAACTACATTGCAGAAATTCTCAAGAATCTTCATGCCAGTTGTACTGCTTTTTTCAGGATGGAATTGCGCACCGTACACATTTCCCTTCCCTACAACCGCCGGAACCTCTGTTTCATACTGAGCGCTTGCTAGCACTACATGCTTATCCGGTGTGTCTACATAATAGGAATGGACAAAATAGACATACCCGCCATCCATTTTGGACAATAGCTTCGCTTCTGGCTGAAGATGCTGCAGCTCATTCCACCCCATATGTGGAATTTTGTATGCATGACCAGCAGCATCTTTACCTGCGAATCGAACAACCCGGCCTGGGAGCAGCTGCAACCCTTCCGTTGTACCATTCTCTTCACTTTCATCAAAGAGAAGCTGCATGCCTAGACATATACCTAGTAAAGGAATACCTTCCTCTACCTTATTTAGGATATATTGCTTCATTCCAGTTTTGTTCAGTGCCTTCATTGCATCTGGAAATGCCCCAACACCTGGAAGGATAAGCCCTTGACACTTCTCTAATTCTTGAGGGGAATGAGATAGTGTATAAGGAACGCCCAACCGTTCCAGTGCCTTAGATACACTGAACAGATTTCCCATGCCATAATCAATAATCCCAATCATGCTACAGACTTCCTTTCGTTGACATAATCCCTTGGATGCGAGGGTCTATAGATGTTGCTTCGTCCAAGGCACGAGCTGTTGCCTTAAACATCCCTTCAATAATGTGATGAGTATTACACCCGTGGTGAACCACAATATGTAAATTCATTCTTGCCTCTAGTGCCAGCTTCCAGAAAAATTCATGGACATTCTCCGTATCGAACGTCCCTACCTTCGCTGCCGGGAGCTCTGCTTTCCATTCCAGGTGTGGCCGATCACTCAAGTCGACTGCTACGGTAACGAGCGTTTCATCCATAGGGATAGTAGCAGAACCGTAGCGACGAATACCTTGTTTATCCCCAACCGCTTCGCGCAACGCTTGTCCCAGTACAATTCCTATATCCTCTGTAAGGTGATGATCGTCTACCTCTACGTCTCCCTCCCCTTTAATGGATAGATCGAAAAACCCGTGTTTTGTAAACAATTCGAGCATGTGTGTCATGAAGGGTACTTGTGTATCAATGCTTGCACTGCCGCTGCCATCGACATCTAATTGAAGTGCAATGCTCGTTTCACCTGTTTTGCGTTCTTTATTACTGGTACGGCTGTCCTTCATTGGGAATCGTCCTTTCGCTGTTCTATTGCTCTAGCATGACCTTCTAAGCCCTCTAAGCGAGCAAATCGAGCAATTTTGTCGCCATTCGTTTCCAAAGCTTGCTTGCTATAATAGATTACACTGGACTTTTTCACAAAATCATCTACATTGAGAGGGCTGGAAAATCGCGCTGTACCACTCGTCGGCAGTACATGATTAGGCCCGGCAAAATAGTCTCCAACCGGCTCAGCGCTATATCTTCCGAGGAAAATGGCACCTGCATGCTTAATGCTGCCAACTAAACTCATTGGCTCCTCCACCATGACCTCCAAATGTTCAGGAGCGATAGAGTTAACCACATCTATTGCACTTTCCATACTATTACAAAGGATGATGCCGCCATAGTCTTCCACACTTTTTGCAGCGATAGCCCTTCTTGGGAGAGTTTCCAGCTGTTTATCGACTTCTTCTCTTACCTTATTAGCAACTTGTAGAGAAGTAGTAACGAGAATGCTGGAGGAACGCTCGTCATGCTCTGCCTGAGATAGCAAATCAGCCGCTACATCGGAAGCTCTTGCCGTATCATCAGCCAGCACTACGATCTCGCTTGGCCCAGCTACCATGTCAATATCAACATCCCCATATACCGCACGCTTGGCAAGTGCTACAAATACATTACCTGGTCCGACGATTTTATCAACAGCGGGAACGCTTTCCGTACCATAAGCCAAACCAGCGACAGCCTGAGCTCCGCCTAATTTATATATTTCTTCTACTCCTGCGATTTCTGCTGCTACTAGTACTTCAGCAGGGAGTGTACCTTCTTTAGAAGCTGGAGAGACCATTACGATACGTTCTACACCAGCTACAACAGCAGGAAGAACGTTCATAAATACAGAGGAAGGATATGCTGCTGTACCACCAGGAACGTACACTCCCACCGCGCTTAATGGCGTTACCTTTTGACCGAGCATGGTCCCATCTTTTTGAGTATCAAACCAGGAGGGACGTTGTTGTTTTTCATGGAAGCGACGAATGTTAAGAGCTGCTTCTTGTAAAATATCTATGTCATATTGCTGCATGCTTTGCCGAGCTTCCACAAACTCCTCTTGTGTCACTCGTAATTGCTGTAATGAGGCACCATCTAGCTGCTTCGTGTATTCGAGTAATGCCTCATCTCCTCTTTCCCTCACATCAGCAATAATCGATTGCACGATTTGCTGCTGCTCCTTTGTACCACTATCCACACTTCGTTCGATGGAAGCGAGCTCATTCGGCGTGAGTATTTTCATGACAAGAGACCTCCTTATAGTTAGATCGCAACTTGCTTACTCAAATCTTCAATAATGGCATCAAGTCGCTGGCTTTTAATTCGGTAGCTTACCGGATTTACAATGAAACGTGAGGTGATATCGGTAATTTTCTCATATTCTACAAGTCCATTTTCCTTCAATGTCCTGCCAGATGAGACTATATCTACAATGCGATCCGTAAGACCGATAAGCGGAGCTAACTCGATCGAGCCGTTCAAGGGAATGATTTCAATCTGCTCTCCCTGCTCGCGAAAATACTCCGATGCAACTCGAGGATACTTAGTGGCAATCTTCGGTGCTATTTTGCTAAGCGGTTTATCCGGTAAGCCTGCTACAGCTAAATAGCACGGGCTGATGTGTAAATCGAGTACTTCATAGACATCTCTATCCTGTTCCAGCAGCACATCCTTCCCTGCAATACCGCAATCGGCAGCACCGTACTCTACATAGGTCACAACATCCATCGGTTTGGCCAGCATAAGCCGAACTTTGTATTCGGGAAATTCTAATATTAGTTTCCTTGAATCTTCTACATTTGTAAAATCATAACCTATCTTCTTCAATAGTTCCGCCGCTTCTTCAAATATTCTCCCTTTAGGCATCGCTATCGTCAGCCATTCATTCATGAGAGGCACCTCCCGCACATACATCGATTACATTCGTAAAACGTTCTCCAATTTGCTCTCTGTTTTCTAGCTGGTCCTTTTTCTGAAGTACGACCTTTGCACCTTCGCTTCGGGCGGATTGAGCTTCCTTTAATCCCTTTGCGAATGTGTCGCTATCGTATAAAACTAAAATATATTCTTCCTGGTCCTCTGTAGCAGATAGCGCTTCTACTAAACGATCGAGACGAATAGCAAAGCCAGTAGCTGAAGCCTCTGATTGAAAAGACGGCAGCAGTTGATCATATCGGCCGCCGTTGCATAGAAGAGAGCCGAGATGAGGCGCATAGCCTTCAAACAGAATACCGGTATAATAGTGCATATGGCTGATCAAGTTCAGGTCAAAGGAAATATACTTACTAACCCCGTACGTTTCCAGTAAATGAAGCAGCTGTCTTAATTCTCCAATTGCTTCATGACACGCACCATTTGTCGTAATTTCTTCTGCTGATTCCAGCACATTCTCTTGACCACGCATGGAAAGTAATTGGTGTAAACGATTTTTATCCTTATCGGACAGGTTTACCTGTTCCAGCTCTTTACGATAGCCGACGTAGTTCTTGCGGAACAAGTAACGAAGAAATCGTTCTGAAGTCTCCGTATCTTCTTGAAAGATTTCTTTAAGTAAGCCTTTCACATAACCAATATGCCCGACAGTCAATTGGAAGTTTTCCAATCCTGCCGATTTTAATGTCTCCACCTGTAGAGCAATGACCTCAGCGTCGGCATACACAGAGTTCTCTCCTATGTATTCCACCCCGACCTGTTCAAATTGAGCAGGCTTGCCACCTTCTATTTGCTGAGCCCGAAACACAGGCCCATCATAGCTCAAACGGAGTGGATACCCTTTTTCCTTTAATTGAGATGCTGCTACTCTGGCAATTGGTGCTGTTAAATCGGGGCGTAACACCAACGTATGTCCTTGGCGATCCAACAATTTAAATAACTGAGTTTCATCAATAGCACTTGCTTCTCCAACCGTGTCCAGATACTCCACCATAGGTGTATCCAGGAACTGGTACCCCCATGATTCTATCGTTTCGGAAAGAGCCTGTCTTGCCTGACGTGTCTGATTATAGAAAAAAGGCAGCGTATCCCGCATGCCTAATGGTTTTTCGAACATAAGTCGATTTGCCACGATACATTGCACCTCTCTTATTCAAATTAATCGTATTAACAATTCGCAATCCTTTAACTTGCTAATATGCTACCAAATTAAAGATACATCGTCAACGGATATCCTTCTTATTCCAACATCGTCCTACTCTTTCTATACGGAAACTAGGAAACCTTCCTTACACAAGGGCAGCTTACATAATGTGAGGAATCCATTTCTTTATATTCCCTCATTAGGAAATCTAAATCGCTGTAACTACATGAAGTTTACCCAACCCTTTCTAAATGGCAATTGTTGTACCGTTTAGGATTATACATCTTAAAGAAAGGGTATAGGTATATAAGACTATATTTTTTGACTTTTTATGTCGAACGCATTGGTATTTAGAACTAGTTCCATTATAATAAATCTGCAGCATAACACGATAATGGCAAACTTATTGAAAGATAAGGACGCAAAGCTACGAGCCTAACGGAGTAACCCTATGGCAGTCGGGCTGCCGGTATGAGCGTTTGTTCCGAACAGACCTATCGGTTTCGAATGGTCTGTTTTTTTGTGTATATAAAATGATAGGTCACAGGCAGGGAAATGATATAAGAGGGTGGCACGATGAAAATGATGGTGTGGTTAATCATTGGATGTATGCTAGGTGGTATGGGGTATAAGGTTATGTACACTGTAAAGATAAGGCGGAAGCTCCAGGAGAAGCAAGATCAGGAAGACCGAATCTTTCATTTAATCGAGAATGCCAAGGACATCCTTTATTATTGTAAGGTAGAACCTGATTTCTCCTATATGTATCTAAGTCCTTCTATCGATGATGTACTAGGGCCAGATGTACATCAAAAATCTATGGAGGACCCTTTGTCAATACTTGAATTAACTCACCCTGATGATATGCCCATTATCCAACAAAAATTGCGCGGGGATTTAGATTATAGTCAACCAATTCTTCAACGCTGGCGTAATGAAGAAGGAGAATACATCTGGTTTGAGGAGCATGCAACCCCTATATATGAGAAGGGGAGCTTTGTTGCAATTCAAGGTGTGATTCGTAACATTCACGACAAAGTAATACTCCAGCATCGACTAGAATACCAAATTACACACGATAGTCTGACAGGTGTTCATAATCGAGACTATTTCGAATCCCAGATGAAGCAAAGTGAAGATTCCGACCAAAGCGCGGCCATCATACTTTGCGACCTTGATAACCTCAAATATGTAAACGACACAGAGGGGCACAAAAAAGGAGATCAGCTTATTCAAGAAGCTGCCTCCCTGCTACACAATTATGCAAAGCCTCATATAAAGGTCTGTCGCATTGGTGGCGATGAGTTTGCGCTGCTGGCTACTAATCTGACAGAAAATGAGATAGAGCAAATCGTTACAAGTATTAAGTCTGCCGTCTCCACAGCTAGAACCGGTTTAGAAATATCAGTAGGCTACGCTTATAGCCTTTCTTCCCGAAACAAAATGGACCAATTATATATCGATGCCGACCACCATATGTACAAGGATAAAAAGAAGAAAAGAATGCATGTATAACATGAATCTATTGGAAACAAATAGTAAAGGGAGATAGATTCGTGTCATGGGGAGACAAGAAGTGGAAAACCACCATTGTTTCATATCACATTCTCAACAATTATGATTCAATGTGACAATAACAAGCATTCATAGAGCTACTAATAGAAAGGCTATGCAGCTGCATAGCCTTTCTATTAAATAGGAGAATGAATTTTCCGTTCTACAATTTGCTCGAAATATCGGAGAGTCAATAGCTCCCCGTCGAAATCCTCCTGCTTCCATGTGTTGTGCAGGAATACTTTCGCAACGGCGTATTTTCGGTCCCCTCCTTTGTTCGCATCTTCTAACGCCACCACACTTTCAAACATAGCGCACATCTTATCCGCCACTGCTTTTGCATAAAACGTCTGCTGCTCTTCATCTAATTGTTTCACTTTATTCAGATCCTCTTCTAATTGCTTCAGCTTTTCTTTGAGAAGAGTCGTTTCTTTCGGAAATGCTTTAGACAAATCATGTACACTAGAATGCATCCTCCGGAGAAAGATGTGATCAACTTGAAAGTTTCTTATTAGCTTTAATACCTCGAGCCCTAGTATATTTGCCGTCCCCTCCCATACGGTCAATACTTGAGCATCTCGTAAAAGACGTGCCATGACAAAATCCTCTATATACCCATTTCCACCGTGCATTTCTATGCTTTCGTGACAAAAATGAATCGCCTGTTCTGCAGATTCCTTCTTCAAAATAGCAATGAGGAGACGCTGAAACACTACATCTTCCTTCGAAACACCTTCCTTGTGCTGAACCCATTCATCAAACAGATGAACTAGTCGAAAAACGCTGCTCAATTCCACTTCTTGCTTTGCCTTCAGCTTAGTTAACGTATCCTGTACCATAGGAAAATCCTTTAGATACCTTCCAAATGTGAATCGTTCATAGGCATACTGATGAGCTTCCAAGTAAGCGCGCTGCATAATACCAAGTGAAGCAACAGCATTACAAATGCGAGACAAGTTAAGCGCTTCCATCATATAATAAATACCTTTCTCCGGCTCCCCGACCATATAAGCCCTGGCGCCTTCAAATTCTACCTCCGCAGAAGGAACTGCTCTTACGCCTAATTTATCCTTCAATCTTCTAATAGAAATCCCCTCTGCTGTTTGCCCCTGCTCCTTCCATGGTACAAGAAATAAGCTGAGCCCTTTCGTTCCCTTCTTGGCTCCCTCCGTTCGTGCAAGCACCATTGCTACCCCGCACGTACCGGCATTACTAGCAAAATATTTCTCCCCATAGAGACGATAGCCATTACCATCCTGAACAGCCTTCGTTTCGTTAGCTCCTACATCAGATCCACCTTGCCGTTCGGTCAAAAACGTTGCCCCTTCATATAAGTCAGTATTGCCTGTAGACAGTACATGGGGCAAATAATGCTCCCTGATCATCTCATCACCGTAATGATCAAGCAAATAAGCAGTCGCCATAGTTAAGGTCACAGGACAATAAAACCCTGGCTCTGCTTGTGATAACAAATAACCCTGAGCATAGGAATATAGATAAGAGCCTTTTCTCCCTAAAGCAGGAATCGGCTTGTGCACATAGCCAACAATTCCTCTATCATAAGTTTGGCGAACGGTTTGCTTATAGCCCTCATTTACCCACACATACGAAACATCATTCCCCATCTTGTCGTACTTAATGAGTCGTGGCTGTCCTTCCCGGTCCGTATGGGCAGCACGTTCATCAATTTCTCCTCCACACAGCTCCCCATATTCCTCTAGCTCCTGCCTAGCCCAATCCATAAACTCCTTATCCATATACTGCTCTAGTATAAAGTCAAGATTTGGATCCTCTAGAAACAAGTTCATATGACTCCTCCTCCACATAATATGGCTGACATGCTATCCACTATTGTAATGAATGAAGCTTTTCACGTAGCTGATCCAATACCTGCTCCATTTCTTGCTTCATGTCTGTTAGGTCTTGAATTCTATCCGACACCTCCCTTACTTTTACCTCTCCATACTCAATGGTCTTTTCTAGCTGCTTTACTCCAGAAGGGTCCTTGTCAAATAGCTGGACCATTTCTCTAATTTCCTGGAGGGTAAATCCATACTTTTTTCCGCGGAAGATAAGCATTAATCTCGTTCGTTCCTTTTTACTATAGATGCGGTGACCAGAGTTGGATCGTTTCGGAGCCAAAAGGCCGAGTTCTTCATAGTATCGAATGGTACGAGTACTAATGACAAACTCCTCTGCTAGCTCTGAAATGGACCACTCGCCCATAAGCTCGACTCCTTTTTTCTTAATATTCAGTCATATTTAGTTTACCATTTACGTTAACGTCAAGTTCAAGCTAATTTCATGATGGAGCAAATTTTTTCCCGTTTGAAAGAGGTGTTGTTCACTATAAACGTGATGGTGCTGCAACATATTAGTGCCAATTGATCTCTTCTCAACAGATGATTGATTTGAGACATCGCAGAAAAATCATTCACGAAGGTGAAAAAGCCAATTAAAAAAGAACAGCCCTATAGACTGTCCTTCCAAAACTCATCGGTACTATTTCGCTGCTCCATTTCTTCCGGTGTATAAATGACCTGCATTGGATTACCGCCAACGAAGCTTCCAGCGGGAACGTTTTTATGGACCAACGTTCCCGCTGAAACGATGGCCCCATCTCCAATCGTAACACCGGGTAATATCGTAGTATTTGCTCCAATGAGAACCTCGTCCCCAATGATCACCTCTCCAAGCCGATATTCCTTAATTAGATATTCATGGGCTAATATCGTGGTATTATATCCGATAACGGTATTACGGCCGACCGTAATTTTTTCCGGAAACATAATATCGAGCATGACCATAAGAGCAAACGCTGTATGCTCCCCTACTTTCATTCGTAAAAACGTACGATACAGCCAATTTTTCATTGGTAAAAAGGGGGTGTAGCGTGCCATTTGGATGATGGTAAAATTTTTGACTACCTTCCAAAATGGAACAGTCTTGTAAATATGCCAGAGCGAGTTATGCTCAGCCACCCGATGACGTTCGGTCTTTCGCATCCAATCACTCCATAACAATCTTCAATATGTCACTCATATGCTCGAGCATATAATCTGGATGGAGATCTTCCAGTACCTGACGCCCTTTTATGGTCCAGGCTACTCCTGCTGTTTTCGTTCCAGCGTTTTGTCCGGATTCAATATCATGCGTGTTGTCACCGACCATGATGGTTTCTTCAGGCGCAGCACCCAAATGGGCCATGGCCATTTGCACTGGTTCAGGATCAGGCTTGGCGTGAGTAACATCGTCCAGGGTCACAATGGTGTCGAAATGGTCTGCGATTTTCGTTAGGGCAAGACCCATATCCACCGTCTGCCTCATCTTGGTCGTCACAATCCCGAGTTTAAATCCTGCTTCCTTCAGCTTGTCTAACGTTTCTACTACGCCATCATAAGCTTCTACCAGCTCGTCGTGATGCTCGTGGTTGTGGGTACGATAGGTGTTAATCATTTCTTCCACGTCTGCTTTATCGTTGATCTTACGGAGGCTTTCCTCTAATGGAGGTCCTATAAATTGTAATATATCCTCGCGTTCATACTTACCAGGAGCGTATTGATTAGTAGTATGCAAAAACGAAGCGATAATGAGCTCGTTTGTATTAATTAATGTTCCATCTAAATCAAAGAGGAGGGTACGAATGGTCATATGCTGCTTCCTTTCCTTTTGAGGTATTCATTCGATTCCATATAAAACCGATGATAGCTGTTAATAGTATGGCTGTAATGAGTCGAATTAATAACAGTGGCCACACTGGAATTCCAAGCGGGATAAAGATAAGGGTGTCCTCCACTACAGCATGACAGGAGACAAGGAAAATAAGAGACAGATACATGTCCTTTTTAGAAACACCGTCTTCTTTCACCGCTTGTATCATAAGACCTGCCCCATACGCCAGACCTATCGTTAGGCCAGCTACTAATGTGGTAGAGGCATTGCGTTCTACACCTAGGAGACGAGTAAATGGTGCAAACCAGCGGGAAAAACGGTCTATCCAATGATTCTCTCTCAGCCATTGCATCACTATCATGAGCGGAATAACTATTAAGGCTAGTTGAAGCACTGCGATAAAAGCAGTCTGTATCCCGCTCCAGGCTATCAAGAGCCAGCCTTCTGGGGTCTCACTTTGAGCAATCATTCCATATTGCGCCATTTGTGAGCCGCCGTCCCAGACAAGATTAATGACTACAGCCGATATAAAGGCAAGTGAAAGCCTCAAGCCAGCTATAAACCACCAGCTCACCCCTACTTTTGATGCCACCGTAGATTCTATAAGAAGGTTGTGGGAAAACGAGAGCATAACCGCTAAAATGAATACTTCCTTCACTGTAAAATCAAAGGACACGATTGCTGCTATACCCGCATAAAGATTTAAAAAGTTACCGAGCACGAGCGGGATGGCTGCTTCACCCGATAACCCTATCCATCTCATGAACGGGGAAATCCATTCCATTATCCACTGTAACACTGGTGTAGCCCGTAAAATAGTTACGATAAAGGTGACAGGAAAAATGACTTTACCAAGTGTCCATGTTAAGTTTAATCCTTGTTGCAAACCTCTGCTTACTACACCAGGCAAGTTAATCCCCCTCACTTTTTCTTCTTTTTACTAGTACTCTTTTTCTTTTGGTTATGGCTCTTCTGCTTTGGCATATTGCCTAGTAAATCAGAACCGTTGTATCTTGTTTGTACTTTGTTAAAGTAACGGCGATAAATAATAGTACCAACCGCCCAAAGAATTAACACGATGGAAATAACCTGAGCAGTACGCAGATTGCCGATAATGTATAGACTGTCTGTACGCATGCCCTCAATGAAATAACGTCCAAAGGAATACCAAATTACATAGCTTAAGAACACTTCACCACGCATAGGATTATACCTTCTTAGTACCAGCAGGAAGATAAATCCGAGTATATTCCAAACAGATTCATATAAGAAGGTTGGGTGATACAGAATTCCGCCTATTGCCATTTGATTGACTATGAAATCAGGTAAATATTGCATAAAATTGTTATAAAACTCTTCTGTAACAGGTCCGCCATGAGCTTCCTGATTCATAAAATTTCCCCAGCGGCCGATAGCCTGACCCAAAATAATACTTGGTGCAGCAATGTCCACAAGCTGCCAGAAGGAGACCTTGCGAACCCTTGCAAAGACAAGGCCGGTTAACACAGCACCAATTATAGCACCATGAATAGCAATGCCGCCCTCCCATATGGCAATAATCTCCATAAAGGGTCTGCCTGCGTACCTTTCCCATTCAAAGACAACGTAATAAATTCTTGCAGAAATGATGGAAATTGGTATCGCAAACACGACTAAATCTATAAATATATCCTTTTTCAAACCGAGTCGCTCCGACTCCTTCAGTGCTAGAAGAAGCCCTAAATACGCCCCAACGGCGATAATGACTCCGTACCAATAAATAGTTAAGGGACCGAGCTCAACAAGTACCCGGCTTAATGGCTCCGCGTCATACTTCACCGTGGAATCCTCCTTTAGATGGATCATTTGTATTCTCACCAATCATGTTCGTCAGTCGTTCTGAGAATTCCTCAGCGGCGTTAATGCCCATCCGTTTTAAACGGAAATTCATTGCAGCTACTTCAATAATGACTGCCAGGTTCCGCCCTGGTCTCACTGGTACGGTTGCTTTTGGTATTTCTACATCCATAATCTTCATCATTTCTTCCTCTAAGCCAAGGCGATCATATTGTTTCTTTTCATCCCACAGCTCAAGATTGATGACCATGGTTATCCGCTTAAAGTTTCGGACCGACCCCGCACCAAACAAAGTCATCACATTAATAATCCCAAGCCCTCGTATTTCCAACAGATGCTCGATTAACGGAGGAGAGTTTCCAATTAATGTATCATAATCTTCCTGACGTATTTCAACACTGTCATCAGCTACGAGTCGATGCCCTCTTTTAACAAGCTCTAGAGCTGTCTCACTTTTCCCTACTCCACTTTGTCCCGTAATTAATACACCTACACCATAAATGTCAACTAATACTCCATGTATGGCTGTGAAAGGAGCAAATTTAGTTTCCAGGAAATTTGTAAGCCTGCTAATCACTCGAGTCGTTTTGTGAGGGGAGCGCATAATAGGAACACCCGCTTCGTTTGCTGCATTAATTAACAGCTTCGGCACCTCCATCCCCCTCGTAATAACAATACCTGGTGTTACGTCCGTGCATAGCTTGGTCACTCTGTCCTGCTTTTCCTCATCTGAAAGCTCTAAGAAGAAGGAAAGCTCTGTCTTTCCTAACAGCTGTAAACGTTCAGATGGATAATATTTAAAGTAACCGGCCATCTCCATACCGGGGCGAGATATATCGCTTGTGAAGATTTCACGGTGAACACCGTCTTCTCCCGCTACAATTTCTAAGTTAAATTGATCTAACAAATCTTGTGTACGTACCTTCGTCATGTATGTATGCCCCCTGATCTTATTCACTTCTGTATCACAAAGGAACTTTTTCAACATCCTCTATTGTAGCATTTTTTACAATTATCTGTTGATATAAAACTCGGATTGTCAAACTTTCTAAATACAAATCGCCTAGTAAAGTATGTAACAGCGAGTGATAATATCTCGAATTCAAGTCTTACACATAGGAGGTTACACCAAAAATAGACTATAAATTTAACGGAGACCTATATTATAGGTTGCACATATAGGGATGAAATAACAGTAATGTTTCAAGTCACAATTAGGATGAAATAGTTTATCAGAAAAAGAGCTGGTCCTCATTATCGCCGTTACAGAACACCACCAAGCCAAGTCATCCCCCCCATACAAAAGCTCCCTATCCGCTTGGGATGGGGAGCTTTTAAGGATAATCCACTCATAAACGTGAAATACGCCTATAGCTGGTATATACATTGTCTACCATCCCCCTCTATTACTGACACTGGAACGGATAGGGGAAGCTGATAAGGAAATCCTGTCTTTTTTTACTCCTTCAATCCTTTAAACAATTGATTCAGAATTAACGATAGCAGAGAAATAATGATAGCTGCTACAATCGCCATGCCAAATCCGTCAATTTCAAAGTTGCTGCCGAGTAAGGATTGGGTAATCATTAACGTAATGGCGTTAATGACGAATAAAAACAGGCCGAGCGAGACGACTGTAATCGGTAAAGTAAGGACCACCAGAATCGGCCTTACAATCACATTCAAGATTGACAAGATGACACTGGCGAGCACAGCCGTTCCAACTCCTTCTACGTAAAAGGAGTCCACAAGCTGAGATACAAGAATGATAGCAATGGTGGTTACGACAATATGCACCAGCCAGTTCTTCATGATACAACGTCTCCTTCTTCAGGTATGATTACGGCTGCAATAATATAAACAATTATCATTGGAAAGCCGATGCTCAAAATGGTGAGCAGGGCAAAGATAAGTCGAATGATTGTTACATCAAAATTCATATAATCAGATAATCCACCCAATACCCCAGATAGCATTTTCTTATCTTTAGATCTCATTAGTTTTCTGTCCTTCATGCTGAATCGCCTCCTTACGAATGGTTGGATTGAATAGTAACGACGCCTGTCTTGGTTTCCGCATCAATGTGGAGCGGGTTTCCCTGCTCTGCCCTTGATTGAAAGATAAGCTCTTTTCGCAGCACTTCCTTCTTCTCTTCTTCTATTTGAAAGTCTGGAAGCGTGCAATGAATATTTCCGATACTCGTATGAAGCTTCCCTTCAATATGTCTTTCTGGCGGCACGTGTACAGATATATTCCCTGTAGTGGTTTTATAATAACCTGTATGTCCTTCGTCCCCGCCCCAATAACATTTAATATTCCCATTTACACATTGAGCATCCACTTTATGATAGCGACCATCTATTGTGATAGACCCATTTATGCTTTCTGCCTCGACATCTGTTGCATTTACATTCTGCAAGGTTATCGCTCCATTGGATGTTTCTACTTCAATTTCTCTTCCATCCAGATGTGCCAGCTCCAGTTTACCGTTGGCTGTTTTGGCATGAAATTCTTTTGTTTTCAGCTGCTCAACTTGAATAGGGCCGTTAAATAGCCGCAAGGAGATATCATCATACCATTTATTCGGAATATACAACACAACATTCGTTTTCACTTTTTTAGAGCTGATAGCAAAACTCAATGCCTCATCGTCCACATTATATTTTTTCAGCTCCATAAATCGTTTGCGGGCGTCATCCTGATGTTTAGCCTGATATACCTTCGCCTTACATTCAATGCGGAGATCATCTTCTCCCCAAGGTCTAACCTCTAAGGAGCCATTAGCGATATCCAGATGAACTTTTGAAAAGGAAACACCCTGATTTTGAAAAATGTGCGACACTTCGTAATAGGAACCAAAGTTAAAATCAAGATCTACATTTTTAATTTTCGTTATGGTATCTTCCACGAATTCCATGAACCTTTTCTTGTTAGAGCCTGTTTTATAGGATTGCTGTTCGTTTGCTTTCCAATCTACTTTCGTGGACAGAGCATGAACATCGTCCTCCTTTGGCTCCTGTTCCTTCATGTCCTCTGCATGTGTAATCGCATCAAGCAGTTCTTCTGCTTCTTCTGAATTGATCATCCCCTGTTCCAGTAGCTTTAGAATCCGTTGCCTCTCTTCATTCATGTGCTTTTTCTCCTCCATTTTGTATATATGATGGTGCGGCATGGCCTATATCCATTTCTTTGTACCTTTCTTTACGATTCAATAGGAGGATAGGATTCATTTATCCTCCATACATTGTTTTCCATATTGAATATAGCTCTCCATATCCTGTTCCGGAACAAGATTTCCACCAGTTGCCCAAACGACATGATGGGCCTCCAATCCAAATGGAGGTTCCGCTTTATTCATCCATTGCTTAGGTCCATACATACCTGCTAATGCAGAAGGTTCAAGCTTAATCCCCTCCGCTTCATGGAGTAAATAGAGCAATCGATACAGCATGTGATCGTCTATTGTGTAGACACCATTCACGATATGCTTTACCTTATCCAATGCATATCGAGAAGGCCTTCCAACGGCAAGTCCATCAGCGGCTGTAAGATTATCGATTCCAAAATCCTGTACAGCAATTTCATGGAATCTTCCTGTCATTAATCCGAGTAAAACAGACGGAGAATGGGTTGGTTCAGCAAAGTAGCAGTACACATTGTCCCCGAATATCTTCTTCAGGCCAAATGCTACTCCACTTGGTCCACCTCCAACACCACATGGCAGATAAACTACGAGCGGATGCTGTTCATTCACTGAAAGGTGGTTGGCTTGTATTTGACGCTTTAAGCGTAAAGCTGCTACAGCATAGCCTAAGAACAGATGACGGGAATCCTCATCATCTACGAAATAGCAATTACTAGTACGCTGGCACTGATTTCTTCCCTGATCTACTGCTTCACTGAAGTCACCCTCGTGTTCTTCTACCACCACACCATGCTTGCGTAACAAGCTTTTCTTCCATTCCTTCGCGTCCTTTGACATATGCACCGTTACGTGGAATCCTAGCTTGGCACTAATAATCCCGATGCTAAGCCCTAAGTTCCCCGTGGAGCCAACTGCAATAGAATAGTTAGAAAAGAAGGATTGAAACGCATCATTTGCTAGCTTCTCATAGTTATCCTCCTGGAGTAGCATACCATTGTCGATGGCCAGCTTTTCCGCATAGGCTAAAATCTCATAAAAACCGCCTCGGGCTTTTATCGAGCCGGCAATTGCCAATTCATTATCGCATTTTAACCAAATATCTCCTGGCACCGTACCTGAAAATGTATCCTCCAGCATCTGCTTCATATGGGATACATGCTTAAAAGGGGATTCAATCTGCCCCTGTGTCATTTCTGTTTCTGGAAAAACTCTTCGTATAAAAGGAGCAAAGCGGGTAAAAAGAGCTTCCGCTTCGAGTATATCCTCCATCGTGACCTCTTTATCCTCTGGCAGGTCGGCTGTCGCTACGACATTAGGGTTCTCCCAAAATACTTCCTTCGTATCCATAATCCTACTCATTAATGGAAAAGCATTTTCCCATTCGGTTACCGTTTTTCCCGCGATTATTTGTTCCATGATGGAACCTCCTTCAGCCAAGTCTCTACTATCTATCATAACGCTTTTAGAGGGAACGGAAAATTATATTGCAGGTATAAATCTGATAAATCTTTCAATTCTCATAAAAAAACAGTACCCGCTAGGATACTGTTAATCTTCAAACCGCCACGTATAAAATTCTTCAAACTGGAGCAGCTTTTTACCTTCAGAGTTAATTTCCTTTAACTCAGGGCTTGTGCGGAATTGGCTCATCATTCCTTCTGCTTGAGAACGGTGAGCTTCAATTGCTTTCATCTTGCCTTCAAAATAGTCCTCCACATCCATCACAAGGTCTGGTTCCCCTAAGGTTTGTCGGCGGTCGTGTGTAATGGCTTTTGCCCACACCTCAGGTCGGCTCGCCTTATCGAATCGGCTAACCGCTTCAATAGCAGCGGCTCCCATTGCATCATGGTCAGGATGGACAGCATAACCAGGATAGAAGGTGATGACTAAGCTCGGTTGAATATCATCTAACAGTTTCTTAAGATGTGTTGCCATTTCATTTCTATCTTCAAACTCTATTGTTTTGTCACGATATCCAAGCATATGAAGCTCTACATCTAACGCCTCACAAGCATCTATTAATTCTTTTTTGCGAAATTCCGGCAGTGTTTCTCTCGTTGCAAACGGAGGTGTTCCCATGTTACGCCCCATCTCGCCTAACGTACCACAGAGATAGGTGACAGGAATATTCTTTTCACGAAATTGCAAAATCGTGCCAGAGCATCCGAATGCTTCGTCATCTGGGTGAGGAAGTATGATTGCTACGTGTTGATGTTGATCCATAATCCTGTTCTCTCCTTTTGCTGCTTAGTTAGTAAACGGCGTTTCACTGATTTGAAGTGCAACCATTAATCGCCCTTCCGCATCATGTCCGGCCATCAATAAGCGCTTGTCTGCATCCACTTCAAAATGGGTTAGACCCTCAGCATAAACCCAGCCGTGATCCATTTTCAATCCGACACGGTATGATTTGTCATCCTTCCCAACGATTTTGGCATGCTCATATTGAAGCTTAGCGTTTCGAATAAACGCCCCTACATTATATGCGTTCGCATTAAAATGGCTTGCATACGCGCCATTGGTCGTTTCTAAATGCACATACACATCCTTGTTCGCAAGTTCATTCAGTGCATTCTGAGCTTTATCAATCTGGATTATTTCCATGATGATGACTCCTCTCGTACTAGTATCTTTTTTTACTCTACCCAATTATCCACCCAATCGTCAAAGAATCTACCTTCCCACGCCCGAAACAGCACAATAGAAATAATCTTTCCATAGCTTCAATAAAGTTCATTAATATCCATAGGAAAAGGACTGCACTCCATATGAGAGGACAGTCCTATGGTAAGCTTGGTACCCAGCTAAAAGATGAAGCAAGGCTTATGATCAACGAGGTTTTTGAGCCATCCAGATCGTCCAGCGATCCTTCTCGATAATGGACTCATTAGGAAGATACTGATCCTGAATATAAGAAGCTAAATGCTCCAGCTCCTCATCCTTTAATTCATGTAAAATAGAACGACCTCTACGCTGGATAAGATCTTTGTAAAGCTCATGATGATTGGGGTACAGAAATCTCGTTTCCATGAGCTTTTTCACTTTTATCTTGAAAAAGCCCGCCCCATGTAATTGCCGAATTACATAATCTGAATTATAGCGCCTTACTTGCTCATATTTACGAAGCTCAGGAAAAAGGGTGAAGAAGTGGCCGCGTACATGCTCCTTGTCAGGAGGAAGAAAGCAATCCTCCAGCGTCCTATCCTGAATAAGGACGAATCCGCCAGGTTGTAATATTCGATATAGTTCCTTGACATTTTCCCTAAGCTCAGAACGCTGTAAATGATGTATCAATGCTCTTTCCAATACAACATTTGCCACTTCGGCTTCTAAAGGAATAGTAGAGGCCTCCCCCTCTAGAAAGGTAACTTTCTTGTGGTCAGATAAAAATGAACGGGCTCCGTCGAGCATGGTGTGAGATGCATCGATGGCAAATACATGCCCTGCCCCCATTTCAAGCATCGCTCTCGTGTAAATACCCCCACCGCATCCTATATCCGCGATGGTTAGCCCCTTGACCGCCAGAAAGTCATCAACTGTCTTTCGCCACACTAGCGAGGCCTCCCGCAGAGCGTAGCTATCCTTGTGCACTTGATTAAAGAAATGGAAGTTCATTTGGTACACAACCAACCCTTCTTAAAAGCCTGGATTTAGATGATCTCCAGAAGAGGGTGTTTGTCCTGGTGCGTATCTATTATTTGGAAACCTTCTCTCTTTCTTTCATACGTTCCTTCATTCTGCTTTTATCTCGTTCTAATATAGGACCAAGATATTTACCAGTATAGGAATGCGGATGGGATGAAATCTCTTCAGGTGTTCCAGTAGCAACAATTTCGCCGCCCTTTGCTCCACCTTCTGGTCCAAGGTCCACAAGGTAATCTGCTGCCTTAATAACATCAAGGTTATGCTCAATAATCAATACCGTTTCCCCGTTGTCCACAAGACGCTGCAGCACCATTAGCAAACGGGATATATCATCGACATGCAGTCCTGTAGTAGGTTCATCCAGAATATACAAGGACTTGCCTGTGGAGCGTCGATGCAGCTCACTAGCCAGCTTTACTCGCTGTGCCTCTCCCCCTGAGAGGGTAGTAGCTGGTTGTCCAAGCGTAATGTATCCAAGCCCCACATCAAATAATGTGGACAGCTTCCGTTTAATTTTCGGAATCGCTTCGAAGAACTCATAAGCATCTTCAATCGTCATAGCTAATACATCCGCTATACTCTTACCCTTGTATTTCACTTCAAGTGTTTCCCGGTTGTATCGTTTTCCATCACACACTTCACATGGAACGTACACATCTGGAAGAAAATGCATTTCTATCTTAATTATACCATCACCCCGGCAAGCCTCGCATCTTCCACCCTTTACGTTAAAGCTGAAGCGTCCCTTTTTATACCCGCGAATTTTCGCCTCATTTGTTTGGGCAAACACATCTCTAATATCATCGAAGACTCCAGTATAGGTTGCCGGGTTTGAGCGAGGGGTACGACCAATAGGAGACTGATCTATATCAATTACTTTATCCAAATGATCCAAGCCTTTAATTTCCTTGTGCTGGCCTGGCTTTACTTTTCCTTTATGAAGACGTTGAGCTAGTGATTTGTATAAAATCTCATTAACTAACGTACTTTTTCCAGATCCGGAAACTCCTGTTACGGCATTTAGGGTTCCTAACGGAAGCGATGCGTTGACATTTTTCAAATTGTTTTCCTGTGCACCGATAATTTCAATAAAGCGTCCGTCCGGCTTACGGCGTTCGTGTGGCACCGGAATAAATTTCGAACCGGAAAGGTATTGTCCTGTTAAGGAATGTTCATCATTCATTACATCTGTCGGCGTTCCTTGAGAGACTATCTCGCCGCCATGAGCTCCAGCTCCTGGCCCAATATCAATCAGGTGATCTGCAGCGAGCATCGTATCCTCATCATGCTCAACTACAATTAATGTGTTATCTAAATCTCTCATTCGTTTCAAGGTAGATATGAGTCGGTCGTTATCCCGCTGGTGCAATCCAATAGATGGCTCATCGAGTACGTATAATACACCCGTTAAGGCTGCTCCGATCTGAGTAGCTAGACGAATTCGCTGCGCTTCACCGCCGGACAATGTACCAGCCGCACGGGAGAGCGTTAAATAATCCAAACCGACATTGATAAGGAATGACAGGCGATCCTCAATTTCCTTCAAAATCATTCTTGCAATCTGCTCTTCTTTTTCTGTCAGTTCAACAGTTTGGAAAAAGGTTTTGGCATCTTGAATGGAGTAATCTGTAACCTGTCCAATATGGTGGTTGTTGATTAGAACAGACAACGGCTTCTCATCAAGACGGTTACCGCTGCATTTTGGACAAGGCTTTTGTGACATGTATTTCTCCATTTGTTCCCGAATGTATTCCGAAGATGTTTCCCGATATCTTCTTTCCACATTCGGAATGACCCCTTCAAAGAATATCTCATTTTCTCGTACACGTCCGAAGTCATTCTCATAGCGGAAATAGATTTTTTCGTCACCGCTTCCGTATAATACTCTTTCCAAAAGATGTTTCGGAATTTTTTCAAGGGGCGTATCCATGTCGATTCCATAATGATCACACACGCTCTTCAGTAGCTGCGGGTAGTACTGGGAGCTCCCCGGCTCCCATGGAGCGATAGCATGTTCGTTTAGCGAGAGGCTCCAATCTGGAATGACTAAATCAATATCCACTTCCAGCTGGAGCCCTAGACCGTCACAACGGTCACATGCGCCATATGGGCTGTTAAAGGAAAACATTCGAGGCTCTAATTCCCCAACGGAAAACCCACATATGGGACAAGCATGATTTTCATTGAAATGTAATTCCTCTCCATCAATTATATCTACTATGAGCTGTCCCTCTCCAAGACGAAGCGCCGTCTCGACAGAGTCAGATAGTCTGCCTGATATTCCTTCCTTGATGGCCACTCGATCAATCACCACTTCAATGGAATGCTTTTTGTTTTTCTCCAGCTCAATATCCTCAGAGACCTCCCGCATCTCCCCATCAATACGAAGACGAACGTAGCCTTCTTTTTGAAGGCGCTCCAACACCTTGACGTGCTGTCCCTTACGGCCGGACACAACTGGCGCTAGAATTTGTATCTTCGTTCTTTCCGGGTATTCCAACAGCTGATCTACCATTTGCTGAACCGTCTGGGAGGTTATTTCTATATTGTGGTATGGGCACGTAGGTCGCCCTACTCTGGCATACAAGAGACGTAAATAATCATATATTTCTGTAACCGTACCAACAGTGGAACGAGGGTTTTTACTCGTTGTTTTCTGGTCAATGGAAATAGCTGGTGACAGTCCTTCGATAGAATCGACGTCCGGCTTATCCATCTGCCCTAAAAATTGCCGAGCATAGGCAGAGAGAGATTCTACATATCGACGCTGTCCTTCTGCATATATCGTATCAAAAGCCAGGGATGATTTCCCTGACCCTGACAAGCCTGTTAAGACAACTAAATTATTTTTAGGGATTTCTAAATCCACACTTTTTAAGTTATGGGCGCGAGCCCCCTGGACACGAATAGATTTTTGCTGACTCATTTGCTCGATCACCCTTCCGCTTTTAGTTCTAATAGTAAATCGCGTAGTTCAGCTGCTTTTTCAAAGTTTAAGTCGCGGGCAGCCTGCTTCATTTCTTCTTCCATGTTGTTGATTACTTCTTCTTTTTCCTTTTTGCTCATATTGGAAACATTAGGCTTATGTTCACCATAGGATTCTCCATCCTCAGCAGCCATTGTAGCCTGGATGACGTCACGAATTTCTTTCTTAATGGTAGTCGGGGTAACACCATGCTCCTCGTTATACGCTATCTGTTTCGCTCGTCTTCGCTCCGTTTCCTCAATTGCAATGTTCATTGAATTGGTGTACTTATCGGCATACATAATTACCTGACCATTCTCATTTCGGGCAGCGCGGCCAATCGTCTGAATAAGGGAACGCTGGGAACGAAGGAAGCCTTCTTTATCTGCATCTAAAATGGCAACAAGAGATACCTCCGGAATATCAAGCCCTTCTCTTAACAGGTTGATCCCGACAAGCACATCATACTTTCCTCGTCTTAAATCTCGAATAATTTCAATACGCTCTAATGTTTTAATCTCTGAATGAAGATACGCTACTTTAATGCCAATTTCCTTCAGGTAGTCGGTCAGGTCCTCTGACATTTTCTTCGTAAGCGTAGTGACTAACACACGCTCATTCTTCTCTTTTCGATTATTTATTTCACCAATCAGATTATCAATCTGGCCATGAATTGGACGAACATCAATTTCAGGGTCCAGTAATCCAGTAGGACGAATGATTTGCTCGACCATTTTAGGTGAATGCTCTTGCTCATAAGGACCTGGTGTAGCAGAAACATAAACGACCTGATTCATACGCTCCTCAAATTCCTTGAACATTAATGGACGGTTATCAAGGGCAGAAGGCAGACGGAATCCATGGTCGACTAATACCTGTTTACGAGCCTTGTCTCCATTGAACATGCCTCCTACTTGCGGAAGGGTAACGTGGGACTCGTCTATCATAATCATGTAATCTTCTGGAAAATAGTCCAATAAGGTATAAGGAGTTGCTCCTTCTTCTCTAAGCGTTAAATGTCTGGAGTAGTTCTCAATCCCAGAGCAGAAGCCCATCTCCCGCATCATCTCTAAATCATAGCTGGTTCGCTGCTCCAGGCGTTGCGCCTCCAACAGTTTATTTTGATCCTTCAGTTCCTTCAGTCGTTCTTGTAATTCTCGCTCTATGTTCTTTATAGCTACTTTCATCTTTTCTTCCCTGGTTACGAAGTGAGAGGCCGGAAATATAGCGACATGCTCTCTATCCCCAATAATTTCTCCGGTTAAAGCATCAACCTCTCTTATTCGATCAATTTCATCTCCAAAGAATTCAATCCGAAGACAATGCTCTTCTCGAGAGGCCGGAATGACCTCTACCGAATCTCCACGGACACGGAACGTACCACGCTGAAAATCAATATCGTTTCTCGCATATTGAATATCAACAAGGTCGCGAAGCAGTTCATCTCTGTCTTTCTCCATTCCTTTTCGAACAGATAGTACTAAATTCCGGTATTCATCCGGGTTACCTAAACCATATATACAGGACACACTGGCAACAATGATAACGTCTCTTCTTTCAAAAAGAGAAGATGTTGCAGAGTGTCTTAATTTATCAATCTCATCATTTATGTTGGCGTCCTTCTCTATAAATGTATCGGTAGAAGGTACATATGCTTCTGGCTGATAATAATCATAATAACTAACAAAATACTCTACTGCATTATTAGGAAAAAACTCCTTAAATTCGCTGTAGAGCTGTCCTGCCAGCGTTTTATTGTGGGCAATGACTAACGTCGGTTTGTTTACTTCCTGTATGACGTTGGACATAGTGAACGTCTTCCCTGTTCCCGTTGCACCAAGAAGCGCCTGGTGCTTCTTGCCCTCCCGTATGCCATCGGTCAACTCTTGAATGGCCCGAGGCTGGTCACCTTGAGGTTGATATTTCGACACTAAATCAAATTGACTTTCCACTATTGCAACCTCCATTCCCTATAATTGCTACACGTAGTTTACCACATAATATCACTATTCTAACACAAACACGAACAAACATTCGAGTATTTCGCCTGCCTATATATAGATAAAAAAGCTGAACCTTCTGTATCATAGGCTCAGCTTTTTATATTATTGACTGTACTGATTCACATCAAACAGGTCAATTAATTCGATGTCTGCATTTTTGTCTTGGAACCACCGTAAGGAGAACTCATTCTTAAACAGTGCAAGATAGTTTTCCTCTCTATCCTTGACAAGCAAGCTTCGTTCGTCAAATAACGACTTATCTACTTGTTCTTCCTTCAACCATCGTGGCAACCTCTCGCCGATTGATTCAAACATAACCTCGACGTTATATTCGTTTTGCATGCGGTATTCAAACACATCGTACTGAAGCTGACCAACCGCTCCAATAATATATTCCTCGTTTCGAACACCGCGGAAAAGCTGAATAGCCCCCTCTTGTACGAGCTGTTCGATTCCCTTTTTAAACTGCTTCGATTTCATGACATTCTTCACCGTTACTTTCTTAAATAGCTCTGGCGGGAACTGTGGGAGCTCCTCGTAATGGAAGGATTCGCTTCCTTCTACAAGCGTGTCACCGATGCGATAAACGTTCGGATCATAAATGCCAATAATATCGCCAGCATATGCTTCCTCCAGCGTTTCTCGGGAGGAGGCAATGAATTGCTGCGTTTGAGCTATTTTAATACTTTTACCTGTGCGGTCAAGCGTTACCTTCATCCCTCGTTCAAACTTACCAGAACATACACGCACAAAAGCAACTCTGTCCCGGTGAGCAGGATTCATATTAGCTTGTATCTTAAAGATAAAGCCTGAGAATTCTTCTTTATCGGGAGAAATAAGCTCTCCTGATGCTTTACGCGGAAAAGGCTGCGGTGCCATAGAGATAAAGGATTCAAAGAAGGTTTGCACACCGAATGGAGCTAAGGCACTACCAAAATATACTGGTGTAAGCTCTCCCTCCTGGACAGCCTCCATATCAAATTCTTCTCCAGCTTCATCTAATAGTTCTAACTCTTCGTATGCGGTTTGAAATTCTTCGTTCTCTACAAGCTCGGTATGGTTTTCTAGATCTGCATTGGGAATTCTAGTTTCTTCCTCATTCCCGGAGAAGTGAATGAATTGATCATTCTCCCGATCAAATACCCCCTGGAATCGTTTGCCCATTCCTACTGGCCAGTTCATAGCGTATGTTTGAATTCCAAGCTCTTCTTCTATTTCCTTTAATAAATCAAATGGGTCTTTGCCCTCCCGGTCCAGCTTGTTAATAAAGGTAAAAATAGGGATACCACGCATTTTACATACTTTAAATAGCTTCAGGGTCTGCGCTTCAATCCCTTTTGTACCGTCTAGAATCATAATTACGCTGTCCACAGCCGTAAGCGTACGATAGGTATCCTCACTAAAGTCCTCGTGTCCAGGAGTATCCAATATATTGATATGAAGCCCCTCGTACTCAAAGTTCATCACAGAGGAAGTGACGGATATACCACGTTTCTTCTCTATGTCCATCCAGTCCGATGTTGCGAACTTACCAGATTTCTTTCCTTTGACCGTACCTGCATTGCGAATTAAATTACCATATAATAAAAATTTCTCTGTTAACGTCGTTTTCCCTGCGTCAGGGTGAGAGATAATCGCAAAGGTGCGACGTTTTTTCATTTCTTCTTGTACACTCATCGTTTAACCTTCTCCTATTCTATAGATCTCTAGCTTCTATTGAAATACCGAAAGAACAGACTGGTGATACAGCCTGTTCTTTCCCAATCCATTGCCTTTGTTGTTAGCCGATTACACTATTCACTCTTCCTATCATTACATAGCACATCGAAAAAAATCAAGCTATGCTTTTAGGTCTCTATCTGCAATCATAATCTGCCCCTTTTTATCATTCGTAATGAGCGTCTGCAAAATGATAGTAGCCAGCTTATTTGGAGGATAAGGCTTCGTTAAGTAATGGTTCACGTTCCACTGTTCTCCTTTTTCTTCTTCATCAAGGGCCGTTGATATGAAGATTGGCGTGTCCTTTGTGTCTTCTCTTGTTTTGAGCTCTTCAATGAGCTCCCATCCGTTCATACCTTTTCCTAGCATTAAGTCTATCACAAAGGCATCCGGCTCGTGCTGCTGTAAAGAGTCGAGGGCAGCCTCTGCAGTAGAGAAGGACAATACATTAAACCCTGCTCCATTTAATTCCTCTGATAATAGAGAAGCGAGGCTCTCGTCATCCTCTACTACCATTAAAAGAGGGAAGCCAGAGTATAATGGGTGCTTGGAGCTGCCGTCCTGCTGTCGTTTACCTGGGGCAGAGGGCAGCCGAAACGTAAATACACTACCTACTCCAATTTCCGAGTGGACTGTAATAGCTCCTTCATGCGCTTCAATTATTTCCTTGCAAATAGCAAGCCCTAATCCAGTTCCACCAATTTTCCTTCTATCCGTATTATCTATTCGGTGAAACTTTTTAAACAGCTTGGTCATTTCACTATCCGGTATGCCCAACCCTTCATCTGCTATATGAACAACGACTTCCTCCTCACTCGTTGTAATAGAAACAATGACAGACCCACCTTCAGGAGAAAATTTCACTGCATTGCCGATTAAATTGGTAAAGACCTGGACTAGCTTCTCTCTGTCTCCAGAAATAACTGCTCTTTCCATACGATGCTGCACTTCAAAATAATGAGTTGGGTTATGGATTTTAAATCCTTCCATAACTTCCTTAGCCAAATCGATAACATTAAGCTCTTCCACTGTATAGCTTTGGCGACCTGACTCCATTCGCTGCAAATCTAGAAAATCATTAATAAGGTTGGTGAGTCGTTTGGCTTCCTTATGAATGGTATCAATGTATCGCTTCTGCTTTTCTTCTGACAGATTTCTCTTCAGCATGAGTTCAGTATAGCCAAGAACACTTGCCAAAGGAGTTCGCAGTTCATGGCTGACAGTACTCACAAGCTCTGATTTCATTTGGTCAACTTCATATTGAGAGGTAATGTCGCGATGTACGAGCAGTGTCCCTAGCTGATGCTGATTATGAACTATTCGCTCCGCATACACTTCCATGATACGCTTGTTTGGATATTCTATTTCATATTGGAGGATGGAGCCTGTTGCTTCAGAAGAGAATATCGTTTCCTCAAAAAAAGCAGACAGCGCTTCATGATCCCCAATTCGACGTAAAAAAACTTCCTTCCATTGCTCAAACGAGGCAGAACTAAATGCTTCCTCTGAGGTGATATGCAGGAATTCGCACATTTTTTCATTGTACTGCACCAAATCCCCCGATTTGTCCACAAATTGAATACCTTCGTTTACATTATCAATAATGGTCTGGTTTAATTGACGATCATTTTCCGTCTGGTCATACAGTAATATCTTCCCAAGCGATAATGCTACCTGATTCAGCAATCCATCTAATTCATCTAGTTCATCCTCTGTAAACTCCATTCCAACTCTTGTGCAGCTGAAAACAGCCATTATATTTCCGTCAGAGTTAAATATAGGTGCTGTTACATCGTAGCTATACAAAGGCGAGTCATGATACCCTCGCTCTCCTTCGAGTGCTTCCCGTTTGGTCACATACAGCTCTTTTATGTCTTGGAGACGAACGAGCACATGTGTGTCGATGTGCTGTACATATTGTCTAGCGGCTTCTTCTCCAATCCCAATACAGGTATATTCATACTCATTTAAATCTACTAGTATCCCTTTTTCATAGTGAAAGATACTGCTGAGCTTATACATAACCGCTTCCATCATGTCTTCCTTTTCCAACGTAGTGGATAGAACATGATTAAACTCGTTATAATCCTCCAGCATGAGCTTCGTACGGTTCGATTCTTCCAGCATATCTTTCAGCTCTGCTTCTGCATGCTTAATGATGGTAATATCAAATTGAATATTAATAAACTGTTCAATTTCACCATTTTCATCTAGATACGGAACAATCGTGGTATCTGTCCAATAAATGGAGCCATCCTTAGCTCTATTACGAATCTCTCCTTTCCAAATCCGTCCTGAACGCAATGTAGTCAGTAAGCTATCATAAAATGCGTCTTCATGTTCGCCAGAAAGGATTATGGTGTACGGCAAGCCTTCCAGCTCCTCCTTCTTATACTTGGACAGCTCACAGTACTTATCATTAACAAAGGTGAAGATCCCTTTATTGTCGGATATAGCTACAATTGCAGCTTCGTTAATGGCCATATTGAGCGTGTTAATTTCTTGATAGGAGGACTCTAGCCGCTCTTGCTGGTCTGTCAATTCATCCTGCTGTGCTTGCAGCTCTTCGACATGAGCCTGCAAATCAGCCTCTCTTTCTTGGATGGTATTCGCCATATTCTCAAAGGAATGAGCGAGCGTACCAATTTCATCCTTCCGATCAAACTTCGGTATCGACACCTGCTCTTCCTTGGCAAGTCTTTCCGCAGTAGCAGACAGCTCAAATAAAGGCATAGCAATGTCTCTGGAGAGCTTTTTCGTCGCTAAGCTTAATAAGGTAAACAGCACAGCAATAAATAAGATCATAAATACGGTCAGTAAATCAAAGGTACTCATGAAATCATCATGAGAACGAAGCAGGTCCTGTTCTTTTTCCTCTACAAGTGTATGTAACGTTTGAAATAAGCTATTCACCTTATCCGTTCCTTCGCTTGTGAAGGATAAAGCCTGTATATCCTCATATTCTCCATTCTCCATATGGGTAACAGCTTGCGGCAATAATTCATCCCAATACCGATTGACGTAAGACTCCAGGTTCGTTATCATCTCTGACTCTTCGTTGGTTAACGACAAATTTTTATAAGCCAGAATATCGGTTACTAACTGGTCATGCGCCTGTACACTTTTCTCCCATTCTCCTTCATTTCCAAAGGCAAGGTATCCCCTTGCTCGAAGGACCATTTGGTTATACTGCTCCTCCAAATTTTCAAGGAGCTCTACTTCCTTCGATACCTGCTCGCGTTTCTCTACATAAGATGCTTTCATTTGTGATTCAACGAGAAGAATGATCATCATCCCTACAAACGCCAGTAGAAAAACAAACATCATGATAAAAAGGAATTGTCTGCGAATACTCTGTTTAAAAAAGTTAGGCATTCAAAATTTCCTCCACCACTTCCATAAGCTTCATAGGGCTGAAGGGCTTTCCCATATAATATTGAATTCCAGCCTGCTTGGATTCATCAATGTCCTTCTGTTGATGTTTAGCGGTTAACATCAAAATGTCAAAATCATCTCTATGTGGTAACGATTGAATGTCGCGTGCTACCTCTATACCTGTTTTTCCAGGCATCATATTATCTAAAATAACAAGATCAAAGGTATCCTTACGTAACCATTCCAACGCCTCATATCCATCTTCCGCTTCGACTATTTCGTACCCTTCCTCTTCCAGCGTGTCGACAATTAACATGCGCAGCACTTCTTCATCATCTGCTAATAAAATACGTTTCATCTGCTTCCTCCTCTACACTAACAGTCTATTAGCCAATCGTTTCACTCGGGCTTCTACCTCTTTGACACTAAAAGGCTTGGTAATATAATCATCGGCACCAAGCTCCAGAGCTTTGACAATATCCTGATCTTTTTTTCTAGCAGTCAGCATGATAATTACTACATCATTAGCTTCATCTCTTAGCTGCTCCAACACATGTAACCCATCCATATCTGGCATAACTCCGTCTAATAGCAGCATGAACTTCCCCTGTTGAGAGGTCCAATTCGCATCTAAGAAGCTTCTGCCATCCGGGAAATAGCTAAACGCTACTCTATGATTAGGAATAGACATTCCAGCTAATTGGTCCTCCAGCAATTCACGAATGACCGGATCATCATCAACAATCCCAATATGAAGCACATTTTCTTCGGCAGGCTCCATTTTCGCTTCTCCGCTGATAAATTTTCTGACTTGATTTCTTCCATGTCGTTTAGCTTGATATAGGGCAATATCCGCCTGTTTGATTAACTCATTTGGATTTCCCGTGTGGGAAGAAACCGTCGATACTCCAGAGGAAAACGTGCAGGATAATGGGGACTCCCCAAATGACAATTCCATTCGTGCAAAGCTTTCTCTTAAACGATTTAACAGCACAATAGCCTGCTCCGTTGTCGTCTTCGGCATCAGTACCGTAAATTCTTCACCACCATATCGAATAAAAAAGTCGCCGCTCCGTTTGTTGCTGTGAATCATATCGGACAAACGCTGGAGAATAATGTCACCTACATCATGACCATATGTATCGTTCACACTCTTAAAGCGATCAATATCAAGCATCGCTACTGAAAAGGGGTAATCATCCCGTTTATATTCGTTCCATTGCCGGAGCAGCTCATCCTCTAAGAATTTTCTATTGTATGCTCCTGTCAGCTTATCCGTCAGAATTTGCTGATTGACTGTATTTCGATATCGCAGACGATTTTCCAAAATAGACAGCAGTTCCTCTGGATGAAACGGCTTGGCTAAAAAGTCAAATGCTCCAGAGCGATACGCTTTCGTTTTTATTTGAAGGGAGCTGTCAGCGCTAATAAGCATAGTAGGGATTAGGCTTTTTCTCGCCTTGTCTACAATCTCCTCCAGTATTTCAAAGCCGGTTTCTTCCCCTAAATAGATGTCCACGATGACATAGTCCGGCTTTTGACCATAAAAAATGGAAACTGCTTTTTCAACAGAAGCAGCCACCAAGACGCTGTAATACGGCTCCAGATGATCCTTGAGAAAAGTAAGCATTTCAATGTCATCCTCCACTACTAATACTAGCGGGCCGGAAACATCGGTATCTTTCAGCATTGAAATCGGTTCCAGTTCCGTCTCCGGAAGGTTATGTATATGATATTGGTCTACCTCTTCCTGGACTGGGGCTATGAACGGCTTCCATTCCTCGTAAGTCCATATTCTTATGTCCGATTCATTTATCTTATCCAGAAGCTTTGCCGCTTGAGTGGTTAACCCCTCTAATCCAATCGATAGTGCTGTTCCCTTTAAGGAGTGCAAAAAATGATAGATCTCTGTATGCTCCACACTCGACTGCAATTCCCATGTTTCTAATGTTGCCTTCACTCTAGTCAGGAATTTTTCTTGGTATTTTTTCACGTCCAATATCTCCTTTCCCAACTTTGCCTTCTACCCATTAATATTATCTAATAGAAGGGAATGGAAATAAAGCCCAAAATAACACTATGTAACAACCCTTCGTAAGCGTTATTCTTGTTCCACTACACTTCCTCTGGAGATAACCTCAAAGCCATACTGCTGTCTTGTTGGTTTATCTTCCATTAGTACACTATTCACTAACGCTCTTCCTACCTCTTGAAACGGTAAAGCTATAGTGGTGATATTCAAAGCCTTCGAAATAGGATGGTTATCAAACCCAACAACGGCTAAGTCTCCAGGCACTGTCATCCCTTGCTTTTGGCATTCCATAACAATCCCTGCTGCAACCTGATCACTCGCAACGAGTAATGCACTAGGCTTTTCTCCCTGAACTAACAGCTGATGAACTACTTGTTCCCCGTCTTCTAGCGACAACCGATTCGTAAACAGCCACTCTTCATGGATAGAGGCCCCTATTCTGTTCATCGCATCAGCAAATGCTTCCTGCCTTATTAGACTATTGGTGCTATTAGGACGAGATATACAATAGCCAATACGACGGTGGCCTGATTCTATTAGTAGATTCATACCTGCAGTAAAGGCATCATAATGATGAATAGAAACAGAAGAAATGTGCTCGGAGGCATTATCTTCACATACAACAATCGGCCCGTAAGGTTGATAGCCTTTTAAACAATCCCACGACACAGCTCTTGATGTAATAACCACTCCATCGATTTGTTTATGCTTAAGCATTTCCATAGCTTCTATTTCTTTATTTTCATCATAGGTAGTCTGAAAAAGGACAAGCGTATATCCAAGTTCCAGAGCTCGGCTAGATATCCCATTCAATAATTGCGAGAAATATGGATGATTAACAAACGGAATTACAACCCCTATTAGCCTCGTCTTACCTACAGAAAGATTAATAGCATTGCTGTTTTGGATGTATTCTAATGCCTCAATAGCTGCCTCCACTGCTTTTCGCTTTTCCTCCCTTACATAGGGATGACCATTCAGTACCCTTGAAACGGTCGTAACAGATACATTTGCGTATTGGGCAACGTCTTTTATGTTAGCCAATTCCTTAACCTCCTTACCTTACAAACAATAGAACTCCACCAGTGGAAAACCTATTTCAATCCTCTATCCTTTTTCTTTCATAATCCTCTTGCTATGAAACGCATTTCATACTTTATAGTTAACTCAACTTGCAAGTACTCCCTTAAAAGCCATGGCCATTTATCAAAAAGTAAACACTACCTTATGGTACACCTATCTCACAGAAAGGAGGCGAGACAGTATGATAAAAGGATTTATCATTCTACTATTATTATGTTCCTTCGAGATTGCTACTGTCTATACTGCTTTAAAACTATCTAAAACTCCTATTGTAGTAGAGCCATATGAAAATTGGTTCTATGATCGGTAACGACATATCGATATAGAAAAACTGGAGAGCTGCTCTGCCCTCCAGTTTTTGTCTGTTTACTGCGATACGCGTATGCCTTTCGTTTGTTCTTTCTTATGACGATCCTTTACAAATATAAGACCTAATTCATAATGGTCGTTCTGATACATAGCACTTTGCGCAAATTTAATTTCTCCACTAGCATCGCGGATTTCCATCTTACAATAAGCTCCGTTACGCTGAAGAGCCTGATGGAATTCCTCTTCATTGGAAACGGCTTGTCCGTTTACTTTTTCAATTTGCTCTCCGACAATCAGTCCCATTTTATCCGCTGTTGAATAGGGGATAACACCTAGAACAGGTAAGCCGTTATGCCTTGGTGTGAATAATGGACTTCGAGCACGGTCCTGCCATTTTACACTCAACACACTAGCCTCTCGTCCCAAAATGGCTATCACGACACTAATTAAGGATAGAACAGGGATATATAGACCGCCTATAGCAGCAGCTAACGTAACAAACGAGAGAAGTAGTACATAATTGCCAATTTGATTGGCAGCCTGATGAGGAGAGAGTCCTTTTACCTTCACATCATATCCAGTCACAAAAGGAATGAGCATTAACCCAAAGCTCTCTCCATTAAAAGTAAAGAGCGGCCACCATGAAGCAAAGGCTTCGATAAGTCCTCCTGGAATCAGCATGAAAGCTGGAATCATCCCAAGACGTTTCACCTGGTGCTGACCGATTAGCTTACCGCGTCCCCCTTTAATGTAATGAGGAAATGATGCATTATTATGATGCTTCTTCCATAGAAAAGCTTCTACTATTAAAAAGATCCCTATTAGGATAGGCAGGCTAGTCGGATCAAACGCTGCCAATCCATCGGACAGTACGGAAGGTAAAAAAGAAACAGCATCTATCGGTACAAAATATAAAACTAAGAAAGTAAATCCCATTGTATAGGTTAGCGATATCCAATTAAAACGAAGCAGGAAAGATGACAGTATGAAAAAGATAGTCATCAGTAACACAACTGCATAGGGCACTACTATACCAACAGCAATAGAAACTACCGAAATGAGCAAACCGCCAAGAAGCGCAATTCCTTTTGTACCCTTCCACTCTGAATAAATATTAAATACTTTTATTCCGAAATCTCTACGTTCTCGTTTAATTCGTTGAATGGAAGCTAGTAATAGGAGTCCAATGACGATGTACACCATCGGGTGAATGAAGAATCTTCCTATACCTTTTGCTAACTCTAGCAGCCATGATTCTACCATAATCGTCCCCTCCACAAATATGTACTATGCAAATATATTCGCATACGCTAATTAGACTATGTATGTTGATTGTACGTTATCTGGAATAAGAAGAAAATAGGTTTCCCTAGATATCTCTTCCAATACTATAAATAATTGTGGTTTTCTCCAAAAATAAAAGGATACTAGGTTATGAGAAAATCGTCTTTTCCGGTAAAAAGGTGTATCAATGGATTAAAGAGAGCTTCGATTCTGTTCTCATTCAACGCTTTCCCCTTACACCATTTAAAGGAGGATACGGTAACACTGCAACCATTATTACATTCCTCTCTAAACAGAAAAATAACCCGCAGCCACAGCCACGGGTTAGTACTATCCTACATAGATGCAGCACACCTGTTATTGGAACAGAACCTCTAGTGCTTTATCCATTTGTGTGTCATTTTCTTTATTTTGTACTTTTTCGATAATGAGAGATTGCAGCGTACTGCCTGTTTTCTCGTTAATTTTCCCTGTTACTTCTAAATCCTTATCTTGTTGAAACTCTTCCACAGCAGATACGGTTTTATCGCTATAGTACCCATCTGTTCGTCCGGGGTCATAGCCAAGACCTTTGAGCATTTTTTGTACATTTGCAATCTTATCGCTAGTTTGATCAAATTGTAACGTTTTATCGATTTGAACCGGATTCGTGTAATAATACTCTGGTAATTCTTCTTTCACAGTAGGCTTAATTCCATCCTCATGAATCCAATTACCATCTGGAGTAAGCCATTTAAATAGAGTAAGCTTCAGATTACTGCCATCTCCCATTGGAAGGGCTTGCTGTACAGTTCCTTTCCCAAAGCTGTTCGTCCCAACAAGATCATATCCTCCAGCTTCCTTCATCGCTCCAGCTAATATTTCGGAAGCTGAGGCACTGCCTTCATCCATTAGAACCGTAATAGGATAATCCTTTTTCTCATTTAAATCGGAGAAGTAACGCTTTTTCTCTCCTTCGCTATCCTCAATTTGTACATACGGCTGATCCTTCGTTATAAAGTTCTCTAAAATATCCTGTGCTGCTGTAAATAAGCCGCCTGGATTACCGCGTACATCAATAACGAGTCCTTCTATGCCTTGATCCTCGAGCTCATTCAGCATTTTATCAAAATCAGCTGCTGTATTTTCAGAGAAAGAGGTTACCTCTAAGACGCCAACCTTCTTTCTATCTACTGTTTTCACATCGGAATACACCGTTTCAATAGGGATGGTATCTCGCTTCACTTTAATCGACAAGTTCTCCTCAACGCCAGGACGATCGACTTCAAGCGTAACGGTCGTGCCTTTTTCCCCACGTATCTTTAACACAGCATCGTACAAATCCATACCTTCAATGTTCTCGCCGTCCACACTAACAATCTGGTCCTTTGGCTTTAAACCAGCTTCTTCCGCAGGTGAACCTTTAAAAGGAGAAACAATCGTAACTCTGCCATCCTTCATGCTCACTTCTGTTCCAATACCTTCAAAGGAGGAGGAGATAGAGTTGTTGAATTGTTCCATCGTTTCCTTATCCATATACGTACTATATGGATCATCTAATGTATCGAGCATTCCTTGAATGGCACCCTCTATAAGCTGTTTCGACTCTACATCGGACACGTATTTTTCCATAATGACGGAATACGCTTTATTTACTTTAGAGAGCTCGCCTTCGTTGTCCTCTTTTAACCCATCTAGAATATTACCTATTGATTCTTCGTCTGACGAAGTGGTTCCTTTATCTGTACTTGCTTTTTGGTCAGAATCCTGCTCTTGGGCTTGTCCTGTACCTGGCTGGATGAACTGCACACCAGCATATGTGGCGCCTCCACCAATTAACATGGCCAGTATTAGCAAGGCGGCCAGATAACGCCTTTTTAAGTTCATATACTTCACCTCGATAAACTTGTAATAAGGAATGGTTTGCACAAAGAGGCATCACACCGATAATGTTGTGCGATGCCTCTACTCATACTCTATGTTATAGAAGGGTTGGACATGTTTAATATTGTATCTATTTACGTAAGGATGTTGTGCCATTTCTATAAAGCCATTTTACACTAAATGGAGCCTACAAAAAAGTCCCAATATGAGCACATTCATTCTTTTCTAATGGTCCTCAACCGTTTGGCAGCAGCATGTATGAGCGAATGTTTTATTTTATGAGCAGATTTTACAAAATACGGGCGAATTTTCAGATTTATGGGCGTATATTACTTTTTTATGAGCGCCCCATACCAAAAGGCTTTTCATCCTTTGTTAGCTATAAAAAAACACACTACAATATGTAGTGTGCTGCTATCCTTGTTCCTTTATGCTCCTTCTTCTATTTACTCGTTAATTTATCAGCTAGGAGCCAACCAGACGTTCCGTTCAATCCACCACCTGGCCATGTGGCTGCACCTACCATATATAGCTGATCGATTGGAGTTTCGTACCTCGAATAGCCTGGCATTGGACGGAACATATAGTTTTGAAACATGTGATGGCTTCCACTCACGCTGTCGCCACCGACTAAATTAGGATTATCCTTTTCTAAATCCTGAGGAGATAACACAACTCGATTCCGTATAACCTCTTTAGCGTTTGGTGCATATTCGGAAAGCTTATCCATAACTCTATCAGCATACTGCTCTTTGATTACATTCCAGCTGCTAGGTTCAATGTTTCCGAGCGCATCCTTTTTCACATGAGAGGGCAGTGCTCTAACCTGAATCCATGCCGTAGACTTCCCAGCCGGGGAGCGTTCCGGATCAATGGTGTCAGGCTGACCCACGACAAGCATTGGACTATCTGGAAGGGTACCACTCATTGCTTGCGTGTATGTGCGAGCAAAATCATCCACATATGGACCAATATGAATATAAGCAAATTCGGCATACTCTTCTCCAGCTTTCCATTGCAAGGGAGCATCTAGTGACAGATGAATCATCATCGTACCTGGACCATACTGATACTTTTCTGCTTTTTGAACATATTTGGCTGGAAGAGTTTCTTTATCTAGGAAGCGGTTGATCATTTGGGACGGTGTCACATTCCCGATGACTGCCTTGTCCGCATGTATTTCTTCCCCGTTCTCTAGAACTACTCCATACGCTTTCCCGTTCTTCTCCAGAACTTTACTAACAGGCGCCTCTGTACGCACCTCTCCTTCTCGAGCTCGTACCATGCCTACCATAGCATTTATCAAGCGCTGGACCCCTCCCCTTGAAAATGCCATGCCATTTCGTTGATTTAATATAGATTCAATAAATGGAAATACGGCCCCATTAGATACGTCAGGAGCAAAGTCTAAGTGAAACCCCCATGGGACAATCATTGCCTTTACTTTATCATTCTCAAACCAATGGTCTACAAACTCACGAGGAGATTGTAAGATATGACTTCCTAATTCCAGTACACCATTCATCTTCAGCTGACGAAATACCTTCCATGCGTGTCTACCCGCCTGAACAGAAGGCAATTCCATTTGCATTAGAGGCATAAAATAAGGAGAGGTTTTATCAAAATAATCATTTAATTCCTTCCAAGCATAGGTATCCCTGGAGGAGTGGTACGCAATACTCTTATACATTTCCTTTCTATTCTGATAGGCACCTATTCCTGTATCATCAGGGAATACACTAGCGTATGGTTTGTTACTAATAACGGGCTCTACATCATAGCGATTCAGTTCTCCACGATATTTCTCGTAAAACGATGATCCTAAAAATAACCCGATATTCATGGCATAAATATCATGCATAAAGCCAGGCTCTGTTATTTCGTATGATTTCGAAGCACCACCAGGGAGGGATGACTTTTCTAACACTAGCACCTTCCATCCCTTGTCGGCTAACCGTATAGCAGTAACCAGCCCATTGTGTCCAGCGCCGATAATAATGGCATCATAGGATTGAGTCATTGTTCCATCTCCTAACTTGAATAGTAAAAGCCCATAACATTAAGTATAATTACTTCGTTTATACCCTTACAAAGAGCAGCTAAACCGTTGTGGTCATTTAAGAATGTGGTGGTTTAAAGAAGGAAGCAACCAGCTCATCTGAAACATCGGCAAGAGATTGATAGATGTAGTTAGGAGTACGGTCTTTATCCACTAAAACAGAACGAACTCCTTCATAGAAGTCTTCATGGTGCATAAATTGCTTTGCGAGTATCAAATCTGTTCGGAAGCATTCCTCTCTCGATGCTCCCTCTCCTTCCATAAGCTGCTTCAACGTCACCTTTAAGGAAGCAGGAGATTTAGATAGTAGCTGTTCCCTCGTTTTTCTAGCGAACTCTGTGCCCTGTTTTTCTAAAGCATCCATAATGTCCTCTACTCTCTGATGGGAAAAGCATTCGTCAATCTCCTTCTGATAAGTAGGAAGCGTCGCTCGTGGGGATGGCTCTTGACTGTACTGTTGAATTAGATGAAGAAGCTCATTATCCACATGCACCTCACCCCAATTAGTACGCTCTAGCTCACCGATAAAATTTGTTACCTTATCACTTGGAATAAATGTATCTGCGGCGTGTATATACATTGTATCCGCTCCAGGAATAACCTCTGCCGTCAACGCTAAATAACGTCCAATATATCCAGGAGCTTTATTAAGAAAGTGAGCTGCCCCCACATCAGGGAAAAAGCCGATATTCATCTCAGGCATCGCCCATTTCGTTCGGTCTGTAACTATCCGGTAGCGAGCACCATAGCTCAGACCAACCCCGCCCCCCATGACTACTCCATCTAAACACGCTACAATAGGCTTTGGATAAGAGTATATATAGTGATCTACCTCGTATTCCTCTTCAAAAAAAGCAACCGCATGCTGGTAGGCCTGGTGACTAGACCTCGCTTCATATAGAGATTTAATATCTCCCCCTGCACAAAATCCCTTTTCCCCAGCACCTTGAAGCAGCACAAGCTGGACATTCTCATCTGTTTCCCATTCCTTCAGCTTCTGATGGATTTCCTTCAGCATCCCATAAGTAAGCGAGTTAATCGCCTTTGGCCGGTTTAGGGTAATCGTAGCAAGTCCAGTAGATTGAACTTCGCATAACACCTCGTTCATTGCCATTCCGCTTCCTCCTTTAGTTAATGGATTAAGTATTTTCCTGCCTTCCTTCTGTTTGAGAGCAAGGGCAGCTACCTACATGGATATATAAAGCGCTTACAAATATGTACCTAGTTATCTGCTTATCTATCAATAAATAGGTTTACACCCGCTCCCCTCTTCAGCTTTCAAATAGCAGGGTAGCTAATACTCGCAGTGTAGAATGATTATATGGCAATGTCAAACCTTTGCGCTTATTTCTAGAAAACAACCAATTGGTAGAGGTCTTTCTATAAAAATGGCCTCTCGAAAAGAAAGCTTCTCCCTATCTCCCCTACTTACATAAATCTAAAGTCATAACAGCTATAGAAAAAATTTTCTCATCATTTGTGATCCAAGTGTCCATATTGTTCGTTCTCTCCTTGAGATGCATATGCTTATGTTCGTTCACAAAATGTTCTCTAGTTTTTCTAACAGATTTCATGATTTCGTTATACTATTGGCCTTTAGGAGGAGATGACGTGGAAAAGGACATCCGAAAAAGGAAACAACAATCAACTAATAAACATAGTAAAGCTTCCCTTTACCGAACAGTCTGGAGGTGGCATTTCTATGCTGGTATTATGATAGCACCCTTTCTGCTTATTCTTGCAATAACCGGTTCTATCTACTTATTCAAGCCAGAAATAGAACAGGTACTCTATCAGGATTATTATGAAATAAAAGCGGAAGGAGATACCCTAACGCCATCTAATCAAATAGAAGAAGTTAAGGCTGCCTATCCAGATGCGACCATTACCTCGTTCAATCCGGGAGAAACCCCTACTCGTTCTAGTGAAGTAGGTATTACATCTAATAACGAAGCTGCAACAGCCTTCGTCAATCCATACACTGGCGAAGTGATTGGAACCCTTAACAGCGGGGACAAAATAATGAACAAGATAGAAGAAATACATGGCGAATTGATGGCTGGGACAATAGGAGATCGAATCGTAGAATTAGCTGCTAGCTGGGGAATCGTACTGATTGTAACTGGCTTGTATATGTGGCTCCCAAGAAAGAAGCTGCGTCTAGCTGGTGTCCTTTACCCAAGAAGGAAAAACGGTCCTCAAACGTTTCGGAGAGATTTGCACGCTGTGACTGCATTTTGGCTAGCTGGAGGGATGCTGTTTTTAATCATGACAGGACTGCCGTGGTCTGGACTATGGGGAAATAATTTTCAAATTGCTGCAACGAATGCAGGTACAGGATATCCACCTTCCATATGGACAGGAAGCCCCCCTTCCTCGGATGTGAAAGCAAAGGATATAGCAGAAGTGCCATGGGCTGCTGAACAATTAGACGTTCCTTCCTCTGACTTACAAGGGTATCGTCCCCTATCCGTTGATGATGTAGTATCCATTGCACAGCGAGAAGAGGTTCATCCAAGCTATACCATTTATATACCGAATGAAAAGGAAGGCGTATTTACACTGTCCGCTTTTCCACCAAAAGCCCAGCAGGAAGTTACTATGCACATTGACCAATACTCAGGTGCCATACTGGCAGATTACCGCTTTGATGACTACGGAATAGTAGGAAAAAGCGTTGCCTTAGGCATCACCTTACATACAGGTAATCAATTCGGACTCCTAAACAAGGTTATAAGCTTATTTATTTGTTTAGGAATCATTCTTGTTATAGTAAGTGGTTTTTACTTATGGCGTAAACGGAAGCCAAACCAAAGAAGTATGGGAGCACCAAAAGCCGGCAGCATCAAGGAAGGAAGAACGTTTCTCATCGTAATGGCAGCCTTAGGAATTCTATTTCCATTAGTGGGGTTATCCCTCGTGGTCGTATTATTATTAGACCTGTTAGTCATACAACGAATACCTTCATGGAAGAAGTTCCTGAATGCCTAATGTCAATCGAGAGGAGGATATGTAAGATGTCGAATAAGATACCGGTAATTTCTTTTCTGTTCTTGTGCTTATTGCTTAGCGCATGCTCCTTGAATGAAAATGCTGTCGATTTATACGAACAACAAGACCCCCTCATACCTGACATAACCTTGCCTGCTACTTTTTCTGATAACACAGAGGAGGAAATCAAGGTCACACTTACTCAAAATGGTTCGATAATAAAAGAAGTTGATACGGTCGAGATTGAAATTTGGAAGCAGGATGGCACCTATCATAGCGGCGTAAAAAAAGCGCAACTAGGCAGCCTTGGCCAATATAGTGTTAAGGCACCATTTGATAAGGATGGACTATATGTAGTGCAGATAAAAGCCAGTGTTGAGGACAAGATGATTATGCCAGAACAACAAATAATCGTAGGAGAGTTATCAAAGAGTGATAGAGAATATCTACAACAACAAGCACCAAAGCCGATGCAATCACACGAGGGTCACCATTAAATCGTTCTCCTTTTCGTCGCAGGAGTGTTGTTGGATGATTATGGAGTACCTGTTCATACCTACTCAGGAAGAGTGCATCATGAAATCCCCCTAAAATAGGTAAGTTGATAGTAGCTATTGGAAACATAAACGGATCATTTTGTTGTGCTGCACTAATATCAATTAGGCTCGTAATTTGTAATCAAACCACCCTCTAAATAAGTACACAGATACAAAAAAGGAGGAAGTTCACCTCATTGTATAGGTGTCTTCTTCCTTTTTCTATCTATATCTATGACCTTCAAATGTCGTGCCGTTTCTTTCTACTTCAGCTTAATTCGTACCGGCTTGTTCTCCTGTGTACCCTGCGTTTGAATAGTTTTTCTATTGTCCTTATCCAAAGCAGTTCTTTTTATGGAACTTGTTACATCGTGTATCATATCCCCCATGTCATGAACAGACTCAATTAAGGGATCAACGGCTTCCATTTTCCCTTTTACATCAACTGAAATTTGATTGGCTTCCTGGATCAGTTCTTCTGCTTCATCCGTAATGCTGTTAATAGATTTCCGTGCATCAGATAGCGTCTCTTTTGTTTCAGCTAATGTGGCCATGAGTTTTCGTAATGTCAAAATCAAAAAGATGACGAGAACAATAAACGCAATAGCTATAAGAGTAACACTCCATTCAATCACTGAGACCACCTCCCTTCCCCTTTTTAAGTCTATGAGGAGGAGGATTCGGACATTCCTTCGTTACTAGTTCAACAAGACCATAAAATGGATAAACAATCATTTCTGGAAAGACCTCCATTAGATAAATCCTCTTACCTCCCATGATAGGATGTTTGGATTACTATCTTAAACGAATAGCAATGTTTTCATAAATAAACAATGCGCACTCCAGCCGGAGGCCAGAGTACGCATTAGTAGTGTACTTGCTTTAATGTTTTTGGGAGAGACTCCCTTAAGTAAGCTTGTCTACTTACTTTGTAATGTTACAATAATATCCTTTTAAAGAATTACTAACGGATTAACGACCTTCAACCTTTTGGACTAAAACCTAGAGCATGTGGCCTTGCATGGAACACCCCCAGCCCCCTCTGGCTATGCAACCAGAGGGAAATCATCCAACTATAATAAATGGCTTTAGTAAGGCACATAGTAACTGAAATTCATAATAAATATAATTATTATAATCCCTATAAGACAAAGTGCCGTAACCATTTTGATTTCAAAATATTTCATAATTAATCTATCTAAGAGAAAAAAAGAAAATGATAGTATCAAAGCTTCCAGACTAAATAAGGAACCAGCAATGATATGCAAGATAGCACTTATATATACCTCAGAGATATTTATTTTTATGGTCAATACTCTAGCAATTCGATCACATAGGAACGAGACCCATAAAAAGCCTATGTATATTACTAAAAATAAATCAAAAAAGTATCCTCCAACATTTTCTAAATAGTTCAACTCATTTTCCCCTAAATATAATAATGGAAAAATAAAGATTGAAATTGAAATGTATAATACACTAACAAATAATTTTCTGGGCAAGTTTTCCGCCAAAAAGTTCATATTTAATGCTCCATTTCTTGATTATATACCATCGTGTAGAGAACACTTATATGAATATCTACACCATAACTATTTAGAGTAATTCTACCCTTCCCCTCTCAGGTTCTGGATTAAGACCAAACAGTGCATTAACGTTTGTATGTCTTTCATACATAAGCAAATGGTCATTATCACTGAACCAAGGAATACCAAAAAATTCATGAGACGGGTGTTAATAAGTTTTCCATTTTGAAATATTCATATTTGGAGTCTACATCAGGAAAATTGATTATCAGAGATAAATGAAGCCTTTCCATGATAGGTATCAATGGCATTCTTATTTAAAGCCTGCTCTTTTTTGTCAGGTACATGGTTCGTAAATGTTCTTTTAAATTCCATTAAATCAGAGCAGTTGATTTTCGCGTTACCATCTATTCCGTTCCCTATCATGCGTTCTTGCCAATCGAAGAGCTCGGCAGCTCCGTAATAACAAACCATGTACCATGTCCATGGTAAAATAGTTCACCGTGAGTTAAGGTGAACTTAGATCTAACCAGCACAACAAGATAATTTAGAGACATCTTTATCAAACGTCAAACTTGCTAGCTTCAATCCTTCGGCCATCGTTAGGTAAGGAGCCATGGTCTCTTGAAGGTCTTCGGCTGTTAATTTAAATTTCACAGCTAACGTAGCTGCATAAATGACATCGCCAGCATTTTCAGCCACCACATGAGTACCTATAATCTGATTGCTCTTGGCGTCCATGATCAGTTTGAAAACACCTTGGTTATGATGATTCACTAATGCTCTTGGAACCGATTCTAATGGAAGAACGGACGTTTTCACATCATAACCAGCTTGATTGGCTTGGCTTTCTGTCCATCCAATAGAAGCGATCGAGGGTGTTGTAAACGTCACCGCGGGTACATGTTCCAAACTTTGTTTCTTTTTAGATGGTTTAGATACGTTTTGCCCTACGATGCCTCCTTGGTGAGCTGCTACATATACGAATTGAGGACTAATAGTTACATCCCCAGCTGCATAGATATGAGGGATATTTGTCTCCAGAAAGTCATTTATAAGAACTTCTCCATCTTCACCCAACGCTAATTTAATGTTATCTCCTTGGAGTTTTTCTGTATTGGGCTTCCTCCCCGCAGCCACAAGAAGCTGATCACCTTCTATAGTCTTTTCGTTTCCTTCAACTTCCAAATGAATGTATTTTTTGCCATTCTTTTCTTCAACTTTTTTATAATTGACCTCCTTCATTAGAGTAATACCCTCTTCTTTTAACATACCTTCAACGGTTTCAGAGATCTCTGGATCATATTGTTTCAGGAGTCTAGAACTCCGTTGCAAAAATGTAACCTCAGCACCTAAATGTCTATACATTTGTCCTATTTCTAGAGCGATATATCCGGATCCTATAATAACAAGATGGTTTGGAACTTTCTTCAACTCTAACGCAGACGTGCTTGTTAGATAAGATGTATCCTCCAGCCCAGGAATATCCGGAATGAAAGGGGATGCCCCTGTGGCAATTAAAAAGGATGCAGCTGTGAAATCTTTCCCCTGTACAGAAATGGTATGTGCATCAAGGAAGTGAGCTTCTCCTTGAATAAGCTCGAATCCATATTCTTCAATGAGGTCTTCATACTTCTCTTTACGCAATTGTTGAACCAACTTCTCTTTTTGGTTTTGTAGATTAGCCATATCCGGTTGTTTAGCCGAGGTCATCAAACCACGGAAAGGATGATGCCCGGATTGGAATTGAATATGTCCAGCTTGAAGTAAGGTTTTAGAAGGCACACATCCGATATTCACACAGGTGCCTCCGACGTCTCCTTTTTCTACCATCGCTACTTGAAGTCCATTTTCAGATGCTTGGATAGCTGCTGAAAAGGCTGCCCCACCGGAACCTATAATTAAAAAGTCGTAATCGTAGGTCTTATTCACGGATCTTCTTTCATCGCTTGTGGACATAGAGATAATTTCTCCCGGTTCATAAGGTGTCTTTCGCAGTTCTTCTCGTATAATCTCTTTCTGTCTTTCATCTATTAATTTGAATTCAGCCTTTCCCTCTTTATGGTCTACCTGAATATTTTCAGCCCCATTTTCTTGAAGCGTATCTCGTACATGATTTTCACATCTTCCACATGTCATTCCTTTGATTTCAATTAGAAATTCTTTCATTTTCATATCCTCCTTTATCTATTAAGAGCAGCAGTCCTCATCGGTTGATGTTTGATTCTTTTTTTTATAGGTGACTACTGCAAGGATTAAAAATATTATCAACATTGGAAACAAAATATAATCCAAGTACCCAGTCCATGCTCCAAGCCCGAACACCCCTAACATGATCACTAACAAAGGAGTTGTACAGCAAAGAAGAATGATGATGAATCCAACTATACTTCCAACAAACCAATTATTCCTTTTCATCTTATCGCTCTCCTTTTAACCACTATCTTCAAGAACATTCTCTATAATTGGACATGCATATAAGTCTCTTTCATTAGGGCAACAATTCTTCAGGTCATTCAAGACTTTTTGTATGTGTTTTAAATCATTAATTTTCTTCTCTACATTTATCTGCTTTTGTGAAACGAATTGATACATATCCTGACAACGATCAGAGTCTTTATCGACTATTCCGAGAAGTTTGTATATTTCACTTAGTGAAAATCCCAAATCTTGCATTTTTTTAATGAAACTTACACGTTTCACTGTGGAATCACCATAAATACGGTATCCTGAACTGTTCCGATATGGTTCTGGTATTAATGATTTCCGTTCATAATAACGGATGGTTTCCTTATTCACATTACAAACCTCGGCTAACTCGCTAATTTTATATTTCAAAGCCATCACCTCTAGATACAATATAAACCCTGTACTATAGTACAGGGTCAAGTGTTAGTAGATTTTATTATTCCAATATTAGTTTCAATAAAACATTTTACTTTGACGATAAATTCACTATCTTTACTTATTAACGATTGAATTTTCTCGAAACGGAGTCTTCCACAATCCTGCCCTATACTTAAAGACCCGGTTTCGAGATAATCACCCAAAAATTGAATGAAAATACACATTAATGCCCTTTATAACGCGTTTATTTATACAACTTGTCTAATAAACATGTTGCCAAAACCTACAAAGAATAAATGCCATATACAATCAAATCTCTTACAGTTATCCAGGGTTTATATTCTTCTAATTCTCCTACCTCTCCCTTCGTTCGAGCCTGGCTTTTCCCATTAAAACAACTTCCATCTTCTTCACAGTTTATATTGTGTTTTTCGGATACCCAACTATTAAAGGCTACTTCGGATGGTGTTCCAAGTACTAACACAACAATCGAGATACAAACTAAAAAATCTTTTTTAACAGTCAAAAAACCCTTTAGTTACCACTAACATTTCATATAAGCTCCCAATTTTTGAAGACTTGAAATCAAAATATATGAACCATATATTTAACTAATACCCCTGGTAGCTTAATTATCTTCCTTCCAACCAATTTTCTTAATAATAACAGTTATAACTTTATTTTCATTAAACCCAAACTCTATATTTATCATATTATCTTTATCAAAATATCCAAGGGTATCTAATCCGCTTTCAACCCTTTCATAATAGTTCTCACCGTATTCTTTAATTACCTGTTCTTTTGTATCCCCGATTTTAATTTCTTTTTCCGTTCCATATATCTTGGAGTTTTCGTGTGTTCTTCGAATGAATAATCGAATAACCTTCTCATCTACAAAACCAAACTCCACACCATCGTAACTTAAATATTTTGACTTTGGATTTTCTATTTCTTCGATTTTAGTCGGTTTTCCAAAAGTGTTTATTACATCGTTCTCATATGAATTAATTGATATAGAATTGATATTTTCACCAGAGAGATCAATGCTCTCTGTGCTTACATAAAAATCCATCGTTTCCTTCGCAAATGGTTCACATCCTATTAAAACCAAAAACATAATAATAGTTGAACTTACTGTTGTAATTTTTAGATTTATCCTCAAAATGATTCCCTCATTTTTATCCACTTATATATTTAACCTTGGAAATAAAAACCCTTTATTCAAAATTACTGCCCGTTAGCACAATAAAAGTTAGTAGCTGCGCAACTATCTTCCACTTATATGGAAACTAGATTTCAATATATCTTGAAGTAGATATTAAATTACCTCACCTGTTTGGTGAATAAGGCTTATTGAATATCAATTATGCTTTTTAGCATTCTTGTATCTTCTGAAGAAACAGTGAATCCTTTCTTTTCGTTCCCAATAAACATAACTATACTTTCTTCCCCTTCGTTTCCAAGCACAAGATGTAATCCGCGATCTTCCCCATTTTCATAACGAACTAATATATCGTAGTCAGGTTTCTCGTTATATACATCAACCTCTCTATTTATTCCTTTTGCATTTTTTAAAATACCACTAAAAGTCGATATATCTTCTGATTGGTCAATGGAAACAAAATAATTTTCATTTAATGCCCCAAAACCATTAGATTTGGAAATTGAAATATCAGATACACCATCTAATAATTTCATCTCTTCCATACGAGACTGACAAGAAATTAAGGTAATACTAAAAAAAGCTAAATTAAATACCAGTAACCACTTCTTCATATCCAACTTCCTCCTACTAAACTGTTATGTGATTTAAATTAGTTCTTTTTACAACCCTCCTGCTCCGTTAACACAATAAGCGATAGCCAATATGCAACTATAGCCCCTTAGTGTAAGACTCTATTGCGAGACATTTTCCATTTAAACCACAGTACCTTCCCCAGTTAGGTTTAATATCTTCTTCCAGCAAATCCTTTAGTTTATTCATAACGTAATCATCTCTTATTATATTTTACCATTAATATCCACTTGTGAATTGCTAGCATTAAGAATAAATTAACTAAAGGTGAATATTATTATTGAATACTCCTGCTCAACATTAAGAATAGGGCCATTCCTGTGTTTAAGAATCGCCCCTATTGCTTAAGACTCAGCTTCGATTTAATCCACTTAAACTTCTAAAGTGTACTGCTCAGTTAGCATAATAAACGAGAACCATTGTGCAACTATTGCCCCTTTACTTGAAGAGTATATACTTTTCCATGTTATTTAAATTTATAGACTGTCGAGAAATTCGACAGCCTAAATCAATGATGTACTTAAAAGTTATTCTATAACTTCTAAAACAGTAAACATACCGCCTGTATCACCATCCGCGTTCATAGTATGGTGGGGTTTATGACAATGAATCGGCCATCTGCCTATATTTTCTGCTGTGAACTCAACATCCCAGGTTTCACCAGCAGCCACATTAATAGTATTCTTCGTGAGCTGTGCTGATTCATCAATACGGTTGCCATCAGCAGCTGTAACTTTAAAGTCATCTCCATGCATGTGCATTGGGTGGGAATTTCCGCTGAGGTTGGTAAATCTCAAACGGACTCTTTCCCCTTTCTTAACCATTATCGGCTCTGTGTCCGGATAAGATTTTCCATTGATCGTGAACGTATTCGGTTCCATACCCAATGGGTTGATTTCATAAGCGCCTGAATCCGTGTCTTCCCTTTCATTTATCTCAGAATGCTCTTCATCATGCGATTCTTTTTTAGAAGGTGTCATTACCATATTCCCATGCCCTCCAGCCCCTTCCAGCGTCCATTCCTGAAGCATCATAACGATATCTCTTTCAACTTGTTGGTTCTGGGTTTTTGGCTGAATGACGAATGCTCCTGCAAGTCCCATCAGTTCTTGTTTAGATACATTAGTGTGCGAATGGTACATATAAGTCCCCCCTTGTTTTAGTTTGAAGGAATAAGTAAATGATTCGCCAGGTTCAATTTCCGGTGTATCCTGTATGGAAGTTACACCGTCCATTTCATTCGGAACTTCAATACCATGCCAGTGAACAGATGTAGCTTCTGGCAGGTCATTAGTCACTGTAATTTCAACCTTGTCCCCTTCTTGAGCAATAAGCGTGGGGCCAGGAGTGCTGCCATTGAATCCCCATCCTTTTCCCTGGTATTCTTCTTCAGTAAATCTCTGTATCACAGATTCAGCTGTCAACTCAAAACGTTTGACCCCATCTACCTCCTCTCCTTCCAATGTTTCCCCGCCGGGGGTTTCAATTGAAGTTAATTTTTTGGAAGCTGATGCTTTGGAGTTGTAGTCCGCTGTTGATGCCAACGGTAACTGCTGGTATAAAAATCCAGAACCTAATGCTGCTAAAACAAACAAAATAATGATCCATGTTCTTTTCATAAATGCATCTCCCTTATATTTTTCTTTTAATTTATCAATCGTTTATGGAGAAATGATGCATTTTCCTCATAATAGAAGTAGCAATTTTGTGACATGCATAGAAATTGGGCAATATTGATAAAGATGTGGATAGATGAGGGAGATTAGACTAATTATCAAGATGATTTGCCGTCCAATACCTTTCAATGACCAGACTTTCTGCACAAAAAATGCATATAAGGGGGATATATTAAAAAGGTGAACTTCACAAACAATGATAGAATTGGAGGAATATAAAGGTGAATAATTCAAAATTTCTTCTGAACGTATCAGTTTTGGTTTTATTACTGGCATTGGCCGCTTGTTCAGGGGGAAATGAAGGAGATCAGCCGGATACGGCGGAGCAAAATGAAAACCAAACTGAAGAGCCATCTTCAGATGAAAATACGGATGAAAGTTCGGAAAGCCACGAAGGGATGGAGCACTCAGGATCCGGTGAAGTACCGGAAGGTCTAGAAGCTGCAGACAATCCGGAATTTGAAGAGGGAAGTACAGCGATCATCCAAGAGGGTCATATGAGTGGGATGGAAGGAGCGAAGGCTACGATTGTAGGGGCCTATGATACAGTGGCTTATTCTGTTTCTTATGATCCGACCAATGGTGGGGAACGTGTTAAGGATCACAAATGGGTGATCCATGAAGAAATTGAGGAAGCTGGTGAAATAGACCTCGAACCAGGAGAGAAAGTGACTCTTAATGCCTCCCACATGGAAGTAATGGAAGGAGCAGAGGCTGTTATTGAATCAGTTGAAGAAACTACCGTTTATATGATTAACTTTACTCCAACAGATGGAGGAGAGGAAGTCACCGACCATAAATGGGTTACAGCGAATGAACTTTCAGCTGAGTAGTACAAGTTCGGAACGGAATATTTTCAAGGCGAAATTAAAGAATTTCGCCTTTTTTTCATGGCTTATATAAAAGGGTTCTGCTTATTCAGTGAGAGGGGCATTATCTGAAGTCATTTTTCTCTCTTTAGAAAATATACATAAAAGGAAAGTTTGATTGCTATTTTTTAACTAACTATAAAAAAATTTAGAGGAGAATAAGAATGGGTGATATGCATATGTTTATCGTACTTGCTCTACTATTAATTGTTATCTTCTCATTCCTATTGACGAGAAGGTTCCACACGTCTCTCCACCATAGCCAGCGTATGGTCATCTCGATGGTCTCTGGTACAAGTTCGGGGCTTGTAGTAGGGGTAATGTTTGGATCGATTTTTCAAGGTGATTTAATTTTTTCTACAGTTTTAGGGATATCGGTGGGAGGTTCAATCGGAGGAATTAGCAACTGTAGATTGGGAATGGTTTCTTGTATTGAGGGTATATCCGCTGGTTTAATGAGTGGTATGATGGGAGCTATGTTAGGAGAGATGCTTTCTATTTACGAAAACGTTATTCTAATAAAGCTGTTTTTAACTCTAGCTGTATGTTCCCTGATTCTGTATCCTATGTTTGCGTGCACGTCTTCCTCTGACCAAACCATGCCATCGAAAAAATGGCTCCTTAAGCCTTTCCTTGTTTTTTTGCTAGTCATGAGTTTTTTGTTGGGGGGAAGTTGGTTTATTGATGAACCTATGAATAATCCAATACCACACAATAATCATTCATCATAAAAACAAGGCAAAGAAGGGTCTTTGCCTTGTTTCATTAATTCGCTTTTAATAGCTTTGCATTAATAGCCACAACTACCGTACTTAGACTCATTAAAACTGCTCCGACTGCAGGGCTTAAGATGATTCCAATTGGTGCTAGGATACCAGCTGCTAATGGTATGGCCGCAATGTTGTACCCTGCTGCCCACCATAGGTTTTGAATCATTTTTTGATACGTTTTCTTGGATAATTCTATAATCGAAACGACATCCTTTGGGTTACTTTTCACAAGTACAATATCAGCTGATTCCATTGCTACATCTGTACCTGTTCCAATAGCTACTCCTAAATCAGCGGTAGCTAGAGCAGGAGCATCGTTTACCCCATCTCCAGTCATGGCAACTTTCCAGCCTTTTTCTTTAATACTTTTCACTTGATCGGCTTTTTGATCTGGTAGCACTTCAGCATACACTTCATCAATACCTAACTGCTTGGCAACCCAATCAGCTACTTTTTGGTTATCGCCCGTTAACATAATTGAATGGACACCTTTCTCTTTTAGTGATTCGATAGCTTCCTTGGCATCTTCTCGGACGATATCAGCTAGTGCAATCATGCCCATTAATTCTTGTTCTACCAAAACAAACACAACCGTTTTTCCTTCCTCAGAAAGTTCATTAAAAGAAGAATGATTATAGGCATAATCGTGTTCGTCTACATAACCAGGACTTACAACGTTTACTTCTTTCCCATCGACTGTGCCTCTAAGTCCTTTACCAGTCATGGATTCAAATTCTTCTATATTCTTCAGTGTAATGGAATCTTGTTTCGCTTTCTCTACAATTCCTTCGGCTAGTGGATGTTCTGAGTTTTGTTCCAAGGAAGCAGCCCATGTCAGAACGTCCTCTTTTGTATAGTCGTTAAGAGGAATGATTTCCGTCACACCAAACTCCCCTTTGGTTAAGGTGCCGGTTTTATCAAACACGACGGCATTTAAGCTTCTAGCCCCTTCAAAATTGGCACGATTTCGAATTAGCAATCCTTTCTTAGCAGAAATGGATGTAGATACTGCAACGACAAGAGGTGCCGCTAAGCCTAGTGCATGTGGACATGTAATGACCATAACGGTAACCATACGTTCCATGGCTACATCAACAGGATTACCTAGGGCAAGCCAGACAATAAAGGTTATAATACCACTTGCTAAAGCAAGATAAAAAAGCCATTTTGCTGCACGATTGGAAATATCCTGCGTTTTCGATTTTGATTCCTGTGCTTCTTTCACTAGTCCAATTACTTGGGATAAATACGTATCATCCCCTGTTTTCTGAACGGTTATAGTGATGGAGCCTTCCTGGTTGACTGATCCACCTATTGCTTCCTTTCCTTCGCTCTTTTCAACTGGAACCGATTCACCTGTTAACATAGACTCATCAATAGTCGTCTTTCCATTAATAATATCTCCATCTACAGGAATCTTTTCTCCAGGCTTGACCAAAACGTTATCTCCTGTTTGTAAATCAGCTACAGGTACATCCTCGATATTTCCTTCTTCATCTACCTTATGTGCTTCGTTGGGCATCAACTTCACTAGTTCTTCTAATGCATTTGAAGCCCCCATCACAGATTTCATTTCAATCCAATGACCAAGAAGCATAATATCAACTAGTGTGGCTAGTTCCCAAAAAAAGTTCCGACCTTCCAGGCCAAACACAACTAGTGAGCTGTACAAATAAGCTACAGCTATCGCAAGTCCAATCAGCGTCATCATACCTGGATTCTTTTGCTTCAACTCCTCCTTAGCTCCAGTTAAGAAAGGCAAACCTCCATAGAAGAATACAAATGTAGCTAGAGCGAATAACACATATTGGTCAAATGGGAATGTCAGATCTAATCCTAAAAAATCTTGAATCATTGGAGATAATAATAAGATAGGAATCGTTACAATAAGAGAAATATAAAACCGTTTCTTAAAATCTTCTACCATTGCTCCATGATCATGACCCTCGTGGCCATCATGTCCTTCATGATGGTCTTGTTCTTCATGTTTTTCTGAATGATTGTGGTGTTCATGAGACATATATCATTCTTGCTCCTTTCTTCAAATAAATGCTTTTTCTAATCACTATTTTTTCTTCTTTAGTAAGGTCATGCCCAAATAATATCCAAAATTCGTGCAGATGAGTCGCTCTTATCTTTATATTATGGTTTATTCTTTGTGTCTTCACCTAATTTGAATGGGGAGTACACATACTTATAATCAAGAATTGTTACCATTCCTCTATTAGCATGATTGTTATCATGGCAATGAAATAACCACTCCCCGGCATTGTTCGCTTTAAAATAAATTTCATAGGTTTGACCAGGCTTAATATTAAGTAAATCTTTCACAACAGGATTCTCAAGGGTTTTTCCATTCTTAGCAGCCACTTGAAAACGATGACCATGAAAGTGCATATGATGATTTAACATGCCAGTATTTTTCAATCTCACTTTAACAATGTCCCCTTCTGTTACTTGAATTGGAGCTGTCTTTGGAAGGATGTCATTGTTAATTTGAAAAACCATTCCTTCCCCCGTGTTCATCCCTATATTTAATTCCATTGTGTATTGGACATCTGAGTATGGTAAATTTGTTAAGATTAATTCCTCACTTTTATACGTTGTACTGTTTACTGCCTTACTTGTTTTAATAGAACGATTTTGGGTTATATCTTTTTATTATCCACAGATTTTTCTCTAACTGGAATACTTAAGAGACTGGCTGACTCATTGTAATTCAATAATGTTACTGACTGTGGTGATTTATTTGTTCTAGTAAATTCCACATCCATTCGTTCAACTAGAGCAATTTCTATCATCGATTTCGACGGAGAAGGTGAATTGTTATTATCCTTTCCATCTACTGAAATAATTCTCATACTTTGATTTGGAAAGTTCACAAACTGGGTTTGGTAACCCGCATTAATAAATCTAAACCTTGCCTTCTCTCCTTGTTGAGGTTCGACATTTTTAATTTGATTTCCATTTTTACCATTATTGCTTAACGTATCATACATAGCTTCGGTATCTGCTTCACCGTTACCTGATATTCCTCCAGACATCATCTCATCTAAATAGAAGTTTGAGGTTTTGTTTTATATAAAATTTCTTTCTTCTATGATACTGCACAATTTATGCACTTTTATCGGTTATAGTACGAGATGGGGTATATAGAAAAGAGGCACTGAGTTTTTCTTTATACATCTTTATGATATTAGTTATACATGAATGGAGGCGTTAAAATATGATGAATGGTCAAGGTATGATGGGTGGTTTTTTTGGAATGGGAGTATCTTGGTTACTTATAATAGGTATCATTGTTGTTGCTCTTATCTTGATGAAATCTTGGTCTGGTAACCAACAAAAATCTGCTAATCACCAAGATTCTCTCGCTATATTAAAGCAACGCCTAGCTAGAGGTGAAATAACAGAGGAAGAATACGATCGATTAAAGAAAAAAATAGCTGAATAAGAAACCATTCTACAAGGAAATTAATGATTAATAATAAAAACTCCCATTCATAAAGCGGGAGTAGAAGAGATGTATATTGCCAATATATATCATGTACCAACCTTACTTAAATAGAGTAAGGTTTTTTACGTTCCTCAGTCCCACATCATCCAGAACCATCGAACCAACCTGACCCCTATAAAAGCTAGCCCATATATACTACTTTGCTCACCCTCAACAAGATAAAGCGAATTTCTATGTGACTAAAATTGCTAATAAAAAATAATAACCTCTAAAAAGTATTCGTTCAAGAACATCACATCTTAACGTATATCTAGCAAAAAAAGAACCTTCACTTGGTCCTTTTTTCACTGTTTCATCATTCATTCTGATGACAATCTCGATACATCTCGTTAATTTCTTCCTCGCTCATGTTTGGATGCATGTCTTTCATCCAAGGAATCATTTCTGCTACATCAAACCCTAGCATAGAATGAAAATCCCTCGTATGTTCATCTCCGTGAGCTAGTACCACATTACTGAGTCCTAACACTATTAACAAAACAAGTAAGATAGAGAAAAGTTTCTTCTTCATCTTAAATCCCTCCTTTTGTTCTCATTAGGAGTGTATCCAGTATTTATCAAGAAACTGTGCAGACTCTGTGGCAAAATGGTGAGGTTTTATTCGTCATCTTTTACCCACTTGTATCCTACACCCCAGACTGTTTTGAAATAGTCATCAATAGGAAAACCAGTCTGTCTTATTTTTTCTCGAATGTTTCGTACGTGAGAATCAATGGTCCGACCTTCTGTATCAGAATGAAATCCCCAAACGATATCGATGAGTTGTTCCCTACTAAATACACGCTCTGGATGCTTCATTAAATGACCAATCATTGCAAACTCTTTTGGTGTCACTGGAATTGGTTCGTCTTGATAACATAGTTTATGTTTTTGTCCATCCCAAATTAAACCATGTATATGGATCAAATCTTCTTTTGATGTCCTTCTTAACAATGCTTGTACTCGAGCCAATAATTCATCTTCATCAAATGGTTTGGTAACGTAGTCATCGGCTCCAATTTTCAATCCTTTTACAATATCTGTCTTCTGATCTCTTGCTGTTACCATTATAATAGGAACATCTGAAATGTTTTGTATTTCTTTACAGACGTTCCAGCCATCATATTGAGGCATCATAATATCCAAAAGGACCAAATCATAAGAGTGTTCTTCTATCTTACGTATGGCTTCTTGACCTGTTTTTATTTTCGTACATCGATATCCATGTGGTGAGAGGTGAAGTTCGAGTAAATCTAACATGCGCTGCTCATCATCTACTAACAATATGTTAATCATACGAAACTATATCCTCCTCTTTTAATAGAATCGTCATCTTCGTTCCATCTCCTATTACACTTTCTACTTTTACTTCTCCGCCATGCTTCTCTATAATTTCTTTTACAATGGACAAACCTAGGCCAGATCCCCCCAACTCTCTTGACCTGGATTTGTCTATGCGATACAACCGTTCAAATATAAATGGAACCTCTTCTTCTGGAATACCTTCACCTTCATCTTGAACTGTAATAGCTACCTTCCCCATGTTTATTTTCACATCAATATTGATTGTAGATTGGTTTGGAGAATGTTTGATGGCATTATCCATTAGGTTAAGGATTACTTGTTGAAAACGATCAGGGTCCACATAAATGATGATATTATCTGGACACGTAATATTTAGACGTAATTGGTTATCATTTAAGATCGGATGCATTTTGTCTCTTACCTTTTTTAACATGTCACATAAATTCACATCTTCTTTTTGAATAACAAATTGATTTTGATCCATTTTAGCTAAATCAAATAGGTTCTTAACCAGATGTGTTACATGATCGGTTTCTTCACGAATGATGCCCAGGTACTCCTGTCTTTCCTCGTTACTTATCATGTCTCGACTGGCGATATTAGCATATCCCTTTATGTAGGTTAATGGAGTGCGTAGTTCATGAGAAATACTAGCTAGAAATTCTTTACGATCTTGTTTTAGTCGCTCTAGCTCATCAGATAGGATGACTATTGAATTTGCTAATTGTCCCAGCTCATCCTTTCGATTTGACTCCAATGAAACTTTTGAGTCCCCTTTAATGATTTCTTCTGTTGCTCGTTTCATGCGAACGAGTGGTCTAGTAATAAAATGGCTTAATATAAAGATAGCAACTACAGTTAAAAGTATGGCTATAAAGCCAGCCAGCAGGAACTGATTGGATAATTGATTAATGACGCTCTTAATGACTGTGGTTTGGGAGAACATATACACGTACCCACGATTACCACCATTAATTTGAATAGGGCTAACGGAAGCCACAAACGAACTTGACTTCCACTCTTCATGCAGAATCACACCTTGATGGGATATGTTTGAAAGAGGTTTTGCAATCAATTGGTTAATCTCAGCATTCATAGGCTCGGACTGAGCAATCACATTTTGTTTGTCATCTGTAATCATGACGATTGTGTCAGCTTCTGATTCCATCAATGCGACATGATTTAAAGTTGATTCATTAAAGCTTTTCTCCAACACATCTCGATGACTATTACCACGGGTTAACAAATTATCTAACACTTCTTCTATACGACTGTTTGCTAAGTTGGTGTAGAGGAAAAAGAAAAGAATTCCTTCGACAATCATAATGCATATTAAAATAAGAACCCCTAATTTAAAGGATAGTTTATTCATATTTCGAGAACCTCGTTATGTTTGAAATTTAGAGCCAGTATGTAAGAGTATCCAAAATCCCAATTACAATAAGTAGAAATCCAGTAATGATTTGGACAACCTTTCCTATCATACGACTTCTTTTAAGTAATATTCCACTCATGTCAAAGTACCATATGAGGAATAGAATAATTAAAACAGGTAATGATGTCCCAACCGCAAATATGCCAGGTAACACTATTCCGTATGAAGTAGAAAGTACAAGAGGCATCAAGGTAACAAAAAATAAAATGAACATAGTAGGGCAAAAAGCTAACGAAAAGCTTATCCCCATAAAGAAACTACCAATAGCCGGTTTGTTTTGGAAGGATTCAAAAATGCTACCGAGTCTTAGCGTTTTCCTAATCTTTATAACACCTATTAAATATAAGCCAGCTAGTACAAGAGTGGGACCGATAAGCTTTCGTATAATAGGAAGGAAGAGGGTCAACTGTCCTCTTATCTCCTGTCCAAACACCCACACTAGTGCTCCTAGAACAGAAAATACAACCATTTTTCCTGCAATGAATAGACCAATGTGACACCATGAAGTTTTTGTTTGTAATGACTGATTGCCATAGAGTGACAAAGCTCCAATATTTCCAGTAATTTGGCAAGGAGCTACTGCACCTACTAAACCAAGAAATAGAGCAGCTAGAAGTGGAATATGATTATACCCATTAGCAAGATGTAACAAAGGATCACTAAACCAAGAAGCTAATCTGCTAAATGTTCCATACACGTAAATCTCCCTCCCTGATGAACTAGCAATTTATTATGGACAATTAGAGCATTCATTAGTAAATACAATCATTTGGGAGAAGGATTGGGTGTACGTTGATTGCCTTTTAATAGAATGCCATACCTCAGATTACTATGAAGTGAAATTCTCACTACTGTTGTACTTCTCCTGCTTCTACAATCGTTTTCCACTTATCTCCACCATTCGTTGTTTGGAATGCATGATTGTTAAAGGAGAGAAACACCATTTCTTCAGCGTTTTCAGGGTGTTGTGCGAAATAAGCTATTGCATCTTTCTTTAAGTCTGGTAATGGCAGTTGCGTCTTCTTTTGGTCTTGGTAATGATATTTTACAAGTCTAGCCTCACTATCGAAATATCCATAGTAAAGAATCTCATCGCTAAAATGAACCGTCGTCCCGTTAGTTTCTTCTGTTATTCTAGTAAAAGAGGAACCTCCATCTTTAGAAAGATATATTCCCTTTTTGGATGCAACAGCTACACGTTTATTATCTTCAGGGTGTACAGCAATGGACATGACCTCTCCTTGAAGTCCTGAAGCCTCTACCTTTTCCCAACTCTCTCCATTATCTGTACTTTTATGTACCCCCATAGAAAGCTTGTTAGTTTCATGACCATTTACTACATACATCGTGTGATTGTTATAACCTACACCCATGACATGAAAATCAAAATCTCCTTCAAATGCTACTTCTTCTAGTGTTCTCCCCTTATCTAAACTCTTTTGTACACCAAGAGGATTTGGAAGGTTAGAACCTTTCCCTGGGTGTCCACTCGTATAAAACCCTTCATCTATTGCAGTGAATCCCATATAATCATTGTTTTGCTGAGAAGTAGAATACCACTCACTATCCTGATAAAATTTCAAACCATCATGTGATGCAAAAGCAAGATCAGCATCACTTCCCATATATCCTAAACCATGAACATGTTCCAACTTCCCATCGAATTCCTGCAGGTAATCATCAGTATCAGATTGCTCCTGACTGCAAGCCGATAATAGTAAAGTCCCAGTCATTATTGCTAGTATTATTCCTTTATTAAACACATCTATCTTCCTCTCTAACAATTCCTGAACTTATTTTATATGATAATTATCGAGAATTTGTGCAGTGAGACGAGTGACCTGTCCCTTCGTCTCACTGAATATTAGAAGCCTGTAAAGCCTCCAAAAAATTGGGTGGATAAGAATGAAGTTCGTTGAGTCATCCATCCAAAAAATAGAAGAACCCCCATTACAATCATAGAGTATCCACCAACTTTAATAATCAACCGATTATACCTTTTCACCCATTTCATCCTTCCGATAAAAAAAGACATGATAAAGAACGGAATTGCAAACCCAAATACATAAGCAACCATATACATTATAGATTGTTTTGGATTCGAAACCCCCATAGCTAACACAGTAGCTAAGATGGACCCTGCACATGGAGTCCAACCTGCTGCATACCCCATTCCAACAAAACTGGAACCAATAAACCCAGTTCTTTTGTGTTTATATGTTAACCTCGTATCTCTCATCATGAATTTAGGCTTGAATACTCCAAACACGACAAATTCGAAGAATACAATAAAAATATACTACCTATTTGTCGAATAAATTCATCATTCATAAGGAAAAACTCCCCTAAAAAAGATGTTGAAAATCCGAGTGCAAGAAAAATGACGGAGAAGCCGAGTAAAAAGAATAGTGTATGCAGTAAAGCATGTTTTTGTAACAGGCCATTTCCTTGCTTTAAGTCATCAACAGATACACACCTCATGTATTTTCTTATATTATCTTCTAGCTTGTCTAAAATACTTTGTAAGATTTCTCTTGCTTTCATGGTTCCCATTAGCAAAAGGGGCACTCCCACAGAATTCGATAGACTAGCAAAAAACTTCATTACCTTTTCATAATTACTTCCCTGTGCTGATAACAAATACTGAATTTCATCTATAACTAAAATACCTAAAGCATGAAGTTTTGATAAGTGAGCCATATTATTTACCATGGCACTTGTAGAAAACGTTTTTCTGCCAATGTCCTTTACGTAATTTGTTCCAAGTACAGCATCTATTTCAGATAAGAACGACATACAAATAGTCTTTAAAGAGCTATCATGTGCACAATCAAGCTTTATATTTTTAATATCATCCATAATAACCCCTTCACTTGAAAGCGTTTTCATTTTGTTCAAAAGAAAGTCTGTCATCCCCTTATCTATCTGGTATTCGAGAAGTAAATATTCTCTTAATTCTTGAATATTAATCGCAAGACATTTATTAATCTCTCTTTCAGTAACAATTGCCCAATCTATTCCAATAGATTCAAAGTAATGTTTTTCTATTAATAGTTTTTCTATAGTTCTTTTATTTATCAGTACCTTAGAAGGCTTAATTGATCTACCGACTGTTTTAATTTCACCAGCCTTATTTTGAACGAAATTAAAAAGTCCAATGTTACTACTGCATTAACCTTAGTTTTGGTATCTTTAGGATGTTTAAAGCCCAATATTTCACCAATCTCCATAGTCTTCTCTCTAATATAGGAAATTGTTCTTAAATATCAACAATATTCTCTGACCATTCCGCTATATAAAAGAAATACCTCTCTAAATCAGAAAGTAAATGATATTCTCTATTGACCTTCACTCCAAATTCTCGACTTCTTCTCCCTTTAGATGCCAAGTCTCTGACTGTAATCCAGGGCTTATAAGTTTCTAATCCTCCATGGCCTCTCCCTTCATTCTTTAACTTTTCAATTTTAGACATTGTCAGTTCATAGTTAAAAAGCGCCATTTATCCTCCTCCTAATAAAAAAGCACACCTTGTTAAAATACTTAACTAAGATGTGCATAATTATACTTGATTATTTATTAGAACTTTTAACGATATCTTTGTCACTAAACAACTTTAGAAGTTAATATAAGCTGCTGGGTTTACAGCATTACTCTTAGAAGCATTCCATGGACCTTTATGCAATTCAAAGTGAAGGTGTGGTCCAGTGGAGCGTCCAGTGGATCCCATGTATCCTAGGCGTTGCCCAGCAGATACTTGCTGACCAGAGGAAACTTCACGGTTTTGCAAGTGGGCGTACACAGTAGTATAAATCTGACCATTCATGGAATGGGAGATAAACACTACGTTACCATAGCTGGAAGAGTAATAGGAACGGATAACAGTTCCGCTAGCAGCTGCATGGATAGAGGCACTTGCTGTAGTCTTCCCTACGTCTATTCCATTGTGGAACCCGCCAGAACGCATGCCATAACTTGAAGTTACAACACCGCTAACTGGGGAAACAAAGCCACTGGAAGACGTTGATTGTGATGGTGAGCTTGTTCCACCAGAGGAACCAGAGCCACCCGAAGAACTCCCGTTAGAGGAGCTTGTTGTTGCACTTCCTCCGCTATTAGAGGATTGCTGCTGCTTCTCCTCCGCACGTCTTTGTGCTGCCAGCTGCTCTTTCTTATTTTGCTTATCTTGTTCTGCACGTTGAATTTCATTTTGAATAGCCTGCTGCTGGCTTTGAAGCAATTGCTGCTCCTCTTCAATGTTTAATTTCTTATCATGCAATTCGTGTTCTTTCGATTCTAGATCAGCCATTAACTCATTCTTTAACTCGCGTTGTTCATCTAGCTTTCTCTTAAGAGCCTCAAGCTCCGCCTTTTTACTTTCCAGCTCTTTCTTTTGAGATTCTAGATTTTTCTTCTTCTCTTCTACTTCTTGTTTCTTCGTTTCTAATTCTTTTTTCTCTGCGATATGGGTTTCCATAATGTTCTTATCTTGGTCCATAATTTTCGTCACCGCATTGGCACGGTCAAGAAAATCCCCAAAACTCTTGGCACCCATCAATACTTCTAAGTAACTAACGTCACCGCCGTTTTTTTGTAAGTTCTTCAGGCGGTCCTTCAACAGCGCTTCACGCTTGGCAATACGTTCTTTCAAATCAGCAATGTCTTTTTCTAATTGCTTAATCTCTTCTTCGGTTTTCTTAATTTCTTCTTCTTTAGTGGTAATTTGGTTGTTTTTCTCTCTTATTTGACTGTTTGTATCATTTACCTGCTGATCTAATTCTTGAATTTGAGCATCAACCTCAGCCTGCTCTTCTTTATTCTCTTCAAGTTTATCTTCAGCCTCTGATTTACTGCTTTCCAGTTCACTTTCCTGATTCTTAACGGATTCCTGCTTCTCTTTCAAACTTTCAATCTCTTTTTCAATATCATTTAAGCTCTCCGCATGACTTGTTTGAACCGTAGAACTAAAAGTCAACACTAAAGCAAATGATATGGATGAAAGCGTCCCTATAACCTTCCTCATATCAACGTTTTCCCCTTCCTAGCCCTTTGTTTTTATACTTTCAAGAATTTACGTACGCTCATGACGCTTCCCCAAACTCCAATAAATGCTCCAATGGCAATAAGTAACAATGCGATTTGCCATGCGAATGGATTGAATGGGAGTAATTCAATAAATGAGATGGAAATTTTATCTCTTAGGTTGTTGTATAGATAATAGTAGCCGCCTACAACTCCGGCAATTGGAATGATTGATCCTAGAATACCTAGCAGCATGCCTTCAATGAAGAATGGCCAACGAATGAATCCGTTTGTTGCACCAACCAGCTTCATTATGCCAATCTCTTTACTTCGAGCCATGATAGTAAGTTTAATCGTGTTAGATATGAGGAATATAGCTGTAAAGACTAATCCACCAATAAGAGCAAGTCCGATATATCTTGCATACGTAGTGAAGTTCAGAAGTCTTTCCACAACGTCTTTCCCATAGTTTACTTCTTTCACATGATCAAAGTCTTTAATTTCTTCTGCTACATCAAATGTATCTAGAGGATCGCCTGTCTTAACGACAAAAGCGTCGTTGAGAGGGTTTTCCTGTTCGAAAAGCTCCCAGGCTTGTCCTTCATCACCCATGCTGTCAATCAAGCTATTGAGCTCTTTTTCCTTCGAAGAGAAAGCAACCGTAGATACTTCCGGAATATCATTTAACTTCGACTTCAAGCTGTCTACTTGTTCCTCTTCAGCTGTAACTTCCACTAACACTTTAATTTCTACATCTTTTTCAACATTGTTTGCAATTTCATTCAGGTTGAACATTACTGCAATAAAAATACCAACAAGCAATAGCGTTGTGGTAACAGCACCAACGGATGCAACGGTCATCCATCCATTACGGATAATGTTTTTACTTCCTTCGCGGATGTGTCTGCCGACTGTTCTAAATTTCATAACCGTATTCACCCCTGCTTTCGTCACGGACGATACGACCATTCTCAACGGCAATCACACGCTTCTTAATGGTGTTTACAATTTCCTTGCTATGGGTGGCCATAATAACTGTGGTACCTCTAGCATTAATTTCTTCAAAGATGCTCATGATATCCCAAGATGTGTCTGGATCAAGATTTCCTGTCGGCTCATCGGCAATCATCACTGTTGGGTGATTGACAATAGCTCGTGCAATAGAAACACGCTGCTGCTCTCCTCCAGAAAGTTCATCGGGAATATGGCGAGCTTTGTTCTTTAATTTCACAAGATCAAGCACTTCCATGACACGCTTGCGAATATTTTTGGGAGATTCTTCAATAACCTCTAAGGCAAATGCTATATTTTCATAAACTGTTAATCTTGGCAGTAATTTAAAGTCCTGATAGACAACTCCCACATTTCTTCTTAAATATGGAACTTTTCTTTCTTTTAAGGAGTTCAAATCCGTCTCATTAATGACAATAGAACCACTCGTATGCTTTTCTTCTCTGTACATTAATCCTACTAAAGTGGACTTACCAGCACCACTTGGACCAACTATGTAGACAAATTCCCCAGGATCGATGGACAAATTAACTCCCTGAAGAGCCGTGACCCCGTTTGGGTATGTCTTGTGCACGTCCTTCATCTCTATCATAAGCTAACCACCTGTACTCAATTGTTGTTTATCTATGCTGTCCAATCCTTCTTGATTTTTGTTCAATAAAAAAGGACAAAATACGACTTCCTTTGCGTCTAATTCATTATAACATCTAACTGGGATTTGTTTAGGCATAAAATTATTACATTTACATTTCAAATTTTACATAACCAGAGATGTTTTTTGCGTACTTTAGACCTGTAAAGCGGTTACTTTATTTTAATCCAATGTTAACCTTGTGTGACTATTTTCACTACAAAGACTCCTAACTGATTCCAATGTATTAAAAAACAGCCTGATTCTATTATCAGGCTGTTTTTCCTTATATTACATATTCTATTATTTCTTGTCTGCCAACCATGCGGCAACTGTATCTGCCTCTTCGCCCTCTAATTGCTTAGGTGGCATAGAGCCTTGACCATTAATAATAATTCCATCAATTTCTTCCTGATTGTATTTTGCTCCGATTTTCTTTAAATTCGGACCAACATTACCAGAGAGATCGTTCGCATGACAGCTTGCACAATTTTGCTTATACAATTTTTCTGCTGCGGCTGCATTGACAGAGCCGCCTTCGTCACCTGCTGACTCGTCAGTTGATTCATTTTCTTCTGTTTGATTTTCATCCTGATTATCAGTAGATCCATTCTCTTCATCTCCACCAGAGCCACATGCACCAAGAACTAAAGCGGAGCCAAATAATATAGCTAATAAGTACTTCCTCAAAGGTAATCCCCCTTTTCGAGATATACTGATGGTAATTCCATCAAAATTATTATATCCTACTCAAGAAGATTTAAAACCCTCTCCTAATACCTCCGCTGCGTCCATAGCAATGACAAAAGCCTTTGAATCAATCTTCTTGACGGTTTGTGTCAATTTGGTGAATTCACTCTGCTCTACCACTACCATTAATATGTTTCGCTCCTCGTCTGTATAGCCTCCAACACCGTTTAATACCGTTACCCCTCGATCAATCTCCTGCAAGACAGCAAGCTTCACCTCGTCTAATTCCCTGGAAATAATCATGACATTTTTCGAACGATTGAATCCCACTTGCACAAAATCAATGGTGCGGCTCGTGGCAAACAGACCAATTAAAGCAAACAATCCCTTTTCTACATCAAAGACAATCGCAGCACTTAATACAATTAATCCATCCACTAAAGCTATACAAAGTCCAAGCGGAATATGCGTATATTTGTGAAGGATCTGAGCCAGCAAGTCAACTCCACCCGTAGAAGCACGCCCCCGAAACACAATGCCAAGTCCTAATCCCACACCCATTCCACCGAATATAGCTGCTAGTAAAGCATTATCAGTAGCTGGATCAATAGAAGCAGTGAGCTTAACAAAAAAAGGAAGGGCGATTGTCCCGACAAGTGACTTTGCTCCAAAATTTTTACCGAGGATGAGCACCCCTGAAATAAACAGAGGAATGTTTAAAGCCCATTGAACATAAGCCGGATCCCAATCAAACAACCCTTTCGTAATCGTACTTATTCCAGCAACACCGCCAGAAGCTATTTCATTCGGTAATAGGAAAATATTAAATGCCATAGCCACAAAAGCCGACCCAATAATTACCATTATGTACTCCATCGTGTGATGCAGCCAATCCGGCATCGGCTCCCGTCGATATTTTTTCATCATCATGAGCGTCATTCTCCTTTAGCTGATGAGCAAGCACTTGCTCACTCTCTAGTCTTGTTTGTTTTGAGCATTATTATGTTGGTAGATGCAATAAAGTCCGATAAGGAGTATAGCATGCGGCTATAAGGGTGTAAACGACACTAGAATAACGCATTAATGGAGTGAAGTCTTTAGAGGGAGAGAGTGTTCAGAAGAAGAAGGGGAGGGGGAGGAAATGCGCTCTTCCGGATGGGTTATGCGCTCTTCCAGACAGGATATGCGCTCTCCAGACGGAGATATGCTCTCTTCCCGACAGGTTATGCGCTCTTCCGGCTGGGTTATGCGCTCTCCCGACTGGGATATGCGCTCTCCGACCAGGATATGCGCTCTTCCGGACGGGATATGCTCTCTCCGACCAGGTTATGCGCTCTTCCGGACGGGATATGCTCTCTCCGACCAGGTTATGCGCTCTTCCGTATAATACAAAAAACTGCCCACAATATGTGAGCAGTATGGTTTAGTCTATTTGTGAGCGTAGGAAGGCGTCGATGAAGGGTTGGATTTCTCCGTCCATGACACCGTTGACGTTGCCGATTTCTTTGTTCGTTCTGTGATCTTTCACCATGGAATATGGGTGGAAGACGTAGGAACGGATTTGGCTTCCCCAGCCAATTTCCTTTTGTTCTCCGCGAATTTCGTCTAATTCTTGTTGCTGTAGTTCAATTTCGCGTTGATACAATTTAGCTTTGAGCATTTTCATGGCTTGTTCTCGGTTTTTAATTTGGGAACGCTCTGATTGACATGTTACGACAATTTTTGTTGGAACGTGTGTGATGCGTACTGCTGAATCTGTAGTGTTGACGTGCTGTCCGCCTGCGCCACTAGCGCGGTACGTATCAATTTTTAAGTCTTCACTCCGTACTTCGATTTCAATTTCTTCATTAAACTCTGGCATAACTTCACACGAGGCAAACGATGTGTGACGTCGGCCGGATGAATCAAACGGAGAAATTCGAACGAGACGGTGAACTCCTTTTTCTGCCTTTAGATAGCCGTAGGCATTGTGACCTTGGATGTTCAAGGTAACGCTTTTCACTCCAGCTTCATCTCCTGGAAGGTAGTCCATCGTCTCCACCTTGAACCCTTTCCATTCTGCCCAGCGGGTGTACATCCGAAGCAGCATGCTTGCCCAGTCCTGCGATTCCGTTCCGCCAGCACCTGGATGAAGCTCAAGGATTGCGTTGTTTTTGTCGTATGGTTCACTTAGGAGCATTTGCAGCTCGAAATCATCTAGGTCCTGCTTCAGCTGCTTTACTTCCTCTTCCAGCTCCTGGTGAAGCTCTTCATCCTGCTCTTCCTTCACCAATTCATGGGAAACCTCTAAATTCTCGTGTGTTTCCAGCAGACGTTCCAGTGTATGAACTAGCTCCTTCAAGCCGTTGACCTCACCAATTACTTTTTGAGCCTCCTGTTGATTATCCCAAAAAGTTGGATCGGACATTTCTTCCTCTAGCTCTTGAATACGTGCTTGTTTACTGTCGAGGTCAAAGAGACCCCCTAAAGTCCGCTAATTGATTAGCCATTTTGTCTAAGTCATGTTTGATATCTACCAATTCCATGATTGCTCACCTCTCGATATTGTTTCAACACAAACGAGAACACTCTCTACCAAAAGAGAGTGTCTTCGTTGTTACTGCGCTTTATTCATGCAGCAATGCTTATACTTTTTACCGCTTCCGCACGGACATGGTTCATTCCGTCCTGTGGTTTCGGTATTCTTAACTGGTTTACGTTTCTTTTCCTTCTGATTGGTATCCTCATCACCAGAAACGGCCGTAGCTCCCTTCGCTACTTCTTGCCGTTGAAGGTTCTCCCGAATTTGCGCCTTCATTACGTATTTAGAAACTTCCTCTTCAATAGCGGCAATCATGTTCTCAAACATCGCAAAGCCTTCGAACTGATATTCACGAAGAGGGTCGTTCTGACCGTATGCGCGTAAATGGATTCCTTGACGAAGCTGGTCCATCTGGTCGATGTGATCCATCCATTTTGTATCAACAGTGCGTAGAAGAATAACCTTCTCGAACTCGCGCATCTGCTCGGACGTTAGCTCTTCTTCTTTTTGATCATAACGCTCTTTGATTTTTTCCATGATAATATCCTTCATCTCTTCCGGATCATTACCTTTTAAATCAGATGCAGTTATGTCGCCTTCTTCCAGGACATTTCCCTTTAGGTAATCAATGAGCGCGTCCAGATCCCAGTTTTCCTCTTCCTCTTCTTGCGTATGAGAGGCTACCTGACGATCAATAGTGGATTTAAGCATTTCTTCAATGATATCACGAAGATTCTCCGATTCCAGCACATCGTTACGCTGTTGATAAATGACCTCGCGCTGCTGGCGGAGCACGTCATCATAAGCGAGTAATGTTTTACGTGCGTCAAAGTTGTTACCTTCCACACGCTTCTGAGCTGATTCTACCGCACGGGACACCATTTTACTTTCGATCGGCTGATCCTCTTCCATACCGAGGCGTTCCATCATATTCAGCATATTTTCTGAGCCGAAGCGACGCATTAATTCGTCTTCCATGGATAGATAGAATTGAGAAACCCCTGGATCACCCTGACGTCCGGCACGTCCACGCAGCTGATTATCAATACGGCGTGACTCGTGACGCTCAGTACCAACAACCGCCAGACCGCCAAGCTCCTTCACTCCATCACCAAGCTTAATGTCGGTTCCACGACCGGCCATGTTGGTCGCAATGGTAATGGCCCCTTTTTGACCAGCATCTAAGATAATATCTGCTTCGCGAAAGTGGTTTTTCGCGTTCAGTATGTTATGAGGAATCTTGGCCTTTTTCAAGTATTGAGAAATTACTTCAGAGGTTTCCACCGCAACGGTACCAACTAGGACAGGCTGACCTCTTTCGTACCGCTCCTGAATATCTCTGACTAGAGCACGAAACTTACCATCAGTAGATTTGTAAATTAAATCAGCCTTGTCATCACGAGCAATGGGCTTGTTCGTTGGGATAACGACAACATCCATTGCATAGATATTACGGAACTCTTCTTCTTCCGTTTTTGCCGTACCTGTCATACCTGAGAGCTTTTCATACATGCGGAAATAGTTCTGGAATGTAATGGTTGCAAGAGTTTGGCTTTCGTTACGAATCTGTAGGCCCTCTTTCGCCTCAATCGCCTGATGTAATCCATCGCTATAGCTTCTACCCTTCATTAAACGACCTGTAAATTGGTCAACGATAACAACCTCTTCTTCCTGAACAACGTAATCTTTATCACGAATCATGGAAGTATGAGCTTTTAACGCCTGATTAATATGATGCGTCAGCGTCACATTGGAAAGGTCAAACAAGTTCTCGATTGCAAAAAAGCTCTCCGCCTTGTTAATCCCCTCTTCGGTCAGCTGAACACCCTTCGTTTTCTCATCATAGGTATAATCCTGCTCTTCCCGTAACGTTCTTACATACCGATCCGCCATGTGATACATGTTTGCTGACTTTTGAGCAGAACCTGATATGATAAGTGGCGTTCTTGCTTCATCAATAAGGACAGAGTCCACTTCATCAATAATCGCAAAGTGAAGAGGGCGCTGCACCTTTTGATCCTTATACAGCACCATGTTATCTCTTAAATAATCGAAACCATATTCATTGTTTGTACCGTACGTAATATCTGCGTCATATGCTTCTCGTTTTTCCTCTTTAGAGAGACCATTGGCATTTAAACCAACTGTAAGTCCAAGGAAGTTATACAGCTGCCCCATGTCCTCTGCGTCACGGCTGGCTAGGTAATCGTTCACCGTAATAATATGAACGCCTTTACCGGTCAATGCGTTCAAATAGGCTGGCATCGTGGAAGCAAGGGTCTTACCTTCCCCTGTTTTCATTTCTGAAATATTTCCTTCATGCAAGGCTATCGCACCGCTCAGCTGCACAGGGAATGGACGCATGCCAAGGACACGCTTGGAAGCTTCACGAACAACTGCGTAAGCCTCTGTCATCATATCGTCCAGGCTCTCCCCTTGTTGATAACGACCTTTAAACTCTTCTGTTTTCTGCTTTAATTCATCGTCTGAAAGCTGCTCGATTTGTGGCTCGAGACCTTCAATCTCATCTACGATTTTATTTATTTGTTTCAGTTTGCGAGAGTTCTCGTCTCCAAACACTTTTTTAATTAAAGCACGCATGTATAACGCTCCTCTATTTGATAGAAATCCATCTTTATTATAGATTAGTCCAAGTTTAATAATAACACTAATGGAAGCTGAATGACAACTAGAGGCCCTTGCCTGTAGGCATAGCGAAAAGAGCAGTCCGAGGGGAACTGCTCTTCTCTGTGAGGGAGTATTACGAGGTAACGCGCGAGGGAGTGGGGACTCGCATAAATAGGAGGAAATTAACTAATGAGGTGTTTATAAGGCTGCTGCTTCACTTCGCTCTCCAGTCCCACAATCCGTTCATGATTGTTAGCTACGAAGTGTATTAATTGAGTTAATAACTCCTCCTGCTTGCGAAGCTTTTGCAGCATCATTCGACAAGATTCACATTCCATCCTCTTCTCCTCCTTTCAGCATACTCTAGTTATACCACCGTTCGACAAACAAGACGAATACGGAAAAAGAGATAATGCTGCTAGAAAACGCAAAGAAAAATCTATATTAATAAAAGCAAATGGAATAAGTAGAGTAGAACCTTCACCGGTTTATATAAAAGTCAATATAACGCAAAAAAAGACCCCCATTAATGGGAGCCTTTCTATTCATTAGCTTGGTTCAATTAATCCATACTTTCCATCGCGACGGCGATACACAACGTTTGTGTTATCTGTGTCTACGTTACGGAAGACGAAAAAGCTGTGACCCAGCATATCCATTTGCAGGACTGCCTCTTCAGAATCCATCGGCTTCAAGTCAAACCGCTTATTACGGACAATTTCAATATCTTCATTATTATAAGGATCTGCACGCTTCGCATCTTCTTCCATTTGAGCGAAAACATATTTAGGTGCATTTTCTGCAGTACGGAATTTACGATTCACCTTCGTTTTGTGCTTACGAATCTGCCGCTCTAGCTTATCTACCACAAGATCAATTGCGGCATATAAGTCAACATGCTGCTCCTCAGCACGTAATAGTAAGTGTGGCATCGGAATCGTGACCTCAATCTGCTGCTCATCATTATAGACACTTAAATTGACATGTACCTCAGAAGATGGCTCTTCCTCAAAGTAACGCCCCAGCTTACCAATTTTCTTTTCCACATAATCCCTCAGGGCTTCTGTTACCTCAATATTTTCACCACGAATGTTGTACTTCATCAAAGTGTCCTCCTTTCATCCTTATGTATTCATATTCTACCACAACCACCCATAAGCTTCTATTAATATTTTGACTTTTCGGAAAATTATATGTCGGTAATTGTTGGTAGAACAAATAAGGATGGGTTGTTTAAGAAAAGTACCCTTCATTTACCTGAGTTAAACAATTATTTAACACAAAATTTAAAGTACTGTTCTTATTCTTATTGTACACCACTTCGGCAGAAAAGATAGCACAATATGCTTTACAGATTTGTGAAATTTTCGCTTAGCTATTCATTAAAAAAACACGGAGAGAGTATATCCGTGTTTAAAGTAATCATTTATTTAATTTACTATGTAAATTTTCTTGCCATGCTTGGAAATCGGGGATGATATGGTCCGAAATGAGAGTATGCTTTTGTTCGTTTGTGTATAAATCAAACCAGTTAGAAACATTCTCCACAATACCTTGAAACTCTGTTAAGTGTCCTGTGAAATCCTCCTCGTTCTGAAAGGAAACACTCAACTGACGATTACTATCATGTAATTGTTGAAAAGCAGCTACTATATCGGAGAAAATCTGTTCTGTTTCTTTATTTTCTGAGCTTTGAAGATTTGCCTTTAAATAGGAAAAACCTTCATTCATTACGCCTATTAGATCCACATATTGGATCACTAAATCATCCTGTGTTGTTGTACTGGACATATTACCTTTCACCTACTTACTTTTTTTTATCTAAGTACATCCCATCAAATCCTGAGACATTCTTGTATGGGTTTCTATACTTTTCATTGGAGGAATACTGTTTTCGAAATTGAATCATTTCATTTTTAAGAGAAGTAAAATTTTGATTTATTTTTGCATCTACTTCTTGATTCAATTGCTTTATTGTTACTAATAGAGGATCTTCTTTATTTATATCTTCTAATTGGTTTAGAAGAGTTGAACGAGCATCTAACAAAGCGTTTACTTCCTCAAACGTCTTTACTCTAGTTTGACTTGAAGTGTTATCTAGATAAGCATTCATTTTCTTTGTTATTTCATAAATGCTTATCATTACATCTCTATTAGACATTTTTTGAATTTCCATAATTTTGTTCTCTATTTACCCTAATTACTTCTTTCCATGTATCACGAAATTCTGTCGCCATCCCTAGAATTTCGTCTAATATGGCAGAATCGTTTTTTAAATTTGCTTCCATTAATCTGCGATTCATATAATCATATAATGGCATAATTTCTTCTGTGATTTTATAATTCTTGTCCATTGTCACCATTAATTCTGTGATGATGTTTTGAGTTTTTTGGATATTGATATTCTTTTGCTCGAAGTTATTATCGTCTAATCCCTTTTTAGCCATCTTTATAAATTTTATGATGCCATTATAAAGCATTAGCGTCAGTTCCCCTGGAGAGGCTGTGTGCACAGAGTTATTTTGATAGACTTCAATCCCCATAAGTTAATTACTCCTTCTTTCTAATAATTTGAAAACCCAAAGCTGGCTATTTGCTGAGACTGTGAATTCATCTTTTGTATTGCCTTTTCCATCTCAGTAAACTGGCTCCAATACCGATCCTCGATTTTATTCAAACGATTTTGGAACTCATCCATTTCATCTTGTAAATCTACTATATTTTCCCCAATTGTATAGGATTCAGGACCACTTGACACATTACCAGCTTTTCTTTCAATTGCATCTGTAGTTGAATTGACTGTATCTCTTAATTTATCTGTTAGGCCCTTAACATTTCCTTCCCCTGTAAACAACTTTTGCACAGATGCGGGGTCTTCCGTTAAAGCCTCTCTTAGCTTTTCCTCATCTATTTCCAGCTTACCACCATCTCGGAAATTCTTAGAGGTAGTAATTCCTATGTCCGCTATTAAATCGAACTTACCTGACGTGTTGACTTGAGAATACCATTGAGTACGCATATTAGATAAACCATTCTGAATTACAGAATCACTATAAAGAAGACCTTTCTTAGCTTGCTCTTCCCATAATTCTATTTGCTTTTCTTCCATACCCTCTTTTTCTTTTTCCGTTAGTGGAGAATAATCTCTATTCTTACGCTGGGCCACTTGTTCATTAAGATCCTCTACAATTTTATTATAGCTTTCCACGTAGTCCTTAACATTTTGTAAAGCAGTATCTACATCACTAGATACATCAATTGTAGTGGAGCCAGTCGATTGAAAATTGAACGTAACCCCGTTCAAGGTGTATGAATTATCGTTCGATGTAATGTCCAATGCACCATTATTATAGCTGAACTTGGCGTCATTCCCACCAGTTTCTGTGGTTAACCCTAAAGTGTCTGTTAGGAATGCACTATTTGATCCACTAAACTCAATTTCATTCCCAGATGTATTAAAATTACCTGTTTCTGTCCGCTCTATCATAATTTTATCCGAAGATTTCTCGTAGAATGCTCTTAACCCGAGATCCGCATCGTTTATTTCCTTCATTATATCGTTTAGAGACTTATCATTTGTAACTTCAAACTCTACAGATTTCTCTCCATCTTTACCATACGTTTTAATCGTAAACTTACCCTCACTGAACGGCGTTTTGAACGATTGATCACTTAACTTGCCAGAAGCATCTATTTTGTTTCCAGCTTGGGAAATGGAGTTATCACTAACTTTATAGGCTGCATCTGCTAATTGAGTGACATTGATATTATATTTACCATTACCGGCACCACTAGATGCGGTCGCAGTGGCTACATTTTCATTTGTAGAGGATGTCAACTTACTGTTGTAGCTGCTCGCATAATTCATTTCAAGGCTTTTCGTTTTAAAATCTAACAGCTGCTTGTTTACGTCTCGATACGCATCCCTCTGCCACGTGAGCCACGTCTTATCTCTTTCCATTTTGTTAAGTGGAATACGTTCAGCATTCATCAATTGTGTAACAATTTCATCCGTATTCATACCAGAAGCTAGTCCGCCAACTCTCATAAGGTCTGCCATGCTTCGTTCAACTCCCTATATTTTATGATCTACAATTAATCCTAACGATTCCGCTACAAATGCATAAATGTCTAGGAGCTTTTTAGGAGGCACCTCTTGAATTACCTCTTCTGTTTCTGCATCCACAATGGAAACGTAGAGCTCATTTAATTTTTCGTGTAGTTTGTAACGTATAGAGGTTTGTGTTTCGTTCAAGCCTTCATTTAGTTTGGATAATACATTCTCGATTTCCATTTTTGTCGGTGCTTTTTCTAGTTTTGCTATTAATGAATGTACATCATTTTCCTTTCTTCTAATCATCACCTGGCTTTGTGTGCTATTTTCCTGTAGTCTGAATTGCTGCAGGTGTTGAGTACTGCTGTTTATTTCCCCAATCACCACAATTTCAACTCCCTTACGTTCATCTAATAATAGTATCGGCCTCCTGTACATATATTTTTAGATTGAAACAAAAAATGACGAAAATATCCTAATAGATATTACTTCGTCACAAAAGAAACCTGTACTAGTTTTATTAAAATGCATCAACCAATTCGCAATTTATTCCAAATTTTGAAATGTACCAATTCACAGTGTTTTGTAGACCGTCATCAAACTCTTTAGTAGGAGTCCAGCCCAATTCTCTTTTTATCTTTGTGGAATCAATAGCATACCTCATATCGTGGCCAAGTCGATCCTCTACGTAGCTAATTAATGAATTAGGTTTGTCTAGTAAATATAATATTCTTTTTACCACTTCAATGTTAGTAAGCTCATTATCTGCACCAATGTTATACACTTCTCCGCTTCTTCCGTTATGTATAACGACATCAATAGCAGAACAGTGATCCTCCACATAAATCCAATCTCTCACATTAATTCCCCTACCATATACAGGCAGGTATTGATCTTTAAGTGCATTAACAATCATGAGAGGTATTAACTTTTCCTTGTGCTGGAAGGGCCCATAATTATTAGAGCACCTTGTTATACATACAGGTAAGCCATATGTCTCGTAGTAAGAACGTACAAAATGATCTGCGCTAGCTTTACTAGCACTATATGGACTATTAGGCTTTAGGGGGCTTTCTTCTGTAAAATATCCTGTCTTTCCTAAGGAGCCATATACTTCATCAGTGGATATCTGCACGAACTTAGTAATCTTGTATTCCAACGCAGCATCCAGTAAAGTTTGAGTACCCTGAACATTCGTTTTAACGAAAATACTAGGGTCCACAATACTTCTATCTACATGAGACTCCGCTGCAAAATTTACGACAACATCAAATGATTCCTGTTTAAAAAGATTAAATATAAATTCTCTATCAGTTATATCTCCTCTTACAAACTTGTATTGATGACAGTCCTCTAAGTTACGTAGGTTTTCTATATTCCCCGCGTATGTTAAGGCATCCAGGTTGACAATATGATAAGAAGGATACTGTTCCATAATATACTTAATGAAGTTACTTCCAATGAAGCCCAGCCCGCCGGTAACTAAAAGTTTAATTGTCCTCATCCCTTCTTGTCTGGTTAAACAGCTTTATGAAATAGGATTCACTGCTCTTATTTCTTCATGTATAATTTCAACGATAATGTTAGCTATAAATTCCACATCTTCTGTATTTATATCGGTATGTAAAGGTAAACATAAAATACGCTTGGAAATATCCTCTGAAATCGGACAAATAGTTTTATGTGATAGATAGTCTATCTTATTAAGAGAAGGATAAAAATAGCGCTTTGTTTCTATCCCTTTCCTATACAGGTGGTTCTGCACATCTAACAATACGTTCTCATCACTCAGAATAATAGGGTAATAACTATAGTTATACTCTACATTTGCTGGTATTGCTGGCCTTATTATAGATTCATATTTATTGAATGTAGAATCATATGCATGTGAGAGCATTTTTCTATAGGTAATAACTTCATCCACATAATTTAAATTGCACAAACCCATAGCTGCATGAAACTCAGAGTTTTTAGCATTAATTCCAGGCATTACATGCTCCCCTTCTATCATACCGAACTGTCTCAATGCATAGAGCTCTTTCTGAAAGGAGGTATTATTACAAGAAACGCCACCCCCCTCAATGGTATGGAACAACTTCGTCGAATGAAAGCTTATGGTTGATATATCTCCATACTGTAATAACGACTGCTCGTTGTATGTTACTCCAAAAGCGTGTGCTGCATCGTAAATAACTTTCAAGCTGTACTTCACCGCAATTCTTTCAATCGCTTCTACGTTACAAGGGATACCGAACACGTGCGTAGCTAATATTGCCTCTGTATCCTCCGTTATGGAATCTTCAATTTTCTTCTCATCGATGCAAAGCGTCTCGGGTTTAATATCCACAAAAACAGGATCACATTTCTGCCACAGTATAGAGGTAGTAGTAGCTATAAAAGAGAAAGGAGTAGTAATAACCTTTTTCGATATTCCCAGAGCATTTATAGCTAACTGCATTGCAACCGTACCATTACTTACAAATAAACAGGCTGGTACTCCTAAGTAGTTTCTCAGCTGAGTCTCAAGTGTTGTTACATAATCTCCATTGTTTGTTAACCATTTCGTCTCCCAGAGTTTGGAAATATACTCATTGTATTCCTCTTTAGGTGGTAGAAAGGGTTGACTAACTTTTATCATTTTTACATGCCTTCCTTTACTGCTATGTATTAAACATGTACTAAATCATTTGAAATATCCATTAAATACTGGCCATATTCCGTATTTCCTAAGTTTTTGGCCAATTTCACTAATTCTTCTCGAGAAATATACCCTTTCCTATAAGCAATCTCTTCAATACAGGCTATATATAATCCCTGCCTTTTTTGTATTGCTTCCACAAAGCTAGCCGCATCAAGTAAAGATTTATGTGTTCCGGCATCAAACCACGCTAGACCTCTCCCCATAATCTTTACCTCTAGTTCATTCCGCCTCATATATTCTTCTATTATAGAGGTGATTTCTAGTTCACCTCTTTCTGAAGGCTCCACGTTCTTGGAGATTTCCACTACGCTATGATCAAAGAAATATAACCCAGGAACAGCATAAGAAGATTTTGGATTTTCAGGTTTTTCTTCTATAGAGATAGGTTTGTTATCTACTCCCACTTCTACCACTCCATAGGACTTTGGTTCGCTCACCTGACAACCAAATATAACAGCACCTTCCTCTAATTGAGATTTCCTCATTAAAATATTACCGAAATTTGATCCATAGAAAATATTGTCACCTAAAATCAACGCTACCGTGGATTTACCGATGAATTCCTCTCCAATGACGAAAGCATCTGCAAGCCCTTTTGGTTCTTCTTGAACTTCATACTCGAAATTCATCCCAATATGACTTCCATCACCAAACAAATTTTTAAAATGTTCAATGTCAAGAGGAGTAGAAATTATCAGGACCTCTCTGATCCCACTTAACATTAGGACTGATAGAGGATAATAAATCATAGGTTTATCATACACCGGTAATAATTGCTTTGAAATAGACTTGGTTACAGGATACAAGCGAGTACCCTTTCCTCCAGCTAGAATAATACCTTTCATATTAACTTCCTCCAATTAGAAATACATACAGTTATTTACACATCAGACAGAAAGATATTTATTTAATTATTTTTTCATAGAATACTTTTTTAGCTTCTTTGTTCTGATTCACACCAGCGTTATTCGAACTACTATCGTATTTGTCTTCTAGAGTATGTTCAAACCCTTCTAATGAAAATTCCTCTAATTCATTTAAGTTGTGTGTTAGCTCATATTGCAATACCTTCATTTCTGGATAACATATCTTTTCAATACATTTTATTTCAGTTGAGGTTAGCTCAGCTTTATATTTCTCCCTATTATCCTTCATCACACCAACAGATAGGTTACTCCATGCTTCATTATTATTAGCATTTAATGTAGTTAATTTATCTTGGTAAAAATTATTCATTTCCTCGTGATAGGGCATATTGAAAAAATTACAAACTTTAATTAACGTCTCTTCTGTTTGGGATATTAAATCCTCATATTTTATTAACAATGCTTTACCCTGCAAAAATGAAAAATCTTTTAAGAATTGAACCTGATCCTTTTTCCATTGCCTAGCAGCTTTGACAACATTTCCTTTGTGAATTTGACTGTTTTTCCATGATAAAGCCATGTCACGAGGGTCTCTAACCTGATACAAGTACTTGGCATTTGGAAAATGTATCAACAAAAAACTCATTACCTCATAAAGCTGATTTTCTTTCACAAAAACGTGTGACTTATGATGAGCCTTTGCTTCTTCCATAAAAATACGTTCAAGCAGAGTTGAAAGATCACCATTTGGTGCTAAGCTCATTAAACTTTCATAGGTAAAGCTAGTTTCCCAGAAGGAAAAGTTCACATTTATTAAATGGTTGATATCCACAACTAACTGCTCCCAATTTTCCTTTAGGTCTCCATATCTAAATGCATTCCGCACTACTGGATTTATTATATGCTTGGTAGATGGGCCACACATTTCAGGATGAGCGTTTATCATTTTAGTAATTAAATTACTACCCGATCGCTCTGAACACATTAAAAAGGTTATAGACACTATCCCACCCCCCCTATTATTTCCAGAATCTTTCAATGTCTGTTCCTTTTATATCCTTGTAGATGTAATTCTGGACAGCTTCCGGCAATTCACTTTGCCAATCCGAAATGTTCTTGTTCCCTTTATACACACTGTAAGCATCCTCTTGATATGAGGATGTAGACGATTTTATAAATTTCAAAGTTTGATTACTTATATCTAGTCCACAAAAATGGTACACATCTTCAATTGTTTTTAATGGATCACGAACTAAATCCTCATATTGAATAATACGGATAGAATCTTTAAAATTACTTTCCATATATAAAAATAATTTTGCTAATTCCTTCCACCGATGATATCCATAATATTCTTCAGGCTTAAATTGATTTTTAGCCGGGGCGAATAACCATTCGTTTTCAAAATCCCAATGTGGTAAAAATTCACGAGGAGCTTTCCTCCACGAGTTTAGTACACCACATGGATTCCTAACGATAGCAACTATTTTCAACTTCTTTTCCATAGAAGTTAGGTATGGTATTAGATAATGATATCTAACCATTTTCAATACTAAAAATTCTGGTTCTATTAACTTCCTTTGAAAAATGGGATATTTACCTGAGGATTTCTTATCGAGTTGATCCAAAAAATCATCTTCAAAGTGGTATAAAGAATCATAGAAATGCTTTATATCTTGATAGTTACTATTTAGAGAAAGAAAATCCTTAAATGCATAGGAAAAGAGTGGTTGAAATTTATACATAACATTTGGGGAGCTATCGAAAAGCTGACCTAACCAGGAGGTTCCTGACCTAGGAGCACCGTGTATTGATATAATTCTTTTATAATTTGACACTGCAATTTCTCCTGCACATTGTTTAGTATATATTGCATCTATTTTATTAAATGATAGCAATCTAATAATTGTTTAATTTTATTTTTATTATTTAACATAAGTACATCAATAATAGACAAATTTGGAATAAAATTATTGTTAAACTGCTTATATTCCATTCTTGTCGGTTCTAAAAACATGAGATCTATATTTTGCTCCCTAAAAGAGTGGGATGAATATAAATCTCTTCCGCCTATTGCATTTACATATTTACTTGCACCAAGTCGATTACATATTTCTAAGATATGCTCTTGTCCTGCTACACTCTCTTTCTTATCTAATGAAGAAGACATTATAATTTCAGTTTGAATATCGAGGTAATTATTTATTAATAAAATGCTCTTTCTAATTGCTTCGCTCACATTATTATCTACATTTATATTTAATGCCTCTTGCACTATACTGTACACAACATTATAATTTTCTGTTTTTTTGTAATTAGCATGCAGTGTTTTTAAAAAGTCATCTTTTTCATGTGGAAATCTTTCTGAAAAAAACGTTTGATTAATTTTGTTATGTTGAGAAGCTTTTTTTATACTAAAGGTAAATAAATGTTCTCTTCCATTAACAAGAATTCGGTTGCGATTAATCCACCCTCTTTTTATATATTGCACATCATCAAATAAAACGAATGTATCTACTGCATTAATTAATTGAAAGTATCCTATGTAAGGAAAAAGGTAAGGCTGCATTATTCCTAATTTCATCAATACTACCTCTCTTACATGAGTAAATTATTTTTGCGAATTTAAAGGTGCTTTATTCTTTCTAAGTAGTCTTTTATAGATGACATGATTACTCTTTTTCTATTATTTTTAGCATCATTTATAAATGATTGATATACACCTTTCGTAAAGCTATTAAATTCATTCAATATCCACATATCTTTTTCCAGGTTTTTTATAGACTTATATGTTTGGTCCTCACCTGATAATGTTCTTTGTGTCCAAGATCCTGCTACACCTGTTTTGTACACAGACATCAACTCATTTAAATAATATACGTCTCCTCTACTAGCAAGAATCATAATTAGAGGGTAATCCCCTACATGCGCATTGTAATAAAAATTTGGTAAATTCTCCAAAGCCTCTTTTTTATATAAAAGGGAACATGTAGGAAACATTACTGCACCGTGAGTAATAATATGCTGCATCTGTACAAACGTACTTTGATTATATGGATTAACTACATCACCTGTCGGAACTTTTTGAGCGTTTGTTATGGTAGCTCCATGAGCACACAATGTACAATTTGGATTCTTCCTCATAACATCTACTTGTTTCTGCAACTTATATGGATCTGTCCAGAAGTCATCTCCCTCACATTTGGCGATGTAAGTACCTTCAGATATGTTAAGTAAATTTAACGAATTTCTCCTTCCTCCTTTATTTGTCTCAGAAATAATTAACTTAATTCGGTCTGGATGTTTATCTTGATAGGATCTAATAACTTTTAACGTATTATCAGTACTACAATCTTCTCCGATTAGTATCTCGTAATCAAAATCCGTTTTCTGCATTAGAAAACCTTCAAGAGCATCTCCTATATGTTCCTCATGATTATACGTAGTACAATTAATACTTACTAATACACTCATTGATGTCCATCCTTTTAAGAAATATTTATTATTCAATAAACATTATTAAGGGGAGATAAATCTGACAATAGCTCCTCCGGAAATAGTGTTCTCATTCTAGTTATTATCCTAAAAGCCCCCTCTTCATCTTGGTTGTTAAGGTACAATTCATATAAAATGTGAAGCACTACAAAACTAGACGTTGTATGTTCTAAGCAAGACAAATAATTTAGCGCTTCTTCATATGAATGTTCATGGAAATAGTTAAGACCAATATGCTTTAAAGTTATTTCATAATTTGTTGAATCTGAGGAAGAAAGTATGTACGTGGATTCATTATATAAAGAAAACTCCCTAAGCAAGTCAGAGATTTTCAGATTCAGCATATCGTTTACATTCAGTATGCTTTGCAAATAAACATTGACATGCTTATTATCAATAATAAGAAGCATCTTTAGTACTGATATTAATAAATCAATGGTTTCTTCGGATAACGACCATTTTTTACATGAACTATGCATCAACTCATTATTATTTAGTATTAAGTCATAAAGCAAACTCTTCTCTTCATTAACTTCACTTATTTCTATAGCTTTATTTAGAAGATCCTTGTCCTGTAGTACAAAAGACAATAGAAGACATTCAGCTGAATTCTCTGAGAAAATCTTGTTAGAGCTTAGTAATATAAGCTCTCTCGCGGAGTTATACTCACCATGTAGCATACGACCAACAGCAATTAAATTACTTGGCAAGATATTTAGATTTAAAAAATGATACAGTAATGGGTGTCTGGAATTATATAAACTTGAAACTACTGTTTCATAATCTTTTCTCTCATTAAAATTAAACAATTGTTTAAAGAAAGAGATGAGTGTTGAATTAGGTAATTTCAATTGAAGGTGGAGTTGAGAGTATTTTAATAATGCAGGCATATAATATTTGTTATTATTAATAGAATCACATAGACTTTCCAAAGCTTTTCCTTTTTCATTCATTTCATAATAGCTGTTAGCTATTTGATAATGTGCTAAAAAGCTTCCTACGCCGGTTCTAGTAACTCCCCTCTCTACCTCTCCCAAATTAAGACAGTGCCGATAAGCCTCAATCGCTTTTGGATAACAGCCATAATCGAAATAGATAAAGCCTCTTAAAAAGAAAAGGTCAGTATAGTTTGGGAATAATTCAATTGCATCATTACACAATTGCAAAGCATCTTTAAGTCTATTCTGTAAACGTAATACATCTATAAGGTTAAATAATAAATCATTTAAAAAGACTTTTTCTTTACTCTTTGAATATGCTTCTTTATATACTTCAATTGCCTTCTCATACTCTCCAGTAAGTCTGTATTCTTTACCTAAGTTATATAAATTAAATCCACTTCTATTTTCTTTGACCTCCTCTTGCAGTATTGTTGAATTTCTATTTCTTTTATCCTTCTTTGTTATAACATCATCCCTGTATCCTACATGATATATAGCTGATGGTAAAAATCCCAATCTATGGTTCTCTGAAACCATTATGTCCTCATGTAGTTTACCATAGTATGTAAGACCAATATTATTTCTAAATAATCTATGTGCTTCGTGTGAAAATGTAGCTCCATTACTGCCGAAATTTACTATCCCAACGCTATAAACATCGTTCACATCATCCACATAATCTTTTATAGTAATTTCATCATTTATGTATTCATCAGCATCCAAAATAAGGATGTGTTCACTAGTTGCTTTCCTAATAGAGAAATTTCTAGCTTCTGCGAAGTCATTGTTCCATGTGAATGTATAAATATTATCTGTATATCGGGAAGCAATCTGAATTGTTGAGTCACTAGATCCGGTATCCACTATTATTATTTCATCTACTTGGTTTTTAGCATTTTCCAAACAAGTTTCCAAAAACTGTTCTTCATCTTTAACTATCATACATAATGAGATAGTACCCATGTTCAATTCCTTTCCTCCTTAAAATAATAAAGAGGCCTTTTTTTAAGGCCTCTCGCATTATTAACGAAGTAACTGAAGTACTCCTTGTGGCTGCTGATTTGCTTTCGCAAGCATTGATTGAGATGCTTGAGCCAAAATGTTTTGTTTCGTTTGGTTCATCATTTCTTTTGCCATATCCACATCTCTGATACGAGATTCAGCAGCAGTTAGGTTTTCATTAGCGTTATCAAGGTTACTTATCGTATGCTCTAAACGGTTTTGGTTAGCACCGAGACTAGCACGTTGAGAGGAAACTGTGCTGATTGCACTATCAATTGAATCTAACGCACTGTCTACATCAGTCGGTCCAGAAAAAGATGTTACATCAATACTATTCACACTAAGAGATGTAGCACCCATGTCTGCAATGTTAATAGATAATTGCTGACCAGTATTAGCACCAATTTGGAAATCAATATCAGCAATGCCGCTTGCAAAAGAACCATCCATTAATGTTTTACCATTAAATTCAGTTCTTTCACTGATTTTAGTAATTTCAGTTTGAAGCTCGCCAATCTCTTCCTGGATAGCACTCAAATCTTCTCCTTCGTTCGTACCCATGTTACCAGCTTGAACAGTTAGTTCACGCATACGCTGTAGGATGGAATGTGTTTCATTCAAAGCACCTTCAGCTGTTTGGATTAGAGAGATACCGTCTTGAGCGTTACGAGAAGCTTGCTCTAAACCACGGATTTGACCACGCATTTTTTCGGAGATAGCAAGACCTGCTGCATCGTCTCCAGCACGGTTGATACGAAGACCAGAAGATAATTTCTCCATAGACTTTTGGTTAGCAGTGTTCGCTTGGTTAAGCTGACGGTGAGTGTTCAATGCAGCGATATTGTGATTAATACGCATGTTAATAATTCCTCCTTGAATGGTAGAGTTCACGTCCTTGTGAACTGTTTAAGTATGTGGTTGCCATGGTACTAAGTCGGCCGTCTTTTGTATCCTTGGCTTTACATTATATATATCGGAACTATACGGTTTTTGTTTAGTCTTTCTTGTCATTTTTTAATAGATTGACTAAATCATTTGAAGTGCTGCTTGCGGTCTTGTTTTCTTCTTGGATTTTTAAATATATTTCTTTTCGGTAAACGTCCCATGACCTTGGGGCTTCAATTCCAATTTTGACTTGCTCCCCTTCTATAGCTATTACTTTAATTTCTATGTCATCTCCGATCTGGATGGAGTCGTTCACTTTACGGTTCAGAATGAGCATGTGACTCCCCGCCCTTCTCGTTCGTCATAATGTGGTGTTTCGTGCTATATGATGTATCCATTAGTATGATTTGTTTTGCTATTTGTTCATTTACATGAAGGATGATAGGGGCTTGTAAATTTGCGGTTGTGTTATGAAAAGGCTCCTCCAGCGTTAATACAGTTATTATAGATACGTCTTCCTGTCTATTAATATTCAGCAATTCCAATGTATTTGTATCAAGATGAAATTCATAATCTGAAAAAAATAAGTAAGGGTTTGTAACGACTAACGCTACCTCTTCTCGGTCCACGGATTGCAGTGATTGGTACGTACCACTCTCATCAATGTTCAATAAGACGAACCTCTTCTCGTCTTCAAACCCTGGTAAACCGTTAGGGAATTCTATAATACGTTCCTCTTCTATCGTGAGTTCTCCAAAAAATTTGGTTTTAATATTCATGTGTCAACCCTTCTTTATATAGTTATTTCAAAACCTTGAGTTCCTTTGAATTTTAAGTTTTTCACATCTATATCTATCGTTGGAAACTGTTCTAGTTTAGCTGTAACACTTCCACGTTCATATATAAACTCAGGATTTTTTCTCGTAGTAGTGATTTTTGGGAGGTTTTGTTCATTTTGGATAATAGGCTCGTTTCTCTCTACATGGATAGATACTAAGTCATAAACCGGCATTCCATCCGGCTGAAGTTCGAAGGTAAGCTCTGCGTTTCTTTTGGCCTGAGAGGCAATGGGATTACCTCCGTATTCAATTCGCATGAGTTCGTCGCCTTCCCCAGCCATTTTTGCAAGATTCTCCATCCAGGTTTGATTTCCATGTTCAGCTAGTTCACGAGTTCTTTCAAGAATATTCTTCAAGTCTAAATTACGCCATGCGTTACTTTGATCAATGGTCAATTTAGCCGGTTTTTGTTCTATTCTTTGAGTGGCTTCTGTTTGCTCTATGGCAACCTCAGCGTTCGGCTGTTGAATATCTACACGGGCTTTTTTTATAGTTAACCCCAGCTTGGCATCGGTTGTACTGATTTGCACCTGTGGTAATTCCAAAGCAGTGCACCTCCTTGTATAGAATGCTGCCATCAGAAAGAAAAAGCTATCTGTTTCCAGATAGCCTATCGTAAAAAGTCTAATAAGGTTGGTTGTATAATTCTCGACCCTACACCCAGTGCTGCTCTATGTATACTTTCCTGCGTTTTTAGGTTTGTAATGACCTTCTCCATATCTGCATCTTCCGCATCCGAAAGATTTTTAGTTGCCGTTAGTTCCTGTGTAGCAATTCGATCTTCTATTAACTCTACACGATTCATTCTGGAGCCAAGGTCAGCACGTGCGTTTACTGTATTATCAATATGCTTGGCAATATCTCCAATCGAATCACTTAAATCACCATTTACATTTCCTTCTAATTTACCAATAAAGGTATCTATATCCTTAAACAAGTCATCACTAAATACATTATTAGGAGTAATATTTGTTTTGATAGAAACCCCAGAGAATACTTCAATCTTTACATCGTTTGTGTTAGTGGAAGGAACTACTTCCGGGTCACCGGTAGCAGCGCTAGTTGGACCCGTAGAGGATATTGGCTCAGTTGTTGTGTCATTTCCATTAAAAATATATTTGTTGTTTACCTTGGTATTCCCAATATCAACAAGATGCTCTTTTAACTGACGGACCTCTTTAGCGATATTCCCACGCTGTCCCTCTTCGTAAGAACCATTACTGGCCTGAACTGCCAATTCTCTTAATCGTTGTAATGCATCTGTCGTCTTATCAAGAGCTGCATCTGAGTTTTCCATCCAATTGTTTACTTCTCCTACGTTTCTACTAAATTGCTCAATTTCGGTTAGCTGAGTGCGATAGCTCATCCCCTTCATCGCTACAACCGGATCATCACTTGGCTTGCTGATTTTCTTCCCTGTGGATAACTGCTCCTGATATTTTCCCATCCGCTCGTAGCTGTTGCTTAGGTTGCGGAGCATGTTATTGGATAGCATTCCTTGTGTTACGCGCATTAGGTGTCACCTACCTTCCTACTCGGCCCATGCCGTTTATGACTTTATCTAGCATTTCGTCGATGGTCGTTAAATTCCTTGCAGCTGCGTTGTAGGCGTGCTGGAATTTAATCATGTTCGACATTTCTTCATCCAGTGAAACACCGCTTACGGATTGGCGGCGTTCTTCAACGGATTGGCGAAGGGTTTCCGAGTTATTGTGCAAGCGGGTTGCTTCCTGTGATTGGATGGCCATTTCGCCAATGACTCCTTGATAAAAGCTGCTGAAGGTAGAGTCGTTAGTGCCGTCGTTGTCGTAATCCAATGTGGTGCTGCCTACATCTGCTAAGTCCAGTGCATTGCCTCCGTCCCCTGCGTTTCCGGTGTTCGCGGCTGCGATATTGTTTGGGTCGTTGAGGATGGCTGCATCTACTGTCATAGTGCTGGCATAGCCTTTAGCAGTGCCCTGGGCTGTGAAGAAGTTTTGGTTGGCTGTGGTGCCACTATTAATTTCGTTCAGGCTTTGTCCTGAGCTATGTACTTGATTGAATTCGTTAGCAAAGGCAAAGGCCATGTTATCTAACGTTTCGAGCATTTCCGGATAGGTTCCGACTGCTTTACCGCCTTGTTCGAATCCGTAAGAATCGATTAACCCCATCATTTTTCCTACTGAACTGAAATTTTCTGCGTTAATCGTAGAGCCGCCAAGGGACATCGTGTTTATGGAACCATCTACCCCATCTGCGTTTACGGTCAGCTCATTATACGTATCACCAGCCCCATCTACTAGTGGCTGGCCTCCAAATACTGCATTGCCGCTTCCGTCCACGATTTCTACAGTATATTTACCTTGGGCCATTTCTAATGATGAGTTACTAGAGGATTGGGTGGTGACTTTAATGTCTACATGTTGGGATAGTTCATCGACGAGACGATCGCGCTCATCGTACAAGTCGTTTGGAAGGTATCCGTGTGGTTCTACTTCAGCGATTTGTTTATTCAGTCCATCAATTTGCTTTGCTAGCGAATTAATTTCCTTCTCAGCGATTTTAATTTGATTTTTGTAATCCTGCTGAATCCCTTGTAGGGAGTTCGACAAAAAATTAAACGTTTCCGCGACCGCCACTCCACGCTGCTTCACTTGAGATCTTGTCCCAGAATCCTCAGGCTGTGTGGAAAGGTCCTGTAACGATTGCCAGAAGCGATCCATCGTTTTAGACAGACCTTGCTCGGATGGCTCGTTCATAATTTCTTCCATTTTACTTAGTGCTTCACTTTTGGTGCCGTAGTAGCCGACCTTTTGGTTCTCTCCGCGAAATTGATCGTCTAGAAACGATTCCCGAACTCTTTCAATTGTTCCCGCTTCGACCCCTGATCCTACTTGTCCTGGAATTTCCGGGCGATTACGGGAGGCTGGCGGGAACGGGGATGTTTGTTCAAAGTTTACTCGCTGTCTGGAGTATCCAGGGGTATTGGCATTTGAGATATTGTGGCCGGTCGTGTAAAGGGCTGATTGCTGCGCAGACATCCCTCGTCTGGCTACTTCCAGTCCATGAAATGTTGATGACATGATGGAATTCCTCTCTTCCTTACTTTGCTTTATGCTTTTGAATCAAATACAGACCTGCTTGCACCTTCCTGCTGTGCTGCTCCTGGGCTTGAGTAGTTCATGTTCTTCATGGACGGCTGAAGCATGTCGAGGGATAACTCGATAAACTGCAAGGATTGGTGAGTAAGCTCTTTGTTCAACTCTTCCTGCTGCTTTAATGCCGTCAGGGCGCTTACGAGGCGTTCGTATGCATCCGTTAGTGGAGCTTGTTCATGCTCGGATAAATGCTCCAGCATGGCAGAAATGGTTGGCTCCTCCTTCAAGCCTTGCTGGTGAAACCAGTCGGCAACGAGTGCACTGCGTTCATTTTCTATTTGCGTAATGGCTTGGATATGCTTACGCTCCTTCACAAGAAGAGTTTGCAGGGCCTTGGAGTCTCCTTCTTTCAACATGTCCGTTTTTTCTTTAGACAGGGCTAACAGGCTCTCGTGAAGGGAGCTCAGCTTATCCATGACCGACACAATCGATGTAATGGACATGTACTATGCTCCTTTAGTTGTTTGTCCAGAATTTTATTATGCTCTTTGCTGACTTTTGGGCATCTACATGATAGTTACCAGATTGCACCTGGTTCTTCAGATCTTCTACTCGTTTCTGGCGTGCCTCTAGTGATTTGTTGTTCTCTTGAAGCTGCTTAGCTTGATTTGAGATTTCAAGTTTATCACTTTGAGTGTGTGATTTAGGCATATCCTGCTGCTTTTGGATGTTCTTTCGATATGGGTTTAGATTTGAATGGTTTGGACCATTTATTTTCATGATGTTCACCTTCCTCTCCCTGATTTAACGACGTTTTCTTATCCTTACTATCGGTATTTGTAAAGAAATGTTTAATTATTTGTGGCGATTTCTTGAATACACGCCGGATACGTACGCGCGGCTTTCTTGTTCTCGGGCTAGGTTCGTCTTCCTGACATCTTCTATATCCTGTTCACGTTTTAGTCCTTCTTTAATCTCTTTTGTGCAGGCATTGCAAATTTTCCCTTCTTGTATAGAAGACCCGCACTTCTCGCAAGCATACGATAGATTCGGAAACATGGAGGTGTGGAGTCGATGCTCCTTCACAAATTTCATGATTAGTTCTCGCTCCACTCCTGTTGACTCGATCACATCATCGACCGTTGCCGATCTATTCTGTTTCTTCTTTATATATTGATACACTTTCTCAAATTGTAGCTCTTCTTCTTTATAGCAATTCTCGCACACTGTTCGAACCCCTTTCATAAACAAGGCGTTACAGCGTGGGCAATTAGATAATTCCCCCATCATCCATCCTCCTGCACATCTAGTATAGTTATTATATCGTCAGCTAGCTCATTTCTAAAAGGGCTGATGAACATTTTTTACCGCTTATCCTCTTACAAGTGTAAACGATTCAACGCTAGGAGTACCGGCTTCTACTAAAACTTGTGCAGCAAATTCAAGTGTTCTTCCTGTTGTATATATGTCATCGACTAAAATGACAGGCTTGTTTATAGGTATTTCCACGCGAAATGGATTGGATGCCATCATGCGGTCTTTCCTAGATTTCTTGGATTGTTTTTCCGAATGTATGCGACTTAAGGCCTGAATCGGCTTGTTGGTCACGCACCTGGCCAGCGCTTCAGCCTGATTAAATCCTCTTTCTGCAAATCTTTCCTCACTCAAGGGAATGGGGACAATAACAGCTTGCCCCCTCGGCCAACATTCTCGATACTTTTTCTGAAGCTGACTGTCAAACAGGTCCACTAAACGATAGTCGCCTCGATATTTCCACTTCGCCATCACTTCCTTCATAAAACCTCCATATGGAAACAAAGAGTAATTGCGATGTAGGGAACATCCATGTGCTTTCCATCGCTCACAATCGTGGCAAAGAGTGGATTCCTTGCTCTCCCTGGAGCAGCGCGGACATTGTGTATCTGCTAACGTTTCTAACCGTTTAGCGCATGTCACACATAACCTGGTTGTTTGGGCAGGGGAGAATAGAGTACTCCACGTGACATTTTCAACGATAACTTCATCGCACCACAGGCAATACACCACTCACCACCCCCGCTCGGCACGTTTATTCATCGTCATAATCGAATGTCGCGCCTTCTCCATCGCTTCTGTCCTACCACTGTGAAAAAATATGACCTCACCAGTGGGGTCATCGGCGCTGCGGCCAGCTCGCCCGGCGATTTGAACCAACGCTGCCTCGTCAAACACAGCATGATCCGACTGTAGTACCGCTACATCCACAGAAGGAAACGTTACCCCTCTTTCGAGAATGGTGGTAGCAATCAATACGGGGAATTGTTTTTCACGAAAGCGGGTTATTTTGTCTGCGCGATGCTCATCTTCGCTATGAACAAATACAGCATTCTCTATCCTTTCCGCTAGTGCTTCTGCCATTGGAATGGTCGGCACAAAAATAATCAGCCGTCTAGCTTTATTCCGTTGCTGTAGCCATTGATAAAAGGAAGGAGGCAGCTTCTCTTTCTTCATATAAGAGGGAATGCCAAAGCAGGAAATGAATTGGGGAATAGGGAGAGGATGTCCATGATAGCGCTGCGGTACAAACGTAGTAGGAAGGTGCTTCCAATGGGACCTCCATTTCATATGCCATCTGGGCGTGGCGGTAAGATAGATGCGAGCTGCGTGATGTTTGGCTGCTCGGTTAGCTGCAAAATGGAGTGACTTGTCCGCGTGGTATGGAAAAGCATCGACTTCATCAATAATGATGGCGTCAAAGGCGCGCGCATATTTATACAGCTGATGCGTTGTTGCTACAATAAATTGGGAGCCGTTATCCACATCCTTTGTTCCGCCAAACAATGCAGCTAACTTTACCTGTGGAAAAGCTTCGGCAAAACGCGGCTTTAATTCCTGCACAACATCTACACGCGGAGTGGCAAGACAAACACGCATGCCTTGTTCGAAAGCCTTGGCTAACCCTTGGAAGAGCATTTCCGTTTTACCTGCACCGCAAACGGCCCATACGAGCAGCTCTCTTCTGTCCACTATTGCTTTTTGAATCGTTGTGGATGCTTGCTGTTGAAACGGACTAAGCGTTCCGTTCCATTGGCAAGCATCTGGAGTGGTGATCCATTGCAGGTCAGCACCTGTCCACAAGTAGAGGGACGTACAACTAGCTATTCTTCCCATTTCAATACATGCCCTGCAATATCGACAATTCTGTCCACAATTGCACGGCCAAGGTGCTAATAACCGCTGTGTACTATTACCGCATCGGCGACAGTGGTATCCACGCCAACTCTTCGTGATTGCACGAACCGATGTGAGCCATCCAGCTTTCATGAATTGCTTTTTTTCTGCCAAGGTTAAGGGTAGGGTATGCTCAATCCAAATTCTTCCTGCTAATTGCATTGCCTTATCTTGCGGTGGATTCGCAGTGGGGTTTGGATGGGGAATCCAATCTAAAGAGGGGGTGACAAGGGGAAAGTTCATAGGTAATCTCCTTTTCATTTTGTTATATAAAAACGCCATGCGGAATAAGCTTCTGCATGACGCTTTCTTCGAAGAGGTTATTGCTTATACCAGCCGATGCCGATAGCACCTTCTCCTAAATGTGTACCGATCACTGGTCCGAAGTAACTAACTATAAATTCAACATTCGGGTATTTACTTTGGAGCTCTGTTACAATTTCTTGGGCATCCATTTCCCGGTTAGCATGAATAATCGTGGCACGCATAGGATCTCCTTCTTGAGCTTCTTCTTCAAAAAGACCCTTCACGCGCTTCAGCGCTTTCTTCCGGGTGCGGATTTTTTCAAACGGGACGATCTTCGTATCCAAGAAGTGAAGAACGGGCTTCACCTGTAACAGGCTTCCGACAAAGGCTTGGGTACCGCTTAAACGGCCTCCTCGCTGGAGATGCGTCAAATCATCTACCATGAAATAGGCCTGCACTGTGTGCTTCATTTGATGGAGACGCTCCATAATTTGCTCCGCAGTAGCTCCGTTATTTGCCATATCAGCTGCTTCTAACACGTAGAATCCTTGGGCCATACAGCTTATTTCTGAATCGAATACATGCACATCAAGCTCTTCCACCATATCCCCAGCACTGACTGTCGATTGATAGGTCCCGCTAATGCCGCTGGATAGATGGATAGCGACGACTGCATCATAATCCTGAGCTAATTCCTCCAGCTTCTCTGTAATGTATCCAATAGAAGGCTGCGATGTTTTCGGAAGCTCTTCAGCACCTCGAACCATATCAAAGAAATCATCAGCACTTAAGTCTATTTCTTCACGGTAGGTTTCGTTTCCAATTGTCACACTGAGCGGAACCATATGAATATTCAGCTGTTCCCTTGCTTCTTTGGACAAATAGGCTGTACTATCCGTTAAGATTGCTGTTTTCATCTTATCGTACTCCCTCTATTTCCTAATCCTAAAGAAAAACAAAAGCGCCATGAACTTCCTTATCAGTCGAGAAGATAAGCTGTCCAGATGAAAGGAATCGACGCTAGTGCTGACTTTCAAGAATCTAGTTTAATAATCATCTAACATACAGTAGGCATAGGAATGAAAAAATATGTAAACTCTTCATTTATTCTATCGTACATAGAGCGGGATTGCACCCATCTTATTGTAAAAAATAAAAGCTCCAGAATGGGATTCATTCCAGAGCTAAAGGGGTATCCATTATATAACTTCTACCCAACCATTTTTAATGGCCGTAACTACTGCCTGTGTACGGTCATTTACATTCATTTTCTGTAGAATATTGCTAACATGGTTCTTTACGGTCTTCTCACTAATAAATAGTGCTTCTGCCACGCCACGATTGCTCTTTCCATCAGCTAATAGCTGTAAGACTTCACACTCACGTCTTGTTAACAGATGGAGAGGCTTACGATATTCGATGGTTTTACTCGCCTGAGCTGTTCCACCGCCGCCGTCTTCTGCCAGACGGCGATATTCTCGTACAAGGTTATGTGTAACTCTTGGATGAAGATAGGATCCGCCCTCGCTAACAACTTTAATTGCTTCGATTAGAGCATCGGAATCCATTTCCTTTAGTAAGTATCCTTGCGCACCTGTTTTCAAGGCATGCGTCACATAGTTCTCGTCGTCATGAATGGATAATATAATTACTTTTAAATCTGGATATTCGTTAATAAGTTCAGCTGTCGCTTGTACACCATTTACCTGTGGCATGTTAATATCCATTAACACCACATCTGGTGAAAATTCTCCAACTAATTGTGAAGCTGCATTGCCGTCGTCACCTTCTGCTACAACAGAAAAGCTTGGTTCAAATTCTAAGATGCGTTTTACTCCTTCACGGAATAATTTATGATCATCAACTAACAATATACGAGTGGTCATGGCTTCGTATCCTCCCATATCCATAAATTCCACAGTCTATTTCTCGAGCGTTTCTCTCTTTACTGTTTCCCCTTGTTATCCCTGTAAATGAGTCTTTCATAAGGGATACACTTTATATAGGCGTTCTGTCACCAATATAAAGTCGTCCTCTATATATCCCATTATAATATAAACAGGTAATAGATAATAGTCTTTACGTAATCTACTTATTCAGTGGAACCTGTATCATAATAATGGTGCCTTTACCAATTTCAGAATCAATGCTTAACTCCCCGTCGAGCATTTCTACACGCTCCTTCATGCCAACTAGACCGAAGGAATTTTCGCGTTTTTCAGAAGTATCAAAGCCTTTTCCGTCGTCTTTTACAATGATGTTTACATGATACTTTGTTAATTCAAATTTAACATGAACGTTTTGTGCTTCTGCGTGTTTCACTGCGTTTTGTGTTGCTTCTTGAACAAGGCGGAAAAGTGCTACCTCATATTTGGAGTCAAGACGTTTATCTTCGCCGGAAGAAGTAAATTGAATAGACAGTGTATTGTACTCTTCAATCGTTGCCAAATACTTTTTCAATGTTGGAACAAGACCGAGGTCATCCAAAGCCATAGGTCGGAGATCATAAATAATTCTACGTACCTCATATAATGCATTCCGGACCATTTTACGCACATCTTTGATCTCGTTTATGGCTTGATCAACGCCTCGCTCCCGAAACGTACGGTCCACTAAATCAGACCGCAGCATGACATTGGCAAGCATTTGTGCAGGACCATCATGAATTTCCCGGGAAAGTCTTCTTCGTTCTTCCTCCTGAGCCTCAATGATTTGCAGTCCAAATGCTTGCTTCTCCCGGGCGTCCTCTAATGTTTCGGTAACCTGTCTAAAGTCTGTATTTAAGTAATTTAGCACTACCGAAATTTTCGCACCCAGGGCATCTGCGCGCTCCAGCGTTTCTTCTAAGCGCCGAAGCCGCCGTTCCAGTTCATCTCGTTTTTCTCTCAGCTGTTTTTCCTGCTCCCGTTTGACAGAGAGTTGCATTTGGAGTTGGTGAGTCTGCTCATACACCTCACGAATTTGGTCTTCCGAGTACTTATCAAAATGCTTACTGACTTCTGAGAGCCTCATTCGGGAGAAGCGTACTTGTCTCTCTAGCTTGTCACCTTCTTCGATGATTTCCACTACTTGATTTTTGGTGTCCTTCAGTTCGCTTTCGAGTTGTTCGTATTCGACTCTCGATTGCTCTCCGATTTCAAATATTTCGTCTTTACTATTCGTTACTGTATCCACCATTTCACCAATGATGGAATCAAGTGCTTTTTCACCAATTTTGTTCTCCGACATACAAGCGTCTCCTCCAATATGTTCATATACTCATTCGTTTTACCTACAATTATTTATGGGGGTTTTTATAGGATGAAAAGAAAAAAATGCTTATTTTTACAGGTTCGTAAATCGTTTGCCGTATGTATTCCTTAACCTTATAATGAAGTTTTAGGAGGTTTAATGCAACATGCTAAATTCTTATTTTACGGTAAAAGGCGAAGGTAACGACGAAATAGTAATCCAGAAATCACGCTTCATCGGCTATGTGAAGCGAGTGGAGACCGAGGAAGAAGCCAAGGAATTTGTCCAATCTATAAAAAAGAAGCACAAGGATGCCACCCACAATTGCTCTGCTTATATGATTGGAGAAACAGATCATATTCAAAAGGCGCATGATGATGGAGAGCCCAGCGGCACAGCAGGAGTACCTATTCTTAATGTACTAAAGCAGAAGGAGCTAAAGGATACTGCCGTGGTCATTACTCGATACTTTGGCGGGATTAAGCTTGGTGCTGGAGGGCTGATTCGCGCCTATGGTAACGCTACCTCAGAAGCATTGAACACAACAGGTATTGTAAGAAGACAATTAATGCGTACCATGACTATAAAGGCAGATTACAGCCTCCTCGGCAAGCTGGAAAATGAACTGCGCTCTAGTCCATACAGCATTAACAGAATGGAATACCTGGAGCATGTAGAAATAGACGTCTTTGTAGAAGAGGGAAGTGAAGAGACCTTTACATCATGGATGGTTGATTTAACGAGCGACCAGGTAGAGATAACAACAGGCGATGTTTCCTATATGGAAGAGGATGTAACACCTGATAGGTAACGATTCGAAATAAGGTGGTGCATTAAGCCTATCCATCCTCTTAATTTCAACATTTGGTGACAAATTATTTCCCGGGAAAAACACAAAAAAAACACGCTGTTCTTCACAGAACAGCGTGTTTTGGTTTTATCGCTTCGTACGATAATCTTTAACTAGGTTTAGAATAGGGCGGTAATTTTGTCCTACTAGACCGGTAACTTCTACAACTAATTCGATTAGTACAAGCAGGATGAATATGACGAAGACGGAGCCAAACATCGTTGCTTGCGAGAAGATAACTGCTGCCAGACTGAACAGTGAAGCCATCGCATAAATCATCAGCACTGTTTCCGGATGACTATAACCTAAACGCAGCAAATTATGGTGTAAGTGCGATTTATCTGGTGATGATAATGGTTTCTTATGAACAAAGCGGCGTACGATTGCAAAAATGGTATCAGATATAGGGACACCTAATATGATAACTGGAATAACAAAGGAGAATAGCGTTACGTTCTTAAATCCTAATAGGGATAACACACTAATGATGTAACCCAGGAATAATGCTCCCGTATCTCCCATAAATATCTTAGCTGGGTAGAAATTGTAGATAAGGAAACCTAACGTACTTCCTAAAGTTATAAATCCAGCCATTACTACGAAGGTATTCCCCATCGTAATCGCCATGCCCGAAACGGTTAGTAAGGCAATGGAAGAAACACCGGCGGCTAATCCATCTAACCCATCAATCAGATTAATTGCGTTGGTAATTCCTACTATCCATAAAATGGTGATTGGTACACTAAACATGCCAAATTCTAATTTTCCTTCACCGAAAGGAAGATTAATGAATTCTACCTCGACCCCGCCTAGCACTACAACAATTGCAGCGGCTAGCTGACCGGCCATTTTTACCTTCGGGGATAATTCCCTCATATCATCTAATACACCGGTAATAATAATAATCGTACTACCTATAATGAGCGGTAAAGTATATTGGCTATCCGGGAAGAAGAACAGCATTCCAATGATGAAGCTAAGAAATATGGCTAATCCGCCTAATCGCGGCATTAATTTTTGGTGGACTTTACGCTGGTTTGGTTTGTCTGTCGCTCCAATTTTTATGGCCAACTTTTTTACAAATGGCGTAATGAGGATTGAAGCAATAAAACATAGTATTAAGGCCTTAAACTCCATAAAGACCCTCCTCGTCAATTAGTATATCCCGATCTATGTTTTTGAAGCCTTATTTTTTAATTAGTTGATCTGTCAGTTTTTACTGCGATTGTATAAAGCCGCATATTAGGAATGAGCAGACCTCTACGCTTGCTCCGGGATGTTCGTTGCACGTATTCAGCAAGGTATCATGGCTCCATGGAAAACGATTTTTTTAAGCTTTTAGGAATAAAAATTTACAATTCTGTCCAAAATAACAATAAGGATTATACCATACCTTTTTCATTTGTAGAACAAGGTAATACAATTATTTGATAACCTCTTTTTGACACATCTAAACAAAAAAAGATCATAGGTATGTAAAAACCACTCCAATGTGGTTTTCCTGCAACGGGCATTACCCTCACTCAGTTCTCTCCCCTATAGACGATACAACCCTGCCAATTGTTTCACTAATTCTTGAAAAAAACAGAAAAGATATCATATCATTCGACTCTTGTGTCCTTTTATGAGGGTTAAGTCGGGTAGGAGGAAGCGCTCGAAGCTGTATGTTATGTTCTTACCCTTGTTGCTGTAAGATCACTAATTAATTGTTTCATTAGTTCTTCTGTATTCGTAAATGTACTGTCTTCTGCTTTTTCAATAAGTGTTGCAAGGATTGTGCGCAAAGTTTCTTGCGTCATATGTTCCAAGTAAACCACCTCGAAATCTATCATACTACTAAATAGAACTTTTTTACACAATAAATTTCAGATATTTTGTCTATTTTTGTTTTTTGTTTCGAAATGTTGTCACAAGCAGGAGGGCTAACAAGGCTCCTGCTGTATCTATGATAACGTCTCCATAGTATGGCGTACGATTAGGAGTGAATCCTTGATGCATTTCATCTATAACCGCGTAGGAAATAGTCAATAGCAAGCTCCAAAGCCTCTTCTTTTCGCTCGCTGTACCTTTATGCAGTGCTATGTAAAACAATCCAAATAATATAAAAAAACTCCCTAGATGGGCTCCCTTTCGAATGAAAAACTCAACAAACCCCTCCACTCCAAGCTGTTCTACACTGACGATTGTATGGTGATAGGTAAAGACAATCGGATGAAGAAGTGGTTTTAAAAAGGACAGGTCCATGTATGAAGCTAGAAATGGTTTCAACGTTTGTTCTTGATATGGCGTAGAGGATGAGTAAAACAGCATACCCATCCAGGCTACAGGTAAAAGCCAATATGCTAATTTCTTCACGGACATCCTCCTTTACTCGCTCGTTCTTATATGAATAACAGGGTGTTTATCTTCCTCCAGCCATTGCAGTATCCTGACTACATCTGCCTCCTTCAAGGCCACACAGCCTGCAGTAAATGCCGTATCAGGCTGCTTCATATGAATAAAGATAGCACTTCCTTTACCCTTCACCACAGGATTTGTATTGTACTCTATAACCGCTCCGTATTTATATAATGGATGATTCATCACCTCGTACGACTTCCACTGCTCTGAAGGATCACCTTCCACATGAACCCATTGATTGTATTCATCTGAATCCGGATCATCTACCCAGTAATCCTGGTTGGTTATGATGCGATAGGGATAGCTCATACGTAAGGGCTGTTCTCCCCATCCAAATGCTGTGCCAAGAGGATACGTACCAAGAGGGGTTTTATCGTCGCCCTCTTGAAGCTTACCCACCCCATTCTTTCCAATGACAGCCTCCATAACAGGCAAGGCTTGAACCCAGACATTACCCGCTTTTTCATATGCAACTACGTGGGCCCGTCTGGAATGGCGATCGAATGCTGTTACTACCAATTTCTGTTGACTATGCTCCATCATGATTCCCCCTTAGATAAACATGATATCGCTACTCTAATGGACTCTGTTAAATCAGACTGAGACCAACTAGGGATATTAGGAACTTGCATCGCTAATGTATGAGAGGCGGGGATGTGTATAAATCCAGCAGGTATATCTGTGTGCTGAAGAGAATAAAGAGCTTCGTACATGACATGATTACAAAGATAGGTTCCGGCAGAATTGGAGAGATGAGCAGGATAACCTTTATGCTTCAATCGTTCTACCATTTCTTGTATAGGCAAAGTAGAAAAGATTCCGTCAGGTCCTTCCTCCCGTATCTTCTCACCTCCAGGCACATTACCTTCATTGTCTTTGTCTCCATCATTACAATTTACTGCTATTCGCTCTGGTGTAATGGCCGAACGCCCTGCCGCTAGCCCAAGTGCTATTACTGCGTCCGGCTTAACAGCTGCTATTCTCTCCAGTACATTTCTTCCTGATTGTCGAAAGTCTACAGGTAGAATATCAGTTACTACTGTGTACTCACCAATTTGTTCCTCGTCAAGCTCTCGTACGATCTCCATAGTGGGGTTGACTGGATAGTGTAAAAAGGGCTCAAATCCCGTCACTAATACCTTTTTCATACTGTTCACCTCTTTTTGAATGGTCAAAAGGGGCTGTCGATTTCACTCGAAGCAGCCCCTTTTCCTATCGTGCTATTAATCCGGTCTTCATGCCATACCACCAGTTTTCATGTGCTTGTACAGAGGTTAAGGAAAGATGGTCTCGATTAATTGGTGTTATAAAGGGAGCTTCTTCCCGAAATTGCCGTTCATTCTCGTCCGCTAACCACACCCCTGTTGAGAGTCCGTTCGTAACCTGTACTAAATCCCCCATTACTAAGCCTGTTTCAATTGGTGTAGTCACTGTAGTTCCCTCATCTGTAATAGTCCAGACAAATCGTTGCTTCTTTAGTGGCACAGCGTCCTCCTGATCCGTCGGTTGATCCGGGGTCTCTGATTCGTCTGTAGGATTGTCGTCTTCCTCAGCCGCCTCTTCCTCTTGCTCCTCTGGTGGAATGAGTTCCTCCATTCGTTCTTGCACCCAGCCTATCTGGACAGTCGTTGCATTTTCTGCTTCTTCTGTAATAAACGCAACGGTCGAGTGATAGCCGCCTAACGTTTCTTCAGGGAGGTCCTCCACTTCCACTGTAAATTCGTAATAGCTCGTTTTTTCATCCTCCTGATCAGCGAAGGAGGATAAACGAGTTAGCTTCCCTTGCCAGTACTCTTCTTCATTGAGAAGAAACCCTTCCGTCTTCATTCCAGTAGCTAGCTTATGCCGGTCCCCCTCGTTTATGGTTCCTTTTACTACCAGTTCGTCTTGCTTTATTGTAATGGCAGGATTTTCAAGAGTCTCATTAATAGTAGTTACCGTTCCCTCATACTGACTCCCTACCTCAATGACTTCACCATTATTCGTCAACGCACTAAGCTGGTCCTGTACTACCTCTAGCTGTGCCTCTTTTTGCTCCATTTCTAATTCTGCCTTGGCTACTTTTTCTTCCTGAGATAGTTCTGCATCAACAAACGGCCGTTCGTCCTCCTCAGGGGTTGGAATATCTGCTGATTGAACAGCATCTCGGTAATCCTGCAAGGCATCTACCTCTTCTTCCATTTGCTCCTCCTGACTTTCCAGCCGCTGCTTGTCCGCCTGATAATCACGAACAACATATTCATACAAAGGGTCCCCGACACTTACCTGATCCCCCTCTTGCACTAAAAACCTCTGAAAAGACCCAGCCTGCTCATCAAAATAGCTGTACTGCTCTGTTGAGGATTCAAATGTACCTTCAGCCTGAATATCGTTATACAGATCTTCTTCAAAGACCTGCTCCCATTCTTCTATGTAGGAAAGCTGCTCGATGTATTCCTGCTCTTCATCAAACCAGACGAGGAACATATTCACGGCTCCAAACAACACAAATAAAGTAACCGTTGCCCAAAACTTGGTCTTTCTCCTTCTCAAAGTGGTCCTCCTCCTTTCTGTCAAACGAATTATAGAAACGATAATAGCTCTACATCATAATAGGTTAAGCTTGCTGCTGCAGCCCAGTAAAATAAGTGAAGTAGCACAACCATCACCACTAATTTCCACTTCTTAATAGAAGAAAATAGGAACAGTGCTTTAGATTGGAGCCACATAACCCAAATTTGAAACAAGGAGGCTGCTCCGCCAAAATAGATCAACCATTCCATATCAGTCAGATAGGATGCGATTACCCCAAAGGAAAAAGGGGACACATACCATTCCAGTCCTAAATATTGTACAAAGGCTACCCATGTTAATCGTTCCAACAGCAGCACAAATAAGACATTTAACTGCACTGTCATTAGCTTTTTATAGCTGATACCAGTAAAAAGCCAATAAAAGAACGGGGTGTAAAACAAAATAATCAAGGCAAAAAACAATCCATAAAGCACACGACCTGATAGGAAAAATAGTTTCATGGTTTCATAAGTAGCAAAGCTCCAGCTGGTAGCCTGAGCAGAGAAAGGGGTCATTCCAAGGCCCTTCCATGCTGTAAAGCCATACACAAGCATGGATAGCAATAAGAATAAGCTTATTCGTTTCCATAGATGCGTAATGGCTTCTGCTTTATTGATTTGAAACATACTATCTTCTCTTCGAAAAAATAATTTGGCAACTTGTACTTTGTACGACATCTTCTCATCCTTTATGTAAGGGCCTCTCGACACTTTTTTCTATATGCGTGTAGCTATTACAACACAAACCGGAGTGAAATGAAATTATTATTATATTCTTTAACAAAAAGTTAATCTAAATAGGTTCTTAAGTCATATTAGCGATGGGTATATGGATGGAATTCTTGTTATTTACGACAAAATGGTTAGGTTTTGCTGGTGAGTTGTCTAATAAAGCAATGATAGCAAGAATCTTGTCATCTGCCAATATTTGTGAATGCGTTTCTTGTATTTTTGAATGGAGAGTATAATGTGTAGTAATTTTTAATAATTACGTTTAAATGAGAAAAAACTAGGCTACAGAGAAGCTAGATGCGTCTCACAATTGTAGACTACATACAAGAGGACCCACACGTATTTGACAGGCATCCGTACTTATTTCGTATAATTTGTAAGGATTGTAATTACACTAGGAGGCATTTATCATTTATGGATAATCCAAAGAGGAAAAAATTAGACAGAACGCTTAAGCCCCACTGGGTATGGGCTATAGCATTCGGATCAGCAGTTGGCTGGGGAGCATTTGTCCTTCCAACAGATTGGATGGGCGGAAAAGGGCCGCTGGCTGTTGTTATCGGACTGCTTTTAGGAGCCGTACTTATGACGGTTATTGGGGTAAGCTATGGCTTTTTAATTAAGCATTTTCCTGTATCAGGAGGAGAATTTGCCTATGCTTATATTGGATTTGGTCGAACCCACGCCTTTATCGCAGGCTGGTTCCTAACACTTGGGTACATGTGTATTGTCGCCTTAAACGCGTCAGCACTAGCCCTGCTCGGGAAATTTCTATTCCCAGGCTTAGTCAAAACAGGCTTTCTGTACACCATCGCTGGATGGGACGTCTATTTAGGAGAGGTGCTCATTTCGACAACAGCACTTATTATATTTGCATTTCTTAACGTACGAGGAGCTAGTTTCTCCGGCCGTACTCAGTTCACCTTTACGATGGTGCTCTTATCAGGAATTATCCTGCTCGCACTTGGAGCCATATTTAATGACACAGCATCTACAGCTAACATGCAGCCGCTATTTGAACCGAGCAAACCTGCAATCAGTTCCATTCTAGCCATTTTAGCAATTGCTCCGTGGGCTTATGTTGGCTTTGATAATATACCTCAAGCTGCTGAGGAATTTGAATTTCCTCCTTCCAAGGCATTCAAATTGATTGTGTATGCGTTGCTGGCAGCTGGCATTGCCTATTCTGCAATGATTCTAATCGTAGCTAGCCTTGAACCGTGGCAGGAGCTTGCTGCTATGCAGTCCTCCTGGGCTACTGGAGCAGCGATTGAAAGCCTCCTTGGCCGTATAGGTGTCTTCGTAATAGCTCTTGCACTGACGATGGGGATTTTCACAGGACTTAATGGATTCTTTTTATCCTCCAGTCGTCTAATGTTTGCAATGGGCCGTGCACGTATTCTGCCAGATATGTTCCATCGCCTGCATCCGAAATATAGAACACCATATGTTGGCATCATTTTCACCGCTTTAATATGTATGATTGCACCTTGGTTTGGACGACAGGCCCTGCTATGGGTTGTGGATATGTCCTCCATTGGGGTAACCATCGCCTATTTTTATTGCTGTGCGACAGCGTTCAAAGTGATGAAAACACCTGGCAAAAAAGTGTTCTCTGCACTCGGTATGGTTAGTGCCTTTGTTTTCTTCCTCTTGTTAACACTATGGTTCCTAGAGTCTTCTTTATCTGGACCATCTTATATTGCGTTAGGTATTTGGATTCTAATCGGTATCGTCTTCTATTTCACACAGAAGGAAGACTACAATAAGATTCCAAGAAAAGAATTGAACTATCTTATCCTTGAAAAAGAAGAGATATAAACTGCTCGGCGCCCTTCCTGACTATCAGGAAGGGCTTTCTTTTACATCATTACCTCCATTTATTACAAAAAATGGCGCTTAAGTCCTCCCTTTTGTAAACTCCATGTTAACTATGAGTCTTTGTAATGCTTTTGTCATTTTTTTGTAACCTCTTACACTTTTTTATTAATCGCTTCCACCCTCTATATGAAAGGACTATGCTACTTTAGACACCTCCTTAAGCTCTTTATATCAACTGTTGTATGGAGTTACCTACGCATGTATATTAATTAATGCACAACCGGTTGCGCAAAAAAATTATTAAAACATACCCGAGGTGACATTCCAGATGTACAAACCATCCAAACGATTATCCCGCTTAATCGCTACAGCAGCGATGGCAGCAACTATCGTATCTGCACAGGCTCCAAATGTGCTCGCTGTAACTCAACCCCACCCAGATGAAGAATTGAATCAAGACGCTGTCAAGCAGCAGCTGCAGGTGAAAGGTGTAGAGCAAGTTGAAAATGGTGTAAAACTTGAGCTTACTACAAATAAAACAGCATTCATCCGTCTTTTCTCTGAAGACATGGCAAAGGTATCTATCCTGAAGGAAGGCGAAGAGGAGAACTATTTCTCTGAAGCTGTAGTCAAGAAGGATTGGGACACACCTGATTTCGATTTCTCTGAAGAAGGCAATGTAATTACCCTTGCAACAGAAGAGATTACTATTAAAATCAAGAAAGAACCATTCGGTATTAAATTCATGGACAAAGAAGGAAATGTGATTAACGAAGATTACATGAAGAATGGTTCTGGCTATGATGGCGAGAAGCCGTATGTATATAAGAAAACAACAAAAGATGAGGCATTCTACGGTTTCGGAGAGCAGGCTGGATTGAATTTAAACCAGCGTGGCGAAAGCATTGGCATGTTCAACACAGACGCATATGCATATCAACCAGATACTAAATACTTATACACAGCTATTCCATTTTTCATGGGACTGAAAAATGATAAAGCCTACGGTATTTTCTTTGATAATACAAACCGTTCCTATTTCGAAATGGCAACAGAAAGTGACGATTACTACCACTTTTACGCAGACGATGGTTCATTAAATTATTATTTCATGTATGGCCCTGACATCCAGGATGTTCTCGATCGATACACAGAGCTGACTGGTAAAATGGAGAAGCCAGCAAAATGGACTCTAGGACTTCACCAGTCAAAATGGGAATACTCCGCTGAAGACATCGAACGTGTAGCAGAAACGTACCGTGAGAAAGAAATTCCTGTAGATACGATGCACTTTGATATCGACTATATGAAGGATTATCGTGTATTTACGTGGAATGACAAATACGGCAATGAAGAGCTTCATTCCAACCTGGATAATATGAATTTCCATAAGATCACCATTAATGATCCAGCCGTGAAGAAAGATCCAGGCTACCATATGTATGATGAAGGCACCGAAAATGATTATTGGGCAAAAAATCCAGATGGCTCTAACTTTGTCGGCGAAGTATGGCCTGGCGATTCCATGTTCCCTGACTTCTCCCAAGAGGAGGTTCGTGAATGGTGGACCGGCAAGCATGATATCCTTTTTGATAAAGGAATTGACGGGGTTTGGAATGATATGAACGAACCAGCTGTATTTGACGGTCCATATCACACAATGCCGCTTGATGTAACCTTTGGTACAGGTGAGGACAAGCGCTCTCACGCAGAATACCACAACCTATATGGCCACGATGAAGCAAAGGCTACGTATGACGCATGGGAGGAATACAAGCCAAACACACGTCCTTTCGTATTAACTCGTGATATGTTCGCAGGCTCTCAACGCTACGCTGCACTATGGACAGGCGATAACGTAAGTGAATGGGATCACCTGCAAATGTCTCTTCCTATGAATGCAAATATCGGTCTATCCGGCGTACCTTTTGTCGGAAATGATATCGGTGGCTTCGCAGGACGTCCAGATGCAGAAATGTTCGCTCGCTGGATTGAAGTTGGAGCATTCTTGCCATTTTCTCGTATTCACTATGATAGCGACAGCAAATCAGAAGTGAAGCAAGGTCAAGAGCCTTGGTCCTTCGGAGAAGAAGTGGAAGGAATTAGTAAGAAGTATATTGAAATGCGCTATCAGCTAATGCCTTACCTTTACAACGCCTTTATTGATGCTTCTGAAAACGGCACCCCTGTTCAACAGCCGTTAGTGTATCAATTCCAAGAGGATGAAAAGACATACAACGTGAGTGACCAGTTCATGTTTGGCGAATCTCTGATGATTGCACCAGTCGTGAAGCAAGGTCAAACAGAACGTGATGTGTACCTCCCAGAAGGAGAAACGTGGGTTGACTACTGGACAGGTAAAGAGTTCAAGGGTGGACAAACAATCCATACAAAAGCTGAACTGGATCATCTCCCTATTTATATGAAGAAGGATTCTATTGTACCGACCCGTGAGGTACAGCAGTACACTGGCGAGAAGCCATTGGAAAACCTAGTGTTAGACACCTACCTGAAGGAAGAAGCAAGCTATTCCTTTTATGAAGACGATGGGGCAACCTTGGATTACAAAGATGGCGAATACAATAAAACAGACTTCCATGTCGAGCGTAAGGGCAAACACATTGAATTTACGAGCGAAGTAGAAGCTGATGATTATGACTCCGATATCCAGTCTTACACATTGAAGCTAAACGGCGAAAAAGCGCCACGTAAAGTCCAAGCAGCCGCTAAAAAGTATAAGCAGGTAACTTCTGTAGAAGAAGTTAAATCAACTCAAGAAACATACTTCTACGATGAAGCGAACGAAACACTTTACGTGAACGTTCCAGTAGAAGAAAAACACAAAGTGAAAGTGAAATTCGCTGGCGGTTATGGTCATGATGAGGATGACCGTGATGAAGACAATGATGATCGCGACGAGCAGGACGATCGCGAAGACGAGAAAGAGGATCGTGAGGACGAAGAGCAGGATCGTGAAGAGGAAGAGGACGATCGTGACGAAGAATCTGATGAAGACGAAAGCTCTGATGAACAACAAAGCGGTTCTTCAGATGAAGACAACGAATCCTCCGATAAAGAGCAGGACGGTAAGGATTCTGACAAGGACGAAGAATCCGACGAGCAAGAGAACAATGATTCAACGAATCAAAACAATGGCAACAAGGAAGAAGACGATCATAAGGAAGAGAACGATGATCGCGACGAAGATAAGGAAGAAAAAGAAGATCAAGATGCTTCTTCAGATGACAACAAGGAAGATGGGCAGCACAAGGATAAATTTACAGAAGGAAAGGATCGCGGGGATCGTTTTATGATGTTCCGTTCCCGTATCCAGAATTTCTTTGTTAATTTTACCGCTAAATCTGAAGGTACGACATTTAATATCTTTAACTTTTTCAAATAAATAGTGCACGATATGTGTATCCTGCCTCTTATCATGAGGGGCAGGATTTTTTTATGAACACTTCTCCCCTTTCCGCTTGTACCGGGTACTGATTGTTTGTGGTAAAATAGGTTCATACCTGTATGTAAATGCATCGGATGAATAGCTATCAAGGAGGATCCTCAATGAATAAACGATGGCTGCTGCCAGCTATTTTTTTGGGCATATTGATTTTGCTCATCATACCCGCTCGCTTCCTATGGTCTGAAGATGAATCATTTGAAGCCCCCAACGAAAAAAATCCAGTCGGCCAGGATATTAATGTAACATCCATATCGAAGGATAAATCACGATATAGCCCCGAATCTACTGTGGCATTTGAAGCATCCTTTTCGGAGAAGCCGGAGCATAGTATGGATGTGAAAATCGTCTACTACCATCAGGATGAAATTGTCCATGAGAAAATTGTTCAGGCATCTGAACAGACGATTCAATGGAAATGGAAGACTCCGAAGGAAGATTACAAAGGCTACTATGTAGAGGTCGTACCTTTGCATAACACAAGCGGCGGGCAAACGATTGCTTTAGACGTTTCCTCTTCCTGGGACAAGTTTCCACGATACGGATTTCTCTCTGACTTTTCCAATAAGGAGGAGAAGAAGCTACAAACTGTAATCGACACCCTCAATCGTTATCATATAAATGGCTTGCAATTTTACGATTGGCAGGATGAACACCACCTTCCCCTGAAAACGAAGGATGGAGAGCCGCGTCAAAACTGGGCTAACATAGCAGGAGAGCCTGTATCTTTCTCCACAATTGAGTCCTACATTGATTTAGCTCACCAGCATAATATGCAAGCTATGTCTTACAACCTATTATATGGGACACTGGAGGATGCAGAGGAGGACGGCGTTCGCGAAGAATGGTCGCTGTACACAGATGAAAAGCAGCAGGAGCGAGATCGCCATGACCTTCCTGATGATTGGAAAAGTGATATCTTTCTAGCCAATCCAGCTAATAAAGATTGGCAGGATTATCTCTTGTCCAGACAACAAACCGTATTTAACCAGCTCTCCTTTGACGGCTGGCACATTGATCAGCTAGGAGAACGTGGAGAGGTGTATGATGTGGAAGGAAACAAGGTCGATTTAGCTGGAGCATTTGATGACTTTTTACAGAAGTCTGAGCAAGCCTTCCCAGATAAATCGCTAGTCATGAATGCCGTAAATCAGTATGGACAAAAGGAGATTACCTCCTCCTCTATTCCGTTTACGTATTCGGAACTATGGGATCCAATTCAAACGTATCAAGATATGAAAGATGTGTTAGTGGAAAATCAAGAACTGACCGATTATGAGAAGAGCACTGTGCTTGCAGCTTACATGAATTACGATAAATCGAATAAAGAAGGCAGCTTTAATCCCGCCAGCATCCTCTATACGGACGCATTGATATTCGCCCACGGCGGTGCCCATATTGAGCTGGGCGAGCACATGCTGTCAAAGGAATACTTTCCGCATAACAAGCTGGAAATGCCAAATAAATTGAAGGAAGACGTTACAAGCTACTATGACTTTATGGTCGCTTATGAAAACGTGCTTCGGGACGAAGTGAAACCGACTGATCTGCAAATTACTACTCCAGAATGGGTACAGTTAAGTCAGGAGCCTGAAGAAGGCAAGCTCTATACGTTTGCTAAGGAGAAGGAAGGACAGAAGATTGTCCACGTTCTTAACTACTTTAACGCTACCCACATGAACTGGCGTGATACGTCGGGCACACAGCATCAACCGGCAATGAAGCAAGAGCTAAACCTTTCCATTAAAGAAGATAAAAAGGTAAAGAAGGTATGGGTCGCTTCTCCAGACTGGAACAATGGACTGCCATCCCAGCTCGATTTCAACCAGGAAAACGGCAGCGTATCCATCACCCTGCCAAAGATTCAATACTGGGACATGATAGTAATGGAATATTAATAAAAGCAGGATGCCCTTGATAGGCATCCTGCTTTTAGATTGTCGAGAACGTTTAATAATGCATGAAAATGGAGATTCGCTCATATTTTCTGATATTCGCTCATAAATTTTAAAATCCGCCCATATTTTCTGAAATTCGCTCATAAATGTTAAAATCCGCCCATAAATGCTGCCGCCAAATGGTTGAGGGCCATTAGAGCACGGATTTTCGCACGATAATATACTGCATCCAGAAAAACATACGCACTGAAGGCAGGATGCCACATTCTCGGCATCCTGCTTTTGTTATATATCGTGTATGTCTAAAGGCTCTGGTTCGTGTATGGTGGGAACACTTTCTCCATACAATCCTTCTTGAATTTCCACTGGCTCTGTTAACGATTCTAATCCGAGCTTCGCTTGAAGAGCTAGCACTTCGCTGACAGAAAGGTTCGTATCCACCCTCTGCTGTATGTCTACTGCTAACTGCTGAAGAGATAGCAGCGTGGAGAAGGACAATTGACTAACATCCTGAAAAATAGACCCAACATTCACCTCTGAAACATCACCAGCGCTCGTTAGCTGCTCTCCAGCCAATTGCTGCAATGCTGGTATATCGAGAGCCTCTTTCGTAATAGCCTCAAGCTCCCCTTGATCGACCCGTATATAGTATGGAATCGATAGGTTCATCTGCTGCTCTAATTGCTGTACGACTGATTCAGTATCCTCCGAAATCTCTTCTTCCTGCTTGGATACATATAAGGTATGACTCCCTTTATCAAACGTAAGCAAAGTCAGCAAGGAAGCAGAGGGCTGATCCTCCATAACCACTAGGGAGAGAATGTCTTCATCCGGAGAGGCTTCGCTTGGCGCAGGTGCCTCTTCCAAATCAAGTGGACTCCGCTTAGGATTATTATGATCATGCGTTAAATCAGGCTGAACTTCCTCTTTTGTGTCTAGCTTCTCTGGTGTCTCTTCTCCAGGGTTCAACGTCCAAAAATCCTCATTCCACACAAGCCCTATAATAAAAATTAATACCGCCAGACTAAACAAGGAGCGTCCTACACGTGGTCTCATTACCATCGACCCTTTTCCGTTTTTACCTCCATCCTTGCCAAATGGAGCGGAAATATACATCCGGCAGAGCATAAGAGCAGTATACTGATTTTTTTATGAGCGAGTAAGCAATGTAGGCCGTGTCCTGGATTTTAAGAGCTATTATACAATTTAATGAGCGTTTTTGTGCTTTTTAAGAGCAACTATACAATTTTATGAGCGCATGCCAGACTTTCATCTGGAAGCGCTCGCCAGCCCTTCCTTCCGTTACAAAGCGTCTTCGTCCGTAATGACTGTCAAATTGGGATGATCCTTTAAGGCACTGGCTGGGAAGTCTTCTGAAATGCCACCATGTAGTAGACGGTGCAGTGCATCTCGTTTACGCTCACCTGAGATCAGCAGCATAATTTCCCGTGCTTTTAGTATCGTTTGGATGCCCATCGTTATTGCGTGTGTCGGTACCGCTTCAATGGAATCGAAGAAGCGGGCGTTGGCCTCTCTCGTAGATTCAGCCAGCTCCACGACGTGGGTGCGGCTCCCGAAGGAAGTACCTGGCTCGTTAAAGCCGATATGACCATTTTCGCCGATGCCTAGCAATTGCAAATCGATACCGCCATGTCCGTGAATATGTGTGTCATACCGATCGCATTCTGTATCCAAATCCTCAGCCAGCCCGTTTGGGATATGGGTATTCTCTAGCGGTATGTTTATATGCTGAAATAAGTGCTCCTGCATGTAGGCGTGATAGCTGTTTGGATTGTCTTTACTCAATCCAACGTACTCATCGAGGTTATAGGTAGTGATGTGTTCATAGGAGGTGCCTTGCTTCTGAAAATCCTCGACAAGATACTCATAGGTTGCCTCTGGAGTTCCGCCGGTTGCCAGACCCAGGGTCGTAGATGGGTTCTTGCGAATTCGCTCTAGCATTAGCTCTGCTGCTTTTTGATTCATCTCGTCCTTGTTTTTCGTTACATAAATTTTCATCAGGCTTCCTCCCTCTGATACGCTATCTCGCCAGCGATAATTGTCATATACACTTCATTCTGCTCATCCAACACCACTAGGTCGGCGTCTTTTCCAATCGCGATAGACCCTTTCTCGTTCTCTATGCCAAGCTCCTTGGCTGGATTAGTCGAGGCCATCTGTATGACGTCCCACATCGTACAGCCGGTGTACTCCATAACATTGTGAAGCGCCTGCGATAGGGTTAGAATGCTACCCGCTAATGTACCGTCGGCAAGTCTTGCTGCATTTCCCTCGACAAATACCTCCTGGCCGCCGAGCTCATATTTTCCTTCCGGCATGCATTGGGCACGCATAGCATCCGTTATTAATATAAGCCGTTCTGCCCCTATATGCCGGAAGGACAATTGAACCATCGGAGGACTGACATGCATTCCGTCCGTAATGAGCTCTGTCCTGATAGCCTCATTTAAAAATACAGCACCAGCTACGCCAGGCTCACGGTGATGAAGTCCTCGCATTTGATTAAACAGGTGCGTAGCGTGGGAAATTCCTTTTTCTACCGCTTCATTTACCTCATCAAACGTTGCATCGGAATGGCCAATGGATGCTACCACGCCCGTTTCCTGTAAATGCGTCGTCAATTGGTAATCTTCATCCTCCTCTGGTGCCAGTGTGACAAGACGAATTGCTCCGTTTGCTAGCTGCTGCCAGCGCTGGAATAGCTGTACTGAACCAGGCTGTATATGCTCCGTTGGCTGCGCACCTGCCCTTTTTGGAGAAATAAACGGTCCTTCCAAATGAATACCTAGTACAGCCGCACCTCCTTCAGACTGCTGCTGATAGGAAGCCACATTTGCTAATGCTGCTTCAATCTGCTCTTTCGATTGCGTTATAGTAGTAGCTAAAAATCCAGTCGTGCCCCGCTCCGCAAGACGCCTAGCTATCGTTGCCAGTGCATCAGGAGTAGCATCCATCGTATCCGCGCCCCCTGCACCGTGAATATGGAGATCCAAAAAGCCTGGCAAGACCTGATATCCATCCGGTAAAACAATGGCATCTTCTCCATGCTCTCCCGTTTCAAAGGATACAATTTTTCCATTCTTCATTCGCAAGGCATGCTTTGTTCCATCCTCAGCATAAATAATTCCGTTTGTAAGCAGCATGAGCCGCACCTCTTTCCTTATTTTTCGTTCGCATATGCTAATTGGGCTGCTCCGATGACACCTGCTTTTCCACCAAGTGTCGCTTGTTCTATATGAACAGATTGTCCTTCATATAAATAGGAAGCTACCTTTCTTTTTAACGGCTCGAGTACGACGTCATTTGCTTTCATAACACCACCGCCAAGGATGAAAACATCTGGGTCCACTGTCATGGCTATATTGGCGATTCCGATAGCGACATAATCAATGGCCTCCTCAATAATATTAATCGCAGTAAAGTTTCCTTCTTTTGCTTTTGTAAAAACAGCTTCTGCTCCGCCATCTATCCCGAGACGCTCTTTTCCAATCTGACCAATTGCTGTACCGCTTGCTAATCCTTCCAATGACCCTCGGTTGAGATGAGCATACGGTCTTCCGCCTGGCTGGACAATCATGTTTCCAATTTCACCTGTGTAGCCAGCGTGCCCTGTGACGACGTTCCCATTGAGGACATAGCCTCCGCCTATACCAGTACTCCAAGTCATATAATAGACACTTTCTTTTCCTGCCCCGGCGCCTTTCCTCGCTTCAGCAAGTGCAGCTACATTCGCATCGTTATCGAGATAAACGGGTAGATTCGTAGAGTGAGAGAGTGTCTCTGTTAACGGCACATCAATCCACCCAGGTAAATTAGGAGGATTTTTGATAACACCTTTAAAAGGGTCAAGTGGGCCTGGAGAGCCTATTCCAACTGCATGAATCGTAGTATATCGCTTTTGAAAAACATTAATTTGCTCTGCTAAATCAGTCATAATGGCATCCTTACCACGCTCTGTTTCGGTGGGAACATTATGCTCATCCATGATCTCCCCATCCTTTGTTACTACAGCAATTCTCATATTAGTACCGCCAAGATCAATTCCGATAACATGACTCATTTCCTGCACCTCTTCCTTAATAGCTTTTGTCTACTACAGCATCGGCTGTCTTCTTTTTCATTGCAATGGCTGCTTCTTTTTCTCTTACTGCCAGTCCGGTGCACAATATATCGATAACATAAAGCTGAGATATTTTTGCACTAATCGAACCACCTTCAAACGGTGATTGTTTTCCACTATTCAGCAGTACATAATCAGCAAGTTTGGTGATGGGAGACCTTGCGTAGTACGTTAGCACAATGATGGTTGCTCCATTTTCCTTAGCAAGCTGCACAGCATCGACTGTGTCCTTGGTACTGCCGCTAAATGATATTCCCACCACCACATCTCCTACTCCAAGGGTTGAGGCTGTCATAGATTGGACGTGAGGATCGGTAATGGCATCGGTCCTAAGACCTGTACGTAAAAAGCGGAGCTTCGCGTCCTGCGCTGTAATGCCCGAAGTGGCTACACCGAAAAAATAAACGTGATTGGCTTTCTGAAGCGCATCAAGACATCTTTCAATGGTATCCTCCTCGATTAGCTGCAGCGTTTCATCCAATGCATTCTTCGCATATTTAGCAATTGAATGAGGAACAGAATTTGAGTCCTCCTCCTCCTTATCTCCTTCCCCGACGGAGGTGCCAGATAAATCCTTAGCTATCGCAAGCTTAAATTCCTGATAGCCTTTATAGCCCATCTTCCTGCAAAATCGAAGTGCTGTCGTTTCCCCTACACCGGATTTATCTGCCAAATCTGTGACAGAACTATATAGAACGCTCTCAATGTCCGATAATACAGTAGAAGCGACTTTTTGTTCTGATTTTGTCAAAGATGGATAATAGCTATGAATCAGGCTCGTTAGTTTCCCAGCTGAAGCGGCATCCATTACATCCCTACTTTCTAATCAAATATCTATTACTAGCATAGCAAAAAAAGAACAAATGGTGAAGTTATTCTCCTGTTTATATAAAAATAAAGGAGCAACACTCCAAAACTGTAAAGGAAGGTACACATTTATGTTATTAAAGCGAATTTCTAAAAATAAAACGTCCACCCCAGGCACCCTATTTCTCTCTCCCATGGACTCATCAGTTGTATTAGAGGTACCTGCTGCTTTAAGTAAGCAAGTAGAGGTTATCGGATTGACAAAGGACACCCTGCAGGTTATTCAAGCATTGCACCCCATAGTAGGAAGCCATATCGAACAAATAACAGAAAACTTCTATGCTAGTATTACCGCCCAGCCTAATTTACTGCACGTGATCGAGCAGCATAGTTCCGTGCAGAAGCTAAAAAAAACACTTCGTATACACATCGAGGAAATGTTCTCAGGAAAAATAGACGATGCATTTATTCAAAAGAGATATCGTATCGCTTATGCCCATGTAAAGGTGGGACTGGAAACTAAGTGGTACATAGCAGCGTTTCAGCATCTGTCGAATTCTTTGCTTTCCACCTTCCATCAGGAAATAGAGCATCCCGAGGATATCGTAAAAGCGATGGATGCTGTTTCTAAATTGTTAAATCTGGAGCAGCAAATTGTACTAGAGGCGTATGAGAAGGAGCATCATCGGATAAGAAGTGAGCAAAAGGAGCATACAATGGAGCTTCAACAGCAATCCAGCTCTATATCAGAGGAGCTTGCTGCTATATCCGAGGAAACTAATGCTTCATTGAAAAATCTCGTTTCTCAGTCTAATACGGTGCTTGATATGGCGCACACCGGCATCCGTCTGTCTAAAAAAACAGAGGAAACGTCTCAAGCGGGTAAAACACAATTGGACAAGCAGAACGAAAACATGAGTAAAATGGAAGGAACGATGAAGGAAATTAGCCTGAACGCGGCTCATTTAAATGATGTTTCGAAGCGAATACATGATGTGATTGATATCGTAAAGAATATTGCTGAGCAGACTAACCTGCTAGCCCTTAATGCATCCATAGAATCTGCCCGAGCTGGTGAGTACGGAAAGGGGTTTGCCGTAGTAGCGAACGAAATTCGCAAGCTATCGGAACAAACAAAGGAATCTACTACAACCGTCTCCGAACTTATTCAAGAGGTAAGCAGCCAAAGCGCAGAGGTTACCAACTCTATCAAAACTATCGGGGAGCTCGTCACCTTTGAACGAGAGAGCCTCCATCATACAGACTCCTACTTCCTTAAAATACTCGAGGATATGAAGGAGACCCATTCTCAAAATAAATCGATTGAGCAAGAAATGAAGCACCTGCTCGATGTTATCGAAGGCATAGAATACGCCTCTAGTGAGGTTGCCAGCTCAGCCGAGAAACTGAATGAAACGACGGATCAGTTTAACTAAAAACTCACAAACTCGAGAAAGTCCCTGGTTCATTCAGAAGACAAGCTCCCAATCTGTTAAGCGGATTGGGAGCTTTTTAGGTCGGGCGCCCATAAATATTAAAATTCGCTCATATTTTGCGATATTCGCCCATAATTTTGAAGATTCGCCTATATTTTTAAAAATTCGCTCATAAAATAAAAAATTCGCCCATAAATACTGTGTGTGCGCTTTTCGCTAGATTAACATCTGTTTCTTAGTCCCCATGCTAGTAACTACACTATCCACCATAATAAAAAAATGCCCGCTCCTCCCCTTGGAAGAACAAGCATTTCATTAGATTGCTTTATATTTATTTTTCGGTCTGCCTTTTTTACCATAATGGGCCTCGATTTCTACTTCTCCCATGTCTACCATGTAGTTTAAGTAACGGTGGACGGTTTGGTAGGAGACAGGAAGCTCCTGTTTTAGCTCATTAATTGTTCTGGCTTCGGTTTGGTGACGAAGATGCGATTTGATTTGGCGTAGTGTATCCTCGTTTATTCCTTTTTCGACAAAGGCGCTTTGATGGTCGTCCTGCAGCTTGGCCATTTTCATATTTAAACGAATACGGGAGATAAGATCTGCTGCTTTAATGGGCTTTTGGGCGAAATCCGTCGCACCTGCGTCGGTGAACTTGGCCACTAGCTCCATTCGATCATCGACAGTAAGGACGATGATCGGAATGGAAGGGTCTCGCTTTCGTATCGCTCTTACTGTTTCTAAACCATCCCATTCCGGCATATGGTAGTCCACCATAACGAGCTCATGTTTGCCTGGATAAAAGGCGGCTGCACCTTCGCGTCCATTTGCATATGCATCTGCTTTCCAGCCGCCAAATTCACATATCTCTGTCACAGTAAATCGTATATCTTCATTATCATCAATGACTAATATCATATACCTTTTCCTCCTCTACCACGGGAATGCTAATGGTTACTCGTGTTGATTGATTGGGTTCGCTATACATTGAGACGGTGCCATCGTGCTGATGGGCTACACTTTTGACAAACGGCAGGCCAATGCCTGACGAATTTTTAGTGCTGAATCCTTCTTCCCAGATGGTCTCCAGATACGCTGCGTCTACGCCTGGTCCGTTGTCCTCCACAATAAACGTAATGGAAGCATTAGACTGCTGCACATGGAACGATAGCTCGCCTCCCTGCTCCTGCATAGAGAGTATAGCGTTTTCCATTACGTTGGAGATTGCTCTGGCAAAGCGAATTTTGTTTACATAGATGGCCGGCAGTCCCTCTTCCACCTGCTTGGAGAAAGTAATTTGCGGATGGTCAAAGGAAACGTGACTGACGACATAATCTACTAGCTCCTCAACATATAACCACCGCTTCGTATCCTCATGTAAAATCTCGGATACCATGTCCTTCATCTTTTCAATGGAGCTTTGGATGCGTTGGAAGTAATCCTGAGATTTCTGATCCTGTATCTTCATGGATAATAGCGAGATGAGTCCCTCCACTGTGACGAGCGGAGATTTTAAGTCATGCACGAGAGAATGTATTTCTTTGTACACGTTCGTCTCGATTAATGCTCCCCGCGTTTCCTTCAGCTCCTCCGTTTGCTGCTGATACTGTTTGGCAATAATCCGCTGCTTACTATATAAGTGCAATAGCGTCGTAATAATAATAGATATAAGAAAGAAAACACCAAATAGAATAGTAGAAAACGTATTAAAGAGCTTATGATCGGTTAAGTACTCATCAGATCGCTTCAAACTAACAGCAAAATCATCGGTTCCAAACCCTAATGTGCTAATGGCCGGGATTAGATTCAACCATTGAACGGAAAAGAGCAGAAAGACTAGAATCAGCAGCAGCATACTGTAAAAATGCTTCTGCTTCGGGATGAAATTCATTAAGAATAATAGGATGGTTAGCAGCAACAAGTGCGTAATATAAGCGTAATGCTCGTGATAGTTCTGATTGTATAAAAAGACACTTCCCAAAACGAGCACAATAAAAATAGCTTGATACGCAAACGAAAATTGACGTGCTAACCCATGGGCAATCAGCATACTGCCTATATAGATAAACATAAAGGTAATCACGTACCAGGTAATATAGGATAAGGATGTCATGACAAGCTGGCCGCTGTCGTTTTGCTCCAGACTTTCCTCTATATGCTGATAAATCCAGGACGACCATTCCATAGAAATGCTAGGAAAAAGGATGCCAAGCAGTATCAAAAATGCTCCAAAAGATAGAAAGAGTATTTTTCCTTCTTGTTTGTTAATGATCATCTCGTGGTCCTCCTATCGGAAAGCGGAGTTAAAAGGGGTTCGCATGTTCGAAAGCTCCTCCACAAGGGTGACGGGTACCTTATGCTGCTTGGCAAGGGACATGAGCTTGTCATTTTGTTCCATTTGACTCAATCCTAACACATACTCCGCATGAGGGAGCGATTCTTTGAGAAATGTCCACGTTAAACTGTCATCCCTGCTAGATCCGCCTATATGGACAATAATTAAAGGAATTCCACTTGCTTCCGCCTCTTCTACTAACTCTCGTACTCTACTTTTTTCTTCCTCCACCGTTCGGTAGGTTTGATGCAAGCCATGTGGGCTATACCCCGTTACCAGAACAATTGTATGATAATCGTACAGGTCACTTGCCAGCGCGCGTGGGCGATAATCCCCTTCTAAATGAAGATCCTTGGCAAGATAAGAAAATACTTTTCCATCTGTCGCCTGACCTGCAGACGTAATCAAAAAGGGCTCCGTTCCAACAGGGGAAGGGAGATTAGGATATGTGTTCCAATTCTCAGACGCCACCTGACTGTGCTGAAAAAAGATATATGCAATACAAACGAGACACAACAACAAGGCCATACTATATTTTTTCAACACATCTCCCTCCAATTCCTCCACATTATACTTTAACACATAAACGCATAAAATGGATAAAGTACATAACTTTATCCATTAGTCTACACTATTCTCTTCTTCTTTGAAATCCCCTTTTTTTATCCAGCACATTATTTAGCATCTCGTTTCTGCTATTTTGCAGCATGGTGACAGCCGCAGAGGGGACGGGGCACAACAATTTTGATAATAGCCCGTACATGTGGAAAATTCGCTCATAAAATTTTAAACAGCTTATAATAGTCGGACATCCACTCATAAATTGTAATCATAGCTCATAAATGCTTGAAGGCTGCTCTCCCAGTTACCCTATTGCTTTCCAGCATTTACTGCTTCAATCTAGGGTCCAGTGCATCTCGTAATCCGTCGCCTAACAGGTTAAAGCCTAATACGACAAACAGGATGGCTAAGCCTGGGAAGGTAATAACCCATGGTGCTGTTTGTAGTGCATCTCGACCGGCGTTCAGCATGGCCCCCCATTCCGGCTTTGGTGCTTGTGCGCCAAGTCCCAGGAAGCTCAAGCCTGCTGCGTCGAGAATGGCCGTACCTACGCTTAAGGTGGTTTGCACAATAAGCGGTGCCATCGTATTCGGTAAGACGTGGCGGAAGAGGATGCGGCTGTTCCTCACGCCGGTAGCACGTGCTGCTTCTACAAACTCCTTCTCCTTCACGGATAGGACGGTGGAGCGTACGATTCTGGCAAAATGGGGAATACCGACAATTCCAACTGCAATCATTGCATTCGTTAGTCCTTTACCCATGATTGCCACCATTGCGATAGCAAGGAGAATACTTGGAAAAGCCATTAGGATATCGATGAAGCGCATGATAATCATATCGGCCCAACGTCCGAAATAGCCGGCTATGCCGCCTAACAGTACTCCGATAACACCCGAAATACCGACGGCGATTACTCCGATTTGAATGGAGATGCGAGCTCCGTACACAATACGGCTGAAAATATCCCGACCGAGCTCATCCGTACCCAGCCAATGCTCCGCAGATGGTTTTTGATAGCGATCGATAACGGAAGCGTCTGAAACAGGATCATACGGCGCAATTAACGGCGCAAAGATAGCAATGATGATTAATAACGTTATAATAATTAAACCGATAAAGGAGGTTTTGCTTTTAATAATCCGAGAAAGAGCATCCTTCCATAAGCTCACTTCCTTGGGAGCAGTCTGGGTAACCTCAGCTTCAGTTTCTTGATTTGCCTGCTGCAATTCTACTGACATACTAGCCCACTCCTTTTTTTAGTCATAGCGAATCCTCGGATCAAATAATTTATACAGTACATCGGTAATTAAATTAATAAAAACAAACATGACAGCAATAACGATAATTGTACTTTGAACAACTGGATAATCTCTTCCTAGTATAGACTGAAGTACATAGCGGCCGACTCCAGGCCAGGAGAAGATGGTTTCCGTTAATACCGCCCCACCAAGTAAGAAGCCGAATTGTAAACCAATAACGGTTAACACAGGCAGAAAGGCATTTTTCAAGGCATGCTGGAAGATGACGAGATAGCTGGCAAGCCCTTTAGCATTAGCTGTCCGAATGTAATCTTGGTTCATTACCTCCAGCATACTGGAGCGTGTCATACGAGCAATAATAGCCATCGGAATAGTCCCAAGTGCTACACCCGGCATAATTAAATGGATAAAGGCATCTTTAAAGGCTGTCCAATTCCATGTTAGAACACTGTCTAATAAATAAAAGTTGGTAATCGTTTGCAGCTCAACCCCGGTCGATAATCTACCAGATGGCGGCAGCCAATTTAAGGTGACCGAAAAGAGCATAATCATCATTAACCCCAGCCAAAATATCGGCATGGAAACCCCAAATAAGGCTCCGGTCATACTTATATTATCAAACCAGGAATACTGCTTCACCGCAGCAACAACTCCAGCGAGTACACCAATTACCGTGGCTATGGTAATAGCAAATAAACTGAGCTCGACCGTTGCCGGCAAACGATTTTTCAGCTCCTCTGAGACAGGATTGTTCGATTTAACTGACTTCCCTAAATCTCCTTGCAGGGTATCTGCGACAAAGCTTCCGTATTGCACAAGGTAAGGGTCATTCAGGCCAAGCTCTTCGCGCAATTGCTCCAGCTGTGCTTCGTTCACCTTATTGCCGAGAATACTGCGGGCCGGATCACCAGGGATCATATGTAAAATGGAAAAGGCAATAATGGAGACGCCTATTAATACTGGGATGACCATTACTAATCGTCGAACAATATATTGAAACACATACACCCCTCCTTTGCTTTTCGTTATGTATCCATCCGATCAGACTCCAGCGTCTGACCGGACGGAATCTTGCTATTCTAGTGTGATATGGTTAAATGCTTCTGAGCCTGTTGGATGAGGGATGTATCCTCCTACATTCGATTGAGCAGCAACAGGTGGTGTGGTGTGAGCAACAGGTACCCATGGTGCGTCCTCATGAATAATTTTCTGTGCTTCCTTGTAGAAATCTACTCGCTTTTCCTGCTCCATCTCTGTTTGAGCCTTTGTTAACAGGTCATGCACCTCGTCGTTTTTATAAAAGGCAATGTTCCCTGCTGAACCTTTCTTCGCATTATCCTTATCTAATAATACGTATAAGAAGTTGTCTGGATCTCCGTTGTCTCCCGTCCAGCCTAGGAACGCCATGTCATGCTCGCCATTTTGCGTTTTTGTTTGATGGGTTTCCCACTCATTTTCAACGATTTCTACGTTCACATTAACCTCAGCCAGCATTTGCTGAATAGCCTGTGCTGTTACTTTTGGCTGCGGCATATATGGACGTGGGTTAGACATTGTATAAAGGGTTACATCTACGCCATCACCATAGCCTGCTTCTGCCAATAGCGTCTTCGCTTTTTCTGGATCATAGCCGTATGGTTCAACAGAATCGTTGTATCCCCAAAGACTTGGCGGCATAGGGTTTTTCGCTTCTTTCCCAAGACCTTCAAAAAGCTTAATTAAATCCTCTTTGTTAATAGCAAGGTTAATAGCCTGACGAACCTTTTTATCCGCTAAAGGACCTTCTTTGTCTGTATTCATCGCCATGTATCCAACGTTCATGGATGGACGGCGGAAGATTTGCAAGTCCTGATTGTCCTCAGCCTTCGTTAAGTCCTGAGGGTTCATGCCCTTCATCATATCGATAGAGCCTGATTGCAATTCCATAAAGCGTGCTCCGTTATCTGGGATGACACGGAAAACAACATTATCCACGCTTGCCACTTGACCGAAGTAATCCTCGTTTTTCGCTAACTGAATCTTGTCTCCTTGTGTCCATGATTCAAATGTGAATGGTCCTGTGCCAACTGGGTTCTTAAAGTAATTTTCACCATGCTCTTGAACAGCATCTGGGCTGGCAATGGCAAATGGCGGCATAGCTAGAGTGGAAAGAAATGGTGCATTCGGTTTTTCCAGCGTAAACTTCACTTCGTAATCGCTAGTTGCTTCCACCTTTTCAATAATGCCACCTTTGTCTTCTTCACTAGCACCAAACATGTAGCCGTAGTAAATAAAGTCAGCAGACTCTGTCCAACGCTCAAAGTTAAAGACAACATCCTCCGCCGTAAAATCAGTTCCATCGTGGAACTTAACATCTTCTCTTAGCTTGAAGGTGTATGTTTTTCCATCATCACTGACTTCCCATTCGGTTGCTAGGGAAGGCTTTACCTCCGTTCCTTCCTGCTCGTAATCGACTAGTGTGTCATAGATTTGCTGGGTTACATAAATCGATTCTCCATCGGTTACTTGTGATGGGTCGAGCTTCTGTGCATCAGCACCACGACCAAAGACAAGGGTATTGTCTCCAGTTGATTCAGATGCAGACTCTTCGCCTTCTGACTCTCCCTCTGAAGATGCTTCTTCAGAATCGCCTCCACTACATGCAGCAAGGGCTAATAAACTTAGCAAGGCTACAGCTAGTAAGGCGCGTAAAAATGATGATTTCATAATCGTTCCCCCTATAATATATTTGATAAGTAGTAAAACGCTCGTTATACAGGCTGCTTTACTACTTCATCGACAAGATGACATGCTGCCTGATGATCTCCTGCTCCTACTTCTTTCAGGACAGGATGCTCCTCCCTGCACCTTTGCTCTGCAAACGGACAACGGGTATGGAACTTACACCCTTTTGGTGGATCGGAGGGGCTTGGCAAATCTCCCTCCAGCATGATTCGTTCCTTGTCCCTTCGAGGATTTGCCTCTGGGATCGCGGAAAGCAATGCCTTTGTATAAGGATGCTTAGGATTTTCATATACTTCATCCACTTCTCCTGCTTCCACAATTTCACCAAGATACATAACCGCAACCCGATCGCTAATATGGTGAACGACACTTAAGTCGTGGGCAATAAATATGTAGGTTAAGTCGAATTCCTTTTGTAAATCTGCCATTAAATTGACGACCTGTGCTTGAATCGATACATCAAGTGCCGACACGGGTTCATCGCAAATAATCAACTCCGGATCTAATGTTAGCGCTCTGGCAATTCCAATCCGCTGTCGCTGTCCGCCACTAAATTGGTGAGGGTAGCGATGCTTATGATAAGAGCTTAGGCCAACCACATTGAGAAGCTCCTCTACTTTCTTCTTTCTTTCACCTGAGGGAACCTTAAATGCTCGCATCGGCTCTTCAATAATTTGCTCCACCGTCATGCGCGGATTAAGGGAGGCGTATGGATCCTGGAAAATTAATTGTATCTCCCGGCGCAGCTGCCGCAGTTTCTCTCCCTTTACGTGAGATATATCTTCTCCTTTATAGACCACCTCACCGGATGTTGGTTGAATAAGCTGGAGGATGGAGCGTCCTGCTGTTGACTTTCCACAGCCGCTTTCCCCAACTAAGCCTAGTGTCTCTCCCTTTCTTACCGAAAAAGAAACACCGTCAACTGCTCGTACAGCTCCAACCTGCTTCGGGATAATTGCCCCCTTTTTAATCGGGAAGTGCTTCTTTAAATTACTCACTCGCAGCAGCTCGGTCATTTCATCGCCACCTCTTTTTCTTCATACAATAAACAACGAACCTGATGATTCCTTCTTGCCTCTACGTATCCAGGGTCTACATGCTGACATGCCTCCATCGCATGCTTACACCGCGGAGCAAAGCTGCATCCCGCTGGCAGGGCCCGCAAATCAGGTGGAATCCCCTTAATAGCATCCAATCGCTCCTTTTTGTTCGCTATCGTCGGTATGGAGCTAAGCAGGCCCCACGTGTATGGATGCTTCGGATGTTCAAATAACTCCGCTACGTCAGCAAATTCCACCGGTTTTCCGGCGTACATGACCATAACGCGGTCACATACTTCCGCCACTACCCCTAAGTCGTGAGTAATCATAATGATCGCCATACCCAATTCCTTTTGCAGACGGGCTAACAGCTCTAAAATTTGCGCTTGTATCGTTACGTCCAACGCTGTCGTCGGTTCGTCCGCTATCAGAACCTCAGGATCACACGACAAGGCGAGAGCAATCATCACGCGCTGTCTCATTCCGCCACTGAATTCATGAGGATAGCTTCGCAGCCGGCTTCGAGCTGATGGGATACCGACCAAATCTAATAGCTCCACAGCCCTTTCCACTGCTTGCTTCTTAGTTACATCTCGGTGAGCCCGGATCGTTTCAACCAACTGCTTCTCAATAGTGAAGACAGGGTTTAAGGATGTCATCGGGTCCTGGAATACCATGGAAATGCGGTCTCCTCTTATGGATCGCATTTCTTTAGCTGATTTTGCTAACAAATCCTCTCCTTTAAAGGTAATATTCCCTTCGACAATTTTTCCTGGAGGATCCTTAATGAGTCGCATAATGGACATGGCAGTAATACTTTTTCCTGAGCCTGATTCTCCGACGATTCCTAGTGTCTCTCCAGGCTTCACATTAAAGCTGACACCGTCTACTGCCTTTACTACTCCCGATTTAGTGAAGAAGTGCGTATGTAGATTGTCTACTGTTAATATTGCCTTATCTGTCACAGTCACCCCTCCTTTATTTAAATTTTACTATTTTTCTGAATTTATTGATAACTTATGTAATATTATACATACCTTTGTTATATTTTTGTATTTTTCTCATTTTTCTTAAAAATAATTGCATTCAATGTCAAACGGAAACATACAGTCGTTACTTTGTTATAAAGGAAATTTGCGATACAATGACAGTATTGTACAAGATGCGTTTTAGAAAAGGAGACCTGGTGATGATTCAACTAACAGCGTCTGAGATTTTGGAAAATAGCGGCTGGCTAATGTATAAACGAGGGGCTTCCTATTATCAGGAGGGAGCAGTTGTTAATATAAATCGGTATGGTACGTCAGACCCCCGGTTTACACATATATTTGCACGAGTAACTGGTTCAAGGTCGTGGCCTTATGAGGTAAAGCTGACTTTTTCCAAACAAACAGGAGATTACCTGGAGGGACAATGCAGCTGTCCTGCCTATAAGGATGGTGTCCAGGTGTGTAAGCATATGGTGGCCGTAATGTTCGAAACCATCGAAAAGTACACTAATAATCGAACCGTTTGGAATAAAGGGGAATCGAAATCTAAAGACCCAGACACAGCTGGTCCTATGGAGCCAACCTCCCAGCAAATACAACAAGCCAATTCGTTTGTAGATAACCTATTGGAGCAAGTAACAGAAGAGGAAACTCTTTTTACTCCCTCCAAGGAGCCGCTGTATGTCCAGTTTGAATTAGAAGGAATATTCACCAGCTTCACTAGACCGAAGGATTTAGAATTGAGCTTAAAAGTAGGTACGAACCGATTGTACGTAGTGAAAGATATCGGAGAGTTTGTCGATGCCTGGTATGCCCGTGAGCCTATGTTCTTTACGCCTCACTACACCTACGAACCAGACCAGATGATTATGGCAGAAGAGGATGCACGTGTACTAGAGTATCTTTATCCCCTCGTAAAGAGTCAGCAGTATTTTAAAGACAGCGACTTCTACTACGCTGCCAGTATGAAAAAAAGCCTGCAACTACCTAATCACTTTATCGATGGGTTGTTTCCCTTGCTCGAAGACTGTGATGCTGTAGTCATGAAGCGACATAAGGAGGATCTGCCCTTTCATATTATCCATGACCGGTTTCCAGAATCGTTTATCCTTTCAAAGGAAGGCGGTCATTTTTCCTTAACCATAAAGGACACCGGGTTCATAAGTAAGCAGATTGCGGATTCTGGCTATTTCGTCAAGAATGAAACCATTTATAGTATCAATGAGTCTATTCGCCAGACTGTAACCCCGCTTTACAACCACCTGTCGGAAAAGCTGGATAATACACAGCTGTTCCAGCAGGAGCATATAGAGCAGATGGCCGGTACAGTCTTCCCTGTTTTAGAGGCCCATAACTTACTCGAAGTCGATGATTCCATTACCGACAAGCTGAAACGGTATGAGTGCTATCCCGTTGTGAAGCTGACAAAGCAGGATAGCTCGTTGCATGCTCATCTCGTTTTTGAATATGGGGATGAGAAGATTAATCCATTCCAAACATACCGTCGTAATCCAGACATGATGATTTCCCGTAATATGAAAAAGGAACGCCAGGTTATGAATTTAATTGAACAAGCAAACTTCCATTGGAATGGAGAGGTTTTATCGCTCTCTGGCGGACATGATCTCGGACATTTCTTCTATGTTATACTGCCTGAGCTAACCAAGCGGGCGGAAGTCATTACCTCAGAAGAAGTGGACGACATGTATAATGATATTCCAGAGGAAATACCACTCGCCTTGGATGTGGATGAGAATTATGGATGGTTTGAGGTTCGTTTCCCAACCGAAGATTTGACGGATAGTGACATATCTTCCCTCTTACAATCCCTGAAGGATAAAGAGAACTATCATCAATTCAGTAACGGGCGTATCATTGACCTAGAGGAAGATGCCTGGGAGGAGACAAGATCATTATTTGAACAGCTGGACATTGATGCTAACCAGTTAGAGGATGGAGTTGTTCAATTACCAAAATATCGGGCTCTGCAGGTGGACACCTCGACAGGAGTCCAACAAAGTGAAGCCTTTAAACAGTTAGTAGAGGCTATTCAGCACCCAGAAACGTTAGCAGAAACACCACCTGATACGCTGCAGGCAAACCTACGAGATTATCAGCTCCGTGGGTTCCAATGGCTGCGCTCACTGGCACGACACGGTTTCGGCGGCGTTTTAGCAGATGAAATGGGATTAGGAAAGACACTACAAGGACTTGCCTACATCCTTGCAGGCAGGAAGGAACGTCCGGATCATCACCCATTTCTTGTCGTATCCCCTTCCTCGCTCATCTATAACTGGGAGCAGGAGGCTAGTAAGTTCACTCCCAATTTGTCCGTCCGCGTTGTATCCGGCTCTAAGGAAGAGCGTACAAAACAAATGGAGGACTTGTCAGGAGTGGACCTAGTGATTACCTCCTATCCGATGCTTAGACGGGATACGGATTTATATTTACCGTATTTTTTCCAGGGAGTATTACTGGATGAGGCTCAATCCTTTAAAAACCATACCTCTCTCACCTATAAAGCTGTTCGTGCCGTCCGCGCGGAAACAGCCTTTGCCTTAACAGGAACACCGGTAGAAAATCGAGCGGAGGAGCTATGGACGTTATTTTCTGTTGTCATGCCTGGCTTACTGTACGACCGGAAAACCTTTAAAACGCTTGAACAAAGCCTAATCCAAAAGAAAATATCTCCGTTTGTGCTTCGTCGGACGAAGAAGGAGGTTCTCACAGAGCTGCCAGATAAAATCCAAACGACACGATACACTGATTTAACAAAGGAACAACGACAGCTCTACGTGGGATATTTACAGGAAATACAGCAGCAAACCAAAAATCAGCTGCAAAGTGGCGGCTTTCAGCAAAATCGGATGCAAATATTGAGCAACCTGACTCGATTACGCCAGCTATGCTGTCATCCTTCCTTGTTTGTCGACAACTATGAAGGAGAATCTGGGAAGCTTGAAGAGCTGAGAAGCTTCTTACAGGAAGCACGCGCCAATGGACAGCGGCTGCTCATTTTCTCCCAATTCACGTCTATGCTCGATTTAATCGCACAAGCCGTAGAAGAAGAGCAATTCTCCTACTTTTATTTGGACGGATCCACGCCATCACAAGACCGCGTGCATATGGCTAGCCGCTTTAACGAGGGAGAAAAGGATATGTTCCTCATTTCCTTAAAAGCGGGAGGAACTGGATTGAACCTAGTCGGAGCAGATACAGTCGTCCTGTACGACCTGTGGTGGAACCCGGCAGTCGAACAACAGGCTGCCGACCGAGCACACCGCATTGGTCAGAAAAACTCTGTCCAGGTCGTAAAAATGATAGCGAAAGGAACGATTGAAGAAAAGATTCAAGCCTTGCAAGAAAAGAAGCAAAACCTATTCGATACGCTGATTCAGTCTGGCGAAGGCAACCTTTCAGCCTTAACCGAAGACGATATCCGCGATATCTTAAGCATTTAACGAAGTGCCCTACTGTTTAGCAGTGGGGCTTTTTTGTATTAGAGAAGGATCTGTTACGTTCATCGGAAGCAAGGTGACAGGATCCCTCTCTAACAAAAATCAGCTCGAACTCACGTCTTCCCTAGCTCCCTTTTATTTGGAACAGCCTAATATCTACATTTTGGTTTTACAGAGCGTTTATATTTAAGAAAAAAAAGAATAAAAGGTTTTGATTTTTCTGACGATAGGATATACTGTTGCTTACGTTATAGTAAGGAAGGCTCAGGGATTGCTTTGTACAAGCTCTCTTAGTCTTACATAAAGGAGGAGACCATCATGAAAACACTTGAAAAAATCAGCGGCTTTATGGGAAGCACCTTTGCTATCTGGGTCATCGCATTTGCCATTGTATCGTTTTTATTTCCAGCAGGCTTCACCTGGATTGTGCCCTACATCATTCCGCTTCTCGGACTAATTATGTTTGGCATGGGGCTGTCCTTATCGAAAGACGATTTCAAAGAGGTTGCCCGTCGACCAAAAGATGTAGCAGTAGGAGTAGGTGCTCAATTTCTCATCATGCCACTATTGGCTTTTGTCCTAGCAACCCTCCTACCTGTATCCCCAGAGGTAGCAGCTGGGGTGATATTAGTAGGCTGTTGTCCGGGTGGAACATCCTCTAATGTGATGACGTATCTTTCCAAAGGGGATACCGCTTTGTCCGTCGCAATTACGGCAGTCTCCACCTTGCTTGCACCATTGTTAACACCTGTACTCGTCTACTTCTTAGCAAGTCAATGGATGCCTATTGAGGCCGGTTCCCTATTCTGGTCGATTGTGAAAATAGTCTTAATTCCAATCGGACTAGGTTTGTTGTTAAAAGCACTATTTGGATCTAAAGTCGAAGCAGGAGTAAAAGCATTGCCGCTTGTATCCGTTATCGCGATTGTCGCTATCGTAGCAGCAGTAGTCAGCCTAAATCAGGAAAAAATCGCACAAACAGGCGCGGTCATCTTCGCCATCGTCGCTCTTCATAACATGTTGGGATACGGTGTTGGCTTTGCATTTGGTAAGCTATTTCGCATGCCTGCCTCTAAGCAGCGAGCAGTTTCGATTGAAGTCGGTATGCAGAATTCTGGTCTTGGAGCAAGCCTGGCTACGGCCCACATGAGTCCACTCGCTGCCGTACCAAGCGCCATATTCAGTGTATGGCACAATATTTCTGGTCCAATTATTGCGACCATTTTCCGTAAATCAAACGAGAAGGAACATAATTCTCAGCAGCAGTCAGACATAGAAAAAGCTCCCGTTTAGCCGGGAGCTTATCCTAATGGGAACGCTTTTTAATTTTTTGGTAGTACTCATCTAACCATTCCTGGAACAGTTGAAAATCACTCTCTACCCGCTCCTGATAGAACTTAGACCATAGCAATAATTCGTTAATGAACCCATCCTTATCTTCCCCAATGGCCTTCAAAATCTCTTCCTCACTATGATAGCTTAATATTTCCTGATCCAAATCTTCATCAGCACGAGCATGAATTTTTGCTGCAATTTTACCCATTGTTTTCAGCGTCTTTTCTACATCGTCATATTCCGTCAGATGCTTCTCCTTCAAATCCTTCTCATACGGGGAACGCTCACGAACATAAAAGTCACGACCTTGCATGGTAAAGTAACCAAGATACGGGTCAGCCATATGGTGCATCGCTTTTTGCGTCACAATGACACGCTCTCCCTGATGATGGTGATCAGCCCAGAATTCCTGATCATACGGGAAGAAATAGGCAGGTACAGGAGTGCGCGCCTCTTTTGCTTCCAAAATAATATCATCGTGATGTGCGTTGTCATGAGTACCCTCAATTAGAATATAGAAACGCTTCAGTCCGGTGGAGCCAATGCCCGCTCCCTTCTTCTTCACAATATCCTTTATCTCATAATGATGTTCTCCTTGAAAATCATCCTGATCTACACTGTTCATATATTGGCGCCACGCCTTTTTAATCTCTTTAAATTCATTATTCGAAGCAGGCTCCAATTTCACATTTTCCCGATCAAACACACGATTTCCATTCTCATTAATCGTTGTCTGCTTGTCCAGCTCATGTGTCGCCTTACGCTCCTCTAACTTCTTGAGCGCCTTTTTAATAGCAGATTTTGTATTGTCTACCGTAAAACGAGTGGACACAGGACTTTCTTTTTCCTTCGTAAACTTCTTCAGCTGCTTATAATATGACTTCGCAAAACGATCGACAAACTCGTCCTGCTCCTTCTCACCAAAACCTTGCTGCTTCGCAAACAATCGTATACTCACAACCATCCGGAGCACATCATATAAATAAGACCCGAGATACCCCTCATCAAAATCGTCTACGTCAAACACAATTTCCTCCTGCTCATTTTGAAACGCACTAAAGTTATCAAAATGCAGGTCTCCCATAATCCATGTCGGCTTATCCGCTGGAGTATGGTAAGAAAAAGGAATATTCGTTACATCATAATAAAAAAGGTATGCACTACCACGGAAAAAGCTGAACGAATCCTGCTTCATCTTTTCATACTTTTGAACCCGATCCGTCTGACTAATTCCCATAATCTCATTATCAAATTGCTCCAAAATGGTATGCAACGTCTGCTTTCGTAAATATCGCTTCGTATCTAACACTCTATTCTGCTTCGTCTTTTGTTGAACCATTCCATCAACCTCCTATTTCATATTGTGAGGGGTTTAATAAGGTGCGTAAAGAGGAGTGAATTGGAAGATGAATAGCCATTGGGATGGGGAGGTGAGGATTCTGGCTGGGTTATGCGCTCTCCCTGCCAAGTTATGCGCTCTCCCCGGCCAGATATGCGCTCTCCTGGGCTGGATATGCGCTCTTCTGGCCGGATATGCGCTCTTCCGGGCCAGATATGCGCTCTTCTGGACCGGATATGCGCTCTTCCCGGCCAGATATGCGCTCTTCCGGGCCGGATATGCGCTCTCCCTGGCCGGATATGCGCTCTCCCTGGCCGGATATGCGCTCTTCTGGCCGGATATGCGCTCTTCCGGGCCGGATATGCGCTCTCCCTGGCCGGATATGCGCTCTTCTGACCGGATATGCGCTCTCCCTGGCCGGATATGCGCTCTCCCTGGCCGGATATGCGCTCTCCCCGGCCGGATATGCGCTCTTCCCGGCCAGATATGCGCTCTCCCTGCCAAGTTATGCGCTCTTCCTGCTCCTCCGCTATCCTCTCTTCCTCTGCCTCCGATACTGTTCTTCTAATCTATCTACCAGGTTGTCAGGTTGGTAGTATTTTGTGCCTTTGTTGGTGCCTTCCTTTCGAAATCCTGTTTGCTGCAGTAGTTTATACGTGGTATGCCTATTGTCGAGTTTCAAAAATTTTTGTGCCTCCTTGCAGGTGACGTTTTCCCCAAATAGTAAAAAGTAATCATATAAGGCGTAAAGATATGCATTTGCTGAGGAGTGGCCGCAGAAGGGGCATCTAAATCGGCGACGGTTCCATTTCATGTGGAGCTTTTGGCAGAGGGGGCAGAAGACTCCTGGCAATATGTCTTCTTTTCCGATATGAAATGTAGAAAGAGGGTTTCGTCGGTCGGTTAGACGGTTTTGGTGGAGATGCTGGCTTATGGTATGCAGTTGGGCTTCTGTGAGAATCTGTTTGCGATGGCATGAGTTCAGCTCTTTTATTTTACTAATGATATTTTCGGTGTGAAGGACGTTTGGAAGATGGGGACTGTTGGTGTCCATTATACAATTGGGGTTACTTAACGTGACGAGGGTTTCTATTGGGAGAGGTTGAGGAAGGTGGGGACGAAGCCATTTTAGTAAATGATGCTTCTGGCGCTGTACCTGGCCTAATGGGTTTGGAAATCGTTCTTCCTTTCCGGAAACATCGAACCGAATCCATTGGCCTCGCTCTTGATTGTAAACGAGCTTTCCACTCCAGTTTTTCACCTCTATGATGATCGCAAAATAGGGGCTGACAATAAGGGTATCCATTTGAAATACGCCTCCCTCCCCTAAGAGACGCAAGTCCTGAAAAGCTTTGAATCCTGATGGCAAAAAGCTTAAATGGTAATCTAATTCTTGTTCGCCTCTGTGCCCCGACTGCCTCATCGCAACACTTGAAGCTAGTTCTGTTCTATGCATCGTTCTTCTCAATAGTGCTTCTTCCTTCCATAGCACTAATGGCCGGTTTCTTTTCATTTGCATCACTCCTTTGGAAAATGTACACTGCTTTACCTATATTCTTTGCTAGCTTAAGAACTCCTGCAATTGTCACACATTTGGCTAAAGACACGATTTATAGTACACTATACGTTGCTGAAAACGTTAGATAAAGGATTGATAGTATGATAGAAGTAGGCAGAAATGAACCCTGTCCTTGTGGCAGTGGTAAAAAATATAAAAAATGCCACGGTAATCCAAAGGTTGTTGCCTTCCCTACACAACTAGTAGACGAAGAGTTAAATCAACTTCTTAATAAACTGAATGAATATACGTACACTCATTACGGCTTCCACGTACCAAGAGTGCCTGCTAAGACGAACCAAAAGCTGTTCAACTTGATGGCCGTATTACACACCTCTTTATTCCGTCCGCTTCAAAATGGAAAGAGGATTATTGAAGAGTACATCGAAGATAAGGGCTCTGCGGTGAAGCGTCCAGCAACGAAGCAGTCGTTTGAACAATGGTCTCAAGCAGAAATTGGTATTTTTCACTTAGATGCGCAGCCAACTGAGTCATTAGCTACCATGCGTAATACGTTCACGGGCCATACATTTACGATTCAAATGAACGCTTCTGAATCACTGGATATGTCCTACTTCATTGGGATGATTGGAGCGTGGGGCGAGTATAATCGTTTCCTTCCATTCTCTATGCCAATGGAAGAGAACACGTATAAGCGGTATATCGCTTCGTTTGATAAGGAGTATGAAGCGCATCATAACGGTCAGGGAAGACTTGATTATTTCTCTGAAAATTTCTTGAATCAGCTCACGAAATTGTCAGAAATAATGAAAAACCCTATTCAAGAAGATGCAGAAGAGCAATGGGAAGGGAAGCCAGAGGAGCATGAAGTGATGAATCTTCTCGATGAACGAGTGGATCGTAACATCTTCTCTGAAGAAGAGATAACGCACATTAAACAATTCTGGATGGCCTATTGCGATAATCACCATCCAACCATTCGTAAGCCCGAGGTATTCGCAGCTACTTTAGAATACTTCTTTGGCACGGATTCGCTGTTCGGTCCGGCACGTGAGGTAACTCAAAAAGGACTCGGAACGAAATATGGCGTTAGCCCGAACACCATTTCCAAACGTACGGTAGAGGTTTCTGGTATTTTCCACAATATGTTTGAACAAGGGCAAGCTCAGTAACGACAAAATCCCTGGTCTTCGCGGAGACCAGGGATTTTTTATTATGCTGCTTTTTCTTGATCGTATAAGCGGTCCACCATATGCTTCTTAAATCCAAATGCGTAGGTCAAGATGAATCCGCCGAGATAGGAGATAACTAGTCCGATGATATAAGAAAGGTATTTTCCATCTGCAATAAGTGGAATTAACGCAACACCGGAAGGTCCAACCGTTATGGCTCCCGTATTAGCAATAGCGAGGAACGCCCCGCCAAAGCCTGCTCCAAGACAAGCTGTCAAAAATGGTCGTCCGAGCGGAAGAGACACACCATAAATGAGCGGCTCACCGATACCTAGTATTCCAACAGGTAAAGCATTAATAATGGTTTTGCGTAGGCGTGTATCCTTTGTTTTCAAGTAGATCGCCACTGCTGCTCCTACTTGTCCACCTCCGGCCATGGCTAGAACAGGCAGCAAGGTCGTAAAGCCTACACTTTCTATCAACTCAAGGTGTACTGGTATTAATCCCTGGTGTAAGCCAAGAGTTACGAGCGGAAGGAAGGTTGCGGCTAGTACGAATCCTCCAACAATACCGCCAATTTCCAGCATGACATCGACTAGGAACCAGGTAATGCCCCCCATAATAAATCCTGCTATGGGCTGAATGATAGCTACGGTTATAAGTGCTCCGAGCAGAATTGTGATAAGCGGGGTTACGAGAAGGTCCAGACTATCATGAATTCTTCTGCGTACGAATAGCTCTATTTTGACAAAAATGTAGGCAGAAATAATAACGCCTAACAAGCCGCCTAAGCCGGTGCTTACATTCAGCTCTAGACCAAACAGCGGTAGGGTGCCGATATCGCTTAACACTGGTGCGTAAATAATCAAGCCTGCAATACCACCAAGGACGAGTGTTCCTCTAAATTCCCTGGCTGTGTTAACCCCAACGAAAATACCAAGACTGCCGAATAGCAATCCACCTACGCCCTTCAACAGCTGATACCATTCTGATTCCAATATGGCTGGGTCCAGTACCCCGGCTTCTGGGTTAGCTAGGTTCAGTATCAAGTTGGCGATACCGAGAATTAAGCCAGATGCTACAAAGCCTGGGATGAGAGGAATAAAGATGTTCCCTATGTGTCGGAGCGTTTGTTGTACTCTAGTGGTTTGTTTTGCTTTATAGGAAGCCTTTGTGTCGGTGGCGACATCAAATTCCTCCTGCTCGACCTCCCCACCAGATATTCCAGTCAAATCACCAAATTCGTAGGCCACTTTGGAAACCTTACCTGGTCCTAACACAATTTGTATCGTCTGGTCCTCCACGACTCCCATAACGTCCTCTAGCTGCTCTATTTCCTTTAAGCTAACCTTTGAATGATCCTTTACATTGACTCTCAGCCTCGTAATACAGTTAGCGAAGCTAGAAATATTCTCTTTCCCGCCTAAATGGTCCAATATATGTTGAGCAAGCTCTCGATTGTTCATGATTTTCCCCTACCTTTCTTATTTCATAATGGCATGGCGAACAAACCCATTAGCTTTTTCCAAGCTATCCTCTGCTTCCTGTTTCGTACACTGCTTTTCTAGCATGACGATAGCCACTTTCGGTTTATGATCTGCTTTTTCGAGATACGAGGCTGCTTTCTCCTTTGCTACGCCGGTCGCAAGTGAAATGATATTTTTCGCTCGCTCGACAAGCTTTTGATTGGTAAGCTGCACATCAACCATGAGATTTCCGTACACCTTTCCAATGCCAACCATCGCGCCTGTTGAAATCATATTTACTACTAGTTTTTGGGCAGTACCAGATTTTAGTCTGGTGGAGCCGGTTATTACCTCTGGCCCTACCATCACCTCAATCGCTACTTCAGCAAAGGCACTAATTTCAGCACCCTTATTACAGCTAATCGCTACGGTGTGTGCTCCTATTTGTTGAGCATAGGAAAGTCCGCCTTTTACATAAGGGGTGCGTCCACTCGCAGCAAGTCCAATTACGGTATCCTTATTGGAAAGCTCTATCTGCTTTAAATCCTCGACGACTGCTACACCATCATCCTCTGCTCCTTCCACGGCTTTCATGATGGCTCCTTCACCGCCTGCGATGAGGCCTTGAACCTGTTCAAATTGCGTACCAAACGTCGGTGGACATTCGACAGCATCTAAAATACCCAATCGTCCACTCGTACCTGCTCCAATATAAATCAAGCGTCCGCCGCTCTGAAACGACTCGACCACTCGCTGAACCGCTTGTTCTATATGATCGATTTCCTGCTCCACGGCTTTGGGCACCTTCTGGTCTTCTTCATTCATTACCCTTAGAAAATCCTTGGTGCTCATATCGTCCAGGTTCATTGTATTTTCGTTGCGTGTTTCTGTAGTGAGATGTTGGATCATGTCTTTCTTCCTCCCTTTTCTCCGCTCTGCTGAATCACTTCATGCGTCCTTCGTAAATGAAAAAGTGCATCGTCGTATTGTTCATGGGCGCACGCGGTATATAGAATATCAATAACATTCAGGGTGGCCATCCGAGACGTCATGGCTGCACTGCGAAAATCATCCTCCTTCGCAGCAACAAACAAAATGGCATCCGATAACGCACTCATAGGTGTGTCTGCATATTTCGTAATCGTAATTACCTTAGCTCCCTGACTTTTCGCGACTCGAATACACTCGAGAATTTGTGTGGTCTCCCCTGAATAGGAGATCGCTACCGCCACATCGTCAGGCCCTAAGTTTACAGCTGACACTCGCTGCATATGAAAATCACTATAGGCAGTGCACACCTTATTAATTCTCATAAACTTCTGCACTGCATCCGATGCTATTAAATAACTCGATCCTACCCCATATAAGTCGATTTTGTTCGCATCCATCAATAATTGATACGCTTTCTTTAATTCCTCCAAATCCAGCAGCTGCAGACTGTCCGTTAATGATTGTATGTTGTTCTTCGTTATGACGGACATAATATTTTCGAGAGAATCCCCCGGTTCCAGTGTTTCTTTTTCTAATTCATGCATGCTGATGATGGATAAATCTCCTGCTAATTTAAGCTTAAAGTCCTTAAAGCCCTCATAACCAATCCCTTTGCAATAGCGGAGAACTGCTGCTGGACTGGAATAGCAATTAGCAGCAAGCTGCTGTACTGACATTCCCACTACATCCTCAGGATGCTGTAAAATGTATTGAGCTACTACTTTCTCCGCAGGCTTTACAGTCGCCACTGATTCTCTTACACGATATAAAACTCCGTTCATATTAACACCTCAATTGAGTATGCAAATGCTTAAGCGCTTACACATAGTATACTGCTATTGAAATAAAAAATCGATATCTACTCAATTTTTGAAACAATATTTCAAATACAGAAACATTTTGCCTAAAAAAATGACCCTTATAAAAGGGCCATTTCCTACCTTCAACTATTATTTTACTTCCCAAAGGAAGATAAGAATTTCACACGATCCCCCATTGGCGGGATGTTCGGATCTACTAAATCTACTTCTAATATCATGGGACCATCTTGTTGCTGTAGAGCTTGCATTGCTTCCACATGTAAGTCATCCATGCTTTCCACTCGCATGCTCTTAATTCCAAGGGCATTTGCCATAGCGGCAATATCAACAGCATCCTGAGAAATACGCTCGTGTGCACGCTGATATTGCAGCGAGTGTCCGTGATACACCATACCAAGCCGTGCATTATTTAACACAACGAACAGAATAGGCATATTATATTCCTTTGCGGTCAACAATTCCATGCCGTGCATGAAGAAGCAGCCGTCGCCCGTAATACAGGTGACAGGACGGTTTGGTTCTGCAAGATAGGAGCCTATTGCACCACCAATTGCACTTCCCATAGCACCAAAGTGAACATTAATATCAAACGTATTCGGCTCATACACATCCATATGGTGTACAACGTAAGCCATAAACTCTCCAATATCAATGGTGTAGCGTGTTGATACAGGCAGCATTTCCTGTAACTTAAACAATACGTTTTGTGTATTGTACTCTTCCGTTCTAGTAGAGAAAGCCCGCTTCTCTTCGTAAGGTGTATGGGAGACTCCCATTGCTTTGAGCTGCTCAATAAGCATGGTAAGACCTGTTTTAATATGACTGTGCACGGGTAGGTCTACTGGATATTTACGATTAAATACGTCCTCATCAAAATCCATTTGAATGACGTAGCGATCCTTAGCAAGGTTATTATTATAGTTATTCGTAGCAGTTTCCCCAAGACTTGAGCCAATGACAAATAATGTTTTCCCGCTTCCTTCATTCATTAATTCCGAAGCATACTCATGACCTGCAAATCCGAAAATACCTGCCAGTAATGGATGGTTATCTGGTATGTATCCCTTTGCCTGTGGTGTAGTGATGACTTGCCAATTTAGCATTTCCGCAAGCTCCATTACTAGCTCTGAAGAACCTCTTATCCCTTGTCCAACAAAAAGATAGCCCGGTTCCTTATTAATGAGCTCTTTAGCCAGTTGTGTAATGGTTTCCTCAGGAGGGATGACATGCTCCCGCACAGGAAACTCAGGAATGGCCTTTTCTTCAACTTGCTCTAGCTGCACATCTATTGGCAGCGCCACATGTACAGGACCGGGAACACCGCTCAATGCAATTTCTACAGCTTTTACTACCTCATCCAGCAAGTCCTCTGCCTTTTGAACCGTTACACTGTACTTTGTTATCGGTTCATAAATAGGCTGAGCATCCAATTCCTGTGACGCATTTAATCCCATTGTTGGAACAGGGACAGAGCCAGTAAAGAATAACACTGGTAAATGCTCGCGCATAGCGTTCGCGGCACCAGAAACAAGATTCGTCCCCCCTGGACCGCTGCTGCCGATACATACACTGAGCTTATCAGCATATTTCGCATAGGAGCAAGCCATGTAAGAGGCAGCACCTTCATGCTTTGTAATAATTGGAGTAATTTCCGGCATTTCATACAACTCATCAAACACTGCGTTCACAGAACCAGCAGGAATACCAAAGATGTATTCTACCCCGCCTTGCTTCAAATAATCTAATACCGCCCGTGCTGCTTTCATATTTCCCATCTCCCTATACTTTAATAATATACATAACAACACGACCTGCCTCCTAATTGGAAACCGCCATGCTCTTATCACCAATTTAAAAGGACGTGCTGCTCTCTCTTTGTAGGTATTTCTTTTTGAATGTTGCAGCATCAATCGGCTTACTGAAGTAATAGCCCTGTAGATAATCACATTCCTTCGCCACTAGAAAATCCAGCTGCTCCTTTGTCTCTACTCCTTCAGCAATTACTCTAAGGTTTAGATTGTGAGCAAGCGTAATGATGGTGTGGGTAATCGCTTCGTTGTTTTCGTTCTCCATCACATCGTGTACAAAGGATTTATCAATCTTCAATGTACTGATTGGGAAGTTCTTTAAATACCCTAACGAGGAATAACCTGTTCCAAAATCATCAATCGAAATCTTAATACCGAGAGACTTCAAATCTCGCATTGTTTTAATGGTATCGTCTGTATTCTGGATAATAATATTCTCTGTTAACTCAAGCTCCAAGCATTCCGGATCAATACCTGTTTCCTCAAGGGTTTCTTTGACGATTGCCACTAAATTTCGCTGCTTGAACTGTCTGGCGGATAAATTTACCGAAACCGACAGACAAGCATACCCTTGCCGCTTCCATTCCATTATCTGTTGACAGGCTTGCCTGAGAACCCACTCGCCAATCGGAATGATCAAGCCTGTTTCTTCTGCAATGGGAATGAATTCTCCTGGAGAAATCATTCCCATTGTCGGATGCTCCCAGCGAATTAATGCCTCTACTCCAACCACTTCTTCCTGAACAGCATCCATCTGCGGCTGATAATAGATGTGGAATTCATCTTTACTTAACGCTTTATATAAGGCATTTTCAATTTTTACATTTTCGATACTGTGATCGTCCATGTCCTTCGTATAAAACTGATACTTGTTCCCTGCGAGCTCTTTTGACTTATACATCGCGGTGTCAGCATTTTTTATTAACACTTCCGGATCCTCGCTATCGTGAGGATACACACTAATACCAATACTTGTCGAGGTGAAGACCTCCATCCCATCCAAATCAAAAGGTCTCGAGAAAGAATCCAAAATCTGATCGGAAATCCACTCGATCTCCTCATGGTGTTGAATGTTAGGGAGGATGATGGTGAACTCATCACCACCCTGCCGCGACACAGTGTCCACTTTTCGAACACTATCCAGCAGCCGATCCCCTACTTGGGATAACAATAAATCGCCAAAGCTATGTCCAAACGTATCATTAATGTTCTTAAAACGGTCTAAATCCAGGAACAAGACAGCTAGCTGCTCATTGTGTAAAGCAGCGTTCTGAATAGCCTGGTGTAGTCTGTCTTTTAGCAAAACTCGGTTCGGTAAATTCGTAATACTATCATAATAAGCATGATATTTTACCTTCTCCTCCATTTGCTTCCGGAAGGTAATGTCCTTGAACGTTACCACGTAGCCCGATTCAGCATCCTCTCCTTTAATAGGAGAAATAATGTACTCTACAGGGAAGTCTGAGCCGTCCTTCCGATAAAACTTTTCGTCCGTACCATATTTCGTTAGCGCAATTTGTTGAACAGAAAAATAGGAGGAAGCAGACGATTGAGTAGGAATGCGGAAAAAGATACGCTTGTAGCTCTTCCCGATCAGCTCATCCTTATTTTCATACCCAAGCAAGCTGGCAGCTGCTGGATTACAAAACGTAATGATGCCATGGATGTCTAAGCCGAAAATTCCCTCCCCGGCAGAATTCAATATCATCTCATTTTCTCTGCTGAGGCGCTGTAATTTCTGTACAACCTCCCCTAGCTCCTGGTTTTTCTGCTGAAGCTCTGACGTTCGCTCTGCAATCACTTCCTCCTGCTTCTCCATGTAGAGCAGGTTATATAAAATAGAGGCAGTCGTATCCACAATCGACTGAGCTAGCTGCATATCTGACTCCTTATACACAAGGCCCGGTCTGTTCAAATTCACTACAGCAATCGTCCCAAGCACCGTTCCCATTACGCGAAGTGGCATCATATAAATACCTTTAATGCCAAATTGACGACAAGCAAAATGATTAGGTCGATTATCTTCAAAGACATCTTTAATAAAAACGGCACTCTTTGTTTGGATAACCTCCTGAAACACTTCGTCACTGCTATGATTTAAATTTACCTTCCGGTGAGTGCGCATCCACTCTTTCTCTGTCCAATTGCTTTTATCATTTAACATGGCAGGTTTAAATTTATGCTGAACTGTAGGGTCTAGCAAATGGGCTCCGATATCATGGTTATCCAAAACGCGTCCTACATAGTCGAAGCATTTATCCAGTACATCTTTAATGGAGGCAGACAATGATAGCTCTCTCGATACATCCAGCAGAAGCTGCTTCTCCGATAACAGCTTTTCCTTTCGAGTAATTGTCTCCGCATTGCGAATTGCAACAGCAGCCATGTTAACGTACGCTTCCACAGTTTGAATCTCTGTATCTGTCAGTTTCATCGTAATACCATAATCGAATAAAAAGACAAGTCCGTACATTTCCTCATCATACGAAATCGGTGTTACCAACAATGATTTAATCCCGAACGAATGAACGGCTTGCTGATCGGGACGGCGATCGTCATCGGTATTCTCTATATACACTGATTTTTGCGAATGAATGACTTCTTTCACAAGGGGATCGTTTTCTGGATCAACTATATGCATGTCCAGCGTCATATCATTAAGGACATCGGGCTTACCGACATATCCACGGAACGTACCGTCACCCTGTGGTAAGTAAATACCGACAGTATCACAGGTCACAATCTCCTCTGATATGGCTGTCACTACATGTTGAAGCACTTCACGAAGCTCTAATTTCGTGTTGATCATCTTGGTTAAGTTTGCAAGTCGTGAATATCTGGAGTGTTCTTTACACATACGTACTCCCCCCTTATAAATTCCCTATACTAACTATATCGGATACAGCTCACCTTGTTGTACTCTTTTCGACAAAAAACGAGTCAATTCCTACTTTCCTTGGAAAATTAATATTATCTTCACGTTCTATTTACATTCAGTATCATTATCTCTGTTCCATTCAACGGTTGAAATAGAGCACTAGCACTATTCTTACTCCCTGTGAGTGATAGGAAAAGAGGCTGATGGAAGTGGAGGTGCCGATAGAGGCTTCCTCCTTCATTTCTCGTTGATACACTAAAAAGAAACGCACTCCATTTTTCTATTCTCTAAACAAGCTCTCCCGCTTCCTAATAAACTATGTAAACCCATTCTTCATACAATAAGCACGGCTCTGTCCTCCCCTCCCTACTCTAGTAAAAATTAACAATAATAGGTACATATTATCATTATATAATGTAAGGAACAAACGAGTCATAGTAAGAAAAGCACAGAACACACCACCTTTCTGCTCTTTCAACATGCCTGAAATATATGGAGATAACTGTAATGCCCCATACAATTGCGAATATTGTACATGGATGCCTATGATCTATTTTTCTCTAAAACGCCTTTTATGCGGACTACATTTATTGGAAGAAAGGAATCGGCTAATAATCGCATAGGACCCATTTAACCCATCCCTGAAAAAGCTCGAATTCAACTCCTCCACTACCTCCATTCTATCGATCAATCTAACATCAGCATTGTAGTCGCCAGAGCCTTAAACATAAAAATCCTTTTACAATTTAACAATTTATTTACAAGTAATTCGATTATCCCCCAATAATTGGATTATTTTGTATAAAAGAGGTTGAAAAAGTCCTTTTTATACCTAACCCGGTTAAGTAATTGATACAAAATACCTCCCCTTTTGTTACTTAAAGCTGTGATAGATTAGTAGTTGCTCGAGCACATATTATATTTTCAGGGGGAGAAGAACATGAAGCGTAAAGGACTCATCACTTTAACATTAGCTTTATCTGTAGCGGCATTTCCGGCGTTCACGGGTGCGAGTGCCACTTCTATGGAAACAACAGTGGACTCACAGGGGAATGAGGTACATATTGATGGATTGCCTAAGGCAGCATCAAAGTCCAAAGAAAACTTTGATAAACCTGCAGTAGTCGAAAAGGAAACAAAAGCGAAGGTATTGAACGAAAACGGGAAGAAAATTGGTCACAAGAAGATTGATAAGACAGAAGGAAGCAACCGTAATGTAGTTCCTGGACAAGCAAAGAAGCATGCTTCTAACCAAAGCAGCCAAGAGCTTTGCCTATTGTTCTGTGACGACAATGACGATTCTGGTTCTGGTGGTAATGATGGTGGAAGCAATACTTCTGGAGAAGCAAAAACCGCGACGGTCCTCATTGCAGCAGATGAAGAGTATCGTGCAGCGCATAGCGATTGGCAAACCTACACAAAGAATATTATTGAGAATGCCGATAATGGCTTTACGCGTGACCATAATATTGATTTAGAAGTGAAGGTATTTGCAGAGTGGTCCTCACAAGGAAACAATGCAAATGAAATTCTACAAGATTTAGACCGAGACTGGAATGGAGAAGGCTATGATTTCGTAGTAGGCTTCACGAGGGATTCGAACTTCAATTCTGGCGGTATTGCATATGTGTATCCAAGTGCTCCTAATGGTAGTGCGGTTAGTGTAAACCTTGACCAAGGTGCGGAGAACACGTGGCACGCAGCTCAGCATGAAATCTCTCATAACTATGGACTAGGACACGATGCACAAGGAAGCGGGATTAAGTGCATCATGAACTATGACTATTCTTATCAGGTGGACTACTGGGGTACAGAGCACGATAATCAAATCGAAGCTCACCGCAACTGGTACGGTAACTAAATATAATCTATTGCAAAAGAGGCCCACATCCAATAAGGATGCGGGCCTTTCTGTATTTCTATTATTTATTAATGACTATTTCAATAGGATAAAGACGATGCCAAGCAAGCCTAAAAAACTCACACCTGCCGCGATAATGCCACCAGTGTAAGCCACCCAGCCGGACATGACAATCATAAATACAATACCTACCACACTCATGACAAGAGCGATGGTGTAATAGATTTTTAGTAGTAGGGAAGACATAGAGAATTTAGTTAAAGCTAATGTACTTAATAGGAAAATGACATTGAGAACCATTGCCATTGCGCGTCCAACTCCTTTATTAACATCCACTTCCATAGGCGTTCATGTCATAAACATCTATGTACCATTCTAAAAGAAAGAAGCAAAATTTTAAATCTGTTTCTTCTTCTATTTTATTCCAATTCATCAACATATAACTCTCTTTGGCCATAAATCCATTTATGAGCGAATTATTGAAATTATAGGCGAATTTTTACATTTATGGGCGGATTTCTTGATTTATGGGCGAATATTGAAATTTATGAGCTAATTTCAATTTTTATGAGCGCACCACCTTAATAAAGCTCCCTATCCTTGAATCGGAAAGGGAGCATTGTTTTGATTATTATGGGTGGAAGAATCTAAGAGAGGCAGATGCGATCTGCCTCTTCTTTCTATTAATAGTGCCAGAATCCAACTACGACAGATCGCACGAGCATGAAATAGTCGTAGCGGTCTACCATACCATCTCGGTTAAAATCGGCACGTTGGGCATCTTGCCAGTTAGAGCTGTCTTCATCTGCTCCGTAATATGGGACAAATGCTAGCAAATCTCTAAAGTTCATATATCCATCCTGGTTTACATCCATAGACAGCTTTCCAACACTCAGGCTGTTGGTTTGTGCCTCTACAACGTGCCCTTCTGGTGTCGATAGGGTCGCTTCCTCGAAGGAGAAGCTGTATTCGGAGTTCTTTAACTTATTTTTGGCACGGAATGTAATCTCGGCTATGGTCTTCTTGCCCTGTAACGGTTCCTCGCTCTGAAATAAGAAGCGTTTCTTATTCTTTCGGTCTGCTTTTATTTCATAATCAGAGGAGATTCCTGTTACTTTGAATGCTTTCTTATCATAAGACAGCGTAAAATCTCCAGCGTTTATATTTTCTAATTCCTCTAGCGTAACCCGGACGGTAAACTCATCCTTTGGCGCTACAATTGCTGGTCCTTCCAGAGTAGCGACTGGTGTAGCGGGCTCTTGTGGTTCTTCTTCTTTACTTACATCCAATTGCACAATGGCAGGATCATGATCACTCACGCGCCCTTGCTCTTCGGTAAAGTCTGCGTTCAGGTGAACTATGTCAAAAGTAGAAACATCCTGGAGATGCTTACTAACCAGAATATGATCAAGCGTCTGGGAATTCCCCTGGTAGTTATACGTGTAGCGCTCTTCCTTTGGAAGATCCTCTACTTTATTAGCAAGAATGTCCCCTTCTAATGTGTTAATGGGCTCAGAGAATTCAAAATCGTTCAAGTCCCCTAGCACAACGACATTAGCATTGTCATCATGATTCATAATATCGCTCACAAATCCATGGACGACCTTAGCCTGCTCGATACGCTGCTCTTCACTCTTTAATTGGGCAGGCTGATTTCCACCGAACGGTGCTTCGTCTCCTCCTTTGGAGTTAAAATGATTGGCGATAACAATCACTTTTTCTCCGTTGAAGGAAAACTCTCCTGCCAATGGTTTACGAGAATCTTCAAACGCTTGGTTCGTTGGGTCAATACGGCCAGGATTCATACTTAAGCCGCCATCTTCCTCAACACGTACCGCTGTTGTGGCATCTCCTTTTGGCTTGTCTACGAAATCCACTCGCTCTGGATTATAGATAAAGCCAACCCGAATATTTCCGTTCGGCTGACCTCCGTCCTTGTTGTTCTGTGGAGCGATATCGGTGTATTCGTAAGTAGGTCCGCCTTTTTCCTCAATAGCTTTAATAAGCGCTTTATAGTTCTCGCTAGCGTCCGTTGTTCCTTCTGATGGACCATTATTATCCTGTACCTCTACTAATCCGACAATATCCGGGGCGTTAAGTCGATTGGTAATGGAATCCGCAATTTGGTCTGTCTTTTCCGGATCCTCCTCGTCTGAGGCAAAGTAATTTTCCATGTTGTAGGTTGCGACAGTCAGTTCTTCATCTTTTGTTGTAATAGTAGTCGTTTCTCTGTCAAAAGCGCCAGAAGTAATTGAAGGAACTTGTTTGGTGACGAGCTTGAAATTACTGAACTCATAGGCCATAACACCTGAGACCGGCTCGTTAAACGTATCGCCTACCTTGAGCGCAGGCATTTCCTTACTATAGTCATCAATAATAATACGTTCGGGGTTCAGGTCCCCTTCCTGAATTTTAATTCCATTTGCCGGTGTACGAATGTTATCACCAGGGTTTGGCACCGTAACTGCCGTTTCATCATAATTCGTATATTGCGCACGAGGCATTACAACTGTTGCTTCTGGTGCGGCGATGCGCATGCCCTCTAGACTTTCGTAAAAATCAATAGCATCCTCCGCAGGGTCGAATTGTTCGAATTGATCATTGTCGATTATGTCAGTTGGAATAGCGCGCCCCTGTGAACCAAGCATGGTCATAGCCGGTAAGCTGTTGCCGCTGGAGTTCACTGATACAGTTGTGTTAATTAAGCGGGTGACACTCAAATCATCAGAGAAGTCGAAGTATAAGAAGTTTTCCTGTACTTTTTCTTCTACTTTACCGGCTACCGTTACCTCATCTCCTACTGATACGTCCTTCGAGCTTTTCACAAAAATACCCTCTGATGTTTTCACATCTTCATCGTATTCCGCTTCTCGCTCTTGAAGATAGAAGCCATCCTTTGCAAGCTGGGTGACGATTCCGTCTAGATTACTAACCTCTTGCCCATCATATGGAGAGGTATGAGCAGCTGCTTGAATATCATGAATGTTCAGGCTATCTAATGATGGCAGAGCTTGGTAAGTAAAGCTGTACACATCACTTGCTTCCCCATCCTTTACAAAGATAGCTTTAATAGTCGTATCCTCCGTAATAGGTATAGGTTCTTTGTATAGCATACTTTCTTCAGTTGGCTGGGACCCGTCTACTGTATAATAGATATCCCCATCCTCATAGGCCGTTAACTCGACTGGAGAGCCTTCCGGAATGCCTCCCTGCTCAGGATTCGCATACACAGCATCTGCCGAACCGATTGATACAAATTCAAAGTCTCCTTCCCCACGAGGCTTCAATTGATACGTATCGTTAAATACAGAGCTGATGCCTGAAATATTCAGTTCCATTCCTTCTTTATAAGAGAAGTCGTTGTACGATAGGCCTGTTCGATTATCCACACGGACAAGTACACGTTCCCCGTCTTTTTCAGCTTGCAGTTCAAAGGTTCCATATTCATTTACGCTTTGAATATCCTGAATAGTGGCTCCTTTCAGTTGAACTAATTCACCTTGATTATCTTCGTTAATGCCAGCAGGTGTTACTTCACTGGGAGAAGGAAGCTCAGTCTGTCCCTGATTGTTGAGCTGTTGAACACTGACTAATTCTACCTCACCGTTATATGTCTTAGTAGTCCCGGTAATTTGAATGCGGTCGCCCTTGGAGATATCATCGGAACCATATTGGCTTTGATACACTAACATCCCCGCTGTATCATCCTGCATGTAAAAGGCTTTACTGCCCCAGGAACCAAGGTTTGTGGTGACAACACCTTCAATCGTTACTTCTGTTCCCTCTTGTGACTTTCTAGCCTCTTGAATGGTAACAGGATTATCTGGATCAGGGTCTGGCTCTTCCGCGTCTCCATTCCCTTCACCCTGGTGCATACCAAGATTAGAAAAATCATCCTTGCTGCTGGAATTCCATTCTTTTGTTGCATCAAACGCATCCTGGGGGTTCGTATCTCCTTCCACGATGGATGACTGCCGGAGTAGGGTTACATCCTTACCCCATTCCACTTGGTCCCCCACTGTGCCAAAGGAGTCGACAACAGTTCCTTCCTTTTTCAAGATGTAAGCATCGTCTCCGTTATGGTTGATCGTACCACTTTGAACATCTGTTTTGTCCAAAATACCTTGCTCCGCACGATCATTTGACAAAACGAATGTCTGCTTCGCTTCTAACGTACCTTGGAGCTGCTCCGTACTGGTCGGCTCTGTATTACCATTAGAATACAGCTCAATGGTGTACGATGATAAGTCTACGTCTTGTCCTGTCCCGTTATACAGCTCTAACGCCTTGTTATAGCCACTGCCTTCTACATATTCTGATAAAATGATGTCGCTTGTTGCTGCTGAAGTATGTATAGACGTCCACGGTGCAACCATACTCCCTATTAGCATGAATGCCGTAACCAAACTAATTACCCTTGCAAATCGCTTTCTTGCCACGTTTCCATTCCTCCCTAAATGTTTAGTCCCTTTTTTCGTAAGACAGAAAACCGCACTCTTTAGCAAAATCATTCTTTATTTTGCAAATTTTTGCTAAACTCGCATCTTTATAATAATGATAAATACCTGTAAAGAAAATGGTCTAATGGACCGATACTAGGAAGGAAGTACATAAGAGAAATATATTTACATTTTATAAATATATTGGGTGGAAACCGCTTCCTATCAGCTATAAAACATTTTGGATCCCCTTTTTATAGGATATAGCGTAATCCTGTATATCTATTTTTATCAAATTATTCTAATCAACTAATCCAATTAACCCACCTTCATTTGTATAAAAATGTTACAAACAAAACTTTTCGCCTAATACTTTATGATCTCAACAGCACGAAATTTTTCTTATATTTACTTAAATTTTACATAAACAACAACTACTAGGAGGAATCACATTCACATGAAGAAATCCACATCCCTATTGTCATTTCTAACCAAATCTATTCAAAGACAAATACTTATCCCTTTCTTACTATTAATATGTATTGGTGGTCTTGCTGTGGCTGCTGTAAGTTATTTCTCTAGCGTTTCTAGAACAACGGATGAGCTAGTAAATAGCGTAGAGCAGCAAATGATTTCGCTGGACGCTTCCTTTGACAAATTCTTTGATTCTCAAGAACAAATCATTAACAACTATGCGGAAAGCAAACAGCTGCAAAACTATGAATCCTTTAAAGAAGAAGCATTGTTATCCTTAGTTGATACAGACGAAATGAACGACACCGTCTCCAACCTTTACTTCGGAGTAGAGGATTCCGGCGAAACGATTATGTCTGCCAGTGTCTCCCTTCCTGAAGGATTTGATCCTCGTGAACGTCCGTGGTACAAAGCTGCTGTGGAACAGCAAGGAGAAACGATTTGGACCGATCCTTATCTTACAGAGGGAGAGGAAAACGGCATCATTATCAGTGCAGCAAGAGCTGTCATGAAGGGGGAAGAGCTGGTTGGTGTTATTTCAATGGACATTAATCTCGATTCCTTTGCCAACATCATTGACGGGGTAACAATAGGGGAAAAGGGATACGCCGCTTTATTGGGCACAGATGGGACCTTTTTGATGCATCCTGAAGGCTCTTATATTGGTAAAGACGTTTCAGACTCTGATTATTATCAAAAACTAACCGCTCAGGATAAGGATAGCGGAATTGTCAACTATACCCTGGACGGTGCCAAAAAGGCGATGGGGTATTCTATTAACGAAAGAACAAAGCTTATTCTGCTTGGATCTGTTTATAAGTCGGAGTTTGCTAGTAAAGCTACCCCGATACTAATCCCGATTGCTATCAGCCTTGGTATTGTTATTGTGTTATCGGTCTTATCCTCCTTCTTCATCACGAGAAGACTTACAAAGCCTATTGTCCAGCTTCAAGAGGACATGAAAATAGTACAGTCAGGCAACCTTCAGCAAAACCTGAATCAGTCTCGAAGCGATGAAATCGGACAGCTTTCTCAGTCAGTACACGAAATGAAGGAAAGCTTACGGGATATCATTCGAAATGTCTCTAACGCCTCTGAAGCAGTTAGCAGCCAATCGGAAGAGCTGAGTCAATCCGCTAGTGAAGTACGAGAGGGTAGCGAACAAATCGCCTCTTCTATGCAGGAACTAACGTCGGGAGCGGAATCCCAAGCGAATAGCTCTTCTACCTTGTCAGAGATGATGGATGACTTTACTCGAAAAATTAAACATGCTCATGAAAGCGGAGCCGACGTATCCTCTTCCTCTCAGCAGGTATTGTCGATGACAAAAGAGGGCAGCGTGCTTATGAAAAAGTCCGTCGATCAAATGATGACGATTGACTTAATTGTGAAGGAGGCAGCGGAGAAGGTTCAAGGCTTAGACAAGCAATCACAGGAAATCTCAAAGCTCGTAGAGGTCATTCGAAATATTGCAGATCAGACAAATTTGCTTTCTTTAAATGCTGCCATCGAAGCTGCACGTGCAGGAGAGCACGGAAAAGGATTTGCCGTTGTTGCTGATGAGGTTCGTAAACTCGCAGAGCAAGTATCAGCATCGGTAGGTGAAATTACCACCATCGTACAGAACATCCAAACCGAATCCAATCTTGTAGCCACTTCCCTTGAAGCTGGGTACCATGAGGTAGATGAAGGATCTAAGCAAATTAAAGTTACAGGAGAAACGTTTGACAACATCTCCCATGCCGTCACAACCATGGTAGATAAAATACAATTCATCTCCGCTAATTTAGACGATATAGCTGATAACAGCTCCCAGATGAATGAATCCATCGAAGATATTGCCGCAGTATCAGAGGAATCTGCTGCTGGCATTGAACAAGCAGCAGCCTCCGCTCAACAGTCCAGCAGCTCTATGGAAGAAGTATCCCATAGCGTCAACGACCTGGCTAAACTAGCCCAGCAGCTGTCGGAGCAAGTAGAAAAATACCAAGTATAATACAGCTATCCCCCTGAGCATGAGCCCAGGGGGATAGTTGTATATAGTCCAAATAGGTATGATAGCTGGAATCCAAATGAACGGGCGCTCCTTTCCACTCTTGTCCAAACCTTCTTCATACAAAGGCAATGGACCTTCCTGATCTCCTATCTGAGCGCAATGTAAACATAATCAAATTCCTAACATACAACAAACCAATCCAGCCTATAGCATTCCTTAGCTGGATTGGTATTGTATTCTACATATTATTCATTTTGTTTATTTGGAAAGGCGTTCTTTAATCGCTTCGATAACATCCTCTACAGAGGCATTGGCCTGCCCTTCTGTATCACGAATGACTTGCTCCATCACTTCTTTAATCTGTCTCGCTTCCACGGGGTTGTCCTCCAAACCTGTCTATCGTCGTTTGTATATTCTATTCGACAATGTACCCGTATGTTTGTAGGTGCAAACCTAATTGGCTAATTTTGGTGTTCAGAAAAAAGGATGGGAGAGCTTGCTTCATTGGTGGGCCAAAGCCAGGGTATCATACTTCCATCTCTACAAGTCGTTTCTCTTTAGCAGAGCGATAGGCAGCAAGCGCTACGGACATTGCTTGAAGACCATCTTCTCCAGTAATAGTCACATCTTTACCCGATTGGATCCGATATACAAAGTCTTCTATTAAACGCTGATCCATGTCAGCCCCCGTAAAGACTTGGGTGTACGTACTATCATCGCGATTGGTATAAAGGTGAAGATGGTCTGCGAGAGCGTCTACATATATACGCCCCTTTGTTCCGATTACCTCTAACGTTATATCTCCCCATGCCGGATAGGCATCACTTCTCGACCAGCTCGGGTCGTGAGTCGCCATTACGCCATTGGCAAACTGAAGAGTAAGAATACCAGCATCGTCCACCTGCTCATCTGTAAAAAGGGTGTCTACCTCCGCGTGAACCTGAGCCACTTCCTCATTCATTATCCATCGCATCATATCCACGATATGAACTGTATGATCAAGTACTGCTCCACCTCCAGAAAGAACGGGATCTACAAACCAGCCTCCTGGATTTTGTCCACGATTAGTGCCTCTCATCGCAACTATATCACCAATAGCACCATCTGTGATAGCTAGCTTTAATTGCTGCATTGGCTCAGCGTATCGAACTGGAAAAGCGGTTTGCAGCTGGACACCCTCCTCCTTACATATCCGAATCATTTCCTTAGCGTCCTCTACGGTCGTGGCTAAAGGTTTTTCACACAGAATATGCTTTTTGGCTCGGGCAGCTTCCAGTACATGCTGTTTATGGTGAACATTTTCACTGCATATGAGTACAGCGTCCACCTCCACTGCTAGTAGTTGTGGTAAAGAGGCTACATACGCAGCTTCGAATCGTTCTGCCATTTCCATCCCACGAGTTACATCCTCATCATAAATACCAACGAGTTCCACCCCATCTATCGCTTTAACGGCTTCCGCATAGCTCACTGCATGCATATGGGCAAAGCTTATGATTGCTATTTTCATCCTTGCACCTCCACCTCCTGCACTTCGTTCCTTGAACAGGATTGTATCAGCATAGCACCAATGTCATCCAGCCCTTTGAGCTCCCTAGCTGTTATTCGCTGGGTTTCATTGTAATGTAATTGCTTGTTTTCCCCTTCTCGCGAAAGACTACCTGATGCTTTCTCCCACAAGAACGATTGAGCTGGCTCACTGCGATACTGCATATTCCCTTCTGATCCTGATATATCGAATTCCCATACCGGTTCAAGATAATTCGTCTGCATCCACTCTATTTGGACAACAGCACCAGAAGCCATCCGCAGCGTTCCGATGAAGTGCTCAAACCCATCCCTCCCATTTTTTCTGCCAAACACACGTCTCACCGACCCAAACCCTGCCATTGCAAATGATATATGCTTTAACAGAGAGGGATAAAACTCCGCATCTACGGTACGCTCCAGCATTCTTCCCATCAAAGGATCGCCGACTTTTCCTCTATGTAAGAGGTATACCATGTTCCTTGTCGTTGGCTCTCTTGTCCAGCTGTCTGTTAGTAAAAAGGGATGCTCCTCCTCTAGGTTGTATTGTTGAACAATCCTTACTGCTTGCTCCATACAGCATTGGATAGGAATACCTCCTGCAGCAGCTTTTTCTATTGGTACTTGTACAAGTGTTTCCTTGCTTCCTACGGACAGTATTTGCATCATTCTCCTCCTTACACTAATGCCAGCAAATTATTAACTGATTGCTCCACTGACTCTTTGGCATCATGCTGACCTTCGTATTCAATCGAATACCAGCCGTCATATCCTATACTCCGAAGCACCTGCACTATATGATGCAGATTGACCTCCCCATCCCCTGCGACAATACCTGCGACTCTACTACCATCTGCCCCCTGAAAGGAAGGACCTTGGTACGATGGTGATACCCTTTGAAAATCCTTAAAGTGGACGTGCTTTACCTCCTCTTTTAATACCGATAACGCCGCTTCAGGGGACTCTCCCACTAACAGAAAATTGCCGGTGTCAAAGGTGCTGCCAACATAAGAGGAGCCTACGCTCTCTATAATCTCTTTTACCTGCTTACTGTTCCCTGCGAAAAGGCCGTGGTTTTCAATGGCCAGGGTAATTCCTCGCATCTCGGCATATTCTGCGCATTCTTTCATGCAGGCAATAATCCAGGAAAGGCCCTCCTCTTGACTCACGCCCTCCTTCGCATCTCCACAAAAAATTCGTACGATATTTGTTCCTAAAACGTAGGCAATATCGATATCTCGCTTCACCTTGTGCACCTGGGAGCGGCGAGCATCGCTATCCCGGTGCACAAAATCGTTGGAGGTGTCATAAGCAGACACAGGCAAATTCTCTCTTTCCAAAGCAGCTAGAACACGCGTTACATCAGCTGCATCACACCAATACATGTCCAAAAGCTCAACTCCGTCACAGCCAATAGATTTAGCAAAACGAATAAAGTCAAAGACATCCCAGTAGTGCTGCTTTACATACGCGTCAAGACTGTACATACTGACACTTGTCCTCATCCCATGACCTCCTGCTTGTCAAAGCGTATTTCCCGCCTTTGGCGTGCCGATTCATATATTCCAACAAGCATCTTCATTACTTCAACACCATCAGATACCGGACTAATTGGTGCTTCTTCATACCGACAGCTTTTCACGAAGTGAGCTATTTCATTATTGAAGGCGTTCTCGAAATCAAAGGAAGGATGATCGATTTGTGGAGTTATATTTAAGATGGTATTATGCTTCTCTGTAATAATGTGAAGTTCCGGTTCTAGTTCCGCCCCTCCTTTATCGCCGTACAAGCAAGCGGCAAGCTGATTTTCCTTTTGATGAAGACTAAAGCTGACATCCACAAGCAGTGAGGCACCATTATCAAAGCGAAGCATCGCATTAGCCATGTCTTCAACAGAGTTTACGTTTGGGTCGTAATCTGCTGTTTGGTAGAACGATAGATGTTCAATATTGGATCGATTTCCAAGCTTATGATACGTATTACCGACAACAGAAGTGAGCTTGGGTCTGCCCATGAGATACCAGCACAAATCTATCATATGAACACCAAGATCCATGACTGGTCCTCCCCCTGCACGGAGTTTATCTGCGAACCACCCGCCAGGATTCCCTATTCTTCTTGTGCACGTCGCTTTACCGTAATAGATTTCTCCGAGCTCCCCATTATCAATGAAACGTTTCAACACCTTAGCATTGGTTCCATGTCTTCTAACAAAGCCGACCTGGAGTATCTTTCTGCTTTCCTTTACAGCCTGTTCTATCCTCGCTGCTTCCTCGAGATTCACGCATAAAGGCTTTTCGACTAAGACGTGCTTTCCTGCTTTGAGAGCTTGAATAGCAATTTCCGCATGGGAATTATTCCACGTACAAATACTCACTGCCTCTACCTCATCCAGTTCTAGAATATCTTCGTAGTGATTAAATGCATGGTAAGCACCACATTCGTCCGCCTTTTGCCTGGCTCGATTTACGTTATGGTCACTTACTGCCACGACTTCGACATCCGACAGCTTCTGATACCCATGAATGTGACAATCAGCAATCCCGCCAGCTCCAATTACGGCAACCTTCATGAAACTCCTCCTCTATCCATCTTGAATTCTCGCAAACGATTAGCCTCGTCTTATGTATAAGCATATGTAAGCGATTTACATAATTCAATGTAGAGTATTGTCGTATTGATTTTTTATCCTATTAACGACAGTCCGGATCCTTGAAAAAGGGCGATTTTATAGGCTTTATTTAAAGACATATTAAAGACTTGTCTTTAATTGAAATCCTACTTACAATAAATTTAACCAATATTTTTCAGAAAATTTATACAATGAGGTGATCATGTGTTAACTGTACAGGAACTAGAAGAAGCGTTAGCAGCTCCAACTGATGAGTTAATCGAAGATTTAGCACAGCTGGATGGAGATATTATGATTCTTGGTGTAGGGGGGAAGATGGGACCAAGCTTAGCGAAGCTGGCTCAAAATGCTATTCAAAAAGGGAAACTTGGCAAGAAGGTTTACGGGGTTTCCCGCTTCTCCTCAGGAACACTGCAACAGGAGCTTGAGGCTTGTGGAATAGAAACCATTGCAGCTGACTTATTAAAGGAGGAGGACCTGGCAGGCCTGCCGAATGTGAAAAATATTATTTATATGGCAGGTAATAAATTTGGGACTACTGGCAATGAGCACTTCACATGGGCAATGAATGCATACCTCCCAGGCAGAGTTGCAGCCACCTTCCCTCATTCTCGCATCGTTGTCTTTTCAACCGGTAATGTGTATCCGCTTACCCCTATACAAGCGAGTGGCGCAAAGGAAAAGGATCCTGTTGGCCCTGTTGGGGAATATGCACAATCCTGTCTTGGAAGAGAACGTGTCTTTACGCACTTTTCGCACAAGCATCATATTCCTATGGTGATGTTCCGTCTTAACTACGCCATTGATATGCGCTATGGTGTTCTACTAGAAATCGCCCAAAAAGTAAATAATCTTAAGCCAATCGATGTGACAATGGGACACGCAAATGTTATTTGGCAAGGAGATGCTAACAGCTATGCACTCCGTTCGCTGCTATACTGCCAAACCCCTCCGACCGTGTTAAATATTACAGGTCCAGAGACCATATCTATCAGGAGGATTGCCGAGGAGTTTGGAGAACTGTTTCAGAAGGAGCCGTTATTTGTAGGAGAAGAACAAGATACTGCTTTGCTGTCTAACGCGGCAGAATCATTCCGTCTTTTCGGCTATCCATCTGTATCGTTACAGCAAATGATAGATTGGACTGGTACATGGGTGCTCAATGAAGGGGAAACGATTAATAAACCAACTCATTTCCAGCAACGAAAGGGTGCATTTTAATGTTGAATAGCGCAGTTCATGAAAAGCTCCAGCAAGGCGGCGTTATCCCCGCTCATCCTCTTGCCTTGAACGAGGATAAGACGCTAGATGAAGCTGGTCAACGAGCTCTTACCCGCTATTACATGCAAGCAGGTTCAGATGGAATTGCAGTAGGTGTACACACGACGCAATTTGAGATTAGAGACCACGGTCTGTACGAAACCGTATTACGTCTTGCCATGGAAGAGGTGGAAAGGCGTGATCTATCCCGTCCATTTATTAAAGTAGCTGGTGTATGTGGTCCTACCGAGCAAGCAGTGGAAGAAGCAAAGCTTGCAAACTCCATCGGCTATGATCTCGCATTACTCAGTATGGGAGGATTACACCACCTCAGTGAAGAACAACTATTAGAAAGAACAAAAGCAGTTGCAGCCATTATGCCCGTCTTTGGCTTTTATCTGCAGCCTGCTGTAGGCGGCCGGGTGCTTTCCTTCGATTTCTGGAAGGCATTTGCAGAAATCCCAAACGTATTGGCTATCAAACTAGCACCGTTCAACCGGTACCACACACTGGAGGTGGCAAAAGCAGTTTGCCATTCTACTAGAAAAGACGAGATTGCCTTATATACTGGTAATGACGACAATATTGTTGTTGATTTACTCACCACCTTTCAATTTACAGTAGATGGCGTTCTTGTCGAGAAAGAGATTGTCGGCGGACTGCTAGGTCACTGGGCTGTTTGGACGAAGCGTGCTGTCGAGCTGTTTGAGCAGGTGAAGCAGGTGAAACGCAGCGGCGAGATGGACTTATCCCTGTTAACTCTCGCTCAAGAGGTGACAGATACAAATGCGGTTCTGTTTGATGCAGCTAACCAATTCAAAGGCTGCATAGCTGGTATTAATGAAATACTCGCTAGACAAGGGATTTTGAAGGGTGCCTGGTGCTTATTGGATCAGGAGAGGCTAAGCCCGGGACAGAGCGCTGCCATTGATCGTGTGTACAAGGAATATCCCCATTTAACAGATGATGATTTTGTCCAGAAGCATATAACAGAAGGAAGACCAAACTAATAAGGAGGATGGAAGGATGAAGGATATTACCATACGTATTGGCGTGATAGGACCTGTATCAATTGGAAAGGATATTCAAGCAGTCATGGCCTCCTTCCCGAACTTCCATCCTGTTTATCGGTTCTCCGATGATGTCATGGATGCGCCCCTTTATACGCAGGAAGTAATATCAGAAGGAGTAGAGGTTCTTTTTTATTCCGGTTACCTTCCCTATTCTTTATCCCAGCCCTACATACCAGCTCATATTCCAGCCCATTATATTCCGTTAAAAGGATCAGGACTATTTAGGGCATTATATAAATTGCACAAGCACGCTGACAAAATGGACCACATCTCCATTGACTCGATTCACCCGTCCCATTACAAGCAGGCTGCAGCAGAGATTGGCGAAACGTCTACCTTTTACCCTTATCCACAATCCATATCCTTTGAAAAAACGAAGGATATTGTAACGCATCACGTACATCACTATCAACATCAAACGACGACAGGAGTCCTGACGGGGCTTAAGGAGGTTCGAGATGAGCTGGAACAGCACCATGTTCCTGTCCAATGGATTGTCCCGACCAAAGAGGATATTACCGTCGCATTAGAGAGAGCGTTACTGTCGACTGAATCGAGAAAAAGCCGGGAGTCTCAAATCGTCTTTGGTCTTTTGCGTATTGATGACTATGACCAGATGCTTTCAAGAGAGCATTCTGAAACGGGGATCCAGCGTTTAAACTTACAGCTCCATAAGCTGCTCCTCGATTATATGGACCAATTAGAAGGGTACGTAACAGAACTCAATCGGGAGGAGTACCTGTTTGTTACGACTCGGGGTGTATTTGAACGAGTCACAGAAGGGTATAAATATATTCCACTGCTGAAAGAATCTAAGCAGCGCTTCAACCTCTCCTTGAGCATCGGGATAGGCTTCGGCTTTTCCTCCAGAGAAGCTGGCAGTCATGCGCGTATTGCCCTTCAACAGGCTCAGGATTACGGAAAGGGAACTTGCTTTATCGTTCGAGAGAATAAAAGTGTGATGGGACCTGTAGAAATGGGCCCTCCTCTGTCCTATGAAGTAGCTGTTACAGATACGAAGCTATTGGAAAATGCAAAAAAAGCAGGTATGACACCTGCTTATGTTACCAAGCTATTATCGATGATTCAGCGCAAAGGGCTAAATCAATTTACTGCCCAGGAGCTAGGCGATTTGCTCGCGATTACAACTCGAAGTGCACACCGCATTTTACTGCAGTGGCAGGATGCTGATCTAATTGAGGTTATCGGAACCGAAAAAATATCTACCCGCGGTCGTCCTCGTCAAATCTACCGTTTAAAGGAAGTAGAAGCAGGAGCATAACCAGCCCCACTATACCATTAGGCTCAGCTTGGTGGCTGGTCCTATCTCCTTCTTAGCCCGATGAAGACGAGATTTGACGGCAGATTTAGAAAGATGAAGCTTTTGAGCAATCTCTTTTTCCTGTAATTGATCATAGTAGTTTAATTGAAATACCTCCTGAAGCTTAGGGGACAGCTTCTTCATGTGTCCCTTTACAGTTTCCTCTACCCACGCCTTTTCCAACTCCTGTTCCACGTCAGAAGTATGGTCACGTTGCATGTACAATAATTTCGGCACCTGCTCCTCTTCTAACAATATTTCCTTTTTATGCTTCCTAATATAATCAATTGCTGTATTTCTGGCAATCGTCGACAGCCACGCTTTCATCTTTAACGGATCCTTCAATGCACATTCTTTTTGATATGCCTTCCAAAATGTTTCCTGCAGCACGTCCTCCGCTAAACTAGTATCCTTCGTGACTTGATAGGCGATGGAATAGACGAGATTATAGTATTGGTGAAATAGCTGATGAAAATCAGTCACTGGCTTTCCCTTCCCTTTTTGAATATCTATGTAGGGGCCGTATAAGCCCCCTTCTATCAAAACTGACTCTTAATCCAATCTGGAGCATCCTCTTCTGTATAGTAATAGACCATTGGATTGTCTGATTTATACGTATATATTGCTACTGTATAGGTTGCATCTCTAGCATTATCCACAGCCGTTTGGAGGACGGTCTCAATCTTCTCCTCTTCTGAGGTGGAAATTGTCTCCGCTTCTTCTTCAGTAAATGGAAACTCTTGGTTTGAACCTTCTACCATCACCTTTACTTCCTTAACATCCTTTGCCTTTACATAGACTTGGTCATAAAGGCCTTGCTCCTTCAGCCACTCCCCTACGTGTGAGAAGCTTTGTGGGATAGGAGCATACTCCCCGCGATTACCTACAATCACTTCCAATGAAGTAATTACACCTTTAGGATGGACAAGCTCATCATAAGAGGCCTCGACAATATCTTTTTCTAAACGAGAAAGCAGCTCTTTTCTATCTTCTAAGTCATATACCGGAATTCTTTCATTCTCTCCGTAGCTATCAAGGTGCATAGCGTCAATGGATTCGAAAGGAAATGCGATGGCTCTATAATTCAGCTTCTTATATTCATCCAACGTATAAAGCATTTTCCATTTCTGTTCCATTTGTTCAACCGGAACATTGAATTCGCGGTGCATTTTCTTGCCATTTTTCAAATAGTACGTAATAAACAAGGAATCACTGTATCGTCCTGGAAGTGGATTAGCAAGAGAAATGACCTCCTCATGCACCTTCCTGATGACATCTATACTCTCACGCTCCTCAATCATCGACAGCTCTTCTTCAGAGTAATCGGTGTACCGATAGGAGTGAGAGTCTATATACACCTTTTCAATGTCTTCTGTTTCCGGAATAGCTGACTCATAGTCCGTCCAATCCCATAAGGTTAATCCAAGAGCTGCAGCTGCTATGACAGCATAGACAGCAAACCCTTTTACGTATCGGAAAGAGAACACGCGCCACGTTTTCGCAAGCAGCATGATAGCCAGTAAATAACCAATTACCGCACCGCCAACATACCCAAAGATAATCCAAGGATAGCTCTGCTGTACCATTCCAAAATACGTACCCGCTAGCAGCATGAAGCAGAAGGTCACCCCAAAGATAAAGATTGGCTTCAATCCGCTAAATACAATGGCCTGAGCAGCTCTTTCCTGTGGACGCTTTTGGTAGAGCACGATGGCAGTAAGATAAAACAGGATAGAAATACCGCCATACACCATCCACTCCACCGCTCCTAGCGACGATGATGAAGTCATGGCTGCATTGGACAGGATATGCGTAATCGGCGAAAATGCAGTTATATAAGGTTCCATAATATAATTTGCTGGAAAGCCCACCCTGACAATATCTAATTGGAAGATAAACAATAGCAATATACCAGATGGAAACAGCAATAATATATATGTTAATACTGCTTGAACAGCTGAAAGCCCTGTCAGCACCCCGACAAGCACGCTCGAAGTGAACACGAGTATAGTGACGATGGTCATTAGAATTGTCCAATACCCTAAGTCACTAAAGGAAAAATAGATTCCCACATTCATAGTAAGGTGCATTATCGACAGCAGGATACTGACTACCCATATCGGAACCAATAGCAGGAATAAGCCTGACATCATCTGATGATGAAAGAGCTTTTTTCGACTAATGGGCAAACTATGTGTAAAATCCGAAGCTCCTCGGACATGCATGTATCGAAATAGGAAAACTGCCATCAGTACTGGCATAAGAAATAGGAAAAATAATTGTATTTCATAGTAAAAGAGGTGAAAGAATAAGCCCTCCTCCATTTCAGAGGGAATGTATTCGTACTCCTTCCCTCTATCCATTAAGATAGTTAATGGAAGGAAAAACAATAGTGCAGCTAAATAAACGATACTAATCCAGCCCACATTTCGTACATTTTGCTTCCATATTTCCCTGTTAAACAAGGACATTTTGGATGTCATACCCAACGCCCCCCATCTCGTAAATAAAAATCTCATCCAGTGTAAGTGTGAGTCGATCGTATATAATCGGTTGATAGCTTGTTATAATGCGCTCCACATCTTCTTGTGCTCCACGGACGATAAGCAGCTGAACACTGCCTCTTTTTTCTTCATATACGATATCCAATGCATCGTGAAGGTTCGTTTCTTCCTTAAACGCAACCTGAATTTTGTGTACATCATCCTTTAGTTCATCCATTTCCTTCTCGAGCAGGATGGTTCCTTTATGTAGAATCCCAATGTGGTCACACATATCCTCAACCTCTCGCAAATTGTGGGAGGAAATAAGAACTGTCATGTCCCGGTCTGCTACATCCTGGATAATAAAATGCTTCACCTTTTTCCGAATAACGGCATCTAACCCATCAAATGGTTCATCAAGAATGAGGAGGTCGGGCATTGTCGATAAGGATAGCCAAAAAGCTACCTGGCGCTGCATCCCTTTAGAAAAATGGCTTATTTTCTGGTGCTCGTCTAGTTGAAACACGTCCTTTAATTTGGCATAACGCTCTTCATTCCAGCGAGGGAATAAACTGCGATAATAGTTAGCCATCTGGCGTGTAGTATATTGCGGGAGAAAATATAATGAATCCGATAAAAACTGCATTCTCCCTTTTATCTCCACGTTTTCAAAAATTGCTTCCTGCTGTACGCGAACTTCCCCTGATGCTTGCTTTACGATGCCAGCGACGATACGCATTAGAGTGGTTTTACCAGCTCCATTCGATCCTAATAGCCCGTAAATAGAACCCTTTTTCACTTGAAATGACACATCGTTTAATACTAGTTCTTTATCGAATTTCTTATGTACGTTCGTTACTTCTATCACGTGTATCCCCTCCCTTAGCTTCGTGAATCAGTTGTGTAATTTCCTCTATAGTGACCCCTATATATAGGGCTTCTGAAATAAGCTTGCGCAGCTCTTCCTTCTTTTCTTTTTGTTGCTGTTCATTCTCAGACATACTAGTAGGTGTCACAAAGCTGCCTCGTCCCTTCAGAGAATAGATATACCCTTGTGCCTCCAGCTCCCGATACGCCTTTTGAATCGTATTCGGATTAATGGAAACTTGCTTTGCTAAATCTCTTACAGAAGGAAGCTTCTCATCTTCTTGTAATACGTTATGAATCATTAACTCCTTCAATCGTTCCATGACCTGTTCATAAATAGGAGCACGACTTCTCGGATCAATTTCGAACATCTATACACCTCCTGCTTAGGATAGATTTTCAACTGTATTAACTGTATTATGGTTACTAGTACACTAAATAGTATATGCTATCTTTTCACAAATGAGAAGAGGGAAAATAAAAAAATCTCTTCGAAAGGAAATCATTCCGAAGAGATGGAGGCTAACCGTGTAATACTTGTTCGAGCTTTTGAATACTACGCTCCCAGGACCATTGACTGGCAGTTGCCTGCCCCTGAGCGGCAAGCTGCTCTCGAAGAGCTGGATTGTGAATAAGCTGGCTGATGTGCTCTTTAACGTAATATTCATATGGATACGATACGAGACAGTTGACACCGTTATTCGTGTAATCGGAGTTACCTCCGTTATAAGTCGTAACAAGAGCGGCACCACATTTCATGGCTTCAAGCCCAGGCAAGGACGCAGAGTCATAAATGGAGGTATTAACGAAGATATGAAGCTGGTTGTATAGAGCATTCAATTCCATATCATTACTTGGTGTGTGGAAGTGAAAGGGGGTAGTTCGCTGTAAAAGCTGAAGTCGTTCTGAAGATTGAAACTCCACAGGCGGGGTAATAAGATGGATATCTACAGAAGGATGCTCCCTTTTAATGGTTCGTAATACACTGATTAAATAATCCTGCTGGCGATGCCAATTTTCATCCCCAAGCCTTCTAACCACCGCTCCAATTTTTAATGGATGAGGCGTTCTAACATGGTCATTATGAAAGGCTCTGCTTACTCCGACGGGAACAATAGGACAATCAAGTCCATGGATTAGCTTCATCAGCTGTTGCTGCCAGGTAGAAAGTACGATTACATTGCTTGTTTGCTGATAGCTCAGGAACGTTTCACTCGTGCCGTCCATTAAGGCCGGCTCATAACATAAACTAATTCTAAGATGGCGGCCTTTCCCTTGCTGACTAGCCTTTTCCGCTTCCGGTACAAGCGTGTACCAGTTGGAAATAATAACATCTCCCATCCGATAATCCTCAGCTGAAATAGTTGCCTTAGGGATGCGTTTAAGCTTAGCGGTTACGTCATACGCTACTTCTGCAAACGATGGGATAACAATCTCTACATCATGGCCCCTTGCCACAAGACCATTGGCTAATTCCGCCAGCATCCGTTGTGCCCCACCCTTACAAAGCGTTAATACACCAAAGGTAATTCTCATATACCTTCCCCCTTTCGATAATAATGTAGAATATCTTGTATGCTATGCTCTAACGTATAGGTGGAACCCCACCCTAACGCCTCGGTCCTTCCTATATCGGGCATTTTTCCAACCTCGTACTGATACAGAGAAAAGTTAGCCCGAACGTTAACCTTTGAAGCTTTATCAAATTCGCTTACCACATGCTCCATTGTCATATGCTGTCCCGTACCGATTTCATAAACGATACCTGACTCTCCGCTCTCCAGCACCTGTCGATAGGCTCGCACTGCATCCCGGACATCCAATAGGTCGAGCATTTTCAGACCATTATCTAAATCAAACGTTACATTTTCCTCTCCATTTGCTTCCGCTGCAGCAACGCGTCTTCCGATAATTGCTGTAATCCCTGCTCCCGCTCCAGGTCCCAATAAATTAGTTGTATTCACAAAGTAAATAGACAGCTGATAAAGCTCTTCCCAGGCTGCTCCAATTTGCTCCTGAATGGATTTGGAAAAACCATACGGATGAAGGATGGGAAAGAGCGTAGGATTGCGCTGCAGCATAGACCCGACAAGCAGCACCTGACAAGTGGGGACATAGGTCCTGACCGCTTCTACTACATAAAGGGTGCTGAGCGCATTCGTTTCCATAAACTCAACAGGATCAGACCAGGACGCACCAGCGTGATTTAAACAAGCAAGATGAACAATCATATCGGGTTGCACGCTCTGAAGGAGAGCTTCCACCTCGTCACGCTTAGTCACATCACACTGGATAAAGGGCGCTGCGCGGGGTGTACGACTAACAGGAATCACCTCGTACCCGTGCTGCTCAAATTCCTTTATAGCATGCTGTCCTGTATAACCGCTCGCACCTGTTATGAGCACTTTTTTACGTGTAGTCATGGAGCATCATCCATTTCCTTAACTCAACCAGCATTTCCTTAATTGTCTTGTGTTCATACTGAATATCCGACCGTGTGTTTCGCAAGGTCTTATCACTAATGTGCTTGGAAAGTCGATGAATGTCGATATCCTTCTCAAACACTTCCTTCATCAGGAGTAACAAATCGTATTTGGATACAGCAATTTTACACGTTAACTGATACAAACCATGCCAGTGCTCGTTAAGAGCTCGATGAATAAAGAAGGCTAGCTCGAGAGTTGTAACTCCGTTCCAAAACACATGATCATAGCCATTCACTTCCCTCTGCTGCTTCATAAACCAATGAAATAACCCAATACCATCCTTCTTTTCCGGACCGATAATCGATGTTCTAATAGTAAGATGAGGGGGTTCTATAATTTCTCCTAAGCTTTTTGTCCGTCCATATACACTAGAGCTATCGGGTTCATCCGCTTCCTGATATGCTCCTCTTTTGCCAGAAAAGACACAGTCCGTGCTGATATGAATAAGTCGCCCTCCATATTCCTCTACCGTTTCCTTAATGATATGGGGCAGCAAGCTGTTAATACGGATAGCATCCCCTGGTGATTGCTCTGCTGTTTCATTTAACAAACCTATTGCATTAATGACGTAATCCGGCTGCACATCTAACAAAAGCTCTTTAACCTTCTCTTCCTGGAGACAATCTAAATAATATCCTTCCGTATGTCTTGTATTACGATGGGTATATAGTATTTCATCCTCACGCTCTTCCTGCAGAAGCGTTCGAATTACATGACCAGCCATGCCATTTCCGCCTAGCACTAAGATTCTCAAGATAGGAAACCACCTTTATGCAGAAGCTTCTTAAGTTCCTCCTTGTTCATAATATTGTTTCTGGAGCTGTAATTCGTCAGGTTTGCTTTCGGATAGGTATCATAATGATTTTTCAGCTGTGGTACTGGATAGGACGGTAGGATGATATAGTAGTCTGCGCCGTACTGAATCGTGGATTTACTCTCGAATTCGGTTAACAGGATTTCATCTACCTTCTCACCCGGTCTGATTCCTGTTTCTACCACTTGGACATGCTCCACACCGCTATGTTCAATTAATATATCTGCTAGATCCGTTATCATACAAGCAGGCATTTTCATGACGAATATCTCTCCGCCTTTACTCTCCTCGGTTGCTTCAAATAAAAGCTCAATCGCTTCCTGAATGGTAAGAAAAAAACGACTCATCTTCACATCCGTCATCCGAATCTGCTTAAAATGTTTAATTTGATCCTTAAACACATGTATGACACTGCCATTGGTTCCCAGTACATTCCCACCTCGGACACAAGCAAAGATAGTCTTTTCGGAATGAAGGTTTGCATTCACGATTAACCGTTCCCCCAGTGCCTTCGTCATTCCATAGAAATTAGATGGGTTAGCGGCTTTATCTGTTGAAATATACATTACCTTTTCCACCTGGTTTATAAGAGCTGCCTCTACGACATACTGCGTTCCAAGCACATTCGTTTTCATCGCCTCTAATGGCTGATACTCACAAATCGGCACATGCTTTAAGGCAGCAAGATGGTACACATAATCAGCGCCTCTCATCGAGTTAATGAGCGCCTCTTTATCCCGAACATCTCCAATAATAAACGTGAGACTTGGATGGTCGTTAAAATGCTGCTTCATTTGAAACTGACTCGATTCATTTCGAGAGAAGACACGAATTTCTTTAGGCTCTTTCTCCAGCAGCTGTTTTACCAGCTCATTTCCCCAGGATCCAGTCCCCCCTGTAACAAATATGGTCTTACCCTTCATGATAATCCCCTCTCATCAATAGTTTCACAACTTTACTCGACACATCCGGATCCAGGTACTCTATAGGACAGTTCCACTTTGTGTCACAAGCCATCATGACCCGAACCGCATCCACTATGGAAGCTGAATGAATACCGGATAATATATTACTCCCGCATTCCAGCGTTTCAGGACGTTCTGTCGTATTCCGCATCGTCACAGCAGGTATATGGAATATACAGCACTCTTCCTGCACGGTGCCGCTATCAGTCAGCACACATGCAGCGTGTTGTTCGAGGTGGACAAAATCAAAGAAGCCAAACGGCTTATGATATTGGACGAGCGGATGAGAGGATACACCTAATACAGAAAGCTTTTGCCTGGTACGAGGATGAATACTGCAAACAACCGGTAACTGGTACTCAGCCGCAATGTCCTGTAGGGCTGTCACAATTTCTGTAAGCTTTACAGGGTCATCTACACATTCAGCGCGATGAAACGTCGCTAGAAAATAGTTCTTTGGCTTAAGCTGTAAATTCTCCAGTACTGCCCTCTCCCTGATTGAGGTATCATACGCCATCAGCACTTCATAAATTGGATTACCTGTAACCATAATGCGGTTCGGTGCAATACCCTCCCGTAATAAATGCTGCTTACTCGTCTTTGTATAAGGCAAATTATAAGTAGAAGCCGTATCGATCAGCGTACGATTCTTTTCCTCAGGCACTCTCTTATCAAAGCACCGATTTCCAGCCTCCATATGAAAGACAGGAATGCCAAGCCGCTCAAGAAGAATAGCCGTAAGCGCACTATTTGTATCCCCTAACAATAGCGCTCGATCCGGTTGTTCCTGTTCAATAATCTCTTCTAAGCTGCTATACATCTCACCTAGCTGCTTGCCAAGCGTTGTATGTCCTTTCCCGAGCATGTAATCCGGCTGTCGGATGCCCATTTCTTCAAAGAACACGTCCTTTAGCTCTTTGGAGAAATTCTGTCCTGTGTGTACGAGTACATGTTGTGCTGCAAGCTGATCCAGTTTTTTTATAATTAAGCTAAGGCGGATGATTTCAGGTCTCGTACCCACAATTGTCATTACCTTCATACATCTCACTCCCCTGCCGTTTTTCCGTCGATCCACCTATATCGATCTTACTAATCTTTAGGTTATGTAATTACAGAAGGAATGACTGTACAATGACACATATTTGGAAAAAATGGACTATGAATAGTAGCTTTTAGCTGTAATGGAGCTGAAATGGGATGGACGAGCTGGAGGGAACGGAAGCACCTACTGAAGATTTTCCACAGAGAGCCTATTCTGCAGTGTATCCAGCCCCAATAACTGCCTTTGCATAAGGTATCTACTATTTTCGTTTTCTCTTAATCGGATAACTTCGCTTAATTTGTAATTTCTTTCTCGGCGTATGAGTAGGCTGAGAGGAGTGTATGCGGGATGCTTCTTGTGTCGTTAATCGATTAATTTTCTCCTGGATCCAAGCACTGTGCCTTCTATGAATCTCATTTACCTCTCCATGTATTGCATCCTTATACTTAACCGTCCCCATATTCTCATGCATACGATAATATACGAGCGACTTTTGCACGTAGCCAGCAGAGAATATCATCAGCACACGCGTCCACATTTCATAATCTTGGGTGTATCGTAAGCTCTCATCAAACCATCCAATTCGGTCAAATACATCTCTTCTCATCATGACGGTACAACCATTTATCGGACAATATTCCCTCATCATTTTTAATAGAGACAGCTCGGTCATAGCAGTAGGCATCGGAATGGGAGCCGTAGTGACTTCTCCACGGTCGTTCATATATTGGAAGCTACTAAATGAGAAGGCGTAGTGATAGGTTTTCATAAATTCGAGCTGCAGCTGCGTCTTGTTTGGGAGAAACAGGTCATCTGAGCTCAGCCAAGCAAAATAGTCTCCAGTCATATGCCGTATTCCTTCATTTAATGCTGTCGCCGTACCACCGTTTTTCTTGCGTATATATTTGATTCTAGGAAGATAAGGTGTCACAAGCCGGCTGTATTCCACCTCGGATCCATCATCGACTACGATTACCTCGCAGTTGGCATAGGTTTGGTTTAGAGCACTCTCAATTGCTGTACCAATATAGGGGCAATTATAGAACGGAATGATAATCGAAACCTTCTCCATTGCTGCACCGCCTTTTTCTTTATCATTGGTTACAGCATATGTCGATAGAAAACAAAAGGAGTGAGCAGGACACCTATTCACTCCAAAAATAACGGAGTCTGGAAACACCGGCTATTTCTTTCTTTTATTGCCAATTCCATATTTTGTTGATAAAATTATAAGAAAATTATTAATATTACCACAAAATTTCACAAACGGAGGCTCTTACATGAAGTTGTATGTATCAGTTGATATGGAAGGGATTACGGGATTACCTGATATCTCCTTTGTCGATTCAAACAAACATAATTATGAACGGTCCCGACGTATCATGACCCAGGAAACGAATCACGTATTGGATACTGCATTCGGCAGCAATGTGGAAGAAATACTAGTCAATGACAGTCATTCCAAAATGAATAACCTATTATTTGATGAGCTGCATCCCTCTGCTGATTTGATTACAGGAGATGTGAAGCCATACTCAATGATGCAAGGATTGGACGAAAGCTTTGGTGGTGCCATGTTTCTTGGCTATCATGCCCGGGCAGCTACAAAAGGGGTAATGTCTCACTCTATGATTCTAGCAGTTCGTAATTTTTACATAGACGATGTGACTGTTGGAGAACTAGGGCTTAACGCCTACGTAGCAGGCTATTACGGAGTGCCCGTATTAATGGTGGCTGGAGATGATTGTGCAGCACAGGAGGCAGAGGCACTCATTCCAGGTGTGACGACCGCTGCAGTGAAGGAGAGCATATCGCGTTCCGCTGTTAAGACGTTGTCTCCTAAACGAGCAGAAAAACTTCTGCGAACAAGAACGGAACAAGCTTTAGCAAACCGGCATAACGTGGAGCCGCTCATCCCTCCGAAAAACCCAACACTACGGATCGAATTCACAAACTACGGGGAAGCAGAATGGGCTAATCTGATGCCTGGTACAGAATTAGAGCCAAATTCAACAACGGTCAAATTTGAAGCAAAGGATATTCTCGAAGCCTACCAAGCGATGCTAGTCATGACAGAGCTTGCGATGCGTACATCATTCAGCTAAGGGGGAACACACATGGTTCGCTACATAATAAAGAGGTTCCTGTTGATGATCTTTACGATTTTCATCATTGCCTCTATCACCTTTTTTCTCATGCACGCCATCCCTGGTTCGCCTTTCAACGAGGAGCGAGGCAGCAATGAAACAGTGCAAGCTAACCTCGAAAAGCATTATCACCTGGATGAGCCTTTATTTGTGCAATATCTCATTTACATGAAATCTGTTGCCACGTTTGATTTCGGACCTTCCATTAAACAGCCAACCGAAACAGTTAATGACTTGTTAGGACGCGGCTTTCCTATTTCCTTTGAGCTTGGCATGATTACGATTGTCGTAGCGATTATATCCGGCATTCTGCTTGGAGTATTTGCGGCGCTGAAGCATAACGGCATCATCGATTATCTAGCGATGACGGTAGCCGTATTAGGAATTTCCATACCAAACTTCGTCCTGGCTACCTTCTTCATTCAGTCCTTTGCCGTTTATCTTGAAATTCTACCGGCAGCAACATGGAAGAGCCCGATGCATATGATTCTGCCTACCCTCGCTTTAGCGACTGGACCGATGGCGATCATTGCCCGCCTCACCCGCTCTAGCATGGTAGAAACCTTGACACAGGATTATATTAAAACCGCCAGAGCGAAGGGGCTACACCCGTGGAAAATCGTTATCAAGCACGCGTTAAAGAATGCGCTTCTACCTGTTGTCACCATTTTAGGCACACTGCTTGCGGGCATTTTGACAGGTACATTTGTCATTGAAAAAATCTTCGCCATTCCTGGTATGGGAAAATATTTCGTCGAAAGCATCAATCAGCGTGACTACCCTGTCATTATGGGGACAACGGTGTTCTATAGCGCCTTTCTCATTGGCATGCTGTTTTTAGTCGATATAGCTTATGGCATTCTCGATCCTCGTATCAAATTACATAACGACACCAAACGAAAGGGAGGGCGATTCCGTGCAAGCACAAAAGACGAAGGAGTGGAAGAACCATCCCTCTAGCATTCCAGATGAATGGTTTCAACGAAAAGAAAAAAATCCAAACGACGCCGAAACAGTGGTCAGGCCTTCGCTCTCCTATTGGCAGGACGCCTGGCAGCGACTGCGGCAGAATAAGCTTGCGATGGGAGGGCTTTTATTTCTACTAGCCCTTGGCTTTATGGCCATTTTCGGACCAATTATATCGCCACACAGTGTGTCGGATCAGGCACTAGCCAATCAAAATCAGCCGCCCTCAGCTGAGCATTGGTTTGGTACGGACAAGCTTGGACGTGATGTGTTCACCAGAACGTGGTATGGCGCAAGAATATCCTTGTTTGTCGGACTGATGGCAGCGCTGATCGACTTTTTCATCGGGGTTGTCTATGGAGGGATTGCTGGCTATAAAGGCGGCAGAACCGACAACATCATGATGCGTATTATTGAAATTTTATATGGCTTGCCCTATTTACTCGTCGTCATTCTACTACTCGTTGTGATGGGACCGAGTTTATTAACCATTATTGTCGCATTAACGGTAACAGGCTGGGTAGGCATGGCAAGAATTGTGCGGGGACAGGTATTACAGTTGAAGAACTATGAATTCGTGCTTGCCTCCCAATCCTTTGGAGCGAAAACGATGCGCATTATTAAGAAAAACCTGCTTCCGAACACGATGGGTCCTATCATTGTGCAAATGACGCTAACCGTTCCAACTGCCATTTTCGCAGAGGCCTTCTTAAGCTTTCTAGGACTCGGCATTCAATCCCCTTATTCGAGCTGGGGGATGATGGCAAACGAAGCATTAGGCGTCATTTTATCAGGACATTGGTGGCGTTTGTTCTTCCCAGCCTTCTTCATCTCGGCTACGATGTTTGCTTTTAATGTACTCGGAGATGGACTTCAGGACGCACTCGATCCGAAGCTAAGGAGGTAACAGCATGGAGAAAATACTCGAAATTAAAGATTTACACGTCTCCTTTCAGACATACGGCGGCAAAGTGCAGGCCGTGCGCGGCGTTCACCTTGACGTACATAAAGGAGAAACGCTAGCAATCGTTGGAGAGTCCGGATGCGGCAAAAGTGTTACAGCCAACAGCATTATGAAGCTGATCCCATCCCCTCCCGGCACCATTGAACGGGGCTCGATTACGTTTAAAGGGCGCGACATTACAAGGCTGTCCGACAAGGAAGTACGGGCCATTCGAGGGGTAGACATCTCAATGATTTTTCAGGATCCCATGACAGCATTGAATCCGACGCTTACCATCGGCACGCAGCTAACCGAAGGAATAAAGCAGCATCAAAGACTCTCGCAAGCTGAGGCCAAAAAGAAGGCAACAGAGATGCTGAATCTCGTCGGTATTCCGAGCCCGGAAGAACGATTAAAGCAATATCCCCATCAATTCAGCGGCGGTATGCGACAGCGAATTGTCATCGCGATGGCCCTAATTTGTGAGCCTGAGCTATTGATAGCTGATGAACCAACCACCGCTCTTGATGTAACGATACAGGCACAAATTTTGAAGCTGTTCGATAGGATTCAACAAGAAACAGGCGTATCCATTATATTAATCACGCACGACCTTGGCGTTGTTGCCAAGATTGCCGATCGCATCGCCGTAATGTACGCTGGCAAAATTATCGAAGTCGGCACTCGCCGAGAAATTTTTTATCAGGCCCAGCATCCTTATACACAAGGGCTGTTACACTCCGTTCCACGTCTTGATCAAAAGACGGACAAGCTCGTCCCGATTGATGGGACGCCACCTGACTTATTCGCCCCTCCAGAAGGGTGCCCGTTCACAGCACGGTGTCCCCTGGCAATGGAGGTGTGCGGGAAAGTATATCCGTTTCATGCTGATTTAAGCCACACCCACGCAGTAGAGTGCTGGCTTCAGGATGAACGGGCAAAGCAACACCTGGCAACTTAATTTACAACTAGGGGGAATGAAGATGAAAAAATGGTTATGGTTAGTCATGACTGTTCTGTTTGCCCTTGCGTTAAGCGCTTGTACGGCAAATGAGGATGCTGGCAGTGAGGAATCCAGCGATGATAACAACAGTGAAAGCAGCGAGGAAAAAGTATTGTACATGAACAATGGAACAGAGCCTACCTCCATGAATCCACCAATAGGTTTTGACTCGAATTCCTGGAACGTCTTAAACAATGTTATGGAAGGACTGACTCGTCTCGGCAAGGATGACCAGCCACAGCCGGCAGCTGCTGAGGACTGGACCGTATCAGACGACGGTACGGTGTACACCTTCACCATCCGTGAGGACGCCAAATGGTCTAACGGCGATGATGTCACAGCAGGCGATTTTGAATACGCATGGAAAAACTTATTAGACCCTGAAGTGGCTTCTCCGGCTGCCTTTCTTGGCTATTTTATTAAAGGCGGAGAAGCGTATAACAATGGCGAGGGCTCCCGTGACGACGTCATGGTCGAAGCAGTAAACGATAAAGAGCTGAAAGTGACGCTGTCCTCTCCAACGAACTATTTTCTACATTTAACAACGAACCCTGCTTTCTTCCCAGTCAATGAAAGCGTCGCTACGGAAAACGCAGAATGGTTCGCAGAAGCAGATACCTTTGTCGGGAATGGTCCTTTCACCGTTGCCTCCTGGAAGCACGATAGTGAAATGATTATGGAGAAGAACGATCAATATTGGGATAAAGAAACCGTCAACCTGGATAAAATCAATTGGGCGATGGTGAACGAGACCAATACGGAATACCAGATGTATGAAAGCGGTGAGCTGGACGTTTCTGAAATACCAGCAGAAATGACTGAACAGCTTTTGGATAGCGAAGAAGTCGTTATTGAAGACCAGGCAGGTACCTATTTCTACCGCTTCAATGTTAATGAGGAACCATTCCAAAATGAAAAAATCCGAAAAGCATTCGCCATGGCCGTTAACCAGCAGGAAATTGTGGACTATATTACGAAAAAAGGAGAAGAAGCAGCATTTGGCTTTGTCTCCCCAGGATTCACTGGACCATCTGACAAAGACTTCCGTGAAGTAAACGGCAAGCTAGTAGAGACAAATCCAGAAGAAGCTAAGAAATTGTTAGAGGAAGGGATGAAGGAGGAAGGGTATGATGAGCTTCCGAAAATCACCCTAAGCTATAACACGAGCGAATCCCATAAAGCTATCGCAGAAAGTATGCAGGAAATGTATAAGGACGCACTAGGCGTTGAAATCACACTGGAAAATGCCGAATGGAATGTTTTCCTGCAGGATCAAAAGAACTTAAAGCACCAGCTTTCCAGAAGCTCCTTCCTTGCTGATTACGCCGATCCGATTAACTTCCTGGAGAGCTTCACGACAAACTCTACGATGAACAGAACAGGCTGGTCCAACGAAGAGTATGATAAGCTAATTGAGCAAGCAAAGGCTGAAAAAGAAGAAGAACAACGCTTTGAATACATGTATGAAGCAGAAAAACTTCTGTTTGCCGAAATGCCAATCTTCCCTATCCATTTTTACAATCAAGTGTATCTGCACAAGCCTGGAGTGAAGGACATTGTCCGCCATCCAGTTGGCTATCTAGATTTAAAATGGGCAGATAAAGAGTAATGGTACTACAGGACTTCCGCCCCAATCGGTGCGGCGGTCCTGTTTTCTATACATAATAAAGGAATAAAGAGGGAAGAAAGCGAAAGTAGTAGGTAGAAAGACGTTTCATAGTTGAAAGGATGACACGATGAACATCAAAACCATAGAAACCTATCCCGTAGCCATACCATTACATAAGCCGTTCAAAACAGCGCTGCGTACTGTAACGGTGGCAGAATCCATCTATGTGAAAATAACGTGTGATGATGGAACCACAGGCTGGGGAGAGGCACCTCCTACCCATGTTATTACCGGAGAAAGCCTCTTTAGCATCCAAGAAACCATCAAGCATATCCTAAGTCCGGCACTTATAGGAAAGTCCCTATTGGCTAGAGAAGAAGTGCTCCACCTCTTACATACGTCGATTGTCGGCAATACGAGTGCCAAAGCAGCCGTAGACATTGCTCTGCATGACTGCTTTGCTAAACGGTGTGGCCTTCCGTTATACCAGCTGCTTGGCGGAAGCACATCACAATTAGAAACAGATTACACTGTCAGCGTGAACTCTCCAGCCGAAATGGCGGAGGACGCCGCTGCTTATGTAGAAAATGGATTCCCTGTATTAAAAATAAAAGTTGGCAAGGATACAATAGCAGCCGATATAGCGAGAATAGAAGCTATCCGCGAACGAATCGGCTCTGAAGCCACCATTCGCTTGGATGCCAATCAGGGCTGGACCCCTAAGGAAGCCGTATCCGCCATTCAGCAAATGGAGCAGCGGGAGCTTGGAATTGAGCTAGTAGAGCAGCCAGTACCTGCCCACGACATAGAAGGATTAAAATATGTGACAGACCACACCTCTATACACATCATGGCGGATGAGAGTGTCTTTTCAGAAGAGGATGCACGCCGCGTCCTTGTCACGAGAAGTGCTGATTTATTGAACATCAAGCTGATGAAAGCAGGAGGTATTCATAAAGCTTTGCAAATTAACAAGCTGGCTGAAAGCTTCGGTGTACCATGCATGGTCGGCAGCATGATTGAAACGAAGCTAGGCGTTACCGCCGCAGCCCACTTTGCTGCAAGTCAGCGGAATGTTACCCGCGTAGACTTTGATGCACCACTCATGCTAAGCGAGGATTTAATTGACGGCGGTATGCAATACAATGGACGTATTATAACGTTTACAGACGAGGCTGGTCTTGGCATAACTAATGTGCGTACAGAAAAGGAGGCAATTCGATGAGTGAACAAACAAAATGGATCGTACAAGTACCAGTAGCAACACTTTGGACCACACCCGATTCCGCACGTGTAATAGATGAGCCTGGTTTAACGAATCCGCTCCGGCTCGATGAATGGTATGCCCGCATGACCTATGAGCCGCGGCTCGCCTTGTGCAGCAATAATCTGGTTCAATCCCAAATGCTGTTTGGCGAAGAGGTCATCGTCGATCGTATTAAGGGCTATTGGGCTGAAATCGTTGTTCCATCGCAAGCCTCCAAAAAAGATAAGCGCGGCTATCCCGGCTGGGTACCAATTCACCAAATTGCCGAGGTGGACGAGCATTGGAATGCGAGCACCGTGGCACGCGTTATTACTCCATCCGCTCCCCTTTTGAATACAGAAGGCGAGCATCTATTCGATGTCAGCTACTTAACGCTGTTGTCCGTAACTGGCAAAGCAGAGGACTATGTGCAGGTACGAACGCCTGAGGACGGTCCAGCCTACGTACAGGCGCTTCATGTGGAAGTATTTGCTTCCTTAGATGCCATTCCACAGGGGAACGGTGAGGATGTCGTAGCTGCAGGCATGCAGTTCATTGACCTCCCATACTTCTGGGGCGGCATGAGCTCCTTTGGCTATGATTGCTCCGGATTCAGCTACAATATGCTCAAAGCTGCAGGCTATGAAATACCACGAGATGCATCTGATCAAGTGTTAAGCGGCAAAGAAATTCCTTTGGATGAAGTAGCGCCAGGCGACCTTATCTATTTTGCCTATGAGGAAGGAAAAGGAAGCGTCCACCACGTTGCAATCTATTACGGAGACGGTAAAATGCTGCACGCACCAAAAACCGGCAAAAGCATCGAGGTCATCCCAATCGAAGGGACCTTTTATGAAAAAGAGCTATGCGCAGCACGGCGCTTTTGGCACGAAACGGAGGAATCCTCATGAAGCAGGAAGTGACCCTGAAGGTAGATAGATTGAAAAAATATTTTCCAGTCGGCAAGGGCCTTGAGCTAAAGGCTGTCGACGACGTAAGCTTTGACATCTATAAAGGAGAAACATTCGGACTCGTTGGGGAGTCCGGATGCGGCAAATCCACGACCGGCCGCACCATTATGGGGCTGTATGACGCTACAGACGGCGAGGTGTTGTATAACGGCGAAAACATCCATACCATGAAGGAGCGCGAGCAATTTCGCTTAAAGCGGAACATGCAGATGATCTTCCAGGACCCATATGCTTCCCTAAACCCACGCTCCACCGTAAAGGAGATTATCTCCGAGCCGATGGAGGTACATAAGCTGTATGCAACCGAAGCAGAAAAGCTCGACCGGGTTTATGAGCTTCTAGAAGAAGTCGGCCTGAATCGCGACCATGCCAACCGCTACCCGCACGAATTCAGCGGAGGCCAGCGTCAGCGCATCGGCATCGCCCGGGCACTCGCACTGGATCCAGAAATAATCATCGCCGACGAGCCCATCTCCGCTCTCGACGTATCCGTGCAGGCCCAAGTCGTCAACCTACTGCAGCAGCTGCAAGAGGAAAAAGGACTCACCTACCTCTTCATCGCTCATGACCTATCCATGGTCCAGCACATCTCAGACCGCATCGGCGTCATGTACCTTGGTCATATGGTCGAGCTCACCGACAGCGAAGAGCTCTATAACAACCCGCTCCACCCATACACGCGCGCGCTGCTATCCGCTATCCCGATACCAGACCCAGACGTAGAAGACGAGCGCGAGCAAATCGTCATCGAAGGCGAAATCCCAAGCCCCATCCATCCACCATCCGGCTGCGTCTTCCGTACCCGCTGCCCCATGGCCATGGATGCCTGCGCCAAGCACACCCCCGTCTGGCAGGAAATCGGCACCGGCCATTACGTCGCATGCCACCTCTACAATGACGAGATCGGGGATGCTGACGAAAAACCGAGCACCAGCGGGGTGAAGGTGAATATTCGGTGAGGAGAGTTTTTTTGGAAGAGCATTCTTTTTTTGTGAGGGAGCTCTGGCCTTGCGGGGGCTGGGGCGCTCATAAATTAATAAATCCGCTCATATATTGGAGAATTCGCCCATAAATTTCAATATTCGCTCATATTTTCGAAAATTCGCCTATAAATAAAAAAATTCGCCCATAAAGAAGGAAACTCCCCTCTTTTGTCTAATATATAACTTCAAATAGAAGGGAGTTTCCAAATGATTATTAAAAATAACGATCAACCCTCCGTTTATCTCCGCCAATTGGAAGCGTTGAACCGACGACTTGCTGGCCATCACCCCAAAAAAGAGAAAGTTGCTCAAATGTATAGGAATCACTACAGTGGGTACCTTGGGGAAAGAGCTCTTCATTATCCGCTCTCTTTTATCAGGCACAAGCCGTATGCTATTTTGTTTGATGTTCGTTTAGAAGATTTCAACCATACTTACTTCCAAATCGATTGCCTCCTCCTCACTCCTCATTTCATTCTTGTCTTAGAAGCAAAGAACCTTTCTGGCTCATTTGTCTATAATGCGGATTTTGGCTTTCTGGAAAAAGTGAAAGACGAGAAGGAATCAGCTATGAATGATCCAGTTCATCAGGTGTTTACTCAGCGGAATAAGTTAGAAGAATGGTTATCCACTCACAAATTCCCCACTCTACCTCTTGAAGCCCGCTTCATCAGCGCCAACCCAAATGCAATCTTCCGAACCTCTAACAAGGATTATGCTACCTATGTTATTCGAATGGAAAGACTTCCTAGTATGATTAATAGCTTTTGGGATGAATATCCATCACCCGCTATTACCACCCGTCAGTTCAAAAAGCTCTACTCTACTATTCTTCAACATCATGTTACCTATTTCCCATCTATCTTAGCGCAGCTCCATATTGATAGGAAAGATATTTTAAGAAGAGTGTATTGCAATAAGTGCGATGCTTTCAGTTATAGGAGACGCAACTCCCTGTGGTTCTGCCCATACTGCAATACCTCTTCCAACACAGCACATCAATCATCTTTAACAGATTACGCTCTCCTTTTTCATCAACACATAAGCAATGCTGAAGCTCGCTCTTTCTTAGACGTTGCCTCTAGAGATGTGATCAAACGCCTTCTTCTAAAAGAAAACTTCCCCACCACCGGCACCCGCAAATCCACTCGCTACGACCTCACTTCACTCCTTTAAGGAAACAAATAAAAATTTTCAAAGACAACCCCCACGCTGCAGACAGGTATGTCGTATAGTATGGATGTAACCGCCGCTTCGGTGATTCTTTTCTAACCCGTGGGAAAAGAGTTGACATAGAGGTGTGTGGTTATGAATGAGTAATGTAAGTGATGATAGTGCCGTACATGACAATTCCAGTTAATGCGGCAGTCTTATGTACTTCCCCTATATGACGTACGCCTATGTACTAGGTACCCTATGCAGTCCCTATCTGGCTCCCTCCAGATAGGGATTTTTTTGTCTTTTCATAGCCTTCATACTACATTAACAAAAAGTTTACATATGAGTAATATTTGTAATATAATTGTAGATATTAACCAATTATGAAGGACTGTGATCTATGAAACAAGCATTACGTACTATCGCGAAAGGTGTAACGATAGTAGAGTTCCATCTATTTTTAACTACGCTGCTAGTAATGGTTATCCACCTTTCCATTTTCCAAATGAATATACAAGAGCAAATCGATTGGATTCAAGCGAATACAAGGGTATTTGCACTGATTTTAGCTGGGGTATTTCTAGCCAGCTTGTTATTAGCTCGTTACTCTTTGCGCTTCTTTACTTATATCTCTTCTTCCACCAAACGAACACGTCTTACTAGCGTTCTCGCTATCATCTTCTCCTCCATCCTTTCTGCTATTCTAGTAAACTTCTTTTTCCAGATAGCCAACCAATTATTTCAGGTCGATGCTGCGATAGATTGGATTCAGGAGAACTCGTCAATTTTCCTCGTGAGTTCTATTTACTTAGCTTTGTTCGCCCTTGGGTTATATTTATTGATTGGTAATGTACACGTCACTCATTTGCTCTATCTTACTGTGGGAGCTGGATTGGCCTATGCCCATTACAATAAAATGAAATTTCGAAGCGAGCCGCTGTACCCATCTGATTTTAACCAGATCGCCCATGTTGGCGACGTGATTCCGATGATATCCGAGTATTTATCAATTGGGCTGCTGCTCCTTATCGCAGCAGCCATTATTCTCTTGGCTGTGCTTATTCCATTTTTGCCAAAAGGGAAAATGGTGTGGTGGTCCCGCCTAGCTGTCCTTCCGATTGTTGCCTTCCTGCTTTATTCGTTTACCTACTATGAAAGTACGTATGCGAACAAAGTTATCGACAAAATGGAAGTGTCGCTAATTCCGTGGAACCAGGTGCAGAATTATAAAACAAACGGATTTGTCGTAAGCTTCCTATACAACATGCAGGGGAACCAATTTGCGAAGCCTGATGAGTATGATAAGAAAAGAGTGACGGACATTACGAAATCCCTCCCGCTCTCTGGAGCTTACAGTACAGCAAGTGCGACGCCAGGATTTAAGCAAAGTCCGAATGTTATCTTTCTAATGAGCGAAACCTTTTGGGATCCTACAAAACTGGAAAACTTGCAATTTAGTGAAGATCCAATGCCATATATCCGCAGTTTAATGAAGGAATATCCATCCGGCCAAATCCTATCGCCTAGTTTTGGTGGAGGAACTGCGAATGTGGAATTCGAAGCGCTAACGGGAATGTCTACTTCCTTTTTAAAAACAGGAACGACACCATATCAGGAAATGGTCACAGGGCAGGACCCGTTCCCGACCATTGCTTCTACCTATAAGCAGCATGGCTATGATACGACTGCCTTTCACCCGTACAAGCGTGTCTATTATAAGCGGCCTAATGTGTATGAGCAGTTTGGATTCGATGCATTCGTCAGTAAAGAGGGATTCGAGCACACCGATAAAAACGGCGGAAAGTATATATCCGATGCGGCCCTCACTAAAGAAATGATTCAGCATTTAGAAAAGACAGACGAGCCGTCCTTTATGCACGTCGTTTCTATGCAAAATCACTTCCCTTATGACGGGAAGCAATACGAGGAAATGCGTATTGACGTAGAAGGACTATCTTCCAAATATGAGCCGATGATGGAGGAATTTGCGGAAGGAATTAAGCGTACGGATGAGGCGACGAAGCAGCTCGTGGAGCAGCTAGAGCAGCTGGATGAACCTACGCTCGTTGTGTTCTGGGGAGATCACCTGCCGATACTTGGCAGTGATAAAGCACTTTATAAAGAAGCGAGGTTCACAGAGGGGAAAAGCGAGGAGCAAGCCGAGGTACTCTATCATGAGACGCCACTATTCTTCTATGCCAACTACCCGATCCAGAAAAAAGAGCTTGGCACCATCAGCCCAATCTATCTGCCATCTCTTGCGCTTGAATATTCAGGTACGCCAAAGCCTCCTTTTTATGATTTCTTATCAGAGCTGAAGCAGGACCTGCCAGGAATTCAAAAGCGTATTAAGCTGGATGAGCACGGCAATATTTTAACGAAGCTGCCTAAAAAAGAGCTTGCGCTGCTTAGTCATTACAAGCTGTTAGAATACGATTTGCTAGACGGTCAACAGTACACCGAAGAGGAATTATTTTCTCAATAATAAAGGAGAGTCCATGGGAGACTCTCCTTTTTTCTATGAACGATAATACGGATCTACTTCATCGGTGATAAGCATATGTCCTGGAGCGTGGGTAATCATAAGCGAAGGCTTAGCCTGTAGAGCTACATGCTGCGGCGTGACGCCACAGGCCCAAAAAACAGGCGTTGCATCTGTATCGTTATATTCTACCGCTTCACCATAATCAGGCCTCTGGATATCATCAATTCCGATATCCGCTGGATTGCCAATATGCACAGGCTCTCCGTGCGCATGCTCGAATTGACCAGATATCGCTAGCGTCTGATCCAGATAGTCATTCGGAATGGGACGCATACTTACAACCATTTTGCCTGTAAACGCTCCCGCTCCTTCCAATGATATATTCGTCTTGAACATCGGGACGACTTTGTCCTGCTGTTGATGAGCCAAAGGTATTCCCGCATGTACTAACGCTTCCTCAAATGTAAAGCTGCAGCCAAGCAGGAAGGTGACAAAATCCTCCTGCCAGTAGTCCACGATATTCGTTACTTCCTCCTGAAACACTCCGTCCTTATATATTCGATACTTTGGAAGGTCGCTTCGGATGTCGGCATCTGCCGTTTTCGGGCGTGTCACACCAGCTTCAAGCACTTCGACAAGGGGGCAGGATTTAGGGTTCCGCTCACAAAACAACAGGAAATCAAAGGCGTATTCCTTCGGGAGCGTCACCATATTCGTTTGCACATAGCCTGGACACATTCCAGAAGTCGTGCCCTTTTTTTCTTCTGTACGAAATGCCAGCCTTTCTGCAGTCGGGTTCATCAGCTTCACTCCTTCCTTTAAAGGTCCTTATATAAGTGCTTCACTCGGGAGTCAAACACCGGTACGTTTTTGCGCCATTTGTGTACTTCCTCTAAATCCAACGTGCCTGTTATCATCTCTTCCTGTTCAATGCTACCCTCTGCAACAAGCTCTCCGTTCGGGTCCACGATGAGCGATGTTCCGCTAAAGGTTGTTCCATCATAGCTTCCACAACGGTCACTCGAAATGACGTACATCTGATTTTCAATGGCACGAGCTCGCTGCAATGCCATCCAGTGGTTCCGCCGCGCCAACGGCCATTCCGCTACAACAAACATTACTTCAGCCCCCTCTAACGCTAGCTGACGAGCGAGCTCTGGAAAACGGAGATCATAGCAGATGATAATTCCCATTTTCACTCCATCAAGCTCAAACGTTTGTCCTGCTTCTCGCCCACCTGTGAGGTAGCTCGGCTCATCGAGCATTGGTACGAGGTGGATTTTATCATAGGTGTACACAACTTCTCCTTGATTGTTCACAACACACGCTCTATTAAAGACGTCCTCCCCTACCACAGTGGCAAAGGAGCCGCCTACCATATGTACACCATATTTCTTAGCAATATGCTGCAGGAAGGAAGTAGTCGGCTCCCCATTCACATCCGCCACGTCCTTCAATTCAGGTAACGTATAGGCCGTAGTCCACATTTCCGGCAGCACGACAATGTCTACGTCCTTCCCCTTCACATTTTCGTCCATCCAAGCGCTCACACGCTCATGGTTCGCTTTCACATCTCCTGGTACAATATCCATTTGATAAATCGCTATCTGCATATATATCCTCCTCGAACCCATTATTCTACTCTCTATATTAAAGGAAGTTTGCTCCCTACACCAAATTTTCTGATTATTATGGTTGGAAATAGCAGCTTATGTATAGTTGTTACGAGGAGGCTACATATTGAAGAGTTTAACCAAATAAGGTGGAGTATAAAGTCAAGAGTAGTGCTAGAGGTCTAAATACGAATCAGAACCTCTGGAAGTTGGAAGGTTATAGCACACTGAAAGATGAAGAGGTAACTGATATTGGGGAAGCTGGAAAGATTGGATAGAAAGCTGACAAGCTCGTCACATTAGAACTTTTTGCAACGTGTATAAAGTGATATAATATGTGCACTAGGGCATGGGCGTATATAAGAAAAGAACGACACTCAAGATAATCCACCGGTCAAAGTGATATATGAGTGTCGTTCGTATTGAATTCAATGCAATCAATTATTGTTCAGAGGCTTACTAACAATAAATCTCTGTAATTATGCGCCCGCCTTAGTTTTTTGTTGCCATTTACCATTTTCATCCTGCCATTTAATGATCATCGTACCACCTTGGCCTGTCATGTAGAAAGTTTGGGTTGGATTAGCAACCAACTCTCCAGAGGTTCTCCCTCCTGCCATTTGCCACTCAACATAAACTTTGAAGTCATTATTATTAGTAACTCGCCAAACTCTATCTCCCTCTTGTATGTCTAAGTCAGGATGTTCTGCTTTGAATTTGTCAGATTGACCGTCTTGGATATATGTTAGGTTAAGCTTTTGTATAACTAATTCAGCATCATGAATATCACCAATTTCGATGTCAACATTGTTAATTTCCTCTTCCGTCATAGGTTCGGCTTCTTCAGTAGCAGCAGCGACTTCTTGGGATACATTTCCTAATTCCTCTACTTTGTCGTTTGCTTTGTTCACTTCTGCCTCAAGTCTTGCAATTTCATTCTTATTCTGGTTATTCTCAACTTTTAAAGCATCATATTCATCTTGTAAAGCAGTTAATTCATCTTTAGTTTTGTCTAACTCTCCATTAACTTCGCTCAACTGGTTTTCTAGGTTTTCGAGTTCAGTTTGTTTTTCTTCGATAAGAGCGTCCTTCTCCGCGATAGTACTATTTGCAGCTTCTAGATCAACGATAAGCTGTTCTTTCTCATCTGTTAATACTTCTATCTCATTATTTAGGTTATCAGTTTGTTTTTCTAGGTATTTCTTATCCGCCTCTAGATCTTTAATTTTGTTCTTAGCACCTAGTATGTTCTGATTAGCAAGCTCTATTTTTTCCGCTGCTTCAGTTTTTAGAAAATTGATTTTATCCAATAAACTTCCTTCACTTACTTCGTATTGTACCACCTTGTTCTTTAAATCGTTTAACTGAGTTTTAACGTTGTCCACCGTCTCTCCCCCAGTAAACATTACACCTCCTGCAATTACACCAGTTGCCACAACTCCTGCTACTGCAGCCTTTGCTGAAATAATCCCCATAAAATTGTTTCCTCCCCAATGATATTCTATGTAGCGAACATTTTTGCTACAAATAGTATGATAAACCATCGTTATAACGAACGCAATGAAAAAATGAGAATATTTTCATGGTTTATAAGTATCATGAAATTTTAATAGATGTCACATCTCTTAAGAAGATGTGTAAATAAACAAGAATTTGTTATCCGAGATATGAAATTAGTAAAATTACAATAATATCCTTTTTTGCTGTCGCTTAAGGTAAGCAATATTAACAAATCCTTTGCCTTGATAATATATTAAAGATGGTGCTTCATTTTCGTGTTAAACTTGATAAATGTTGGTTTGGAAAAGAAATATACGGCAATTAAGATTAAGGCGACAAAGGAAAGGGAAGAAAGTACTTTTTCAAACATCCAAGTAGCAAAATCATTAGATGAAAAATACGAAATTGATGCGATAAATGATGCCACTCAAGTCAAAAAAACCGTACCACTGCAAAGAGTGATACGGCTTTCCTTTATAGTCCTAACAGCTTCCCAAGGCCGCCTTTTTTCTTGATTCTAGATGGCATTACAGAAGAAACGCTACTGTATAATCATAAAAAATTCCCACGAGGACAGCCTTCTCTATCACCCTACAACATCCAACAAAATCCCCGTCTTATCATCCGCTCTCTTCAGCCTCGGGTAATCATAGCATGCAGGGTCATTTGCTTCCAGCTCATTTATACGCGACTGAAGAGCGTCGAGTCCGTGTTCAAAGGCAAAGGCTGCGGTTTCCTGCCATACATTCTGCCCCTGTGCCTTATGGGTCGGCAGCTGCAGTCCATCGGAGAGCATTAATATACGTGTGACGTTATGCAAATAAAAGGTGCCGTGTTCGATAAACTGTGCCACGTCTTCGGTACCATCGATAATGGAATAGCCGCCCCGTGTATTCATTTTGGAACGATTCTCCTTCAATCGCGGCATGTTCATATCTCTCAGCTCTCGGAGTGTTGCTTTAATCCGTTCTTCAGGCCAGGTATTTGGGTGTTCATCCGGTGCTAGCCGCTCCGCCCATTGTACCTGTAGTCGTTTGATGGCTAAGGTATCGAGAGGGGCTAAATGATCGAAGGTGATACTTCGGATTTGGGAATCGCCATATTCCAAAAAGATCATGCAGTCCCCGGTATGTACATATTCAACCTGTCCGGTTTCCCATATTTTTATCGCAGCCAATCCGCACGAGGTACGCTCTTCCTTCGGGAGAATCTCTTCTTCCTTTGTATTCAGCTCGCCAATGCTGCGATTACTCTCCAGCACTCGATCGAGCAGCCTTTCCTCAGCTTTACCTTCCTTCAATCCTTGCTGAAGGGCGTCTGCTGCGAGCTTTCCAGGCAATCCGTCCAGCCCTGTTGCCCCATCGATGACAGCGTAGACGTGGTGCTGTTCATCAATAACGTAAGCATCCTCATTCTCTTGCCCGACTCCTTGCTGGTAATGTACAGTATGGTTTCTTATCATCGTTAGCCTCCTACTTACGAGAGTATTCTACAACCGTTTCGTGACACAGTCCCCAATTCCCTTCCCATAGAAAAAATCGCATAATAAAAGCTACAGCTCTATGTCTGCAGCCCTTATACCTATTTATCTAGGAAAAATCCCAAGTAATTTTTTCTGTTTTATCCGTTCCGGCATGTCCTTGGAAACTTCCTCCCCTGCCACAATCTTTTCGGCATTGACCATGAATTGCCGGCGCATATCTTCTCCAAATGCTTGCGCTACCACTTTATAAGCCTCCGATAAAAAGAAGGTCGTACTATGCTTATTAGCTCCACTAGCAATAAAATGAGCTAAGTTTGCTTCAACCATTTGCTTCGAAAACTTCTCAATCCTCTTCCCATTTTCGCCGCATAGGCTGGCTGCGGTAAGCTGGGTGTACACGCCATATTTCACTAACTTGTACAGTTCATCTGGACTCTCCAGGAGCTCTTTGTTCCGTTCAGGATGAACCAGTACAGGCTTATACCCTGCAATTTGCACATCATACAGCAGCTTACTCGTAAAGCTTGGCACATGGTCCTTCGGTAATTCTACATAAATATAATTGCTCTCCTCATGGATTGGTAAAATACGCTTTTCCTCCAGGTCCTCCATGAAACGATCGTGGATACGCACCTCCTGCCCTGCAATTAATTCGAGAGGAATGTGATGCTTCTCTAATTCTACGCGTAACGCACTCAGCGCCTCTACTATCGTATGAGGTTCGTTTTCTGTTAGCTGCATATTGTGATGTGGGGTAGCTACTATGGTATGTATGCCTTCTTCATACGCCGTTCTTGCCAAATTCACACTTGCTTCCGTTGTTTCCGGGCCATCATCCAGCCCAGGGAGAATGTGACAATGAATATCTATCAAAAAACTCTCCTCCTTCTATCTATTGCTTGTGCAGTACCATCCTTTACCCTAATTATAGATACCTGTAAACGACGATATCTGTCGAATACTGAATATTAATATTTTTTACAAAAAAAACACCTTTGCGCTCCTGCACAAAGATGCTTCTTCTTCATCTATATCACAATAACCAAACAATTAAGGAAATAACTAAAATCCAAAGAGGAATACTTAGCAGAATCCCCCATAAGAGACCTTTAAAAAAATTCCCTTCCTTATTCATGTTAACCCTTCCTATCGTCTCTCTGCTCCATTTTTTTCTATCTATTGTGTTCCTCGGAGAAGAAAGATGGAATCTCTTTTAGCGTAGGCTACGCTCCACGTGGTGTTCAAATAAATGTAAAGGCGTTTTCCCTTTCTTAAGAAGGGAAGAAACCATCGTGAATAATTTTTACCCAGCCAAACAAGGAGAGCCATAATGGCACACTTAAGGTGACACCCCACAGGAGACCTTTAAAAAAGTTACCCTCATCTCTCATTGTAACTCCCTCCGATACAGTTTAATAGTAACATCGTACTCCAGCTGATGAGAGGTTATACATAAGGAAGAAAATTAACGTCTGATTTTCCTCCCCATCCTCTTTAAGTCCTCTGCTATATCTATTACATTAGTTCCACCAATAATGGAAAATTCCTCTATTAAATTTTCTAATATTAGCTTTTCTATAGCATCAGGTACTTTGGTCTTTTTCACAATAAGAACAGAAGCTCTCCTTCTTGCGGCTAAAACGGACACGGCTAAGGAATCTGGAAATGCTTCTCCAGTAGTGACCATTGCCATCCTATTACCCACCTGGAGGACTTCATTAATCATTTGAGCTGTCTCATAGCGATCTCTGCCTGCTAGACGAATGGCTTCGCCAGGTACTTGATCCATTACGGATTCTGATATAATCCCGGTACCGCCAATTACGATGGTCTGTTGCGCACGCTCTAAAGCTATTCGTGTTTCATCTGGGAGTACGTCCGTTTTCGTTAACAAAATGGGAATTCCTTTTTGCGCGGCATATGGTGCAATCGTCAAAGCATCAGGAAAATTATCTCCATAGGCGAGTATTGCCTTTCCGTGGCTATATCCTAGCATCTCGGCAATACGGGCTGCGGTTTCATAACGATTGGAGCCGGCAATTCGCTGTACATCCAAGCCCCTACCTCGAAGCTCCATCTCCACTTCCAGTCCTATTGCATTTTCGCCACCGAGCAGAATGACCTTTCTGGCACGTAGTCTGTCTATCTCTTCCTTCACGTCAGACGGAAGCCTACTTGTCCTCGTCAACAGGATTGGAGCATCCAGCTTATAGGCTAACGGCGTCCCAGCAAGTGCGTCTGTGAACTCATCTCCTCTCACTAGGACGACGGTAGAGGCACCCTCCCAAAACCCTTCCCGAGAAAGGGCTGCAGAGGTTTCATATCTATCCTTGCCGCTGATTCTTGTTACTACAGGCTCCATGACTTCTGAGCTCATGTAGCCTATTTGTCCATTCTCCAGCTCTACATTATATCGGACAAAATGGATACGATTGTTACGTGTACTCTTATCTATATAATGATGACTACTCAGCACCCTTACCATTTGTTGCGTAACCTCCGCTCCATCTGCAGCTGAAGGGGAGACCTTAAAATCGTCACTATACGACACGTATGCTATATCGCCAGGCTGATACATTTGTCTCGATTTCGTTAACAAGGTATCTACCTCATATTGCAGCTTTCTGTAGCGCAGGAGATTGTTTTCCTCATAAAAATCCTCTTCCTGAAGAGGTAGTGCTGCCAGGCTGGTGGCTAGCGAATACTGTTCCATAATGGAGAATATCCCATCCTGATAGGTGTCTTCCTTGCGATTGCCATCCCGTTCAAACGGATTATTGCGTGGTCTCTGACCATTATAAGCTAGTAATGCGAAGTACCAGCTCTCTAAACGATTTCGGTTTCCATCATTGACCATCGGAATCTGATTCCACTTCGCCTGGTTCCATTTTTGATTAAGAATTTCACATCCAGCATCAATATTATAAGCGATATCCCGCTCTAGACGTTGCTTGTTATAGCACCCCTCTGTTTCCCCCTCCTTACAAATATTGCTATATACCTGCATAATTCCAATAGCTCCAGCCGAGCTTCGAGTTGGAATCGTTTGCTCGTCATCCACCCATTGATTCCAATTACTCTCTTTGTAAGCAATCGCTTTTATTATTTCCGGGGGAATATTATGTCGAATCGCCGCCTCTGATAGCAGCTGGTTTACATCATGATAGGTAATTCCTGCTTTTGTAAGCTTGGCTTCCATAGGTTTATTTCCAGACAAAAGCTGCTTTATTTTCTGTAAAATATGCACAATGCTTTTCTTCATACTACAGACACCTCCACTTTACTGTATTCCAAATCAGGAAAGCTTGTGTGCCTTTTCTTTTTCATTTTTATTATCTAAATTACTTCATTATTGTTAATTTATGTCGATACAAAAACGGAATAATAGTCCATAAGTTATGAGTCTAAAGATTCTTAAAATGTGTGAAGGGGGAACTTTCCATTGAATTACTGTCCAGCATGCGGACATGAAGTCAACGAGCAATCAGAGTTTTGTACAGAGTGTGGAGCCAGCACTTGGCGGATTATCTCTCTTCTTTATCCTATACATGTTCCCAGCCCTATTCATTTATGAAAAGGCTTCGCACACTCAAACGACCAACAGCATCTATTGGGCCAGCGGCGCTACGCTGCTCTCCATGTTTATCACCTTTATCATCCTTCGTACTGGTGTATTTAATATGCTAGATGAGGTAGAAAGCTTACTTTCTTTTTGGTAGGACACACGAAAAGCCAGCTCTCCATAGGAGCTGGCTTTTCTATTCCTCTATAATTGACCCTCTTTGCTATTTTGCAGCATATTATGCACCTTCTGCACCTCTGCATCCGGCACCTGCAAATACCAAATACCGCCAATCGTTGTTCCGGTTCCGGTCATTTGATACGTCTCCACGTTTTTCGCTACGTTCCGATAGCTCGTGAACAGCTTGCGCATATCTGCAAATTCTAGATTTGTATTCATATTATCCCCAAGCACATCGAGAATGCTGCCGATTTTGTTCACAGAGGAGAAGCTTGCTCCTTTGTCGATAATCGCTTGAATGACCTGACGCTGTCGTTCGTTTCGGCCCACATCGCCTCGTGGGTCTTGCTTTCTCATTCGGACATAGCCCATCGCCTGAGGACCATTTAGTTGAATCGTTCCTTTGTCGTACACGTACCCTTTTTGATAATAGCCTTTATCTGTCCATTGAAGAGAGTTATTTACCGTCACTCCTCCAACTGCATCAACCAGTCCAGATAATCCTTCCATATTCATCTTTACGTAATAATCCAGCTCTATATCGAGAAAGTTCTCCACGGTATTAATGGACATATCGGTTCCACCGAAAGCGTAAGCATGATTAATCTTGTCCACCGTTCCTCTACCCGCGATGGTCGTCCGTGTATCCCTGGGAATACTAACAATATTTATTTTATCCTCCGAAGGCTTCATGGATAGAACCATTAAGGCATCGGATCGCCCTACGTCGCCAGAACGCTCATCGACTCCCATTAATAGAACGTTCAACGGCTTCTGTTCCTTCATCTTCTTGTCCCCGACACTTGTATCAATAGAAGAAACATTCTCATGAATCTTCTTATCCACTGTTTGCTTTGCATCATTATAGACGGAGTATAAATAGCCTCCCCCTGCTAGCAGGAAAAATGCTACAGTAAGCAGCGTTATTTTCCACCATTTCCCCTTTTTCCTCTTTTGCTTCTTTTTATCTTGTCTGCTGACCATTGTTACACCTCATTTAATTAATTTCCCTATCATCAATTATCTCATATTTTCTAAGCAGTAAGGACCAATTTTAACAAAAATTCACATCACTCCGTATAGTGTACAGCATCCTTCCTTATTTTGTATAGTTACAATCTGGTTAAAACAGAAGCTGACCGCACCATGAGAGATGCTATATCTATTAGACGTTTGCCACCTATCTTTTGTTTCAGTAAATGGGAATCATTCCTCTGCGCTTTCTGTCTGAGCAGGCTTCTGACGTAACGTTATACAGTGTTTCTATTCAGAAAAATCTACAACAGCATCAGCAGAACCAATTTTTTGGGAAAGACCTCTATGATAGGACTTTTTTAGAGGGCGAGGAAAAGATGTTAATTTCTTCTAGACAGAAGTGTGTATATTGTGTATATTATATATAATCATTTATATACAATTATGGAGAGGTTACAACTATGAAAATAATCATTTCTAATCATTCAAAGCAGCCGATTTATGAACAGATATATAACCAAATTAAAGAGCAGGTTCTTTCCGGGGAATTGGATGCAGGGTACTCACTCCCCTCCATGCGCCAATTAGCAAAGGAACTGAACGTTAGTTTAATTACGTCTAAACGGGCTTATGAGGAGCTAGAGAAAAACGGCTTTATCTATTCGGTTGTTGGCAAGGGATCCTTTGTAGCAGATCAGAACAGCGAAATGATTAGAGAAGGAAAGTTAAAGGGGATTGAAGAGCAGTTATTAGCTGCCATTCAAAATAGTAAAGACATTGGGATAAGTCTATCAGAGCTCAAGGAATTACTAACGATTCTTTATAAGGAGGATGAATGATGGAGAAGGAGCATGTCATTGAGTTTCGAAATGTGCATAAAGCATTTGAAAATTTCTGCTTAACCAATTTCTCAATGAATATTAAAAAAGGGTATGTTACCGGTTTCATTGGTGGCAATGGGGTTGGGAAATCTACGATTATTAAACTAATGATGAATTTATTACAGCCTGACAGCGGAGAGATCTCCATATTCGGTTTAGGGTACAAGGAGCATGAAAAAGAGATAAAACAACGAATTGGCTTTGTGTTGGACGACAACATCTTCTATGAAGAGCTTACGTTAACGGAAATGAAAAACTTTGTAAAAAAAGCCTATGTCCATTGGGATGAGCATGTATTCCAGGGGTATGTTCAGGAGTTTAACCTGCCACTAAAGCAGAAGATTAAGACGTTCTCCAAGGGGATGAAGATGAAGGCTTCTTTAACCATCGCTTTATCCCACCATGCAGAATTAATTATTATGGATGAGCCTACTTCAGGATTGGATCCCATATTTCGAAGGGAGCTGATGGAGATGTTACATAACCTTATCCAGGACGGGAATAAAACAATCTTTTTCTCTACTCATAACACGACAGATTTAATGAATATCGCTGACTATATTACCTTCATCCATAATGGAGAGCATATATTCACGAAGAATTTCTATGAAATTGAAGAACAATATGCCGTGGTAAAAGGGGGCTTGGAGCTATTAGATAGAGATACGGAGCAGGAATTTATAGCGATTCAGAAGTCTCCTTTCGGATTTGAGGCGTTAACATGCAATAGGAAACGAGTACAAGATATATTTGAAGACATGGTGCTAATAGAGAAGCCGACTCTTGAGGACATTATGTATTTTACTAAGAAAGGATTGATCAGACATGCTGAACTTAATAGGTAAAGATATTGTTCTGCAGAAAAAAACGCTCCTCATTCTGTTGGCCGGACTGTGTGTATATCTCGCACTAGATGTTTCATCTATATGGGTCGGAATCGTCTTTAGTATTGTATTATATACGAACACCTTCGCTTTGGATGAGAAATCTTCCACCCATACATTATTAAATGCGCTGCCCTATACTAGGAAGGAGGTAGTCAGTTCTAAATACATCGTTGCCATGCTCTTTACATTGTTAGTTGCTGGAGCAATTTTCATCGGGAACTTAGCCTTTCATGGAGAAATAATCCCTTGGAAAAATATATTCCTGATTATTGCTATCGCCCTAACCGCTGCCTCGATAATTCTTCCGTTTTGTTACAAGTTTAAAAGCAGCTACTTATCCATCGGCTCGATTGTGGCCTTTGGCTTATACCTTCTGATTGTTACCTTTGTCGTTCCAAACTTGAACGATAGGATTGGGGAATGGACACTAGTGGTGTTAAGCTCAGAAAGTACTCAGTTATATTTAATCATGGCAGCGCTCGTTATGGTATTATACATTTTCTCTGGCCTGCTATCCATTCGAATATATAGAAACAAGGTATTGTAATCCTACTGGAAATGACCGCTCCATACGGTAACATGAGGAAGCACTCCTCCTGAAGAGGGACATGGAGCCTATAAAGAGAAAACGGCTCCCTTCCTACTAACAGGATTAGGTGCATTTTGGATGGCGCGCTCATAAATATTGAAATTCGCTCATAAAATGTAAAATTCGCCCGTATTTTTCGATATTCGCCCATAAATCTCAAAATTCGCCCATATTTTTGAAAATCCGCTCATAAAATGAAAAAAACCGCTCATACATGCTGCTGCCAGCCAGCTAAGTACCAGTAGAGCACGGCTATGCTGTCCAAAAAAATACAGCATGCGGAAAAATGGAGGTTTTCCTGCATGCTGACGTTCTTTCTTATTTTTGCTTTTCAGCAAGTTCGATCAATTGCTGTTCTGCCTTTGTGCCTACCGCGTGGTTTTCACCGCCGAGAATGATGTAGTCGTTTATGCTTCGTTTCTGGTTTCTCCCCATATATCTTCACACTCGTCTCATCGCTCTTCTCTCTGCATAGGGAACACACTTCTGGCAAACTAGTACTTCTTCGCCCTGATCATTATAATAAGGTCGCCCATTTTTAGGCTTCTGACCACAGATAGCGCATTTCTTTGTCTGAAATAGCTTTCTTAAGCTGCTTAGCATAGGAACCCTCCCTTAATGCTCGTGTTACTACTTCTATTGTATGATAATTGTTCCTATCCCTTCCTCTTGTTTGCTCATACTGTTCAATCAGTAAGATACTCCAGCACCATTGGATTCTTTCTTAGCTTATGCTGGGCCAGGCGTTTCCAGTTCTTGACCGCCGCTAGGCTAACTCCTTCCTTTTCTGCTACCCCCTTTAGCGTGAGATCCTCTATCACTGCTCCTACAAACCATTTCATTTGATTTGTAGTTAAGCTCGATTCAATCTCCTCATAGAGTTTCGGGTCAAGCCTAGGGACTTCCAATTCACAAACTGCCTCTTCCTGAAAGCTACCGACAAGCTCATCCTCTAATTTCTGCTTGCGGTTAGTGGTTCGAATTTTACTAATGAGCTGATTTCGAATCATATAGTACACGTACGAGGACAATGCGCCTCGCTCTTCCTCATAAGTGTCACACACCTTCCATAATGCAAGAAGACCCTCCTGGAAAAACTCCCCGCTTCTATCCTGTATGCCAAGACGATGGATGACATGATGTATCATATTACCGTATTCCACCACTATATCCTCAAAATGTAACGACTGCTTCATCTTTCCCCTCATGAAGGGAAACGCGTTTCCTTGTTATTCCGCCGGTGTGTACAGCATACTTTGATTTTCAACGGCACTCACCTGAACAAAAAAGCTGTTTTGTACATGAAAAAACCTATTCCACCTTACAATCGTCCCTTTTTTTGCAAAGAAACAGAAAAAAGTGTCAGAAAAGAGCTTTTCATGTAAATAATTATTATATATTACATTTTTATGAATTTTATTAAGAAATGGTAAATTGTACCTATTATGTTTCTTATCTCTATATAATAAACGATAGAAAAGAGAGTCTAATTTCCTGCAAAATCTCGTGATTTATACTTCTATTCTTTTCTATAATGATTCCTTTTACATCGATAGAGATGTTCTTTGCACACAACAGGAATAAAAAACCTAGAAAGGAGAGGTACTAGCTGCACGTGTGGTAGAGAGGAAAGACATTATTGTAATAGAGCGATATGATAAACAATAGAAGAATCAGGGGGAAACGAGAATGAGCACAGAATCATTTCTAATCGTACAGGAGCATCGAGGTTTAATCACACCATGCACACAAGCAATATTTATGAACGAACATCCTCAATATCAAACAAAGGTAAAAGACAGCAGAGATGATAGGCACCTGGCAGCCAGGCATCTCGATATACTCAATGAAGCCTGCATGGAAAGAGGTGCCTCCTATAAAGGAAAAAAGGAGGCGGTCGTCCGCTACTTACATATGTATCATAAGGTCCCTATCGTCATAGACCCTATTTTCGGCATCGTCACCTTTCCAACCGTGTCACCTAAACGATTCGATTGCATGTGGATCTTTCCACTGAACGTATTAGATTATGAACCACGTGATAGCAATGAGGTGCTCGTAACCTTCAAGGACCACAGCACGCTAATTGTTCCGGTTTCCTACAAGGTATTTAAAAACCAGATGGAACGGGCAGCCATGTGCCTGCAGCATTTCGCCTATCGTCCTGGCGGGAATAAGCATTCTGGGTAAAAGTGGTTAATTGCCTGTCATAAAAGATTCAAACATTTCCACCTGTACCCTGTTCCCGCATTCTCCTGTTAGCAGTACAATTAACATGTACAAATAAATGGAAGTAAGGTAGGGGATTCAAATGAAGGAACGAATATTTATTAGTCCAGCTAAGTATGTTCAAGGCAGAAACTCTATCCAAGAAATCGGCACCCATTTACAAGGCTTTGGCAACCGAGCAGTCCTTATCGCAGACGAAACCGTGTGGAAGATTGCAGGTAACAAAGTCGCAAGGTACATGCAGGAAGCAAACATGGACACGACCAATGTAGTATTTAATGGAGAGTCCTCCACAACTGAAATCGACCGTATTGTTCAGCAAAGTCAACAGGCAGATGCCTCCATCGTCATTGGAATTGGGGGAGGAAAAACACTCGACACAGCTAAAGCCGTTGCGGATCAGGTAAATGCCTATACGGTCATCATACCGACGACAGCTTCAACAGATGCACCAACAAGTGCCTTATCTGTTGTCTATTCAGAAGAGGGAATATTTGAGTCCTATCGATTCTATCAAAAGAATCCAGATCTTGTCCTAGTAGATTCCAATATTATCGCCAGCGCCCCGCCACGTTTTCTGGCATCCGGCATTGCAGACGCCTTAGCAACCTGGGTAGAGGTACGAAGTGTTCGACAATTTGGCGGGAACACAATGGCAGGTGGACAGCCAACACTCGCAGCGCAAGCAATCGCCCAGAAATGCGAGGAGGTATTATTCGAATACGGAGAGCTAGCCTATCAGTCTGCCCAACGCAAAGTGGTCAGCCCAGCACTGGAAAATGTCATAGAAGCCAATACACTACTGAGCGGGCTTGGCTTTGAAAGTGGAGGTCTCGGAGCCGCTCATGCAATCCACAACGGATTTACCGCCTTAGAAGGCGAGATCCATCACCTGACCCATGGGGAAAAAGTCGCCTTTGGAACACTAGTGCAGTTAACCATGGAGGAACACCCGAAGGAAGAACTAGAACGATACATGAAGCTATATGACAGCCTAGGCTTACCTATTACACTCGAGGATATTAAGCTAAAGGATGCAACAGACGAAGACATCCTTAAAGTCGCACAGGCCGCAACGACAGACGGAGAAACCATACACCAAGCTTTTACCATTACAGCAGAGGAAGTAGCAGATGCCATCCAAGCGACCGATCAATATGCCAAAGCCTTTAGAGCCAAAGTATAGTTAATGAAAAAGCTGCGACAGGGAGAACCTTCCCATCGCAGCTTTTCTTATTTTCCTCTCTCACCCTAACGGTTTAATATCCATACTCAATAGATAACTTCGCTAATGCATCCTCCACACCCACTACATTTGGTCCACCTAAATATAGTGAAGTCATACGTAGGTTGTGGGCTTTAGGAAATATACTTACGGGTAATATATTCTCCTTTATTATAGAAGATGGAGCTTCTTCTTTCGCTGCCAACAAGTTACCAAACTACTTAATTACATACCTTATTATCGAGCGCATGTTTAAAATATAGAGTCCATAATTTATATGTTAACTAGCATATTAAGTAAGAGGAGGAAATGAATATCCTTAAAACATTACAATTTTTACACTTTATTGGTAATTTTTTAATATTCTACAATTTATTAGATGTAATATATTTTAGAACTGCTCCAGCTGATGAAGACTTATTAGGGGTTTTAGGTTTAGTTCTCGTATTAATATTAGCAATAGGAACCACTATCTTAACATTCAGCTACGCTAAAAAAGTTTATTCGACATAATTAATAAAAATGAGTGCTTATTTAGTACTTTTGTTGCGAAGATTGGATTTAGAGCTTATAAAAAAGTACTTTAATTAGCGAACAACGCGCAAAAAAAGCTGCTATAGGGAGAAACTCCCCACCGCAGCTTTCCATATTATCCCTTAATCTTTAGAGCATGACCTACTGTTTAATTAATACCCATACTCAATAGAATACTTCGCTAATACATCCTCCACCCCTACTACATTTGGTCCACCTAGTATGGTGAAGTCATACGTAGGTTGTGGGCTTTCTTCTATAAAGCTACGAGTAGCGTCGGTAAGGTCGTTCTCTTTAGCTAAAAGAAGTGGAGCATTTTCTTTTGCTGCCAATACAGCACCAGATAATGCATCTGGGAAATCCTCTCCTGTAGCAATAAAGGCTGTTTCCCTGTTCATTCTGGAATACATAGCGACTGCCGATGCTGTTTCATAACGGCTGTCGCCATTTATTCGTACAGCAGGTCCTGGTAATTGCTTATACACATCGTTGTTCACTACTCCTGGGCCACCGACTAATACTGCCTCTTCCACCTTGGTCAATTCTTCCTTCATTGGTTGTGGAATGGACCCTTTTTTCGTTAGTAATATCGGCATTCCCTCTCGTGCTGCATAAGGGGCTACAGATAACGCATCTGGAAACTTATTTCCTGTGGCTACGACTGCTTTATCTGTTTTGTTATTTACTTCTTTCGCGATGGCCTGGGCCGTTTCATAACGGTCATTTCCAGCTAACCGTTTAATGGTTAGACTGCTGTCCAATTGCTTTAATTGATTTACCACATTGGTGCTTACTGCATTCTTCGACCCTCCAAGGATGAAGACCTTGTCAGGATTTAATCTCTTAATCTCGTTTTTCGTAACAGTTGGAAGAGATTCAGTATTGGTTAATAGAATAGGTGCATCTTCCTGATATGCAAGCGGTGCACCTGTTAATGCATCCGGATAAGCATCATTTCTCGTAAGGACGACGGCATCTGCCCCCTTCGACCAGCCTTGTTTCGAAATTTCCACTGCGGTTTCATTTCGATTACTTCCGTGCAATCGATCAAGATATGGAAGGCGCTGCATCACACTAGAAGCAACGTAGCCTGTTTTCTCCCCAGCCTCTGTATGGACTTTAACTTCGTATCGTACCCAATGTCGACCATTCGAATCAGCTGAACGATCATAGTAGGTTTCTTTATCAAGTACGGTGACAACCTCTTCCTGAAGTTCACGCTGAGAGCTCGTTTCACTTGGACTCGTTTTAAAGTTCTTAGTCGTTTCTACGTAAGCTAGGTCCCCTTCCTGATAGGTTTGCGTGGATTTTGTTAAAGAAGTATCCACATAGTAATGAAGCTTATTGAAGGTAATATTCTTATCGGAATCTCGTTCGTATGTAAAATCCTCTTTCTTCATCGGTATGTCTACTAAATGCTGACCATCCATACTATATGCTTGTAATCTAGCAAAAACCTTTTCCTGATAGGCATCCTGATTCCTTTTACCATCTCTCGTTACAGGGCTATTTACCGGCTTAATACCGTTATAGGCCATAACCGGAAAATACCAGCTTTCTATGTGAGATCGGTTTTTAAAATTCACTACAGGCAGATTACCTGCGCCCATGCTATCCCATTTTTCATTTAAAATATCGAGACCCGCTCGAATGTTATACGCTATATCATGCTTCAGCTTCTCTTCATCAAAACAGTGAGACGAACGAGAGGAATCCCCCTGCTCACAAATATGCGACGTCACCTGCATAATGCCAATACCACCGTCATTACTAATGTTCGGCTTCGTTTGAGCATCGTCCTTCCATTGCTTCCAGCCACTTTCCATATGCGCAATTGCCTTAGCTAATTCCGGCGGAACCTCTTTTTCTTTTGCAATTTCCGTTAGCAGTTTATTAATATCATTGTTATCTAGCGTTTCTGCTGCCTGCGCGTTTGCTGGCATGACGAAAGCTAGTACTGCCATCACTAGAATACTAGTGAAAGTCATAACCTTTTGCATCGAATCCCCCTATATACATTCTATGTAATCCCTATTCATCATACCATTTGCCCTATGATTTTCCAATGAGGGTGATGGTGTTTAAGCCGGTTCAATAATAAACCAGGAAGGATTAAGCACGGAGACAGGAGCTCTGTTTAAAAGAAATGTCACATTCTGGTATAGCGATAGTGATCGAGATCATTTAATTGATATGACATCTAGAGGACCTGTAAGAATTCCATACTAAAATAGAAAAATTACCCATTCAATAAGAAACCCTACCTCCTAAACCATAAAGCCTATCAAAATTTTGATTTAATCACAGATAAGCAGGAATAAAGAATTACATTTGAATGAAAAATCTGGTACCATTTAATTACTTTCTGTTTATCGTACATCAATTATTTAAATAGGATAAGGGGTTGTTTCCGTTGCAAGAAATAGATTCTATTAATGAACTAAATGCAGTAGTTAAAGGATTCCATCAATTTTATAAGGATAAAGCTAACCAGCAAATGCTGATATGTCATCCCATTGACAAAATTATCTTTCTTCCAATGAATTTGGATTTCCTTCCTCAAGATAGTGTAGACCAGGCTTATGTTGCCGATACTCTTATATGCTCATCCGATGGTATAACATGGAATATTGATTTTGCTAGTATGTTTAAGAAAGATTATTTTTTTATAGCAGATTTATCCCTTAAAACATATCTACAGGTTGAATATTATATGTACGATGACCTCCTTCAATTCCTGAATACTCCAATTAAGGGACTAGGCATTTTACCAGGGTTTAAATGGAAAAACGGAGAGTTAGGTGAATTAGAATATTTAACGTTTGAAGAGTTCATTTCATCTGATGAATACTTGCTGTTTGAGCCAGAAAGTCCGGAAGTAGAGGAACATGTTGAAGAGAACAAGACATTTGATCATGAAGATCTCATTTTATTCTTACAAGATAATCCAAAAGAAACGATAGATTTGGAAGATACCCTTTCCTATCTAAATGGACAACTTATAAAAGATCATGTTTCCTTTAATCAATTTCAGCCAGCTACTGTTCGAAGTGGTACTGGTATTAGTACTTTACTCTCGCGTTTTAACCTGCATATAGATGAAAGAAGTGTAATAGCCTATTACTCTACTGATTACTCAGACTGGATTTTCACCTACACTGGATTATTTGTACGGTATGCTGAGAGAGTTTACCGTTATTATTATAAAGATCTTAAGAAGGTCTATAATACTGGATTAGTTAAACAAAGTATTCTACTTAACTTCCATAACAAGCCTGAAATAGAAATAACCCTGCATCCTTCCAGCCAGGATGGTTGTGAGCGTGCACTAGTTACCATAATTAAAGAAGGTCATCGAATTTGGGATACTTTTTTGAAAAGCTTACCAAAACCAAATTTTATAGAGGATTTCTTTACATATGATATAGAAACTGCTGAATCTTATATCTTATATATATTAAATCAATTGGAAGTAAAGCCTCAGTTGATTAAATTAGCATACCAATCTCCAGAAGCCACTTATAAAAAATACTGGAACGAAGCGACAGCAAATGGATACCCGGATGAGGAAACCTTAAACGATTTAAATGCTATAAAGAAAGACTTACAATTAAATAAAACTGTACTGGATGAAATCGAAAAGCCAACTCTTCTTCACTATTATCGTAACAACCTTGAGCAGCTGAACCAATTGGATTTACCAATGGATGAGTTAAAAGAGGAGGTCTTTAAGTTAAAAGAGAAATATCAGTTACAAAATGAGGAAGCTCATGGAATAGAGGAAAATGTACTAGGAACTATAGTATCCATCAATTCTTATCAAACTGCTTATGTGGCTACTATATTGGAGGAATTTGACACACTTGGCAACCAACCGTTCGGGGATAGATTTTATGGTAAACATGACATTCCAGAGAAGAAGTGGATAAATGCACAAAATACATACTTGCATCACATGTCCATTAATGAAACTGTATTATTTTTATATGATGATACCTTAATGGGATCTGCTAAAGAAGGTTTTGTTATCTTGCATACACATATCTATACTCGAAACAGTGATCCAATACCTTTAAACCTCATTCAAAATATTGAACTAAAAGGGTATAGCATCATTCTCCACGCTACTGATGGAAGCTATACCCTAACCGTTACGCAATTAAGAAATACAGAGAACTTCATTGACTTTATGGAAATAATTCTTCCTAATATAACAAATGTAGAGAGCAACAGTCTCATAAAGAGAGAAAATAATAATAACAATAGAAGCGTAGATGAAGAGATAACCACAGAAGAGCTAAAAGAATTTTGGGAGATGAAGCTTCAAGAATTTCAGAAAGAAGCTATAAAGTTAGATGACAAACGAATTGGAATGGGCGAAGCCATTGACACTAAAAAAGCAAAAAACTTCCTCAAGGTATTTAATAAGAAAAATAAAATGGAGATCAGCGCTAACCAATTAATTGGATACTATGATAATACCGTATTTGGAAAAGGTGACGAGGGATTTGCCATTGTAAAAGAAGGCATATGCAGTACCATGAAAGGAAACGTTGGATATTTTGCTTTTGATCAGATGGTGGACCTTCCAGATTACCATTCTAAACTAAATAGTAAAATATTTATCTATGCAACGTCAGGAAAAAAAGAACTATATTGCACCGGAACGAAAGGGCCAAAAATACTGTATGATGTGATGGAGTTACTATATGGATTGAATGAAGAATTTCCGGCCAGTTAAATTGATAAGAATCAATCTACTATGTAACACTAGCCTTTATTATTTCAGTTGAATCCTTACCAAGCGACAAATCAATTTCTTAATTGAACATAAATAAGAAAAAGCTGCGACAGGGAGATACTTTCCATCGCAGCTTTTCTATCTATTACCCTCTTGTAGCCAAGAACCACGGATTTCGTAAATTTTCTTTGTTATAAACGAGCGGTGTCTCCTCATTTGCTACGTCCACTGTACCTCCAGCTAATTCCACAATCGCTTGTCCAGCAGCCGTATCCCACTCCATCGTTGGAGCATAGCGCGGATAATAATCAGCAGAGCCTTCCGCTACTAGGCAAAGCTTAAGCGAGCTACCAGCAGAAACCGTTTCAACGGACTCATATGTTTTCTCTAAGTCAGTAATAAACGCCGCTGTCTCTTCCGACATATGAGAACGACTAGCTACTACTTTCGCCACTCGATCATCTGCCTTAGCCAATGGAAGCTTCACCGCCTCAGACTGCTCAACGTCTCCAAGAAGAACATTCGATACTTTATAAGCACCCTTCTCCTCATCAGCCACATACACATCCCCAAGAGCAGGAGCATACACAACACCACGGACAGGCTTACCATCACGAATTAATGCAATATTAACCGTAAATTCGCCATTCTTCTTCACGAACTCCTTCGTACCATCCAAAGGATCCACCAGCCAGAATTCATCCCACTCTTTTCGTTCCTCATAAGAAAGATGATTCCCTTCCTCACTCAAAATTGGAATAGACGGATAATGCTCCTTCAAGCGCTTCTCAATCACAGCATGTGCCTTCTGATCAGCCTCGGTTAATGGAGATTCATCCTCCTTATATTCCACAGCAAAATCCTTCTCGTAAATATTCATAATTTCTTGCCCAGCTTCAATAGCTGCTTGGATTACGTTTTTCATTGTTAGCCTCCAGTTTGTAGGTTAATCTTCATAGCCATTCGGATGCTTTTGATGCCACTCCCATGCCGTTGCAATAATATCTTCCATATTAGTATATTCAGGTATCCAACCAAGCTCTTCTTTTGCTTTCTGTGAAGAAGCAATCAGTTTAGCCGGGTCCCCCGCCCGTCGCGGAGCCACCTGAGCAGGTATCTCATGTCCCGTAACCTTCCTTGCAGCATCCACCATCTCTTTTACCGAAAATCCTTCCCCATTCCCTAAATTGTAAATGGCAGAGGGACTACCATGTTCTAACCGTTCCAATGCTAGGATATGTGCTCGTACCAAATCAAGTACATGAATATAATCCCGAACACAAGTACCATCTTCAGTCGCATAGTCGTCCCCAAACATTTTAATATGATCCCGTTGTCCAAGAGCAACCTGCAGGATGATGGGGATAAGGTGCGTCTCTGGTCTATGATCCTCCCCAATATCGTAGTTAGGGTGAGCACCAGCTACATTAAAATATCGCAAAATAACATGGCGAATTCCATGAGCCTGCTCCGCCCATTTTAACATTTTTTCTACAGCAAGTTTCGTTTCCCCATAAGGGTTAGTAGGCTCAGTAGGGGCCGTTTCCAAAATAGGAACTTCCTCCGGCTCTCCGTACGTAGCTGCGGTTGAAGAGAAGACAATCTGTTTAACATTATGTTCGGCCATTACTTTTAAGAGATTCATCGTTCCATAAACGTTGTTTTCATAGTATTTAAGTGGATCCTCTACACTTTCACCGACTAAAGAGCTGGCTGAAAAATGCATAACTGCATCAATGGAATGGTTCTCAAAGACATTCTGTACATCACCTTTTTCTCTTAAATCCCCCTGAACAAATGTAGCTTTTGGATGAATAGCCCCATAATGACCTGTTGATACATTATCAAGCACAATAACATTGTGATTAGCTCCTATTAATTCTGTTACTGCATGACTTCCTATGTAACCTGCGCCGCCGCAGATTAATAAACTCAATTTAATACCTCCTTAATTTATCTCGTATGCATTCGTAATTAAAAGAATAATTAGACTTCTTAACCCGTCACACAAAACAAGCGTTAACCTTTAATTAATATGTACTCTCTAAAAATTACTTTAGCCGGTTTGATTAAAATCACTATTGTAATAAAGGTATATATAAAGATATATATATTTTCTTTATATAAAGAAAGTATATAAAAAATAAAGCTAACGAGGACTAACATATAGATATATAAATAAAATTGAAAAAAATTAAAGTTTAACTTATAACGGATGGCACTCTTGAAAATATATTTATTAACGCCTCGGTAAAATAGCAATGTTATTAAACCTTCTGTAATTACCGTAGATATAGCAGCACCAAACACTGTAATATAAGGTATCAACAATAAGTTTAGGGTCAAATTTAATACTGCACCAACCCCTTGATACTTAGCTTTTTTAACCATATTTTCCCTGGTCACCAGCAAACTTCCATAATTGTTTCCCATTAATCTAAAAGGTAAAGATAAAGACATAATCATTAATATTGATGCAGATACTTCATATTGTTTTCCAAATGTTAGTGGAATTAAAGTGTTCGAGGTGGCTACAACTATAATCATAAATATTGAACCAATTATAGCAACACATTTTGTCCCCAAATTATTCAAAGTTTGAATTTTACCTGGAGAACTGACAGACCATCTGTGAATTTTAGGCAAAAGAAATTTTTGGTATAAAACATTTGGGAATAAGTATAAAAAGCTGAGCACAGTAAATGCAACATTATAGTAGGCTGCCGACATTTCCCCATTGATTATATTAAGTAATAGTATGTCTACTTGATAATAAACAAGAAAGAAAAAACCACCTACCGCATATGGCCAAGTACCTACAACGGTTTGTTTAAAATCAGGAGAGTCAACAAAACTCACTTCACTTGCTATTGATTTCTCTTTTATAAAGAGATTTTCTGAAAACATCCTAACAATAATAGGTATTTGAATAACAATTAACAACAAGGCGGCCATTGAAAAACCAATCGCAATCCCATATATATCGAATGAAATTATACTACCAATTATAACTACTAAAAACCTTAAGCCATTATTTAATACCTGTAAAATAGAAATAACTTTATAATTACTCTCTAATTGCAGAACAGATAATGCTAAGTCAGTAGTGCCTTGAGCAATTAGTGCACTTATCATTATAAAGCCAATTGTAATAGTTAAATTATTTTCAACAAAACAAATAGTGATTATATAAAGGAGTACTGTCATAAATGTGGATAGAATAGTTAAAAATAAAGTTGGTTTGACCCACCTAAAAGCATTAACGCCCTCAGAAGCGAAAATTCTCAACCAAAACCTACCTACGCCAAAAACTATTAGAGTAGAAAACAATGTGTTAAGCCTTAACACAGTTGATAAAGCACCATAAGCTTCTACTGAAACAACTCTAACCAAGATAATTTGAATAATAAATGATAAGAATGCATTTAATAATTGGGAGAGGGTCAAAAATAATAAATCTAACATATGTTTATTTTTGAATTTAGCAAACAAAATTAGTACACCTCAATAAAACATAATAATTACTAAATGTATTCATCCGGTCCGATTCCAACAATTTCATAAACCTGATTAATTTCTTCCTTTGTAAGTTGTTCCTTCCATTTATTTAAAGACTCTTTCTTAACATTTGGAATTGACATATCCTCTTTTATTTCCAAAAATTCTTTAATCTTTCTTACTTCATTATTAGTGTCTGTTATTAAATCTTCATATTTAACAACATGCAGTTTATACTTTTCTTCTTTTTGTATTTGATCCATTCTATTTTTGTGTGCTAACCACCTTAATGCACATTTTTTAGCAATAGGAAAATCTTCGTAATTCTTAATATTATCTGACGTAATACCCAAGAACTTATTAGGTATTGGATATTTAGTGTATTCTTTATGCCATTTTAACACTCCTTCATACCCGTGCTTTAACATACTGGCAACAGTTGCATAAGGATTTCTTTGAATACCGATAAAATATGCATCAGGATATATACTAGCTAATGCTTCAACCAACCATAAATTTGGATGACTTTTATCTGCGTAATAGCTTGTCTTACATTTCAAACTTTCTCTATTATAAAGATTTAATAATTTGGCAAAGAGGTCCTTTCTAGAGTTTGGATTTAAAGCCATTTCAGTAACTTTATTAAATATTTGTTTCTTCTCTATTGAAACTGTAATGTCGGGGTGATCATCTAATATATACCCTAACCAATGGGTTCCTGACCTACCAGACCCAACTATAAAAATTTTCTTTGAATTGTTATGGTTTAAATTCAATTGTATTCCTCCACATTTTATCTTCTTATTTTATTATCAATATATAGTTTAACAAAATGGGACGCTTTAGGGTTTCTCATTAATGTTAAATTTTCCAAATACTTCGAACCTACGTTTTCTTTAAAATAACTTTCTATGTCTTCAGTGAAATAGGGATTATTACACCAATCAGGGAAATATTGTTCTACAAAAGTGTATTCTTTTTTTACTAATTTTTTAATTAATTTATAATTAGGAAAATTATTTTTTACAATTTTAGGAATTGTTCTTGCGATAACATTTTTTATGAATAGGTACTCGATCTCTCTTTCATTTTCAATTAGTATCTGTTTATCAGATGCAAATGATAATAATTTTTCACATGCGGAGTTGATGTCTAAAAATAAATTTGAATTAGATTTACTACTCATAGCAGAGCCCTCTCTTTCTCTCCTATAAAAATACAAAGGCTCATGTATTATCTCATAATTATCAATCAATAATATATAAGAGAATAAAAAAGCAAAATCTTCACCTATTTTCACATTTTCAGGGAATACAACTTGGTTATTTTGAAGTATTTCTCTATCGAATATTTTTCCAGTAACATGGTTTTCTAGATTAAAAAGAAATTTATTAATTTCCTCTTTCTCATTTAATGTTTTCTGCCCGTATACATGAGCCATATATGATATAACAAATTGTATATCCTTATTTACAATTTTATCAAGAGTTCTGTACACAAAGTCTTTACTAACCCAATCGTCCCCATCTACAAATGCAATAAATTTTCCATTTGATTTTTGAATTCCATAATTTCGCGCATAAGATACACCTGAATTTTTTATACTATAAACATGTATTATATCCGGATAACATTCTTTGAAATTGGACAATATTTTTAAAGAATTGTCATTACTTCCATCATTTACAAAAACCAGTTCATAAGTATAACGGCTCTCTTTCTGATATACAAGTGAATTAATACATTCATGTAAATACTTATCTAAATTATAGACCGGTATAATAATACTTAAATCAACCATTTTCTACACCATCAAACAAAGAGTTAACTTCTTTATTGAATTTTTTTATAAATTCCTTTGTGTTATTCGTATATAAGCGTGTTTGTGTTTTATTATTAAACATATTATCTATATGGCTACTTAACTCAGAAATCTCTTTAACAGCTATAACTTTCCCTTCCTTTTCCATTTTTTCACAAAAATCAACTTGGTGATTATCCACATGCTCTCCAAAATCTACTTTTCTTGGTACAGCAATAACCTTTTTTCCTAACTTCCATGGTAGAAACATACTACCTGGTCCTCCGTGAGTAATAATGATATCTGCGAGCTCGTAGTAATAATTCATTTCTTTATATGTTAGCATCGATTTATAAGTACAATTACTAGGATTGTATTTGGTGTAACCCGTTTGAATAAAGATATCAGCCTTATTTATTCCATTATCTTGAACATATTGATCAACATGCTTAATTAACCTATCAAACTGTTGCTCATGCGTGCCAACTGTAACAAATATCATAAAAATTCACCTACACTATCTGACCTATTAAAGTTGCATTTTTATAAAACTTCAATTGACTTTCCCACTGTACAATAAATTTGTTAGTAATAGGGTACACAAGTTTTCCTGTTAATGTCGGTATATTTATCCTGTCATATACTTCAATATATATAGTTTTACATCCAAATAATTTCCCTATATAAAAAAAGGGGACTGCTACACCTGCTCCTGTTGAAATAATTACATCTGGTCTTTCTTTTAATATTAACCTAAATGCCAATATACTATTTTTCACCAAATTCTTTATGCTTCTATTTGTAGGATAATAACAGAAGAACTTCTTTTCATCTGCAAGTACCGTTTTAGCATCTTCCTTATTAAAAGTAACCCAAAATCTATCATGATTTTTATACCATTTTTCTAGTAAGACTAAATGAGTCAGGTGTCCGCCACTTGATGTTGCAAAACATATTTTCATTTTTCATTTACACTCCAATTTTTAGAATTAAACACGTAACCTACTAATATGAAGTAAAATACCAACAACCAATTTGTTCCATCAATATCCTCTACAAAAAACATTGCAGATACCATAATTAAATGTATGGATAAACTACTTCTTAATATGTGATCCCTTCTAATTAAAAATGTTATTAATTTCAAATTAATAACTATGAATAAAAAGCTTGTTATAATCAAACCAATATAGCCACTTTTGTAGAAAAATCCCACAAACGTTGAGTGAGAACCGTAGGGTAATAATCCAAAAGGCGAGAGAGTTTTTATCCCCATTCCAATATAAGGAGATAAAGTATTTGTAATATTAATGCTTTCAGTCAATAACAAAGACCTAGTTTCTGTACTACCCTCTCTTGCATTTAATAGTTCTAAAAAGACAGAATATACAATCTCGCTAGCTGGTGTGTAACTTAATATAACTACCAAAATCACCATATTTAACATATAAATAAGCAATAGTAACCTCTTATCTAATTTCTCCTGTAGATATAGGGTTATTGAAAAAAATATTGGGAAAATTAATAGAACATATCCACTTCTAGAATAAGTTTGAACCACCACCAAAAAAACACTCATGACCATAAAAAACTTATAAAAATTATTTGATTTATTATTTATATAATGTAAAAAGAATGGGAAAAACAAAAACACAAACATAATAACTAAATTGGCATAATCTGTAAATCCAGAAAATCTTATAACTAGGTTGTTATCAAACCAAGCTTCATCATACAAAGAATGACCGAATAATGATATATTAGGCTTATCTAATATAAAATAAAGAAATAGTGAAGCATAATAAAGAAATATTAGAATGTAGAAGTTATTCTTTAATATTCTAGTTACTTCTAATTTTTCTACTTTATTCTCTTTATACACAACATAAAATAAGAAAGCTAATATCCAAATAAGCAGATTATTACCAGATGCAATGACTCGGATTATTTCATGGTCAAATCTGAACACATTTATTATTATTGAAGAAGCATAAATAATTATGTAGCAAATCCCTAGAATTAATGGAATATCTAACTTAAACTTTTTTGGAAGAATAAAAGGAAGCAAAAATAAAAACAATATTAACTGAACAGACTTTGGAGCAATTATCACCATCCAAAGAATTATGAATATAAAGGAATATTTTTTTAATGATATATTATTACTTAACAACTTATCTACCAACTCTCATATAATTCAAACCAGATGAGTTATCTTGGCAAAAAATTATCGACTAAACTAAAATGTTGATTTGAACTCTTACTTTTGTATTTTATATTAAGGTTGTGTTTATTGGAATAATTCAATATTCTCTCACTATTAATTTTAGTAATATTTTTAATGTGTAAATAGTCTTGAATAGAGCAATCCTCCAAAACGTTTATTGTTTTGTCACTATATGTGATTGGATAAATATTTTGATTAAACAGTTGTGACAGAATTAAAGAATGGAATCTTAGAGTTATAAAGGATTCAACCTTGGAATATTGATAAAGAAATTCATCAATATTACCATTGTAATTAATAACTTCTATATATTCCCTTTCGCTAGGAGAAATCAAGGTTAAAATATCTTTAATTGCTCTCTCATCTCCTTCTTCTTTACAAAAAGAAAACAGTTTTATATTAAACCCTCTTTTAATTAAATCAGAAATACTTTCGGACAGATTATTTAAATAATCTTTATTATATTTTCTTAAGTTCTGTCTATTGATTAAACTCATCACAGAAACCCCCATACTATTGGGTTCTGTAGGGACATTGTATTTATCTGTATTTAGACCATATATAATATCTGGTGCCACTCTAACTCTATTAATATTCCTATATAAATTGTAACTTTTACTATCTCTAAAGCATACATCATCTAAAATTTTAAAGTAATAATTATAGCTTTTTTCAAAGAGGTTACTATTATAAGGACCAAAATTTGCACCTAGCACAAATACTTTTCTTTTCAAAACTTTTAACGGCAAGGTTAACGCCAATCTTTTTATAAAATAGCCATACCAACGTGGTGTTTGTATAAAAATTGATCCCCCTATATTAATTAAGGCGTCAAATTTATAGAAGTTTAATAAGAAATATCTCTTACTTATTGTTTGTATATTCATGTTAGGGAACATACCCTTATAACTTTCGTGTGCACCAATAAGATACCAATTCACATTTGGATAGCGTTCTAGCAGCATCTTAATAAATAAATCGTCACCAAGATTTTTTTCAAAGTATGCTAAGACAGCTATATTTTTTTTCTCCATTAAGATAAACTCCTTAAATTACAGGTTAATAAGCTCCCTCTGATAAAAAAATAACTTTTATTGTTCTGAAGATAATTTTTATATCCAATAAAGTATTTCGTTCATTAATATATTTCAAGTCTAATTCCACCATTTCTTTGAATCCTATATTACTTCTACCACTTATTTGCCACAAACCCGTACAGCCGGGCTTTACTTTTAACCTTGTTTTATCATATTCACTATATTCCATTACTTCTTTTTCCAATGGAGGTCTTGGACCAACTAGGCTCATGTTACCAACTAAAACATTCCAAAGTTGAGGTAATTCATCAATACTAGTTTTCCTAATAAACTTACCTATTCTTGTAACTCTTGGATCATGCTTCATTTTAAACATAGCCCCAGTTACATCGCTTTCGCTTTTCAAATTTTTTAATAACTCTTCAGCATTTGTAACCATGGATCTAAATTTATACATATTAAATTCACTACCATGTTTCCCTATTCTTTTCTGCTTGAATATTACAGGACCTTTAGGATCTTCCATTTTTATAATAATTGCTATTATAAGGAATAACCAAAATAAGAATATAATTCCAATAGTAGACCCAATTATGTCTATTATTCTTTTATTAAAAGGATATATTTTACTTGTTTTTCTATAGGAATTATTTTCAGAATTTAGTTGAGGTACATTATTATATTCCTTCATCGCCCAACTTCATCCTCTCAAATTAATATATATTAAATAACTTTCTAATCGTATTCTTTTTGTTATACTTTGGCTGCACCAATTCAATAGGTAATCCTTTTAAAACTGAAAAAGAATTACTGTAATACATATTAGCTAATCCTTCACCAAATTTATTTTCTATTTCTTGGTAGGCTTTGTTAAGACAAAAACCTCGCTGATTAACATTATGAGCATCTGATGCAATAATATGGGTTAAATTTTCTTTGATCAGTTTGTATGAAAATTTCATTATTTTCTTTCCGAATAATCCAATCAGACTACTTGCAGTAATTTGCGTAATAATCCCTCTTTCAACAAAATCATATAACTTTTCAGGGTTTTGAATAATTTCTCTATTTCTTTCTGGATGTGCTATTATTGGCTTATAGCCTTCTAATTGCATATTGAAAAACACTTCATCTGAATATTTCGGGATATGATCTGATGGGAATTCCACTAGTACATAAGATTTATTATTTATTGGAAGTATTTCTCCTATATGCAACCCCTCCAACAAATCTCCATGCATCCTTACTTCCTGACCAGGAACCAGTTCTAGGTGGATTTTCTCCTTTTCTAACAAACAATTCATTTGATAAGTGAGTTGTTCTATAGAACTTGAAGGATTATTATAATTCTCATTTTTATGATGAGGAGTAGCAACCATTGTAGTTATGCCATCATTAACTGCTGCATTAGCCATACTCAAAAAGTTATCAATAGATTGAGCCCCATCATCTATACACGGGAGTATGTGAGTATGAACATCAATCATTATTGAGCCCCCCTAACATTAATTGATTTATCAGTTACCATAATAATAGTAATAGTTTTCTTTTTTTCTTTCTGCATCATTTAAAATTGTCCCTAGCAACCTTCCATTAGTTTGTGCCAGTAATTTTTTTGCTCTTCTAGCCTCATCAATCTCTGTCTGCTTATTCCTAGTTACCAAAATTGTTCCGTCACATAAACTTGATAGGATTTGAGAATCAGTAACTGCTAGGACTGGAGGTGTGTCAAAGATAATTACATCATATATATGTTTAGATTCTTCAATAAAATTCCCCATTGATTTTGATCCCAATAGTTCTGAAGGATTCGGGGGTATAGGGCCTGAAGTAACAGCATGAAGATTATCAATAGAGGTGTTATGTACAATTGATTCTATTGTTTGTGCTCCAACTAAATAATTACTAAGTCCTAATGTATTACTTTTCTGTAATGTATAATGTAAGGTTGGTTTTCTTAAATCGGCATCTACTAAGAGCACAGAACTACCTTGTTGCGCAAATACTATAGCTAAGTTAGCAGTTGTCAAGGATTTCCCCTCAGAGGGGTTAGATGATGTTACCATTAGGGTATTTATTTTATCATCGACCGCAGAAAAACTTATATTTGTTCTAATTGTTCTATATTGCTCTGCAATAGGTGAACTAGGATTTAAATCAGTTATTAATGTTCTACCTTGATGTGACTTAAATCGTTTTTTTCTGTTTCTTCTCATAAGAATTACTCCTTTTTGAAACAAATGAATTGCTGGAACTATCTTTAACATCACTTTCATCAATATGTGAAATTACGCCAAGTACTGACAAATCTAGTTTACTGTTTATATCTTCCTCACTATTAATTGTTTGATCTAAATATTCAAGTAAGAATGAAGTCCCTACACCTAACATCAATCCTAATATTAAGGCTATTAACAAATTTAACATTGGTTTTGGCGAGATTGGTCTTGCGTTATTTACAACTTGAGCTTCCGTAAGAATATTTACATTATCAACATTCATTAAGTTTGGAACTTCTTCTTTAAACTCTTTTACTATAGTATTGGCTAATTTTGAAGCATTTTCTTGGTTGCTATCATTAACATTTACATTTACAACCTGTGAGTTTTTTTCATTTGTTATTTCTAGTTTCTCTCTTATCCATGAGGATCCTCCTGTAAATTCCAACTCTTCATTTACTGCGTTTAATATACGGTCACTTTTTATTATAACGTTATATGTATTTATTAATTCAACATTAGTTTTAATATCATTTACGTCAACCTGATTACTTTGACCATTATTTTGAGTGCTAACAATAAATTGAGCAGTTGCTTGATATTTAGGGGTAAGTATAAACAAACTAACCACTGCTGATATAATAACTGCAATTAAGCTAAAAGAAATTATCATTAACCAACGTTTTTTTAAAGTATGACTGATTTCTTTTAATGAAATTGTTTCCTCCATATGTTGTTTCCTCCATTTCAATATGTAAATCTGTGGTACATTATAGCATAGATTAGACAATTTTCAGCAAAATTGTAGGAATTTTTACGTTTAGATTACAAAACAAAGGGTAAGACTAAAGTATTAGGTCTAATTTTTTCCATAAATACATTTATAACAAAAAAAACCAGTATTGGGAATACATATTCATGAAAATTAATAAAATTTGACAAAAAAAGACTTCGGTTCATTAAAACCGAAGTCTTTTTGAATAAAAAATTAAATATATTGTTTTTCTTTTAGGTAATTCATAATTGCTTCTACTGATTCATGAAGCTCCATTTTATCTGTTTCTACTACTACTTCTGGATTTTTAGGCTCTTCATAAGGAGCATCAATGCCGGTAAAGCCTTTGATTTCTCCAGCTCTTGCTTTTTGATATAAGCCTTTAGGGTCGCGCTTTTCGCATTCCTCTACAGAGCATTTAACAAATACTTCGATAAATTCTCCGTCTTCTAATAGCTCTCTTACTTGATCTCGATCTTCTCGATAAGGGGAGATGAATGCTGTCAGGGTAATAAGTCCTGCATCATTCATTAGCTTGGCTACTTCCCCGATTCGACGAATATTTTCCTTACGATCTTCTGGGCTAAAGCCAAGGTTTTTATTCAAGCCATGGCGTACGTTGTCACCATCAAGGCGATAGGCGTGAGCTCCATGCTCATACAATGCTTTTTCTAATTCAACGGATACAGTTGATTTACCGGATCCTGATAAGCCTGTGAACCAGATGACAGGGCTTTTGTGATTTTTTTGTTTCTGTCTGTCTTCCTTTGTTACTTTTGAATTGTGCCATGTAATGTTAGTCGATGCCAATATATTTCACTCCTAAATATATTTTAAATATACAATTCCTATCGTTGTTATCATAACAATGAATGTAAGTGGTAATCCAGTCTTAATATAATCTTTGAAGGTGTAGCCTCCTGGGCCATAGACAATTAAGTTGGTCTGGTAGCCAATCGGGGATAGAAAGCTAGCCGACGCAGCAACAGCAACCAAGACCGCCATTCCTATAGGATCCAAGTTTACTTTGGAGGCTACTTCTATGCCAATAGGGAACATAATAACAGCTGCGGCGTTGTTGGTAATAAGCTCAGTAAATACATTTGTCATTACGTAGATGGATGCCAAGATAGCCAGTACACCTAATGGTGCCAGTGATTCTACGATAGTAGCTCCTAAAAACTGGGCCGTTCCTGTTTCCTTAATGACATTACCAATACCTAAGGCACTGGCAATTAATAATAATACTTGAAATTGCACCGATTGCTTTGCTTGCTTTGGGGAAATGGCTTTTATTGCAATAAGTACTCCGACTGCAATCACCATCGCTTTAAAGATAGATATCACTTGAAACGTTACTAGGGCAATCATACTTAATAACAATATAAGTGCCAGCCAGCCTTTATTTTCGCTTTCATAGAATTTCTGCTCTTCAATTGGAGAAGTAGTATAGAAATCTCGATGCTCTTGGTTAGGGTCGAAATCCTGCCCCGTAACAAGCAATAATAGGTCTCCGGCTTTTGGTGTTATATCTCCTATTTTCCCCTGAACTCGCTCATCATTTCGGTGTACAGCTAAAACAGCCGCGTTATATTTTTCTCTAAACCGGCTTTGTTTAATCGTTTTTCCAATTAGATAGGACTGATGAGAAACAACTGCTTCTACCAAAGGTGCGTCCTGTTGTTCGACATCATTCAGCGACAAATCTGTACCGGTATCAAGCGTAAGTCCTTTTCTTTTCTGTAAATCAGCTATGGTAGATAGCATTCCTGTAAATAGAAGTCTGTCCCCATGGTAAATGGTGGTTTCTCCCGTTACCGGGGTAATACTTCTGTTCTCTCTAATGATTTCAATCAGATATAGACCCTTTAAATTTCGTAACCCAGCTTGTTCCACTGTTTGTCCATTATGAGGAAATTCGTATGTCACTACTATTTCACTTAAATAGTCCTTCGTATTCTTTTTTACTTTCTCTATTAAGCTTTGATTATTAGGAAGAATTTTAGGACTAAACAGTATTAAATAGACTAATCCAATTAACGTGACTGGCAGCCCTACCCAGGCAAGCTGGAAGAACGTGAATTCCTTCCCTTCCTGCTGCAGAAGACCATTTACTACTAAGTTAGTAGAGGTCCCCATTAAGGTTATAGTCCCCCCGATAATGGATGCATAGGATAATGGTATAAGAAACTTGGATGGAGATATCTTCTGTTCAGAAGCCCATTTCTTGATTATAGGGGTTAGCGTAACAACGATCGGGGTGTTATTTAAAAAAGCGGAAAAGGTAGAGATTGGGATTAGCAGCTTCACTAACGCCCCTCGTTCTGATTTGGTGTTGGCCAGAAACTTACCTATCAGTCTTTCGATTAAGCCACTTCTTTCAAACACACCAGATATAATAAACAGAAGCGCTACGGTGAGCATGCCTTCGTTGGAGAAACCGGTTAATGCTTGTTCTGTATTTACATAGCCCATCATAAGGAAGAAAAATAACGTTCCAAATACTAATAAATCTGGTCGGACTATCTCGAAAAATAGCCCGACCAGCATTAGTATGATAGCTATGATGACAACAATCATTTCAGCTGTCATATGCCATTCACCTCTAGTTCTGCTTCATACCTTTAATCAGTACGTCAGCCACTTCCGGACGAGAGAATTCCTTCGGAGGTCGCTCTCCGTTACGTAGCAATTCTCTTACTTTCGTTCCACTTAGGTGAACATGATGTTCTTTGTCGTGTGGGCACGTTTTTGCAGATGCCATGTTCTCGCATATCTGGCAGTAGAACGCGTGCTCGAACTTAAAGATAGCAATTCCTAGCTCATCCTCTACTGTTTCAATAAGAGTCTGCGCATCGTAGGTGCCATAATAATCGCCGACACCAGCGTGGTCACGACCGACAATGAAGTGGGTACAGCCGTAGTTTTTACGAACCGTTGCGTGAAGGATAGCCTCACGAGGTCCTGCATAACGCATTGCTGCAGGATAAATAACTAGACGTACGCGATCTTCTACGTAATAGTTCTTCATGATAACCTGATAGCTTTCCATACGAACGTCTGCTGGAATATCATCCGATTTTGTTTCCCCTACAAGCGGGTTAAGTAATAGACCATCTACCGCCTCTAGAGCAGTTTTTTGAATATGCTCATGAGCACGGTGTACAGGGTTACGAGTTTGGAAGCCTACAACGGTTTTCCAGCCAAGATCTGCGAACAATTGACGTGTTTCTGCTGGATCGAGGTAGAAGTCAGAGAACTCTCCATGGTCTGGACGGTTAATTAATGTAATCGGTCCGCCAAGATACACATCGCCCTTGTCGTACACCTTTTTCACGCCAGGGTGTGCTTCTTCCTTAGTGCCATACACCTTCTCTGCTTCGTTTTCTTTATCATACGTATATTTTTCTTCGACTGTAAGGGTACCGTAGATTATACCATCTTCCCCCTGCAGTGCGATTTTCTCTTCTAGGTTGAAACGCTTTGCTTCTTTCTCGCTAACAGGAAGAGTGATTGGAATACTCCAAATTTCGCCTGTTTGTAAGCGCATTTCTTCTACTACACGAGTGTAGTCCTGCTCTTTCATGAAGCCAGTCAGTGGGCTGAAGCCACCAATGCCAATTAGCTCAAGGTCAGAGATAGACCATTTGGAAATAGTCAGCTTCTGTAAGGATTGTGCTTCTTCTTTAGCTTGCTTGGATTCATCAATTTGGTTAACAAGAGTACCACCATGTGGAATAGATTCGTTAGTTAAAGTTTGTACCAAAGTATTCCCCTCCGTTATGTTGTTTGCTAATGGATTAATTCATGCCTACTGTAGGTCTTCCAATGGAGTAGTAGGATAGTCCATATTGCGCAACTTCTTGTAAATTGTAGCAGTTTCTACCGTCGAATAAAACAGGATTCTTCAATAACTTTGTAAATTTTTGTAGTTCATATTCTTTAATTTCCTTCCAATCCGTCATAATAACAGCAAAATCTGCATCCTCTATTGCTTCATCAACAGAGCTGTTATATACAGTAGAGCCTGGCAGGAAGATTCGGGCGTTCTCAGAAGCTATTGGGTCATAGGCGTGTACCTCTGCACCTGCATCAACTAGCTCTCGAACTACCTTGATGGATGGAGCATCTCTCATATCATCTGTATTTGGCTTAAATGCTAAACCTAGTACAGCCACTTTTTTATTCAGTAGGTCTGGTGAATATTCTTTAATTTTATCTACTATAATACGCTGCTGCTTTTCGTTCGTGTCGATAACGCTTTGGATGATTGGCATGTCGTGCCCATAGCTTTTTCCTATAGATAGGAGGGCATTTGTATCTTTCGGGAAGCAGGAGCCGCCATAGCCTACGCCGGCCTGCAGGAATTTGTTACCAATGCGCTGATCCATGCCCATTCCTGCTGATACGTTTTCGATGTTTGCTCCTAGCTTCTCGCAAAGGTTCCCTAGCTCATTGATAAAGCTAATCTTAGTTGCTAGAAAAGCGTTTGAAGCATACTTAATCATTTCAGCGCTTCTAAGGTCTGTAGAAACAATCGGTAGATTAAAGCTTTCGTATATGGACCTTACTTTATCAAGTACTGCTTCTTCCTCTGCTCCTATAACAATGCGGTCGCCATTAAAGGTATCGTAAATGGCAGAGCCTTCGCGAAGGAACTCTGGGTTGGAAGCAACCTTTACCTTAAAGCCATTTGTAATGTGCTTCGTGATTTCTTGCTCCACATGCTCGTTCGTACCGACTGGTACAGTACTCTTTGTTACCACAATTAAGTCCCGCTTCATATTTTGTGCTATGCTTTTACAAGCTTTGTTTAAGTATGTTAAATCTGCAGATCCATCCTTTGATTGCGGTGTTCCAACAGCAATAAAGACGACTTCCTTTCCCTCCATTCCTTCCTCATAGCTGGATGTAAAGAATAGTCGCTGTCGCTCTATATTAGCCTTCATCATTTCATCTAGACCTGGTTCATATATAGGTGAAATCCCTTCACGCATGGATTTCACTTTCTTTTCATCGATATCAATACAGGTGACTTCATGTCCAACTTCTGTGAGGCAAACACCAGTTACTAATCCAACGTAGCCTGTGCCAATTACTGATATTTTCATTGTTTTCACCTAATTTCATTGATGTAATTTATTTAATTTGTCTTGAAGTAATTGTGTAACGTCATCCTTCAAATCCTCTCGATTCAACGCAAAATCAATCGTTGCGTCGATAAAGCCTAGTTTGTTCCCGATATCGTAGCGTGTGCCATGGAAGTTATAGGCGATTACCTTCTGGTCTTGATTCAGCTGCTTGATGGCGTCTGTTAATTGAATCTCGCCGCCGTTTCCTGGTGGGAGGGTCTCTAAGATGTTAAAGATTTCTGGTGTTAGTACGTATCGTCCCATGATGGCCAGGTTGGATGGTGCTTCTTCCTTGCTCGGCTTTTCCACTAGATCGGTAATTTCGATTTGGTCCTTTGTCGTATCTGCACCCTCTACTGGGGTAACGACGCCGTATTTAGAAACTAGGTCCTCTGATACGGATTGTACTCCGATAACGGATGATTCGGTTTGCTCGTAAACGTCCATTAGCTGCTTTAAGCATGGCTCTTCTGATTGTACGATGTCGTCTCCAAGGAGGATGGCAAATGGTTCGTCTCCTACGAAGCGACTGGCACAGGAGATAGCATGTCCTAATCCTTTTTGTTCCTTTTGACGGATGTAGTGGATGTTGGCTAGCTCTGAAATTTCCTGTACTTGCTGCAGCATGTCGTCCTTCCCTTTTTCGGCAAGCTTTTCTTCCAATTCATAAGACTTGTCAAAGTGATCCTCGATGGCTCTTTTGCCACGACCGGATACGATAATGATGTCTTCTATGCCAGAAGCGACTGCTTCTTCAACAATATATTGAATGGTTGGTTTATCGACAATCGGCAGCATTTCCTTCGGCTGCGCCTTTGTGGCAGGCAGGAAGCGTGTGCCTAGTCCTGCTGCTGGAATAATCGCTTTACGTACTTTCATGTGCTTCAGCTCCTTCATTAGAGTTCATACAAGGAATGAACGTCCGTTTTCAGTTTACCATATTCTGCAGGGTGAATCATAAAGTGCGATTTGGCTTATATCTTCTCAATGAAATCTTCAATTAGGTTAAACATTTGCTGCTTTCCAGATTGGAATGGCTTTGGTTCAAAGGTCTCTGCTTCCTTCATGACCTCTCCTAAATCCTCTCCATCGTCCCAGCTTACAATGTAGCCTTGCTCGAGGAATACATCCACTAATTCCAATTGATGATCGTCATTGTGCTCGCCGTATTTGTGCAGGCGGGCTGCTGCAATGACCTTCTTGCCCTTCTTCAGTCCTGTTGTCACAGAGCCTGTTCCGGCGTGGGTAATAATGAGTCGGGCGTCCTCGAATAGTTGATCCATCTCGTCATAGCTTACAAACGGCTTTAATGTCATGACATCGGTTTGATAGGCTGTGTTACCGTTTTGGACTATAACCTCGTCTGTAATCTCGCCTGATTGCTTTAGTCGTTCTACTTCGTCTAACAGCCTGGTAAATGGCAGCTCATGGGTGCCTAGTATAACAAAAATCAATAGATACTACCTCCATATACAGCGTTAGGGTAGACGTCTAACATCGATTCCCATTGGACGATAAACAAATCGGCAATCGGGTACACCATGCGTCCGGCTAAGGTTGGGCTGGATGACTTTGCAAAGCTTTCAATGAAAATGACCTTCTTCCGAAACAGCTTGGCAATATAGCACATCGGTACAGCGGTGTGCACGCCTGTAGTAATGACTACGTCAGGTCGCTCCCTCAAAAAGATAAAGAAGGACTTGATTATATTGTAGGAAAATTTAAAGATATAGCGAAAAGGATAGTTCCGCGCTCCATAGACGAGCAGGGAGGTTGGGTACGTATCCTTTAGCTGCTTCGTTATTTCCGATTTCTCTGTGACAAGATGATATTCATACTTCTCAAATAGTGGCTTTAATTGAAGAAGCTGAGTTAAATGGCCGCCAATGGACGAGATTAGCAGCAGCTTTTTGTTTTTCTTCATGGTTAGTTCTCTCCGATCTTCTCGTAGATCTCTTGAAGTCGTTTCGTTAATACTTCTTGATCATTATCTTGTGCTTGCTTTTCTCCGTTCGTGGTGAGCGTGTGCTGTAACTCTTTATTATACAGCACTCGTTCGATTCCTTCCTGTAAGGACGCTTCATTTTTCGGCTCTACCAACACCCCATGGTCGTTACGCAGGAGGTAGGATAGGCCACCAACATCTGTCCCGACAACGGGAGTGTTACACGACATGGCCTCTACCGCTACGAGTCCGAAGCCTTCTATATAGGACGGTAACACAAATACATCGGCTGCCGACATCCAGAGTGCGACTTCCTGCTGCGGCTTGGGTCCTAGGAAGTAGACATCTTCTATCGTCTGCTCCTCTATCGTCTGCTTCAGCTCCTGTAGAAATGCTTCCTTCTTGGGGCTGCCGACGAAATGGAGCGCTGTATCAGCATCCTTTGCTTTTATAGAGGAATAGGCCTGCAGCAACTCTCTTAGCCCTTTTGCTTCTATAATATTGCCTACATAGAGGAGAGACTTCTTATTCGGGTCAAGGCCGAGCCTTTGCTTCGCAGCCTGTTGATTGGTCGGAGTAAACACGTCTCGATTGACTCCCATGCTCATAATGGTAACGCGCTGTTCATCAGCACCAAAGGTTTGGACAATTTCCTCCTTCAACGCTTCGCCGACTGCGATGATATGGTCGGCGTTTTGAAGGATGTTCTTCGTCTGGTTAAAGATGAAGGCATTTTTGTGGGGCATTTTATCAATATCCCCGCCATGTGCTGTCACGACTAGCTTGGTGCCAAACAGCTTCTTGAAGGCTAGCGCTAAGAAGCCGCTCGGGAAAACGTAATGAGCGTGGACCACATCATACTGCTTTCCCTTTGATACGAGCTGTCTCATCGTCTGGAGCATCCATTTCGTGTACTTCTTCAGCACATTCGGCTTCCCCATCCTCGGATCATCCACTGCTGCTACATCTACGTCTGTACCGTGACTTCTCAGTGCTTCTACCTGGTTCTTGACAAAAATACCAAAGGTTTTGCTAATACGCCCTGGATACATGTTGGTTATGACGAGTATCTTTTTCACGATTATCCAACCTCACTGTTAATGTCGTTCGAACCCGATTGCACGTTTTTCACCGTTGGCTTTGTTGCATGGTGTAAATAAGCCAGGAATAAGACAAGGTAGATACCAGAGGCTGGTGAGGATAACACGTGACCAGCGAGGAATGCGGTACCAAGACCTAATCCTACAGCGATACCGATTAATAGCGTTTCTCCGTCAAACACTTTGAATCTTGTTTCGATTAAGTGCTTGATGATGGTAATGCCAAAGAATGCGATAGGAAGCGCCAAAATAATAATTCCCAGCACCCCATAGTTAAAGAACCAATCGATGAAATCCATTTCTACAAGCTTTGGAACGTCCTCATAGTTGCCACCGCGTCCCATGCCTAGTGTCTTCTGGGAAATATTCGCTTCTTCAAATTGATTGATTTTATCTCGTAAGAAATCATTCCGGCCGCTTAATAGCTCTTTTGCCTGCTCGGTTCGGTCTGGACCGTCAATGGATCCATCTTCACCGGTTGCAGGATCCGTCCCATCCGCCCCGTTGCCCTCTTGCATTTTCGTAACGGTATAGCCCAGGTTGTTCCCGATAGCAGAGAATGGAATGATGGCAATCGTGCCAGCCAGCAATAATGGTACAATGATGGCGTTGCTCCATTGCTTCTTTTTCCAAATGTCCACAAAGGCGATTAACGAGCCAAAGCCAAGCACCATGAGCAGGCCGCCTAGACCTACTTTCGTTCCTACCGTGAGAATCCCCCATATCGCGCTAAGCAAAAGCGGAATGTAGAGTAGCTTTGTTTTGATATTAGACTGTCTCATGAAGTATAGCAGCATGACAGAAAAGCCCATAGCAAGAATGGCGCTGAGCTCATTGGCTGCGAAAAACCAGCCGGAATGCCCCTCTTTCGCTAAGGCATCATAGCTGCGTTTTCCCGTTCCCGTGATGGAGGATACGACCATTACGACCCCAATGATCGACATACTGATAAATACGTACTTCTGAACACTGTTTCGCCAGTTGGTTCGCTTACTGAGTGATTGAAACACAAAGTAATAGATAATCAGCATCATGAGTACATAGACTGTTTTAATAATGTAGATCATTTCCACCGACAAGGAGAATGGATCCTTAAATACAAAATTGTTCGCGAAGCTTGCGATCATAAACAAGGCGAGTACCCCAATGTAGCCTAAAGCAAATTTCTTGGCTCGTGTGTTTGGAAGCAGTAGGATATAGATAAATCCTAGCCCCATTGTCAGTACTCGAATTGGTTCTGAAATTGGTAAATTAATATACGCCGTCATATCCAGAATCGGCTGTAATAATATGAATAAAATGAAATAGGCTTCTGCCCATTTCACTAAGTGATTTGTTTTTCTCCCCTCAAACATACTCTATTCTCCCCCAGCGGACTATCTCCGTAATTTAGTAATGGTACTTTCTATTCATACTCTTCCATTTTTACCTATGTTCTATTACTACTGTAATAGTCTTTCTTGATACATCTGTTTTTTCTGTGGGTAGTTTTTGTAAATAGCCCACAGGAGTGTAACCGTTCTATTCGCTTGTTTAAATATTTCGTGGTAGGCATAATTCTTCTGACGTAAGGCGTCATACTGCTTGATAAACTCGTCCTCAGACAGCTCGATAAATGCTTCTGCCGCCTTCACAGCTCCATCATTTACCAGGTTCTTCTTCAGACGATTTAATGCTAAGAAGCCATCAAAGGCAATTACTTGAGAAGAAAACTTATCGATTGCTTTCTTTTTCGTATCATAAGTGGAGGTAATATCTATAACACAGTTTATTTCATCCGGTGGGATAGGGCAATTGATTTCATATAAACGAACCGTGACATCCTCTTTGTTCCATAGCTGTAATGTATCAGCAAGTATCGCCCCCGTTGCCACGTGATCGGGGTGAGCATCTACAAAAGGAGTACAATAGATTAAGTCGGGATCAATTTCCTTCAATAGCTCCAGGAGCAGTCCTTGAGAGTGTGCATTACTTTCTACTTGGCCGTCTGGCAGATCCATATAGCGAATGCTGTGCATGTGAAGAATCGTGTTGACCTTCTCCATTTCTTCCTTACGCATGCGGCTCAGCTCTTCCTTCGGCAGCTCGCTCTCACTGCTCGCTCCATCTGTACTGAAGATACAATGGACCTCGGCCCCTTCCTGGAGATGACGACGGATAGTTCCTCCTGCTCCAATCGTTTCATCATCCATATGGGGAGCAAATACAACGACCCTCTTATATGGACCTGGCTCTGACAGCTCCAGGCTGCGATTATAATGCTTTTTTAACACTGCTTTCGTAATCGGGTTAATAATAGGCTCACTAGCATTCATGAGCATTTGTTTTACATTCATGACGTTTGGTTCCCCTTCTTCTTCAAGAATCTATTCGTGAAAATCTTAATCGTATCGACCTTCAACGCAAATACACTGCCTGTATAGACCACGGCTCCACTAATGGCTACCGTAATAATTTGCATGATATTATTCCAATCCTCCACTAGGGTCAAGACACCCACCACAGCACCTGCCATGACGGCTACTGCTAAAATGATTTTGGCATATTCTTTCCCTATCATCCGAAGTTTTAACCCATCGACGAGGCGCAGGAAGATGAGGAAGCACGTGCCCACGTAGAATACTGCCATCACCGACGAGGCAAGTGGAATGCCGCGATAGCCAAGCCAATTGGTAAAGAGCACGTTCAATCCAGCGTTTAATAAAATGGCAAAGCCGCCGACAATCATAATGAGGTGTCCTTTTTTCAACGTATAGAAGCCTTTATTAATCACATTGTGAAGGCTGAAGAACAGGACAGAGCCTACATAATAATACGCAATTTCCACTGTAGTCCTCGTAGCGTTCGCATCAAATTGTCCACGCTGGTATAGCAGCTCGATAATATTAGGCATAAGGAGCATAAGACCAGCGATCGATGGAAGCAGGATAAACAGCATGGTTGTTAGCCCTTGCTCGATCCCCTTCTTAAAGAGCTGATGGTCATTTTGAGAGTTCGCTTTAGAAATAAGCGGGAAGATGATGGTGCCAATCGTCACGCCAAAGATAGCCTGCGGGAAATGGACAAGGTTTTTCGCATAGTTCAAGCTCGTCACGACACCGTCCTTAAACTGGGCAGCAAAAACATTATCTACTGCGAGGTTAATTTGTCCCACTGCAACGGTCAAGGCGACTGGGAAAAAGACAATATAAAAATCCTTTACCTCAGGCCAATCGAGTTTCCACGTTAACTTCGGTACGTTCCGCTTCGACACAATCACCAGCTTAAAGAGCAGGGATAGGATAGTACCAGCTAAATAACCGTACCCGAGCGCATAAACGCCTAATGTTTCGGCGAAGAATACCGCTCCTAAAATGAGCGATACAATGACGATGATTTGGGACACCATCGATAGAGCAAACCGATTCTCAGCATCAAAGAAGGCCTCTAGTACAGCGTTCATGCCGATGAAGAAGATAGACGAGAAGAATATCATCGAGATGACAATCGCAATGTCGTGCCCCTCTTCTCCTAATCCTCCATATAAAAGCGGAATATAATACGGGGCCAGAACGATTCCCAGTACTGAGATCAGCAGGCTGATCAGTATGGTTCCTGTAAACACATGATTTAAATGATACTCATGACGCTTGTTCTCAATAGCCTGTATGTAGCTAGGCACCAGCGCATTCTTCATGCCTGTCGTGAAGAACAAAATAATCATATTCGGTATAATAAAAGCAGCCCAAAACGCATCACTCTCTAAGCTTCCACCGAAGTAGAAGGCAATGACCATGTCCCGGACAAGCCCTGATATTTTTAACAGTAACGTTGCTAGCAGGAATAAAATACTAGCCAGACCTAGTTTAGACTTCAATCCAAATACCTCGCTCATCATTCATTTTCGTTAGTATAACCACAGAATAGTATAACATTTTTCGACAACTCAGAAGAGGATTTCTTTTTTACATTTTGTTTACTTTTCCGAGAAGGAAATTGCAGCAGCGTCCCTATCCGCTTGTCGGATGGGGAGCTTGTTTTTGGTTGAGGTGCTCACAATCGCCTATAATAGCTGTGCCATCAACAGCGTTTCTTCGCTTTCATGCCATCCATTCTTCTACAAAAGGCTCGACAAGCAAAAAGCCCCTATTCCATATAGAATAGAGGCTTCCCTGTTATTTCTTCACGCTTTGTAATTCTGCTACAGACTTAAAGCCATTGCTTCCGTCTGTCTCTCGTGTTTCCTTTACCATGCCTAGTCCTTCGGCATAGTATCTAGTCAGGATCGATTTCTTATTAGAGCTGCTGGAGGTTTGCGTTTTTTGAACGACGATCACATTGTCGAGCTTTTTATAAGGGAGCTCGACCGTTGCGTTTTCCTTCGTGATTTGCCATTCATCTTTCTTGCCTTCGCCTTTTTGCTTAAGGTCTATAATTGTTTCTGGCGGCTCAAAGGTCTCGAAGGAGTCTAATTGGTCCTTCGTATTCTCAGGGTTTTCCTCTTTATAGACAACAGAGACGTCGTTCTCGACCCACTTTAGGATTTCCAGCGTTTCAATGTCCCCAAAGCGAATGACCCGTTGTAGGTGCGTGTTGTTGGTGGCCACAATGTTAAAGGTGATTTCATACTGGTCATCCTGAATAAAGGTCTTGGTCATCCCTTCCTCCGGACGATACGTATTCAATCCTTTAGAAAGGTCGTTGCTTTCTTCTTCGTTCTGCTTTGAATCATTATCTGAGGAGGAATTATTATCTCCATTCTCCTCCTCTGATGAGTCAGATGTGTTTCCCTCGGAACTGTCGTTGTCTGACGACGAATCATCCTCTGTGTCATCACTTGCCTCATCGGATGGATTGCCTTCTTCCTCGCTGCCGTCGGACGTATCCTGCTCGGCCTGGTCGTCACTTACTTGTTCATCGGTATTGGATTGTTTGGCATCTGTTTCATTGGAATCCATATCCTCTATGTCTTTCGACGAGTCATTGGAGCAGGCTGCTAATACAAGCAGCGCTCCCAACAGAATACAATACAGAGTTTTTCGCATGGTCGACACCTCCAGAGGTTAGTCTAAGTAGTTAGAAATATTATGGACGACGTTATCCTTCAGCACTCCGCCTACGACCTTCAACGATTCGATCGCATTTTCGTTTCCGTATTGTTGTAGGAAGCCATCCATAGAACGATCTACTTCTTTTCCTACTAATACTAATGGTGCGTGGTATTTGACTGCTAAAGAGGATGCCGTTAACCCATCCGGGAAGTTCTCCCCTGTTGCGGTCAATGTATGAGCAGAGGAAATGTCCTCTTCAAAATAGGTAAGAATCTCATTTTGTGTTTCATATCGCTGGTCCCCAGCTAAGCGAATGACGCGATCCTTCCCGTTTTGATCGATTAAAGCATTCTCGACACTATTGGAAACGACTCCGTCACCGCCTACAATAGCTACATCCTTAAAGTTTACATACTCCTTACTGGCCGGGTCCATTGTCTTATCGGTTAATACAATCGCCCAATCCTTCATAGCAGCAATAGGAGCGGCTCCAAGAGCGTCCGGGAAGCTTGAGCTTGAAGCAACCATTGCACCGTCGACATCATCTAGTCGATCATTGATTTTCTGGTTTGTTTGAACTCGATTGTTTCCGGCAATGCGGTCTACACTCAGCCCTTTCTTTTCCAGCTTATCCTCAATGGAGGCTGATACCGCATTTGGTCCGCCGAGAATGACTACACGCTTCGTGTTTAGGCGGTGAATTTCCTGCTCCACTTCTTGTTCCATGCTGTTTGGATTTGTAAGTAGAATAGGAGCGTTCCCTTCCTGTGCCGCCAATGGTGCAGCAGATAATGCATCTGCGTAGGCATGGGCTGTGGCCAGGATGACGGTTTTAGCTGAGTGTCCAGATGAGAAGCCATTTGGATACAGCTTCTTCGATACCTCTACCGCTGTACGAACACGGTTATTAGAGGAAATTTCCTCTGTTTGGAAGGTGAAGCTCCCTGCTTTTTTGTCATTTTCCCACACAGTAGCATTGTTTCTCATGTTCACTACCGTCGTGCCTGCCCATGTATCGGCATAATCAATCGCTGGGCCTTTGTGATAAAATTCTTTCAATACACCTTTTTCGGCATGAGTTACTTTATATTTCGTTCTTAAATAATTGTTCCATACCACTTTCCCATTGGTTAGATTAACAACCTGCGTATCCTTGTGATCCTTCGCATACTCGATTGCCTGATCCTCCTGATAATGACGAGAAATGGTGCCGTTTGATCTCTGCTGGACGACAAAGTCTTTCGACATATAGTTCGACCATAGAATGTCGCCAGTCTTATTGTTGACTACTCTTGTATGCTTCCAATCCTCTGCATAGTTTATCGCATCTTCTTTGGATACGAATAATTTGTTGATGTCCTCCTGAGAGGTATGGTACACTCCAAAGTCTTTAGCAATACTATTATAGATTTGCTTTTGCTTAGACTTATCCAGCACATACACGTTACTCTTTGATTTGGCATAGTCTAACGCTTTATTCTTAGATTCATAGATTTTCAAACGATTATCCTCATGATCATAAACTTCATAGACGTCAAAATATTGATCTACTGCATTAGCAATTTCCTCTGATGCTTTGTTCTGATACTTATCCGTCTTTATTAATCGTTCTTCATCAGGGTTAGACATATAGCCTAATTCCAACAATGCGGCAGGCATGTGCGCATTTCGTGTAACAAACAAGTCATTCGCCTTGATGCCGTTCGGCCCCTCCGAAATTGGTACATTGTTTATGATTTGATTATGTATTGTGTGTGCTAGTCGTCTGCTTTCTGGTGAATATTCAATCTGTAATGGGTCTGGTGGGTAGTTTTGGTCGATACCATTTTCAATATCGAAGTAATACGTCTCATACCCTCTAGTACTTGGAGACCAGCCAGATGCGTTATGGTGGACAGATAGAAGAATGGTATGATTATTATTCCCTTCGGCTAGCTCATTTGCTAAGTCGGACCTGTTCCCTAAATCCGTATGAAGCGGGTAACCAAAATCCTTGCTGTTGCTCGTGCGGGTCATATGTACGGTGTAGCCTCTGCGTTCTAATTTGTCTCTAAGCTTTAAAGATACCTCCAGGTTTGCATGCTTCTCGGCGTATCCAGTAGAATTGCCTGAATAGCCAGCTGTCCCTGTATATCTTCCGCCGTGTCCCGGATCTATGATAATGGTGTTCTTACTGCCAGCCTGTGCTGGGTTCGGAAAGAACAGCATTCCAAAAACGGAGACAAACAGAATAAATACAATGCTCTTTCTCAAGATAATCCTCCCCTGTTATGTTATTCCATGTGTTTAGCACTATGTAAACTATATACCATGGTAAGTAAAGAGTTCTACATTATTCGATAAAAAATTTGTAAATTAATCCAATAGTTGTGCTCATAAAAAGGCATTTGGTACGAATACGTAATATGAAATAGTAGATGAGAAGTAGATAAATAGAAGGAAATGGTGGCGTAATGTTAACTCCTGACTCCTCTACTATATCGGCTCGCCACCCTTTAGTCTTAAGTGTTTATTCGCTAAAAATTTCTTTGATTTTCTATATTTCGACAAAACTAAAAAAAGCCCTCCATCAGGAAGGCTTTTACATAATTAAGAAAAAGGATCCGGCGATAATAAGACCGACTCCGATGATCTTGCGAAGCGATATGACCTCTTTCAGGAAGAAATAGGACAGGAGGAAGGTCCACACATACGTAATAGACGTTAAGGGGAATACGACGGTGTACGGTAAATATCGCAGCGTAATGATATTTAATATAGCACCGGTCCCATAAAACGCCCCCCCAATGAACAATTGAGTCATAAAGTATTTACTAATCTCGAGACCGTTAGCACTTGCCCTTTTAAAGAAAAAGCCGCCAATCGATCCGAGCAGGGTGAACAGCATAACAACAAATACCCACTTAATTGTCACCACCCCCAATTAGAGCAGCCCCTACGATAATACACAAGGTACCGATCAGATTCGACTCTGTAATCGTCTCCTGTAAAATCATACTACCGAAGAACAGGGCAAATACATATCCGATACTCAACAATGGATGAAGAACAGATAGGCTGCCAAATCGAAACGAGATAATCATAAATACGGCACCGAGGAAGTAGAGGACAAAGCCGACCACTAATAGAAGGTTGATGCCTCCATCAGACATTTTCCAGAACATTTGCCCGAGTGCTGTCATCAAGGAGGCCATCACCATCAGGGCGATACCGATTCTATTGCGTTTAATGGATTCTATAAAGCTATTCATGTGGTACCTTCTCTTTCTTTGTGTCCAACGTGATAAATCCGATGATTGCCATAAGGAAGGCAATCAGGAAGTTGGCATACTGGTAACGGAAATCCTGGGCAGGCAAGGCCAGTAGGATCGTTCCTGCATTTAAGAAAACAGGCAGAATAATCAAAAGGGATCGAACACCACTCTTAAAGAAAAGAGCTATTCCCGTTAGTAAAATGAAGAAGGTGTACGTAGCTGGACGCCATATAAATTCCATCAGGTAGTCTTCAGTACGCTCCAAATTGGTTCGTATCACATCGTGAAGAGTCGTACTGACTGGAGTTGTTTCCATACCAAATTCATTCGGCTGATACACTCTTCTCGAGAAGGTATTCGTGTACCCGTCCTCTGGCTGGTTTATTTGCCAAATCAATGAAGTCTGATCTAAATAGGCACCTACATACAAACCAACGTTATTTTGCAGCACCGCTGCCCACGTGCTTAAATAATACCCAAAGTCATCAAAGATAATATCTGAGTTATAGTCGTCATGGAATTTGATAGAATCCGTTAAATACGGATAATACTCTTTCTTCCACGTCTCAAGCGGGAGAATCTTTCCTAAATACTGCTGTTGCTCCGCAGTTAGCTCACCGTCCTCTTGAATCACCTTACCAAACTGCTGCGTAGGAATACTCAGCACTTCGTTTGGGTTGGCCGGTTTTACATCCATTGCTTCATAGATAGGGCCTGTAACTACGAAGTTAATGCCAGCAACGACACCGAGCGTTACCAACAGTTGCTTCCAATACGAGCGGTACGCTATTATAAGCAGGATGGCCATGACGATAAAGATAGGCAAGCCATTGTTTCTCAAAAAGCTAACCCCTAACACTGTCGCCCCTAATAAGACAAGATGACCGTAAGAGCTCATCCACTTCCCTTTAGTCGAGACAATATTGTAAATCAGGATGGTGAATAAGAATAAAAAGGCGTTAAATAGAATGTCCTTCCACAGAATAATGGAGAACACGCCGTTTATAGGGAAGATAGCAAAGATGATGGCAACAAGCCAGAGCCATTTCCTCTCCACTCCGCTTCTTTCCAGCCGATACATTCCATACCCAAGAATGAGAGATAAGATAACAATTTGGGACAAAGCAATAATAGCTGGAGATTCCCATATCGATGTTAAAAGAATCATATACCATGTGTACATAACCGGGTGCCAGTTGCTGAATTCATGCGACTGCACCTGCCGCCAATGGGACATGGAATCCGGACTCATATTTCCAGGGAAGAATCCCATTAAATAAATGGAAAAAATAATAATAGACGGTAGAGCGTACCATAGAATTCTTTTCCGCGATACGACTGTCCATACAAGTGTCATCGAGCGATGAACAAGAAGATGAAATGCTCCCAATACCAAAGAAACAATTGTGAAGTAAGAGAAAAGATACACAAATAAAACGATAAATAAGTTGTTGTCTTCTAAATAGCTTAAGGAGCTTCTAAGACTAGTCCAAAGCAATAAAGAAAAAATGAGTACAACGGCAACAACAGCCGGTCTTTTCACAAAATCAACAAAGGAATTCAGATTACTCAAGAAATATCGAATGAACATTGCATACAACACTGTAAAAATAATAAAGGTTCCTAACAGCACTATCCAGGACGTATAAGAAATAGCCTGGTATAGTGATACAAAGGAAACGGTACTGATAACCCCCAATAGTATGCTAAAGAGGAGCTCTAACCCATTACGACGGTACATTTTCAGCTTCCTTCTGATCTGTTTTTACGTCAAAATTCATTTCTTGAGTTACTCGGTTTAATTCCAGCTCATACTGCTTCTTAAAGTTCGCAGCTACTGTATGGAGAATTAATCCTACAGCAAAGGATAGAACAGCAAGAATCTCAAAGCCGACTGCTAATATGGCAGAAGGAATCTTCGATACAAATCCGGTGCTGATGAATTCCGCAATAACAGGAATGCCCGTTCCTAACCCTGCGATAAAGAACAGCACAGCCCAAAAGGAGAAGAAATACATCGGCATATATTCCTTGAACAGGGTAAAGATTTTATTCAATACTTTAAATCCGTCACTGAACGTGTTCAGCTTCGATTCACTGCCCTCTGGTCGATCCTTATAATCAATAGGAATTTCCTTAATGATGAACCGCTTGTCCAGAGAATGAATAGTCATTTCCGTCTCAATCTCAAATCCAGGGCTCATCACCGGTGCCGATTTAACAAATAAGCGATCAAACGCACGGTACCCTGTCATAATATCCTTTAAATCACTCTTATATAGGAAGTTAATCAATCCACGTACTAAGTTGTTCCCTAGATTATGGAATTGGCGTTTATTCTCCTCCGTGTACGTTCCATTAGATAAACGGTCGCCAATTACAATGTTCGCTTCTCGTTTGTATAATGGCTCGAGTAAATGGTGCACAAACGAAGCAGGATACGTCTGGTCTCCATCAACCATGACATAATAATCCGCTTCAATTTCACGAAACATGGAACGAACCACATTCCCTTTTCCTTGGCGAAGCTCCTTCTTCACAATCGCCCCGTGCTTACGTGCTACTTCCGAGGTACGATCCTTGGAGTTGTTATCATATACATATATATCTGCTTCTGGTAACTCCTTCTTAAAGTCTTCAATTACATTCCCTATCGTCTGTTCCTCGTTGTAACAGGGAATGAGAACAGCAATTTTCATAGCTCTAGCTCCTTTTTCTGAATCGGTTTATTTTCTTGCTTCCATAACGCTAATAAAATAAGAAATAAAAATATGAGGACATTAGCATACAAGTATCTAAAATGCTGGGCTGGTATGCCAGCGAGAATCGTTCCTATGTTTAACAGTACCGGCAGCCCTACTAAACCAGCCTTCCATCCGTTTTTCCGGATGGCAATAAACAAGGAAAGCAACAGAATTGCTGCATAGACAGCAGGTCTCCACACAACAGGCCACATGTGATGTTCTGTAAAGGCCGCTACTTTAGTTAAGAAGCCATTCAATCCATTCAGCTTAGGCTCTGTTTGTAGACCATGATCGTTTGGCTGTTGGATGGTGGTCCTGAAATTATAGTACTCATGTCTGTCTGTGTATCGTTGATGCATTTGCCATACGAGGGAGGTTTGTTTTAAGAACGCCTCTGTTGCTAAATAAGGGTTCTCCGCGACAATGCTCAGCCATGTTTTATAAAACGTGGAAGGATCCCCTTCCTCGAAAATGACATCACTGTTATAAGACTTTGCAAATTTTATTGGATCTGTATAGGTAGGATTATAATACTCTTTCCACTTTTCTATTGGCATAATGTCATGGATATAAGCCTTTTGCTCGTCGGTTATCTTGCCATTCTGAACCAGAACATTGGCAATTTGCTGCTGCGGAATGCCTAGCTTCTCATTCGGATTCTTTTCACTTACTCCTATCTCTTCATAGACAGGTCCACTAATATAATAGAACAAAAATAGGACGACAGCCATAGGTAGAAGGATTCTTATCATGTATTTATAGTAACAAACACATAGCAGGAAAAGAACAACATATACGATATACACGCCATTATGCCGAAACGCCACCATTCCGAACATGGATAATCCGAAAATAAACTGATGGCCTACTGAAGTCAACCACTTACCTCGCGTTGCGACTATATTAAACAGCACAATCGTAACGAATAGGATACTACCTGAATACAACACATCCTTTAGGAGGAGTATCGAATACAATCCATTAATAGGCAGAAGGGCTAGAAACAACGAAACAAACCATAGCAAGCGCTTCTCCATTCCCACTTTACGAAAGCTATATAGCCCATATCCTACAATAGTGGCTAACAATATAATTTGAGCAAAAGCAACTGTTGCTGGAGAATGGAACAGCTTTAACAGCCATTCGATGAACCAGGTGTACAGGACAGGATGCCAATTACTGTATTCGTGTGTATGTGCTTGTTCCCAGTGACTATGAGAATCACTGCCCATTATTCCAGGGTAAAAAGCTAGCAGGTACAGCCCCCACGATAGTATCATTGGCAAGGCATACCACCATATCCACCTATAAGAGGAACGTCTCGTTATCGATGGATAGGAATGCTTGGTTAATAGATATCCTACATACCAAACCGTTAAGCAAAGACTAAGATAGGAGCCAACATAAACAAAGGCTGTCACATACCATGCATTATCGTGAAGATGCTCCATCGTACCTCGCATACTTAACCATAATAGAAAGGAATACCCAAATACGAAAAGAACATTTATCCTATCCCTGAACCACCTCAGTATTCCCTTACGCCCGCTACGAAGGTGTCGGGAAAAGGAATAGCACATGCCAAACATGACAAGCCAAACAAGACCTTGAACTACCCAAGATGTTGCTAAATAGGATTGATAGAGCGATATCATCGCAACTGATCCAAGAAAGGACAATCCAATGGTCCATATCATCACTCTGAACTCTTTCAATTGTTTCCCTACTTCCCTTCCCATTCCTCTCCCTATATTCACCAGTTTAGATAGGAAAAGTCATATATTACTTATCTCTTCCATATACACACCAAGAAAAAGAACCACCTGAATGTTTGAAGTGGTCCTTCCTTCGTTTACAGCATTGGTTTATATCCGAATTCTTCCATCCGTTCCTCACAAATAGACTCAATTCGTTTTAGGTTGGCTTCCCCGAAGAACTCTTTTTTATCTACTTTCTTATTACCAGCTGGCTGATATTGTATATCTACTTTATCAGAAATATCATTTACAGCTGATAGACCGAGCTGTTCCGCTAGCTGTTTGATTTGCCCTTCTTTGTCTTTAGAGAAATCTTCATATCGAATAAGTATCATATTATCCGCATGCTTCTTATATAAATCCGTAGCCCAATTCCAGCGATAGGACATCCACTCGATATAATTATCTCCTGGCACTCCCATCCACCTACTGTCAATTACACGCTCCCAATCCTTCGGGGCCTGAGCTAATTTGTGCTGGCTTTCAGGGTCATCAATACGATCTAAATCCCCCTCCAGCTTCACACGATTTAAGATGCTTCGTATATTGTCACGAGGGTCTCTAATGATAAAGACAAACTTCGAATCCGGGAATCGTTTTACGATATCTTCATATAGAAACGTTAAAGAAGGCTCCTTAATAATTTCCTTGGAGAAATCGTATTTATTGTTATCGACAAAATCATCAAACGATAGCTCTCCATTATGAATCTTAAGCTGGGTAGGCTCTAAAATACCTGGCAGATCAATAGCGACGGACTTATCTGTTAAGTCAGCTAACAATGCTCCAATCGCTGATGTACCACTCTTTTGATTTCCAATTACAAAGATTGGACTATCATGAATTTCCGAGGTCTGATTCAGACGGTATCGCTTAATCGTAGTCGGTAGATGATACACTTTTCGAAGCAATTTTTTCATGGAGGTTCACCTCTTGGTTTTCCAGTTAGTTAATGTCATTACTTGACGAATTATATCATATTCGTAAACCAAATGATATTTGCTACCGTATCTTTGCATTAAGAAAAGTAACAGTGCCAGGATTACCATTGAAGGCTTAAAACGAAGGTGTGCCTGATGGAAATCTCCAAGCACTTTCTTCCCATGAAAAAGCCGCCATGAAATCCCATGGCGGCTTTACTTCTTTAGTTTTGCTGCAGCATATCTACTACTTCTTGGCTGACTGCGTTAGGTCCACCAAGGATTTGGAAATCATTTACGGTCTTATCTTGAATAAAGTCTTGGAATTCCTTCGGTACTTTGTTGTTTACTAGAATCATAGATGCTTCCTGTTTGGCAGCAAGGACAGAGCCGGAAAGAGCATCAGCGAAGTTCTCGCCTGTTGATACATAAGCTTTTCCTTTATCTGTTGCCATAGCGTTGGCAATTTCTGCAGCTGTTTCGTAACGATTCGTTCCATTATAGCGAGTAGGGTTTGGAAGCTCTGCTTCCGTTTTCTCCGAAACTGCACCAGGGCCACCTACAATAATACTCTTATCAAATCCACGAAGTGCACGATCTGTGCTCTCTGGAAGCTCGTCCCCTTTAGCAAGTAGAATTGGGTATCCATTACGTGCAGCATGAGGTGCTACCGCAAGCGCATCTGGGTAGTTGCTTCCATCCGCAATGACAACATTTTCAGGATTTCCGTCTAAACGAGCCGCAATAGCTGCAGCTGTTTCATAACGATTTGTCCCGTTGACACGGTCAACGTCAAGTCCCATTCCTCTTAGTTGATAGAAGGAATAGTTGGAAATCGCATTTGGACCGCCAAGGACAATAGCGTTCTTAGCACCAAGTCTTTCAATTTCCTGCTTCACTTCACCGACAATATAGTCAGAATCTGTTAACAGAATAGGAGCGTCATATTTATAAGCAAGTGGTGCTCCTGCAAGAGCATCAGCAAACTCATCTGCTCGAGCAATGACAACTGTGTCCGCTTTTGTCCAGCCGCTTTTCGATACTTCTACAGCTGTTTCATAGCGGTTTGTTCCATTTACTCTTGTCTTCTCTACGATTCTTCCTTCTTCTTTTGGAGCAACCGTATCATTTTCTTTTAGGTACTCGTTAAATACTTCGTAATCAGCAAAGAACAATTCTGTAATACGGCCATCTTCTGTTGCTTTATTTAGAACTTCATAGCCATCGCCACCATTTGCGATGAACGCGTTGGTAGCTACTTTATAGGTCTTCTTTTTCTCTATCTTCTCATAGCCGTTTTCTGTTTTTACCATCGCATTTAAAATCCGGCTGTTCGGCTCTTCAGAGCGATCAAAGGAATATTTCATGCCAGAAACCTGCAGGAAGCGTCCGCCCATGTTCTCCAGGTCACTCACACCGTTTTCCAAAGCCATCATAAGCTCTTCCCCAGTTAAATCAAGGGTTACGAGCGTGTTGCCAAATGGCATTACCGTTAGTACTTCACCTAATGTAATCTCACCACTATCTACAGAAGCACGAATGCCACCACCGTTTGTGAAAGCGATAGATGTTGCAGGCTCCTTATCCTTCGCCTTCGCTAGCATGGAATCGGTGATTAGGTTACCAAGGTTCGTTTCCCCCTGACGTACATTTTCCCGTACTCCATCTAATGCTACAGACGTTTCGCCTACTTTTTCCTTCTTCATTTCCTCAAGAGGAGCTTGTAGTTCTTCTACTAATTTCTTTACATCTGCATCCTCTGCATATACTTTTTCACCATTCTCGTCTTCAGCATCCACTTCAACGAGCTGTTCATTCCAATCTGTTAATACGCCCTTATCATCAAACGTTACTTGAAGGTCGCCAACATAATTTCCGTACTCATCAGCCTGTACCACAATTGTAGGCTCACTATCTTCATTATAAACCGTTCCATTATCCACTTTCGTGTGGCTGTGTCCGCCCACGATAACATCTAAGCCTTCTACGTTTTGAGCAAGCTGTTGATCATACGTGTACCCAAGATGTGTAATAGCAACAATTTTGTCTACACCTTCAGCTTCCAGCATAGCAATAGTATCTTCTGCTTTTTGCTGGTGATCTTGGAAAGTAAGGTCTTTACCAGGGCTTGACAGGGTAGTCGTTTCTTCTGTAGTCAGACCAAATAGACCTACCTTCTCCCCGTTCACATCCATAATCGATGCTGGATAAATCTTTCCATTGTCGCCAGGCATGCCAATTTCGTCCTGATACAGCGCATTTAGGTCACTCTGCTTGCTGTAATCAATGTTCGAGCTAAGTATTGGGAATTCTGCCATCTTGATAAAGTCAGCAAAGGTCTTTGGTCCGTCATCAAATTCATGGTTACCAGGGATGACTGCATCATAGTTAAGTATGTTTAGGAAATCTGCTGCTGCTTTTCCTTTGTACTGGTTGTAGTACAAGGTTCCAGAGAAATTATCCCCAGCATCCAGCAGTAAAGAGTTTGCTCGGTCACTGCGAATCGTGTCGATAACTGTTGCACGACGAGCAGCATTGTCCCAGTGAGCATGTGTGTCGTTTGTGTGTACAATTGTGAGGTCGAAATCTGTTTCTGCAGCGTTTACATTTTGGCCTGTCGGGGCTGCGAATAACCCGAGGGCAATAGCACTTGCTGAAGCAACGGTTGCGATAGGCTTCAACATTTTCATACGATCAATCCCTTCTCCCTTTTTTTGTAGTGCTTATGACTTCCCCTAAATCTTACGTCCGGTAAAAATCACTACATTTTACATTGTATAGCATTTTCTGTCAGAGTGTATATTAATTGTGTTAATTTTCGACAAATTTTAAGTAAAGTTAAATTATGGATGAAATAGACATTTCCCAAAATCCATGAGAAAATATATAAGATTTAATCGAAATAAAACAAGATATGTAGAATCGAGGTTATTATATGGCAAAACAACGTATAGAATCTATATACTTCTTAAGGCTTATCGCAATGCTTTGTGTTGTCCTTGTCCATGTAACTGCAACTTATTACAGCACCCTTGATATGGGCTCAGGTGCCTTTGCAAAGTACCACTTTCTAAATCGAATTATCCGTATTGAAGCAGGCATCTTTATTATGATCACCGGCCTTGTCTTCTTCTTTAATTATTATAAGAAGCAATGGACCAAATCTGTTATTGCCGACTATTATAAAAAACGTGTTTTTTATATTGTTGTACCCTATGTCGTTTGGGCACTATTCTATGAAGGATATGCTGTTCTTACGCAGGATCGTTCCCTTAGTTTTGTAAGTGTAACCAAAAATATTCTCACAGGTGATTCCTATTACCAGCTACACTTTATCTTCTTAATTGTACAGTTTTATATCGTGCTCCCACTGTTTGTGTATGCAGCACAAAAGCTGTCCTTCTTTAAAAGGTATATGTGGCTATTCGGGATAGCTATAGATGCGGGTTATTATTGGCTGAACTCCACCTATAACTTTACAGACGAAGTATTGTTCCTAAAAGCAATCGGTCCATTTCTTCTAGGCGGATGGCTAGGATTACACTATCTAGAAGAAAAGCAAAAAGCATCGAACAAATCAGGAATTGTGTATGGAATAATAACCGTAATCGCTGGATCCCTTACCTCTCTTTACTATTATTATGTGTACACAGTAGGGGAAATAAAAGTGAGCTGGGATTTCTATGAATATCTCAATCTCGTTTATTTAATCGTAGGGGGATACTTCTTCTTCCGACTAACCGAATGGATTAGTCAAAAACTAACAGCGGACAAAATTCAAATGGCAAAGAATGTCGCCCTGTATTCCTTTGGATTTTACCTGCTTCACCCATTTGTAATTAAAGAAGTTAAGCGAGTTATCCCCATTCATAACAACTATTGGTTTCATGTAGAAGTGTTAACCCAGTATATTGTCGTGGTTATCCTATGCTACTTTATTATTTGGGCAGTACACCGTTACTTCCCATGGGCTAACCTCATCTTCGGAAAGCTGCCAGAGAAATCTCCACTGTTCTGGCAGACCAGCAAGAGACAACAGCAAAGGCAGGAACGCTACAACGAACAAACCGTAAACACGTAAGACAAGCCCCTTCCCAATATGGAAGGGGCTTTTTATATGGCTCTAGCTTGCGTTTAGTTAGGCGGGTTTATTCTCTACTAACCGTGATGGGGGACTTTTTGGATGAGGGGCGTTCTTTGGGCGGTGGCTTCTGGCTGGATATGTCCTCTTCCTCCTTGAATATCCGCTCTCCAGGTGTGCGCCCTCCTCCGGGATATGCTCTCCCACCAGACGCTCACCTACAAAAAAGCTATGCCTCTTTAAGAAAGAAGAGGCATAGCTTTTTAGATTAAGAGTTCATAGAATGATGCTTGTCTACTGTTTCCTTTAGGAATTCTAGTAGATCCTCCCGTAGGTCCGGGCGTTCTAATGCTAACTCGATTTGTGTTTTAATAAATCCGTGCTTCTCTCCGACATCGTAGCGGGAGCCGCTGAAGTCATAGGCGAATACTCGCTGGATACCGTTCAAGGCCTGGATGGCATCGGTTAGTTGAATCTCGTTGCCGGCACCGCGCTCCTGCTTGCCTAAGAAGGTCATGATTTCTGGGGTTAGAACATAGCGCCCCATAATGGCCAGATTGGAAGGCTCTTCCCCTTTAGCTGGTTTCTCTACGAAATTCTTCACCTGATATAGACGCTCGTGCTTGGATTCTGGATCGATAATACCGTAGCGGTGAGTTTGATTATCTGGTACCTGCTGAACACCGATAACGGAGGAGAGTGTTTGGTCGTACTGATTAATCAGCTGTTTCAAGCCTGGAACATCTGCGCGTACGATGTCATCTCCTAAAAGTACCGCAAATGGCTCGTCACCAATAAACTTGCGTGCGCACCATACCGCGTGGCCTAATCCTTTTGGCTCTTTTTGTCTTATGTAATGAATGTCCACTTTAGAAGGATCCTTTACCTTCTCTAAGAGGTCATATTTTTCTTTTCTCATCAGAGTTTCTTCTAGTTCAAACGAGTAATCGAAGTGATCTTCAATCGCGCGCTTTCCTTTTCCAGTAACGATAATAATGTCTTCAATTCCTGATTCAATTGCTTCTTCTACTATGTACTGAATGGTTGGCTTGTCTACGATTGGAAGCATTTCTTTAGGCATAGCCTTCGTCGCTGGTAAGAAGCGAGTTCCTAGTCCTGCTGCTGGTATAATTGCCTTTTTAACTTGTTTCATCCTTAACCTCCGTTTGGAATTTAGTATAGAATAGTCGTATTGTAACATAAATATTCCATAAATTTGTTCCATTTTCCTGAAAAAATAAGCTGCGTATGTGAAAATTAACAAAGAGCGACACGTTTAGACATATTGTGCCACTCTTTATTTGATTTAGTAGGCTTGTAGCTCTACCCCAATGTGACGGTTTACTGCATTTGGTCCTCCCAGTATATCAAAATGGTGGATAGAATGCTGTTGCACAAGCTGTTTAATTTCATCCGGAACTTTATCCGGCTTCACTAAAATCATTAATTTATCCTGCTTTGCTGCGAGTACAGAGCCTGTTAATGCGTCGGCAAAATTTTCTCCAGTTGTGACTAAAGCACTATTGGTATGGACACCTGCTTTTTCATTAAATACGAAATTCGTATCGTATCTATTAGTGCCAGCATAACGAGCTGGATCAGGGAGCTTCCTTTTCACCTTGTCTGATACTACGCCATCTCCACCTACGATGATTGATTGCTTCACATCCTCCAGTGCAGAGGCGGTTTCGATCGGCAAGGAATCTTTATCACTTAACAGAATAGGATAGCCATTTTTTGCAGCATAGGCAGCTGCAGATAAAGCGTCCGGGAAGTTCTTGTTATAGACTACAATCGCCTTCTGGAATGTTTGTGAATTGGTTACTGCTTTCAGTTCATCCGCAATAGCTTTGGCGGTGGCATTTCGATTGGTACCGGCAATTCTTGTTACAGTTTCTACTCCAAGATTATTCAGTTCCTTTTGAATAGCAGGTTGTAATGCGTTTTTTCCTCCGAGAAGATAAGCCTTCTTTGGTCGAAGTCGTATGATTTCCTCCTTCGTCGCCTCATCTAACCGAGCGGATTTACTTAACAAAATAGGTCCGTCTACCGCATATGCTAAAGGGGCTCCCGCTAAAGCATCAGGGAAATCGCTCGCCTTTGCCAGCACAATCGTATCTGCTCCATTACTCCAGCCTGCCTTGGAAATTTCTACTGCTGTTTCGTACCGGCTATTCCCTTTCAAACGATTCGGCTCGTTGTCGTAATGCCTTTCCATAGTGAGCGTATATGGCTGTTTGGACCAATTGCTGTAATAATCGCTTGTGAGCATAATATAGTTACCAGCTTTCAAGGAGGTGGCTATTTCCTCTGAACCTCCTTCCGTGTACCTGTCTGCTTCCCTCACTAACGTATAACCGTTACCAGCTTCCTTATACAGGCTCAGCTCTCCGTCAATATGCTGTGGCAGGTTACTCATTTCTGCTTGAATGGAGCCATCATATTTCATGTCAAAGGAATAGAGGTCTGAGTCTCTTGGAAAGTTGAAACCCTCCTCCACCTTATCAGACTCTTTTAAAACCGTTGCACTACGTATAGAATTGGATTTATCTTTTTCATAATAGGACATGGAAGCCTTCAGAGCATCATACCCGTCGAGCTGACCAAAGCCAGAATCCTCATTCCATTCCAGACTACTATTCCATTTATCTGCACTTGTTTGCAGGGCATACTGAACCTGATCTGCATTCCAATGACGATGCTTGCTTTTAATAAGGGCAGCTACTCCGCTTACCATTGGGGCAGAGAAGGATGTTCCATCACCAAAGGAATAGCTGCTGCCTGGAGATGTACTGAAGATATCTACTCCAGGGGCTCCAATATCAACATGGGGGCCATAATTAGAAAAATAAGCCATTGCGTTGCCATACTGTGTCGTATCAGTTGCTCCTACTGCCATGACCCACGGGTACGCTGAAGGGTACATTGGTCTGGAGGTGGAATCATTGCCCGTTGCTGCTACGAGTAAAATCCCTTCCTCATACGCTGAGAGTAGAGCAGACGCTAGTGCGGTGTCCTCATATGTGGAACCAAAGCTCATATTCACAACATCTGCCCCTTTTTCCATGGCATGGTAGACTCCTTCAGCTGCGTCTGACATCGCAATGCCATAATCGTCTCCAACTTTTACAGGGATCAAGCTAACATTTGGGGCTACTCCTGTAATTCCCTTTGTATTATCATTGGCACCTATAATGCCCGACACAAACGTACCATGCCCGACTTCATCTCTAATGTTAGACCCACCATTCATCGCATTAAATGGATAGTGAAATCTACCATTAAAATCCTCATGTGATACATTTGCACCGGAATCCAAAACCGCTACCTTTACGGAAGAGCTTCCTTTTGTGATGTTCCAAGCCTTCTCCATATTGATGTCCTTCATATAATTCTGATAAACATAATATTCGTCTAACGGCTTCCCAAAAGTAGATAGGAGGTAATCAGGATGTGCGGTTTGTACATACGGCAAGGATGCAATAGATTGCAGCTCTTGCTGATAAGATGCATCTTCTGGAATTCGTACCACCAGCCACTTGCTATCAGACATTCCATCCACTATTCTCTCTATGGGATATTTGCCTTCCCATTCGCTTCCTTCTGTTAATTGAATGATGACTTGGCGATTATGTATGTCTTCCATAGCGAAGCTCTTTGTTGACTGCACTGCCATTTTTTTAGATTGATAGTTTTGCAAGCTTTGCTGGTGCATCTCTTCATAGGTAGTTACTGTCTTGTCCTTTGCCTGTGCCCCTTGAGGAATGGCAATCGTAAGCAGCAGTGCACATGCAGCCACAACGCCATATACCTTATTTTTCTTCAAACAACCCCTCCTCCATTTATCTATCCTCCTTCCATTGTACATGATTACAAGGAATAAAAGACTAATTAATTACTAATAACTGTAAAAAATGAATGAAATCTAGCGGGAGGAAGCAAAAAAAGGATGCCCTTAGCGGACATCCTCTTCCTTGTTTATTCGTTAGAGAGTTGTTTCAATAATGCTTCTTTTACTTCTAGACTAACAGCGTTAGGACCACCAAGAGCAACGATTTTCTCTACGTTGTTCTGGTATAGATATTTAGTCAGGAAGTTATTAACGGAAGCAGGAATTTCATCCGTATCTGTTAGAAGCAGAACTCCACCTTTTTGCGCCACTAGTGGTGCAGAAGAAAGCGCGTCAGGGTATTTCTGTCCAGTAGATACGTAGAATGTATCTGTTGGATTAGCGTACTCTTCAAGAACTGCTTTTAACGTTTCGTATCTGTTTGTACCAGCAAAACGCTTCACAGCTGAAGATTGCTTCTCTACTTCTTTCATTACATCTTTAGAGACAACACCTGGTCCACCTACGATGGAAACAGCTTCGCCTTTTACGTACTGTGCAGCACCTTCAGGGAGCTTATCCTCTCTCGTAAGAAGGATTGGCATTTTGTTTTCTCCAGCAAACGGTCCAGCACTTAGCGCATCTGCAAATTTCTCACCAGTTGCCATGAATACGCCATTACCTACAAAACCATTATCCACTAAGTGGCTTACTACTGCTTGGTTTGTTTCGTAACGATCGTCTCCGCTAAAGCGTTGGATTTCCGCATCGCTCATACCAAAGTCTTTCAGCTGCTCTACCACTTTCTCTGGTACTACTCCGTCTCCGCCAATGATGTATGCTTGTTCAGCATGAAGACGTTTCAGCTCATCCAGTACATCCTGGGATAGAGCTTTACCAGATTCAGTTAATAGAATTGGAGCCTGATAATGACTTGCTAATGGGCCAGCGGATAGAGCATCAGGGAAGTTGTTGCCAGTTGCAATGACAACGGCTTTATTTTTCGCTGCTGCTTCATATCCAGTTGGGTACATGTCTTTAGAAATCTCAATGGAAGTTTCCACACGATTCGTACCCGCTAGTGTCGTAACAGCATTTTCCTGGATATATACAGGAAGCATGTTCAACACTTCATCGGTCTTCGCATCTCTTAGGAAGATACCAGCATAGTACTGATTGTTCTCTTCAGGAGTAGTAATATCAGCTGTAGCTTTTACTTTACCAGATACAGGCATGTCATACGTCTTGTCTGGAAGAGTAATAGAGCCTTTACCTTCTTCTCCTGGAGAAAGAACTTTTACTTCTTTCGTCATAAGATCCAGCTTAATTTCACCAGAATATCCAAGTACTCCAATCGCATAGTTACCATCTTCTAAGCCTTTAAAGGACAGGCTTTCATCGGATGTAGCACTACCAGAAATAGCAATTTGCTTATACCCTTGTTCTGTTTCCTTGAAAAGATACAAGTCAGCATCATCGCTTGCTGCTTCTGGGTTATTCGTACGAATTTCTAGAGAAACGTTGTTCTTAATTTCTAATGGCTTCAGGTATAGATCCTGATTTGGAGCTGTAATACGCTCTTTTTCCACAATTGGTTCACTGAATGCTCCACCTTCTACATACACTTCCTTATCATCAGAAAGGTAGTTGGTGAAGAATACTTCTTTAGAGAAGGATTGAGCTTCTCCAGTAGAGATGCCAAGGTCAAGGATACCAGGATTATTAATAACACCTTGCGCTTTTACATCTAATGCGTATTTATTCGTTTCCTGCTCAGATCCGAAGGAAGCGTACACTGCTACTTCCCAAGTACCAGGTTTAGGGCTGACAAAGGTATTGGTTTCTACTTCCATGCCGCCATTACCAGAACCTGCGTAGCCTTGGAATTCACTTACTTCGTTACCATCAGGGTCAAATACGATCATACGAACACGGCCCTGGTATTCGCCATTCTCTTTAAGAGCACTCAGATCCACGTTAATTTCCTCTACGCCACGCTCTACGTCGAAGAAGTAGCTCTTCTCTTTAGAAGCCTGTACTTCATCTTCCATGCTCCAACGATAGTTATTGTCATCGTTAAATTCGTTAGCTTTCACAACTGTTTGTGGAATACGAGCTTCTGCATAAGCAGTAGACTCATCATCCACTGTAATCATGCCTGCATTCGTACCCATTTCTAGCTTGCTGTGATCATACATTACTGTAATCGTCTTCGCTTCATTTGGTGCTAGTTTAATAGAGGAGTCAGAAACCTTGAACCAGTCAGCATCTTTACTTAGCTTCAGGTTCTTTGTTTCGTCACTATCATTGTGAAGCTGAATAGTAATCTCTTCTGGAAGCTCTGTATTACGTACAGAAACTCCTTTACCTCCAGCGACCTTCTCCCCAAAGTTTACGCTCACATCAATATTATTCATTTCTTTGATCATATTATCTTCCATATAATCAAATGCGTCTTGGACATTGATTAAACCTGCACCCTGCTCAGCACGGTTATAATCATCCATAGAACGAGCTGTTTGAATTAGCGCTTCTCGAACAGACTTATAAGAGAAAGGAACGCGTTCTTCTTGAGCTGCGTTCTTCAAAATAGAAACTGTACCAGCAACGTATGGAGAGGACATACTTGTACCTTGCTTCACTCCATAAGCTCCCTCTTGAACCGGAACAGTAGAGTACGCAGCACCTGGCGCTACGATATCTGGCTTTTGCAGGCCATCTTCACGAGGACCATTTGAGGAGAAATACCATAGACCTTCTCCTTCTTTAGGTGAACCATCCTCATTCTTTCCATATGGGAAGGCACCATATTCAGTTGCCCACATCTCACTATCAATGTAAGCTCCTACAGAGATTGCATTTTCAATCGTTCCTGGAGAGCCGACAGTATCCAGCCCAGGACCACTGTTACCAGCAGACATAACATACGTAATACCATATTCTTCAGAAAGAATATCCACTAATTCTGTATAGGAGTTCATCCCATCGTTCAGATCTGGAAGGGATCCAAGACTTAGGTTCGCTACATCAGAACCGTAACCGCCTTCTCCTTCTGGTAATGCAGCATCAACCATTGCGTTCATAATAGAAAGCGTTGCTGCACCTTCCCCTGCACGGAATACCTTGTGTCCTACTAGTTCCGCACCAGGAGATACACCCTTCATGTCTACATTATAAATGTCGTCACCAGTACCATCTGGAGAGTTAGCGGCAGTTATACCTGCTACGTGTGTACCGTGACCACCCGTGTCAGCGAAGAAGTTCGCATAATAATAGTCATCCATATTCGTACCATCTGGAGCTTCCACTTTTTCAAAGCCATTGACACGATAGTTAGCACCTGCTACATCATCAGAAGTATCTACGTCTAATGTAGAGGTTGCTGTTTTAGAGATGGCTTCTTCGTCGGTGAAATCTTTATCCATGTTGTTGTCTACATAAATATCATCACCTGCAACAAGCACGCCAAATGTTTCATCTTGATTATTATTCTTCGTACCATCTGCGTTTAAATCATTTGGTTCTTCAGGGTCAGCATTATATTTCAACTCCCCGAACCATAGCTTATCATCAGAAGAATCAATACCAGTCGTGTTGTATGTACCGGAATCCTTCGTATCGATAGTTGCACCTTCATCAAACTGCTCGTTAAATATAACGTCACCGTCAGCTACATAGTCGCCTTCAAGCTCATTTTGAAGCGTGTAGTCTTCCACTCCTACAATTTTCTCTGTTCCTTCTGTTGTTTGCTGGAATGCGGTATGACCAGGATCAATACCAGTATCAATAATGGAAACCCGAGTACCTGTACCATCATATTTCTGCTGGAATTTGTCTGCACCTGTTTGTTTATGCGTTTCCACGTTAGAAGGAGATACTTTGTCATTCACATTATCTATTTCCTGTTGGAAATCGCTATCGTCATTCTCAACCGGCTCGTGTGTGTAGTTTTCAGAAAGAGCTGCAACGTTGTCCAGCTTATATACATCCATAACTTTTGCAGTTGGAACTTCTGCGAGGTACACGTATTTGTTCTCGTTATACAATACCTTCGCTCCAAGTTTCTCTAACTGTTTCGTTATGTCTTCTTTCCCATCTGAAACGACAACTAATTCCTGTGATTCCTGATCACTTGCCGATAATGCTAGTAAAGCTGAAGATACTTGAGTTTTAATTGGGTTCTTCGTCGCATCTAAAGCCGCTTCAGCTTTAGGAGCATATGTTCCTGCGAATGATGATAGTACCAGTGTAGCACCGGTTACTACTGATAGTGCTTTTTTCTTAAATTCCACTAAATGTTCCCTCCCCTATGATTATGAACGGATATACCCAGCGCTCCTCCTTCCATTAATTTCTTGCACTTACAAACATTATTTTACTTATTATTTAGAAAATTTTCAACATTTAAGTTGAGTATAGACTATTTTTTTCCGAAAGTTTTGCAATTCGTGACAGATATTGCAATTTGCACTATAATAATGTAACTAATTCATTCATGCAAGGTGAGTATGTCGACCTACTATTTTACTTTCCTACAAAAGTTAACAGGGAAATGTAAGCCCTTGCCCCTATTGCATATCAGGCTTGACTTTATGTTGTAGGGGTTAATGAGGAGAAAAACCAGAGGATGGAATACATAAAAAAAGAAGCGCCAACTTTATTTGTGGCGCTTCTTTTCTCAGCAATTAGTATTGTAATAGTCTATCAATTTCCCAGGCTGTGCTTACCGGGATGGCATTCGGGCCGCCTAATATTTTGTAGGAGGTCATTTTTTTATTGCGAGCATAGGTGAGATGATTGGCATAGTCCTTGGCCAAATCCTCTGGCGGGATCAGCAGAAGATTTTCGTTGTTCTTCCCAGCCCACGCACCACCTGTTAAGGCATCGTTATGCTTCTCTCCCGTGGCATAATAAACCCTGTCTGAGGAAGTACTAAAATGCTTCAATACTTCATAGCTCGTTTTATATCGATTGTTGCCATTAACCCGTATAGTGGAACCTGCCCCTAATTGATTGGCAACCGTGTCACTCACTACGTTTGGTCCACCAATAATGGTCGCTTTATCATAGCCTTTCTGCTGTACATATTGCTCCACTTCAGAAGGAATGCGGTTTTCGCGGACAAATAAAATAGGCATGCCAGCGTTTTCTGCATAAGCAGCAACTGATACAGCATCAGGGAAATTCTCTCCGGTTACAAAAATAGCCTCATCCTGGTTGAATGGTAATGTTTTACTAACTTCAAGCGCTGTCGTGTATCTGGAATCGCCGTGAACTCGTATCGTCTCATAGCCTTCCTCCCTCAGCCGCTGCTCAGCGTGACTATCTACTGCTCCCTCTCCCCCAACAAGGATGACATAGTCTGCATCCAATCGGTTTAATTCGTTGAGGTGGTCAGACGTTATGTTGTTACGGCTAATGAGCAAAATTGGTGACTCCAGATGGTTTGCAAGAGGAGTTGCTGATAAGCTGTCCGGGAATTTATCCCCTGTCGCCATAACTACGAACTTACCCTTCCAACTCTTACCGTTTGCCTTATAGGATTGTACCTGTAAGGAATCCCATCCGGAACGAGCAATTTCAAGAGAGGTTTCGACAGAATTCGTCCCCGCTACCCTATTATTCGTCAATACGTACTGAACAGATTGTGAGAGATTTAGCTTTCCTTTCCCTAATTGCACAGACGATGGTAAGGAAGAAGTGCCTTCCAGAATAACCTCTTTCATCTGGTCCGGACTCAGATAAGGATATTGCTCCATTAAGCTTGCCATGGTGGAGGAGACAATTCCCGTTGACATACTCGTTCCATCCAAGTATTTATATCCGTCGATCGTTGTGCTGAATATGCTCGTTCCTGGTGTAGCTACGTCAATAAAATCTCCATAATTGGAGAAATCTGCTCTTTGATTAGAACCGGTATTAGTTGAGCCTACTGAGATAACCGATTGGTAGGCAGCTGGAAAGACTGATCGATCCACATCATCATTTCCAGCAGCTGCCGTTACCAAAATTCCTTTTCGTTCTGCCTTCTCTATGACATCCTTGAGCTGGTCTTTATTCTCAAATGTACCAAGACTCAAATTAATAATGTCTACATCTTTGGAGATAGCATATTCAATCCCTTGCACCACATCACTAATCCAGCCTTCTTCTCCCTCCATTACTTTTATCGGCATAATGTTCGTTCCTTTTGAAACAGAAGCAACACCGAGATTGTTGGAGGTCTCCGCACCAACGAGGCCCGCTACATGAGTTCCATGTCCGTAATGGTCCTCTGGCACAGCCTCCTTCTGTTGAATCCCGCTCTCCTCGTTTTCCTGACTGTTATCATGGAGCGCATTAAAGCCAGGAACGAGATTCGCCTTCAAATCAGGATGATCTAAATCTACTCCAGAATCTACGACCGCCACTGTAATTTGATCCGCTGAAGCATTAGAGACCCATTTGCTGCCAAGATGGATATCCTTGAAAAAAGACTTCTGCTGATGATACAGTGGATCATTCGATTCTTGACCAAACAAACGAATTCTTCCATCCTTTTCTACTGAAGCAACGGAAGGATCATTCTCCAACTGTTCCATCTTCTCCTTCACCTTATCCTTCGGAACCTCCACGACATCATATTGTTTTGATGGCTCCGTTTCTGCTCCTTGTAAACTAGCTTTGGATGAATCCTTATATTCTACAATTATTCTATCTACACTGCTGTCGTCCGCTGCTGCAATTCCATCCGGTAATGCCAGCAGAACGATAGTGACTGCAACGATAGCAGCCACAGAAAACCAAGTATGTAAGGGTGCTGCATTTCTCATTATGTAGTCCACCTTCTCCCTATCAAAATCAAGCTGATTATATCATAGTCAGTATTTACTTTAATAGAGTAATTGGAGAAACTTTACAACAACTTGACGTACTATCTATACATAAAAACAAAGAAAAAGAACTGTCCTAACCGTATTAAATTGGTTGGAACAGCTCTAGTTATTAGTAAGATGAGGGTGCATACCCCTCGTTAGTACGTTGTTTGTCATACCTTTTATCTTTAGCACCTGATTTCTTAAGTTTACCTACTAAAAAAGCTCCAAATGGCAGCAAATTTAATAGATAACTAATCAACAGTGATCCACCAATACCTGCAATAAACAATAATATGGTATAAACACCCATATTAATATACATAGGTAAGTCCTTTAAGAATCTAATCAGGTTATACATGACTAGTAGGTGCAACAAATATATACTGTAGGAATATTTACTAATTATCATAAAAAAGGAAGGTATTTTCCTTAACTTTTGAGCAAAAAGGAATAGCATTGAAAAAATAAGAATGGTATATAATAGCAAATCCGGTCTTTTGGAAGACACAAGTCTAATTAAGTCAAACTTTTCTACACATAAAAGTAACGCTATATTAGCTAGTACGCCAACATAAATGTAGTGTTTGTAACGCTGAAGCCCTTCTTTAAACACATTGATATGTTTTCCCGCGTAAAAAGCCACAGTAAAGTATAATATCCATCCCAAAAATGGAAGCTTGGAATACTTCCATAGCAGATCAATTTCAGGAAAATCTCCTGGTCCAAAAAAGTTAAAGAAGCTCAAGTAAGCCCCGTTAATAACAAAGGAAATGATGATTAGCCATGTTGCTTTAAAATGGTGTGCATATTTTACAAATAGGACATGTAATACATAAAATTGAAATATGATTAGCACAAAATAACCATGCCATAATCCCAATACTGCTTTGTTAAAATAAACTTCTACAAACCTTTCCATGCCCCAATCTTTAATAAACCACGTATCAATCGTATAGAGTAAAGCGATGAATAAAAATGGGATGAAAATATAAGAAACTCTTTTTTTCCAGAACCCTTTTGGGATACGGTTGGAATAGGAATAGGAGAGCAAGAATTCTGATAACATGACAAATAAGGGAGTCGCAAACATAATCATTAGCTTCGTAAGAAATATTACATTTACCGTTGTTGCGGGTAACTGATAGTTAGATTGAGTTAACGTAAGTGAATGAATAAATACGACACATAAACATGCAATGGCTCTTATAAAATAGACCTCTTCGATTTTTTCCTTCATCATAAACCCTCTCCTTAATACCACAACATCTTACATTTTATAGCGAATATGATAAGAGTGAAACGATAAAAAATTACATTTAAATGAAATTTTTAACAGTTCGTGAAAGTATAGTAAAAAGATCATAAAACGAAACGAACTGAAGAAGGGTTCTGACAAGCGAATAAAACACACATAGGAAATAAACCAAAAAAACTTGTTGTATATCGTAAATCCGCTTTGTATTTTTTTTAGTTACACAAAGGACGTTCATAAAATAAGATTTTCTTACGCTAAATGGTGGATACATTTGTTTTCATAACCTTTAAACAAATGAAAGGCCTCTGCGAACATATTCTTGTTCACAGAGGCCTTTTCCCATTATTCTACTAGCGTGGTTCCCATCTTTTCATGTTTCCCACAAATTTAACGCACTACATTTTCAATAGTGTTCCTCGTATTGTTGCTGATGGCATTCGGACCGCCAAGGTAATATACCGTTGGACGAAGTGGAAGCTTGTTCAGCTTGCTCTTCACCACAGATGGAAGACTACCTGTTTTCGTTAAGATAATCGGCGCGTCATAGGATGCTGCAAGAGAAGAGGCAGATAGTGCATCAACCGTTTTGTCTCCTCGCGCAAAGAAAGCCTGACTGAATGAGTTACCGTAATATTTATCTGCAATCGCAACACTCGTCTTATAACGATCCGTGCCGTACACTCTTGTTACGGAATTGGTTACAGATTTCAACTGAGACTTCACTCGGTCTGAAACAGCGTTAGGACCACCGATAATCGTTACCTTCTTAACATTATGAAGGTTAATATAATCCTTTACTTCCTGACTTAAGTAGTTCTCGTTTGTAAATAGAATTGGCGAGCTCTGTGCGCCTGCATACGGTGCGATGGAGAGCGCATCTGGCGACTTGTCATCTCCAGTCGTAACAAAGATTTCTTCTACGTTTTTATATCTCGCTAATTCGGAGGCGATATCCGCAGACGTTTCGTAACGATTCGTCCCAGCTAAACGCTTCACTGTACTGCCAGGCAGGATTTTATCCTCAATCTCTTTTTCTACTTTAGTAGAGATAGCGCCATGCTCCCCACCAAGAATATACACAGTGGAAGGAGATAAGCGTTGTAACTCTGTTTTCACCTGTGCTGGTAAAGCATCCGTATCTGTTAATAGAATCGGAGAATCAAGATGGGATGCTAATACGCTTCCGGTTAAGGAGTCAATTGGCAGGTCTCCTCTACCAAGAATAACAGCTTCCGGCTGTTCGCGGTGCCAGCCATAGTTCGTAATGGCAGCACTCGTCTCATTACGATCATTACCGGATAATTCGTAGGCTGCTACACTATTAGACTTACTAATAAAGGTGGATGCTACATATCCAGTTGTTCCATTACTCATGCGGATTGGGTACCATACAAAGTGATCCCGCTTATCGGAAGAACCTTTAAATGTACCTGTTACAGTAACAGCATCGCCCGCGTTAAGCTTGCCAACAATAGTGCCTCCTGGCTGGCGGCGGACATTTAGACCGTTTACGTTAGCGTATGCTCTGTCATTCTTCTTGAACACATGAGAGGATTGGTGCAATGGACCCTCCATATCAATCTGAGCTACTCCATAGTTTAATAGTCTGGAATTCTGCTTCACTAATTTTTGAGTTGGGAATGGTGTTACATCTATTAGACTATAATCCTCAATCTTCTCAAAGATCTCCTCCTGATAAGCTCCATAAGGACTGAAAGGGTTCTTGATCGGATCATTTCGATCTAACAAGCCATTGTAGGCCATAATGGCGAAATACCAGTGTTCAATATAATCTGGATTCCCGTCATTTACTTTAGGAATGTATGGATTGTTGTTAGAGCTTGAGGAGCTGTAACGATAGTAATCCCATTTGTTTTCCAGGATCTTAATACCTTCTTGAATATTAAAGCGAATGTTATCTTTCAATTTCTTCACATACGCATCTTTCTCGGCACCTTCATCCATGTAACGGTAGTCTGAAACCTGCATAATGCCAATTCCGATACAATCGAAACCAAGTTTCAAGTTTGTTCCGTCCCAAGATTGGCATTTTAACGAGCCATCGCTATTTGCATACCAGGAAACAGGCGTACTGCCGTGATCCCAATATTGCTGCCAGCCACTTTCCTGAAATGCGATTGCTTTAACAATCTCAGGAGGAATGTCTGCCTTTAATGCTTCTTCTGTCAGAATTCTGCTGATTTCTGCATAAGAAGGGTTTGTATATTTATCGTGTACCTTAGGATAGTTATTGCCACCACTTGACTGAAGAGACATCTTCGCCTCTTGTTTTTGCTGCTTTGTTGCTTGAACCTTTCCGCTTGTAATCTCATAGGAATACTTAGCTATAGAGGCTGGTTCTGTTTTAATAGAGCCTTCAGCATAGGTAGGTTCTTCGATTGTAATCGTATTCCCTTCTACTTCCATTTGGGCTCTAGTATATGTATTTGATTCATGAATCTTTTCTACTGCTCCGTCTGTCGCGTGAAAAACTTGGTAAAACAGCCCCTGACTGCTACCCTCCAAACGGTAATTCACAATAAAATATGTTTCATTTTCCACTTGCAGGGAAAATATCTCTGAAACCCTTGTTAACGATTCGCTTTGTTCGAAAACGACATTTCCCTTATGGAATAGTTGAATCGTAGACTTGTCATCATTGGATACGGTTGCTGAGTAATTGCCCGTTAGCTCAGCAGTCGTTTCCCCATCAGGAAACGCTTGCCCTTTTGTTTCTGCTGCTTCTACTTGATTGCTTGTAGAGACAATCAAACATAGAAGGATAGCAGCTACATAGGAGACAATTTTTTTTGTAGTTGAATTCGACACCAACATGGTTTTCATTTCCTCTCCTTTTTTTGTTCTAATTAAGTGGATGCTTGTGCTAGTCTTACTTACGAAGAAGCAAGGTTCCAATTATAGTAAATAGAACCTAATCTGCCACATCCTTCCTCTATCAAACATCATATAACAAAAGCTGATACAATTCTACATGGTCTACGACAAATTTACTAAAAGTTTAGATAGGAATATTTGCTAGATATATGCTTTATTTCGGCATCTTTCTCGTTTTGTTTAATAGGTTTGTACTAATTTACATAGAAATTAAAAAGTCCTGACAGGGCTCTCCCTCTGTCAGGACTTTTTGCTGGTGCTTATTCTAGATTAATGGGTTAAATTTATCGTTTACTGCTTCTCTGATACTTTGCAGCCTTGCTTCACTGTCTGCTTTCTGATCAGATTTGACTCCATAATAGAATTTAATTTTCGGCTCTGTTCCAGATGGACGAAGACAGAACCAGCAGTCATCTTCTAAAATGAACTTCAGTACGTTTGCTTTAGGTAGTTCAATAGCTTCGGTTGTTCCTTCTTGAAGATAGGTACGAACAGAAGAGGTGTAATCCTCTACCGCTTTCACCTGTAAGCCGCCCGCTTCAGATAAAGGATTAGAACGGAAGTCATCCATAATTTGATTAATTTTCTCTGAGCCTGATTTACCTTCCATCGTTAAGGATTGCAGATCTTCCAGGAAATAACCGTGACGCTTATACAGCTCGTCTAATGCCTGGAGGAGCGTTTTCCCTTGTGCTTTCCAATAGGAAGCCATTTCAGCTGCCATAACAGCTGCTTGTACAGCATCTTTATCTCGAACGAACTCTTTTACGAGATAACCATAGCTTTCCTCATAACCGAATAAGAATTGGAACTCGCCAGATTGTTCGTATTCACGGATTTTTTCTCCGATGAACTTGAAGCCAGTTAAGGTATCAAGTGTATCAATGTTGTAATGATTCGCGATGACTCGTCCAAACTCAGACGTTACGATGGTTTTAATGAGCAATCCGTTGTCCGGAACGTTATTGGATTGGGACAGAATATAATCAAGCATCAATGCTCCTGTTTGATTTCCCGTTAAAACGGTATAATTTCCGTTTTCATCTGGAACCGCTACCCCTAATCGATCCGCGTCTGGATCTGTTCCAAGCAGAATATCGGCATGAACCTCTGTCCCTTTTTGGATAGCTAGTTCAAATGCCTGATGCTCTTCCGGATTAGGAGAAGCAACCGTTGAGAATTCAGGGTCTGGCTGTGCTTGCTCTTTCAAAATATGTACTTGCTCTAGTCCAATCTGCTTTAAGCCTTTTTCTACGAGGTCTTTGGCTGTACCATGAAGTGGTGTGAACACAATATTAAGATTGGCATCCATGTTACTGCTTGTGACTTCATTAAGCTGAATTTGCTTTAACTCCTGTAGGTAGGCCGCATCTACATCTTCATCCATCCAGCGCAGCAAACGCTTCTCTTCGATTTCTTTTTGATCAATAACACTGACCGTTAGCTCATTCTCAATGTCATTTACAAACCTAATCAACGTTTCCGCCTGTGCTGGAGGCATTTGGCCGCCATCCTCGTTATAGACTTTGAAGCCGTTATACTCAGGTGGGTTGTGGCTCGCTGTAATGACAACTCCAGCTGCCGCTCCTAAATGACGTACCGCGAAGGATAGCTCCGGCGTAGGGCGTAACGAGGAGAATACGTAAGTCGGGATATTGTGCGTTCCCAATACGCGCGCTACCTCAATAGAGAATTCTTGACTCATGTAACGGGAGTCATAGGCAACGGCAACACCTTTTTCTGCCCAATCTGAGCCAAGGCTTATTACATATTTAGCAAGTCCTTCAGCTGCGCGGCGGATGGTATAAATGTTCATTCGGTTTGTCCCAGGTCCCAGCTTGCCTCGCATGCCACCAGTACCGAATTCAAGATTTTTATAAAAAGCATCCTCTAATGATTGTTCGTCGTCTTGAATAGCTACGAGCTTTTCCTTCAAGCTTGCTTCCAAGTATTCAAAAGAGTTCCAACGCTGGTATTCATCTTTCCAATTCATATAGAACCACCCTTTGTCTATGTAGTATACTTGCTAGTCTATCACATCTCTTTAGGACAAAAAGAGAATTCTAATAATCTTGTCACGTTTCGTCAATCAGTTCCCTTTTCCGACAGTTTTCGTCACGCCCCAGATTTTCTCCGCAGCATCATAATCATTGAGACCGACATCTAAGTCATGAAAATAACGATGCAGATACAATAATGATTGTGTCGGGTCGTCATCAGAACTCGGATCCATTTTTGCCAGTGCTGTTTGCGCATGGGCTTGGATCGATTCAATATCACTCCATTCAATTTCTTCATAGCTATCTTGCCCTTGTAAATAGGAAAGCACCTTCCTCGCCTGTTCCCTCTGCTTCTGATCATCGATAGATTTATAGCCTCCGTACCCAAGAGTATTATTATAGAATGAGTGCATCTGAGCAATAAAATCCCCAAGACTTAAATCCATATCTACCTCCTCAACATACTCCTCTGTCCCGGCTTCTCCCTCAGCAGTAGTATTCTCTTCTTCTGATTCGCCAGCATCCGACTGTTGTGAAGATTCTGCACTTGCTGTATTCGTCATCTGATCAGCAGCTTCTTGCTGGGTAGAAGGATTGTCGTTCTTCCCCCAATCCATGACAAAAGATAAGTCCGGTTTAAATATCCCGTACAACACAAGACTCAATGCCACAACTGCAAGAAAGGCTACCCCAACGTACTTCAGTTTCCCCATGTCATCGTCCACCTTTATATGTATTTATTACACATGTACCCTATAAACATGAGCCCCCTATTGCCCATGAAAACAGTTCCCATATCCTAGCATCCATCATAACACATAAAATATTACAATAAATCCAAGGAGAATCCAACACTATTTATGATAATAAAAGGAACAAAATACCTATATTTCCCCTATTTTCTATTGAGAAAGGACTATTTTGGGTGAATGGGTGGATTTTGGCTAGGGTTAAGGAGGAGGTACGCGCTGTTGCTGTTATAGTTGGATTTTCGCTCTCGGAATGGGATATGTACTCTCAAAACGAGAAATGCTCTTTTGGATTAACATATGCTCTCTCCATCAAAGACAGGGACTTTCGGCCAGATATCACCCTCCACTACAAAAAAGACACCCCATTCAGGGCGTCTTTACGCTTACTCCTCTACAACGTTTTTCTTCCGCTTGAAGCCGCGTTGGAATAGGGCTACGACTTTGCGGGATAAGTCGTCGAAGTAGGTATATACAATTGGAATGAGTATCAGGGTAAAGAACATAGATACGGTCAGTCCAAAGATTATTGTGATGGCCATTGGCTGTTGTGCTTCGGAGCCTTGGCCGAGTCCTAGAGCTAGTGGAATCATGCCGAGTACAGTGGTGAGTGTTGTCATGAGTATTGGTCGTAGTCGGCTTGGTCCGGCTTCTAGTATGGCTTCGTAGCGATCGGCTCCTTTGGAACGGACAATATTGATGTAATCGACGAGTACAATGGCATTGTTAACGACGATACCAGCGAGCATAATGACCCCGATAAGGGCTGGGATACTCAGTGGTTTTCCGGTAATAAATAGTCCGCCAAGTACTCCTGTGACAGTTGCTGGCATGGAGAACATGATAACAAATGGATACAGCAGGTTCTCAAATTGGATGGCCATGACAGCATAGACCAGGAATATGGAGAAGACTAGTGCCAAGGCTAGGTCCTGGAATGATTCTGTCATATCCTCTGCCTGTCCGCCGATGGCATAGTCATATCCTTCTGGAAAATTCATGCCTTCGAGCTTTTGTTTAATATCTTCGGTAATACTTCCAAGGTCTCGGTCGAGGATGTCACTTTCGACGTTTACCTGACGCTGCTGATTTTCGCGGAGTAAGGTAACTGGTCCTTGGACTTGCTCTAGCTCTGCGATAGATGCGAGCGGAATCATGGTTCCATTTTGTGTTTGAATTTGAGTAGATTCCAGGTCACCGATTGTACTGCGCTCGTCCTCTGGCAGGATCATGCGCACATCTACCTCATCAGCGTCCTCTCGAAAGCGTGTTGCGACCTGTCCGCTGAACGACATGGAAACCTGACTCATTACCTGATCATAGGTTAAACCGTATTGGGCTGCTTTGTCCCGGTTCACCTTTACTTGAATCTCCGGCCGGCTTTCGGAGGATGATGTTTCTGGGTTGTGCACGCCTTCCACGTCATCAATCATCCATACCACCTGATCAGCAAGCTCCTGAAGAACTTCATAGTTATCGCCGTTAATCTGGATCGTGACAGGTGAACCTGTTCCTAATCCAGCTGACATTTCACTGACAGTAATTTCTGCTCCAACGATATTGGTTAAATCATCGTTAATGGACTGCATGATATCACTTGTCGTCCGTTCCCGATTATCTGGCGGGATGAGCTGCATCGTATAGGTGGCCTGGTTGGAGGTGGAGGAGAATCCTTCAAATCCTCCACCGCCGACGCTTAAGTAATTTGATTCAATGACGTCCTCATACGATTTTAGCTTTTCGTCTACTTGGTTGGTGATATCTTCTGTGCCTTCTAGAGATGTTCCGCTTGGTGCGGTTACCTTTATCTCAATTTGTCCCTGGTCGGAGGATGGAATGAATTCCGTACCGAGGAACGGTGTTAGAGCTAGACTTGCTCCAACAATAACAATGGTGGAAATCAGCGTAATGAGACGATGCTTCAGCGTCCATCGCAGCATAGATTTATAGCCATTGTTTATTTTGTTCATGAATCGATCGAACCAGTATCGACGGCCATTGTCCTTCATTGCCTTAGTTAGCAATTTCGAGGACAACATCGGTATCAGGGTAATCGATACGATTAAGGAAGCTATGAGCGAGAACGACACCGTTAAGGCTAGAGGTGTAAATAGCTCTGATGCGATACCCTCCACGAACACAATTGGTAAAAAGACGACAAGCGTCGTGGTCGTTGAAGCAATAACGGCTGGGGCGAGCTCTGAGGCTCCCTTTTTCGCCGCTTCCTTAAGCGAATAGCCATTTTGACGGTAGGAAACGATATTCTCTAAAATAACGATCGAGCTGTCGACCATCATCCCGATTCCGAGCGCCAGTCCTCCCATGGTAAGAACGTTTAACGTATTATCTGTAAAATACATCAAGGTAAAGGTGGAGATGATGGCTATTGGAATGGAGATTCCAATAACGATGGTTGCTCGAACACTTTTCAGAAACAGCAATAAGATTAAGACCGAGAACACTCCTCCGAGGATGATGTTCTGGACAACAGAGTTAATGGATTGCTTAATAAAGGTCGATGTATCGAATACGATATCAAGGCTGACGTCTTCCGGGAGATCTTTCTCCACATCCTCCATGGCACTTAGCATATTATTAGCGACCTCTACTGTGTTTCCATCACTTTTCTTAAGAACGGAAAGGACGACAGACGATTTTCCATTTACCTTAGAAATCGTGCTACTCTCTTTAAATGTATCTTCAACCGTCGCTACTTCCTGCAGCTCAAGCTGGGCGCCTTGAGGGGATATAATCTGTGTCTCACGGACATCGTCTACAGTCTCAAACTCCCCTTGTATGCGTACCTGTAAATCCTGATCCCCTTTTTCCAGCACACCAGCCGATGTAGATTGGTTGGCGGCCCCTATTGCCTGGACGAGGGAACCGGCATTTAAACCGTATTGAGCAAGCTTCGCCCGGTCCACCTGTACTTGCACCTCTCGTGTTTTACCACCCTCGATGCTGACAGAGCCCACTCCGCCTTGACGCTCAAAATAAGGAACGAGATCATCTTCGGCGATATTGGTTAATTCCTCTGCATTTTCTCCTGATAACCCGAGCCACATAACTGGGATTTGCTGCGGATCAAAGCGAAGGATACTCGGATCGTTGGCATTCTCCGGGAGAGCCGCTTTTATTTGATCGACCTTCTCCCGTACGTCCAGTAAGGCGTTATCTAGATTCGTCCCGTTCTCGAACATCATAATGACGAGAGAGGCACCTGGTTGAGATTGGGATTGTACAGTGTTGATTCCTTCTATAGAACTAACGGCTGATTCAACAGGCCGGCTGACGAGCTTCTCCACTTCCTGTGGGGCTGCATCAGGATAGCTGGTGGAAACGACGGCAATCGGCAGATCAATCTCTGGGTACAGATCGATGGTTAAGTTTCTTAGGGAAACAAACCCTAGTGCCACGATTGCAATGACAATCATGAACACCCCAACTGGTCGTTTGACGGAGGTATCGACAAGTTTCACTTAGTTGTCCTCCTTTACGATGCTGACCTTGTTGTTGTCCGAAAGTGTGAGCTGTCCCTTAATGACGACCTGGTCGCCTTTAGAAAGTTCTCCTTTCACTGCTGTCGTATTTGACTGTGCCCGGATTACCTCCACTGGAGTCTTTTTCGCTTTTTCCTCTGCAATTACGTACACAAACGACTCTCCGTTTTCTTCCAGTACAGCGGATGTCGGTACAAGGAGCTTATCCTTGACTGTAACCTCAGGCAGCTGGAAGGTTACCATCATACCCGGTTTAATAACCTTATCAGAATTGGCGATGGTTGCTTCCACGGGATACAGCCCCGTATCGTTTGTTACTGGTGAGATGTAGTTCACCTTAGCCTTAAAATCATCCTGCACGGAGGAAATGGCTACCGGAACTTCCTTCCCTTTTTCAAAGAGCTGCAGCTCCTCTGGACTAACCGTCGCCTCTACTTTAATTGGGTTGAGGCTGACCACTGTTGCCATGGGCTGTGTATTGGAGACCATGTCTCCTTCTTTTGCTTCCAGCGATACGACCTCGCCTGCTTGGTTAGAGGTAATGGCTCCATTTTGCAGCTGTCCTTTCGCTTGCTCTAGCTGGACCTGAGCTTGGTCCACCTGCAGCGCTGCCTGCTCGACACCAATCTTAGCGCTATCTAACTGTTGCTCTGCTTGGGTGACAGCCATTTCCGCTTGGGCTACAGCAGATTGACCGGCTGCTGCTTGTGCTTGCTGGTTCTGCTGCTGAGCTTGTGACAATTGCTTCGTGAGCTCCTCTACCTGGGACTGAACCCTCGTTAACTCTTCCTTCTTCACCGCGCCAGACTCTACTAGCTCCTGCATCCGCTCCTCGTTTTGACGAGCATTTGATAAAAGGCTTTCTAAATCCTCTACACTTCCAGTAGAGCCGCCCTTACTTGCGTTTTGAGCGCTCTTGGCATCGTCCAGCTGTTCTCTTGCATTAGCTAGGTTTTCCTCTGCTGCCTCCCGCTGACTAACGGCTTGGTCTAACTGCTTTTGAGCTGATTCGACGGCAATTTCCTGCAGTCGAACATTATCCTGGCTGTTGCCAGTATCAATGCGGCCAATTGTTTGCCCTTTCTTCACGACGTCGCCCTTTTCAATCGTAAGCTCTACTAATTCGCCGTTCGCTTTTGGGATAATTCCAGATTGAGCACCAGGCATCGCCCGTCCATACACTTCCTTCTCAATCTGTAAATCTCCCTTTGAGACCTTTGCTATCTTAACTGGCGTTACCTGCTCTTCTTCTGGCTCGTCACTTGTTTGATCGTTTGAACAAGCACTAATCACAAGCACCGTCCATAGCATTACCATATATATACCTATCTTCTTCACCTTTATGTACTCCCCTCTGTAGTCCTATCCATCCTTATTTAATATCCAAAAACTCCAATATCTCTTCGATGTCTTTATGAAACGGTGAGTATGCTTTAAATAGACTAAGCATCCCTTGAAAAATAACTCGCTGTGGCTCGTCATTTTCCATCTCCTGCTCCATAACGGAAATGGTGCTATAAAGGTCTGTTTTCTGGGATTCCTGTATATCAAGATACTCTATTTTACCCCGCATGCGACCTAATATGTCCTGCACGGCCTCTTCCATGTCTTTACGAGCACCTTGGGGGAAATGTTCCTGAATTTTCTCAGGAGTGATTTGCGCCTCCTCGGCTTCCTCCATCATTCCGAGGATAGCATCGTCTACACGTCTAACGATGAATTTAGATAGAGAATCTAAGTCCAGGAGTAAATCGTCAATGACGAGCCATTTAACGTACCCGTGTAAAAAGCCCTCTAATAAAATGGAGGCATCAATAACTTTTCGCTGCAGGCTGGATCCATAGATGGTCAACAGGTTGCTTCTTGCCCATCGAAAGCTATGCCGTCTTATATCTAATAAAAATTCACTCGATTCCGAATGAACATTGACGTTCTCCCGCATGTGCATAATGATAAATTCCTTGTTATTCATGAAGGTTTGCAACAGAACTTTAATTTGCTCTGCTAAGGACTCCTTTGGCTCTAAATCGAGCTTCCGAACGCGATTCACTTCTTCCATTAGTCCGTAATAATAATATTGATGTATGTGAATGAGAAGATCTTCTTTATTATTGAAATGGAGATAAAAAGCTCCCTTTGAAACACCGCCGTTATCTGCGATTTCCTGAATGGAGGTTTCATGAAAGCCTTTCTGGGCAAAGAGTTTCATTCCGGTCTCGATCAATGTGCGCTTTTTTTCGTTCAAGGTATTCACTTCCTTATTATGTATAGAAAGAGCATGAGTTAACTCCTCTATCCCTGGGTGTAGGTTCTTGCTGAATCACATGATGACTGGCTGGTCAGTTACAGTCTAACTATACTAAATACGACTATGACTGACAAGTATGTGTTGGTCGTATTTTGGTGCATCCTGGATTATCTTCTTGAATCCTCTCGAACACAAAAACCCCAGGCTCAGCCTGAGGTTGTAGATATCTTAATCTTGGACGTACACCAGTTCCTCCATTTGCTCTCTGGAATACATCGGCTGAGTTTTAAAATCCTTATTCTGTAATGTATCACGAATATGAGCAGCTATCCCCATTGCCGTACGATGCATTTGCTTTTCCAGTGACAAACCGGGGGTTGTTAAACGAACCTTAGTTCTATCTTGAAATATTATTGTACTGCCCTCATGCTCCTTTTTATGGTCATAGGCAAGCACATGGTAAAAAGCTATCCAATTACAATAAATGCTTCTAGGGGATCTAGTTGGGAACATATATATGTAGGCTTCTGGATTTATTGCCACAGGGAGCTTTGTATTGGAATGCAGTATGCGTTCCATTTGACCTCTCCTATCACTAAGCGGAGTTCCATTTGCTGCACAAGATTCGGTAATAATTTGAATTGGTGATTTATTACAATAAACAATTCGATTAGGCTCTAATATTTTGGAGGTGTACTCTAAATCCTCATTCCAGAAAACTCCCATCGTCTTCTCTGATATTAGGTATTCGCTCTTGATTTCCTTCCTTTTTCTAAGTGACTGTGCTGCCATCCCTGATATATCCCCCTTAACATACATTTTTTCAATATAATGTACAACTGAGTAAATTGTACTAAGGGAAAAAGAAGAAATCTGTCGAATTATGTTGAGAGCATGAATAATTTACCAAATTGTAACCCTTTTGTCATAAAAAGGATGCTGATTTAATAGTATCGTTTCTCTATTCTCCCTCCAAATAAAAGAGATGAGCAAATTGCTCATCTCTATTGGCTATCTTCTTCCTCTTCCATGTTCTGCTTATCTTCGCCTTCTCCTTTTTGTTCCTCAGTACCGCCGTTTTGCTGTTCTCCATCTTCTCCCATCATTTCATCTTGCTCTTCTTTCATTTCTTCATCAGACATGGAGTCGTCACCGTTCTCCTCCTGCTGTTGCTCTTCTTCTTGCTGCTGCTCTTCTTCCTCAGGTGTTTCTTCCTCTTGGGCACAAGCTGCTACTAATGCTAATGCAAAAAATGCTGCTCCCAGTTTCATATACCAATGCTTATTCATAGATTACTCCTCCTTTAAAGGTCAAATAATGCCATAAGGGCGTTCTCTTATCATGTTCCAATTCGGTAAGAATATGCACATTAGAAAATAAAAAAAACCGCTCCATAAAAGAGCGGCTTGTTACATCTATTCTTCTTTTTCACCTAATGCAAACATAATTTCTGCCTCACATACGATTTGGTCGTCTACTTTAGCAGTAGCTTTCCCTTTTCCGATGCTGCCTTTCGCACGGATAATTTCGACTTCAAGATGCAACGTATCACCTGGTGTTACTTGACGCTTAAAGCGGCATTTATCAATACCAGTAAAAAACGCAAGACGACCCTGATTCTCTTCCTTTTTAAGCATCGCTACTGCTCCGACTTGTGCTAATGCTTCTACGATTAACACACCGGGCATAACAGCATAGCTCGGGAAGTGGCCTTGGAAGAATGGTTCATTGATTGTTACGTTTTTCTTCCCTACAGCACGTTGTCCTTCTTCCAGCTCGGTAATTTGATCCACTAACAGAAATGGATAGCGGTGCGGAATAATCTCTTTGATTTGCTCTATATCCAGCATAAGAAGAGCCTCCTTATTCTTTCGTTACGATATCAATAATATGTTGCCACGTCTCCAATTTCAAGGCATCTAGTGGATTTCCATCTCCAATCACGCCGTATCCAATCATTATGCCTCCTAGTAATGCCAGGGTGCATAACAAAATAACAATAATGAGGCGCAGCCAAATCGGCAGCAAACGACGACGTACTTTTTTCTGTTGTTTGTCTTCCTGCTTATCCTGTTTTTTAACCTTTTTTGTCTTGGTTTTATTCTCAGAACCTTGCTTCTTCTGCTGTTTATTTTCTTCTCGTCGCTCGTTACGAGTGGTTGCATCATTTTGCTTTTGTTTTTCAGGCATAACTAGAGACTCCTTATTTTTCGTTTCAGCTATGTAGGTTAGCGTAATTGATTGACTAGACCCAGCATCTGATCGCCAATCGATATAGACTGACTATTAAATTGGTAAGCTCGTTGGGTGGTCATCATATCGGTCATTTCTTTGGAAAGATCGACGTTGGATGTTTCCAGGGAGCCCTGCTTCACACTTACTGCACCAGGAGCAACCTCCGCTATAATACCACCGGCATTTACCTCAGCACCATCAGGGATAGCTAACAGATTATTGCCTACTGCCTCGAGGTAACGAGGGCGGGTAGCTTCCACCATGGCTAATTGTGCTTCCTGCTGGTTCGTTCCATTACGCTCCACCATTATCGTACCATCTTCTCGAATTGTAAAGGAATCAAAGTTATCGTTCAAACGGATAGGACCATTTTGACCTAAAACCGGATTCCCATTTGACGTAACGAGGCTAACGGTTCCATCATTGTTAGCAGAGAAGGAGAATGCCCCGTCTCGAGTGTACATAGTTTTTGTTTCCCCATTTTGGGTAGTCTGAATCTGAAACATATGATTATCCTGACGTATAGCAACGTCCAAAGCGCGCCCTGTTCCTTTTAGGGACCCAGTAGTCATGTTAAGATCTGTGCTAGCGAGATAGGCACCAGAACCAATACGTACACCGTTTGGAGTTCGACGGTTAGCTGGTGGTACCTCGTCCAGGTTATCCATCTGCTGAAACAGCAAGGATGAAAAATCCGCCTGCCGGCTTTTATATCCTGGAGTATCTGTATTGGACATATTATGGCCAATCACATCTAACTTCTTCTGTAATTGCCCCATCGTAACAGCAGCTTGCATGGATGATCGTAGCATTGGGTATGTATCCTCCTCTTATCCTTCTGTACGAATATGATATCTTAGCGGACAACTCCGATTTCATTCACAGCCTTGTCCATACTTTGATCATACGCCTTGAGTACTTTCTGATTCGTCTCATATATTCTATAAGAGTTCATCATTTCTGTCATAGTTTGGGTTGGGTCCACGTTAGAGCCTTCCAAAAACCCTTGCTCTGTGGTAAAGCTTACCCCAGCTGTATTCCTTGCGTTTACAGGAGGCTGACCTTCATCCCCTTCATTCATGCGATAAAGGGCTTCCCCCTCCTTTATCATCTGGTACACATCGGGTGTATAGGAAATACCTAATGGAATAGCTTGTCCATTCGCTTGAAGGACCCCCTCTTTATCTACTTGAAACTCCATGCCAAGGGTTTGCACGGGTTCGTTATTTTGGTCCAGTACATAGTTTCCCTGCTTGGTCGTTAAAAAGCCTTCCGAATCTACTGTGAAATTCCCATTTCGTGTATAACGAAGTTCCCCGGCCTCGTTTTGTACTGTAAAGAAAAGCCCTCCGTCCTCATCAGGCATATTGCCATTGATGAGGGCCATGTCGGTACTCATACCTGTTTCTCGCGTGTCGCCCTGGGTAAAGGATGGAGTTGTTTCCTGCATATAAACACCGGTATTCAACGCACCGATAGGATTTCGAATGGGCAGAGTAGTTCCCTGTTTGGTCGGAAGAGTCTTGGACCCCATTTGCTGCATCAGCATTTCTGGGAAAGCTCGCAGAGAGCCCTGGTCAGCTTTGAAGCCAGGTGTATTGGCATTGGCAAGATTATTAGACAATGTTTCCTGTTTGCGCTGCTGGGCTATCATGCCGGATGCAGCGGTGTAAAATCCCTTTAGCAACGTATTGGTCCTCCCTTTTCGTTCTTCCTATACAATGTTCGTCTTCGGAAGCTTATCGATGTTCTCGAGCATTATACCAGTACCCTTCGCTACGCAGTTCATTGGCTCTTCGGCAACAAGAACTGGGACCTTTAACTCCTCTGCCAGCAGCTGGTCGATACCATGGAGCATAGCACCGCCTCCAGTTAAAATGATGCCTCGATCGATAATGTCAGCGGACAGCTCAGGTGGCGTACGCTCCAGCACCTGCTTAGCAGACTGGACAATGACAGAAACCGCTTCTGTTAAAGCTGTTTCAATCTCTTTCGTATAAACGGTAATAGTTCTAGGCAGTCCTGAAACCATATCACGACCACGAATATCTATTTCCTCGTTACGGGAATCTGGAAAAACAGTCGCAACATTCACCTTAATGTCTTCTGCTGTGCGCTCCCCGATTAATAGCTTGTACTGCTTCTTGATGTATTGAAGGATTTCATGATCAAATTTATCTCCCGCCATCTTAATAGAAGAGGCTGTTACGATATCCCCCATGGAAAGAACGGCTACGTCTGTCGTGCCTCCACCGATATCTACTACCATATTCCCGCTTGGCTGAAAGATATCCATGCCAGCACCAATAGCTGCGACTTTCGGTTCCTCTTCAAGGAATACTCGTTTTCCTCCGCTTTTTTCTGCTGCTTCTTTGATGGCCTTTTGTTCCACTTTGGTGATATTTGTAGGACAGCATATCAACATACGAGGCTTAGACAGAAAGCCCCGTACATTAATTTTGTTAATGAAATGTTTTAACATGGCTTCTGTAACGTCAAAATCGGCAATTACACCATCCTTCAACGGACGAATCGCTTCAATATTCCCTGGCGTACGCCCAACCATCCGGCGTGCTTCTTCACCGACTTCGAGTACTTTGCCGGTATTACGATCCATCGCAACGACAGATGGTTCGTTTAAGACAATCCCTTTTCCCTTAACATGTATTAAAACATTGGCAGTACCAAGGTCAATTCCAATATCCCGTGCAAACATTTGAGCATGTTCCTCCTAATTTATAAACTTGTTCTCCGATTACAGTTTTCTCCTAAGGTAATATTTTATCACATTTTTCTACAAAATTTGTCATAATCGAAGAAAAAAGTTCATGTCCCAAAAGATTTAGGACTATAGGCTTAACGAGCAGCTCAGCCTGCTGTATTCGCGGGCTCCTCTCTTCCTGGCTTCATCTTATATTTCTTCTTGGTTGCTTCACCGCCTCTAAGATGCCTGATGGCCTTATGGTAATCCAAAATCTCCTTTACTTCATTCGCAAGCTCTGGATTTATGTCGGGTAATCGCTCCGTCAAATCCTTATGAACAGTACTTTTAGACACACCGAATTCTTTCGCGATTACTCGTACGGTTTTTCTCGTCTCCACGATATATTTCCCAATCTTGATAGTTCGTTCTTTGATGTAATCGTGCACACCACTCGCCTCCTGATCATTGGGTATCAAAGGTGTGAAATGAGACAAGGTGATACTATAAGGGATAATGTGTAAGAGATGGATTCAATGATGTAGACACTTCTAAGACGCATGAGGACCTTTCCTCTCACCTCAAACCTTCCTGTTTACTCGGTTTGTAACAGATTATGTGCAGGCATGAGGGTTTATGCTTAAAATGTCTTGAGGGACAAGGGGTGACAAGCTTTCTTGTTCATTTTTTTCTTGTCATGAACCAAATAAAGAAGAAAAAAAGGATACCGATGAGGATGACTAAAGCAACCATTTCAACCTCTTGAGGTGTATATACATCAACAGCCTGTGGGTCAGCTGATCCGTTTCCCTCCTTCCCCTCCGAGGACTGCAACGGATTCATACCTTTTCTAATCATGAAGACGCCAACTAGTATCCATATGACCATATTAACGGATACCAGTGCACCTAACAGTAATCGTTTTCCATTGAACTTCACTATGCCAACCTCCCAAAGCTTACTCTATTATTAGTATCGACCTTCTTGAGTAATGCGTAATAAGTCCATGGACCGATTAGTGCAGGGGGTATGTATAACTGCTGTGGCACCGCTTGAAGATACAAAAGACACAACCTTATACCTATAAGCATACGAAAAACCCATTCCGTTTCAGAATGGGCCTTGTTTCAGGAGTGATGTAATTGTCGAAGGGGTAATCTAGCATAGAAGTGATGACTCATGTTGGTAATAAAATCGTTATAGGATTCCAGCAGCAGCACTTCATTTTGAGCTGCCAGGCCAAGATAATATTTTTGGAAAGGAGAAAGCTCTACAAAGGTATTCAATATTGCTATCGCTTTTCCGGTATTTCCATTTGCAATGGCCAGGTGTGCTTGTTCCGAGGGCTCACAGGAGGTAATTCCTTCTGTTTTTTTGTAATAGGCACTTAGGAACGGGATATTCTGTTCCTTTACACTAAAGTAGAATCTGGTTAACTTCCATTTTTCCGCGATTTGCAGTGCCTCTTGTAAATGAAAGATTCCTTGATCGTATCCATCAAAAAGGTAGCTCATTCCTAAGCATTGCTGTGTTTTACAGCGACGTCGTGGAGAAATGTGATTCTGCAGTATACGGTAGCCGTATTTTCTAGATAATAATAATTCATTTCGTCTCCAATGATACCGTTGCAATATTTCATATAATCGATATGTATAGGAGTCCTTTATAATAGAGGGCTCGAGCTTTTCCAGCTTCCATCCTAATTCATCGGTTAGACTGCCTATCTTATCAAACCGATTCATTTTATAGTAGCTGTATAGCTCCAATATAATCTGCATACATCGTTGTTCGTCTGAGTAAATGGTTATTTCCTTTAATTCATGCAGCATCTCAAAGCTTGATAAGTTCTGAATTTCCGCTCGGTAATAAAGCTCGTATAAACGACCCCAGGATTGTTCGTAAGGATACTTTGATAGAGTGTTCTCCTGAAGTAAAGTTTGAAACTCTTCCATATAATGATGGACGAGTAAGAATTCCAAACCATGATGACGTGCTTCCGAATTATCCATTTGCATACAATAGTCCTTAACGAGACGAGTAACATCTTTATCGTCACACATATTGGGTAATATATGAACCAGATAATATAAAGATAGGTTCGTGTACTTTGCATCTCTCAGTACAGCACCGACATCCATCACATTACCTTCTTTCCTAAATTATATGACCATTTTAATTAAACATAATATATCAAATATTCCCAATAGTATATATAGCTTCGACAAAAAAAGTTGACATTCCCCAAAAAATAATAATGAATGCTGTAATTTCTTCAAAACCTATAAAAGGAAACCTAGTAGGAACGTAAAAAACCCCCTCCGCCTAAAAAGGTGAAAGGGGTTCTTCTATAAGGTTATGCGTTTGTCATAGATATGGAAGATTGAGTATCCTCATTTGGCTCTTCTGTACCAGATTCACTGTCTTCAGGAGTATCTTCGCTTCTCTCAGCATCTTCCTTATCAGATGGGTCCTGACCTTCTTCATGGTCAGCTCCTTCTGACTGGTCACTGCTTTCTTCAGCGGATTGCTCTGTAGATTGCTCCTCAGACGCTTGCTCTTCCTCTGTTCCTTCGTTCTCTTCCTCGCCATTAGAAGCTTCTAGCTTATTTAATGGCTGATTGAAGAACTCCTCAGGGTTTAGAGCTGTGTCTCCTTTGCGCACTTCAAAGTGAACATGAACTCCTGCATCTTTACCAGCAAGATTCTTACCGGCTGTAGCAATAACATCACCTTGTTGTACTTCTGCACCAACTTCAACTAATACTTCTCCAAGACTCATGTACTTTGTCGTTACATTGTTCTCGTGAGTAAGCTCTACTAGTTGACCAAACAACGGATCTTCCTTCACTTCTGTAACCGTCCCACTAGCGGAAGCAGTTACATCAAAGACTTTGCCATCTTCTTTCGCGATACTGATACCCTTACTTTGGTAGTAACGGTTCTCGTAGAATACTAGCGCCTGCTCCTGGTCCTCTTTACTACCATTCGCATCGTAAAACTTGGTTTTGATAACAACTTCTTCGCGCCCTTCTACTGGCATGCTTAAATTTTCTGATTGCTCCATTACTGGCTCTGCGTCGTTATCCTCATAAGAAAAATCAATGCTGTCTACGTCTTCTTTCGCGCCTGGCTGCTCGGCTTGGTTATTCGTTCCTGTATTTTGGTACCAAAGCACTCCAGTTAAAAGCAAAGCTGCGGTAATTAGATACACGCTTGGGAAAAACCATTTTTTTCGGAAAACACGTTTCCAAGTATTTTTTGAAACGCTTTTGTTTTCTTCCTCTCTCATTTCATCATCACCTCAGCAACCATTCTGAACAGAAAGAGGAAGAACTATACCTATTCTAAAAAATTTTTTACACTTATTGTTCGACAAAGCTAGTTTTTTATACCTTTTCCCTATTTCGAGGCTAATTTCGGTAAATAGGAATCGATCTGGCTGATTTTCACATCCTTGTAATAATGCGCCACAATGTCCTGATACGAGTTACCTTCTTGTGCCATACCATTGGCTCCATATTGGCTCATGCCAATTCCGTGACCATAGCCTTTCGTTGTAAATATAATATGTTCGTTCTTGTATTTCACGGAGAAATCAGAAGAATTTAAAGCAAGCGCTTCTCTTATTTCTCTACCCGTAAACGATTTACCGCCGATTGTCACGGTCGACACCCGTTCACTGTCTGTCTTGCTTATATTCGATAGTGCTGGCTGATTGGATGTAATGGCCACCTCGAGCTTATCCTCTATCTGCTGCTTGGTAAACACTTGCTGGTCTACATATTTCGGTGATTCAGCATCCCACGGACTCTCTACACTGCGTAAATAAGGTATTTTATTCGGCCAATAGTCCTCTGAATTCTCAGTATAGCCATTGGAAGTAGAAAAAAAGGCTGCTGTGATTGGCTTCTCCTGATAGGTAATAATTTCACCCTTTGTTTCTGATACAGCTTGCTCGATTTTGCTCATTTTCCAGTCGTAGTCTGTACCCCAGGCTACTCGAAGCTCTTCATCATTCTTATATACCTGATGGTTAACCGTGTCCGTCACCTGTGATGAATCATCGTTAGATAGGTACTGAACGATATACGTCCTAGCTGCTAATGCCTGTGCCTTCAGCGCCTCCAATTCAAAATCTGCCGGCATTTCCGAGGCAACTACTCTGGCAACATACAATTCCAAAGGTACTTCATCCACCTCTTCTGTTTGCGAGCGTAAGACTGAGACCATCAATGCCGGGTTGTCGGCTAGCGTATTGCCCTGAGCCGATTCTGTAGGTGTCGCTACGACAGGCTGAGCTTGTTGCTCGGCATTGGATCCAATGAAAGGTATGACGATTAACGTCGGTAATACAAGAATAATGAGGATTAACCCACTTACAAATAGTATCCCGGGTTTTTTCCATGTTCTCATGCAGACGCTCCCCTCCTCTATTTACTCTACTAACATTTCTATACAACAATTGGGTTTAGTAGAACACCTTTTTATGAAGAGATTGGGCAGATGTTTAGAAGAAATCTGTAGTCAAATTGTTGGAATAGGAACGTATATTAAATGGTGTCAGCGCTTAGTGAGCGAACACGAAAAGGAGACATAGGGGGAATCATCTCGTGTTATTTACATTAGGACCATTCACTTCCGCATTGGGGTTAGCAGCAGCCTGGCTGACAACAGCTACTATAGACAAATTCCATAAAAAAAACGACTTCTCCATATCGAGAAGTCGTTTGGGTTCCTGCTTATGAGGATAGGGAAGATTTCAGATCTACATCTGTTGTCGGTCCAACATCTTCCGCAGCTGGTTCATTAATTCTTTCCACATCTGCGCCTAGCTCTTTTAGTTTCTCTGCGAAGTTAACATAGCCGCGATCCAGGTGTTTTAGTTCTGTCACACGAGTATATCCATCTGCAACTAATCCAGCTACAATGAGCGCTGCTCCTGCACGAAGATCCGTTGCTGCTACCTCTGCTCCTTGTAAATCGGAAGGACCTTCCACAATAACAGAGCGACCTTCAATTTTCAGATGAGCATTCATACGACGGAATTCCTCAACGTGCATAAAGCGGTTTTCAAAAACAGTTTCCGTAATAACACTTGTGCCTTGTGCACGAAGCATCAGGGCCATCATTTGTGATTGCATGTCAGTTGGGAAACCTGGGTGCGGCATTGTCTTAATATCGACTGCTTTCAGTTCTTTCGGTCCAATTACACGCAACCCTTCTTCTTCCTCTTCAATCGTAACGCCCATTTCTTGCATCTTGGCCATTAGAGATCGAAGGTGTTCTTGTTCTGCTCCTTTTACGAGCACATTTCCTTCCGTAATTGCTGCTGCTACCATAAAGGTACCCGCTTCAATACGGTCTGGAATTATAGTGTGTTCTGCTCCAATTAATTTCTCCGCTCCAGTAATGCGGATTGTTTCAGTTCCTGCCCCTACTACTTTTGCACCCATCTTGTTTAGATAGTTAGCAAGGTCAACGATTTCAGGCTCTTTTGCACAGTTTTCAAGGACTGTCTTTCCTTCTGCTAGTGCTGCTGCCATCATAACGTTTTCAGTTGCTCCAACGCTTGGTACATCAAAGTATATACGAGCGCCTTGTAATCGGCGACCCTCTTCTGTGTAGGCTTCAATAAATCCATTACCTACATTAATCTTAGCACCCATTGCTTCAAAGCCTTTCAGGTGTTGATCAATCGGTCTGGATCCAATTGCACAACCACCAGGCAGCGCAACCTTTGCGTGTCCGTAACGAGCAAGTAATGGTCCTAAAACAAGGACAGATGCTCTCATCTTACGAACGTATTCAAATGGTGCTTCTGTTGTCAGCTCTCTTGACGCATCAATAGTTACCGTATTCTGATTAATGTCTACATCAGCATTCATATATCTTAATACTTCACTTATTGTGTTTACATCAGCGAGAGCGGGTACTTCATGCAGGATGCTTTTACCTTCACTAGCTATTAGGCTTGCTGCGATGACAGGCAGAACAGCATTCTTTGCACCTTCTACCTTAACGGTGCCTGTTAACTGATTGCCACCGCGGACGATGATTTTTTCCAAGGTCATTCCCCTCCGCGTCCATTTTCTCTATATTAATATTCACTCGTTATTATCGGCGTTCCAAATGTAAGGGTTGTCTTTGCGCCCAATCCTTCTCGAAGCGCAATTTGAGCGTTCGCTGCAGTCCCATTCTCATAAGGTATCGCCTGGGTCCATTGGCTACTATATCCGGTAACTGAAATAAAATCTTCTTCGTTTAGTGTTTGCAGTTCTTTCATTTTTACTCTATTACTGAATTCTTCGAGTAACAAAACACCATCTATCATACCATTGTAATCCGTTTTCACACAAGTGAATATTGTGGTATTTTCTTGAAAAACACCAGTTTTCACCGCTTGAAACCTAGGAAAAAAGTCACTTATTGTCGACAATTCGGTGTTTTCCCCGGTAACGTTATATACTACTTCAGCATATGAGTGCGTATCCTTCGCTAAAAGGATAATAAAAGATTCGATAATCATATCATTTTTATGGTGGTTGGAAAGGACAAGACGTACTCTTTTGGAAGATTCATCCTTCTGTATATCGGGATATCGATCTCGTAAAGCTTCCACATAGTGTGGAACCTCTTCCGGCTTTATTTGCCGCTTCATTTGAAGAGACCACTCTGAAACGTTCAGCTCGTAGTCTTCAGCAAATGTAAGCATATCTTCCAGCGGCAGAAACTCGTCCCCGTCAACCGCTTGAGCTGTCTGGAACAATTGCGGCTGGATACACAATAGTATTACTACAATGATAGAAAAGTGTTTCAAATTAATCCCTCTCCCTTGGAAAAAATCATAATACCATTATCGTCAGGAAAGGAGGAATACATACACTAAAAGACCCCTAATAGTTTCGACATATTCAGCAGCAGAAGGGGCTACTGCTGTTGATGGATAACTAGCATAAAAATCATAATAAGAAGTGTAGATTCTTAGACCATTGTAAGTAATCCAAAAAGAAATTACTTACCGCCGTTCCTATTGTAATGGTCAGAAATATGAGTAATAATCTTGCTTCAAATACTTTACCTTTTTTTATGAGTCCGTCCAAATTAATGGATTGGAGCAGCCTCCACGTAATAGCAATAAATACAATATGGGAAATCATGTTGGTTAAAGATTGAAAACCTACATCTGCCATGAGATACTCACACCTTTCTATTAACTGGTCAGCCGGCATAACTATCGACATTATCATGTTTCCTAATCGGAAATATGTCATTATTACACATTATTGCCGGGGAAATAACGACAAAGTTCACTAGTAAAACTTTGACACGGCAGCCCGCGTATGTCAAACCAGGCGGTGTGATATGTTACCCATTACCTTTTTTGTCGGGTCCTTAAACCCACAACTCCTAAAAAGGCATTATTAGACATAAAAAAAGGATCAGTCGTCTGACTCATCCTCATCTTATCTTACTTTATAACCCCATTCCATAAACCCTTTGTTAAATTTACAAAATCAACATGATTATGGTAGAAATCTAGGGCAATGTTCGGGAGGACCCCTAGTACTACTATAACCATTACGCAGCTTGTTATTAACGGGATACAATACGCAGGAATGTGGATTTCATTAAATGAAAATGGATTTTTCCTAAGGAACATGTGGGCAATTATCCCAAAATAATAGATATAGGAAAGGATAGTCGTAAGTACCATAACGATGACTAGAGCGAGCTCAACCGAAGTACCACTAAACGCACCTAATATAAGATGCAATTTCGCGAAAAACCCAGCAGTACCTGGAATCCCGGCTAACGATAAGAGGATAATGGTCATGGCGATTGCTAAAAACGGCGATCTACTGTATAGTCCCTTGAAGATATCCCTTCCCTCTGTCTCATGCTGTTCGGAAAGAATATACACAATAGCAAACGCACCGATTGTCATAAACAAATAGACAAGGAGGTAAAACCACATATTCTCGACAGTTAGGGGCGAAAAAGATACGACAGGGACAAGTAAATATCCTGCGTGGGCAATGCTGGAATAGGCTAGTAGTCGTTTTATATTGGTTTGGCGTAACGCCACTACATTTCCTACCATCATCGTTACAGCTGCCCCGACAGCTAACCAAGGAAGCAATGCGCTTACCATTGGCTCTAGCTCTGTTATGGTAAATATGCTTGAGGAAAGACGCAGAAGCAAAACGAACCCAGCCGCCTTGGAAACCCCGCTTAGGAATGCTGCAATCGGAACAGGTGCCCCTTCATATACATCTGGTGCCCACATCGAAAATGGAACAACAGCTAGTTTAAACGCTATGCCTGTAAAGATGAATACCAAGGCAACCACTAGAAGACCCTGAACGTCACTTCGGATTACCGAAGGCAGCAATTCGGAAATAACACTTAATTGAGTACTGCCAGTCAACCCGTACAGGTAACTGAACCCAAATAATAAAATACTGGAGGCAATACCGCCCTGCACCACATATTTCATCGCGCCCTCATTTGCCTTTTGCGATCTTCGCTGAAGGCCTACCAATATATAAGAAGAAATGGACAGCAGCTCTAAGCCTACTATTAACGTGATGAGGTCTGCACTAGATGCCATCATCATCGCCCCCAGTAAGGCAGTGAGCATCAGATAGACATACTCCCCCTGATTGACCATTTTATTTCCCATTGCAAGCATCATAGTTAATAATGCACCAACTAACAATATAAACTTAAAGCTGACAGCCAACCCATCAAATCGATACGTATCCATGAGTATGAGAGTTGGCTCTAAATGTATTTGATTGATGAGAAACAATAAAGCAATCACAATTCCTGCCAGACCGAGAATAAAAAGGCCTTTTCGTTCTGTTCGCTTTGGCAGGCATAAATCGATGAGGGAGAGAAGGGTGGCAGTCAGAAGTATTGTGAATTCCGGCGCCATCCTTCCCCAATCATATTGAAGCAGTGTCTCCATATCCATAACTTTACCCTCCTATCCTTATGAAGATAGCTTTCAAGACGGGATCCAGCTGACCTGTTACTACATCTGGGATGAGTCCCATAAGAAGTATGCCCGCCAATAACACCGTCACTGGCACCCACTCCCCATGCTGTAAATCCGCTGTAGCTATGTTGCTTGAGTCCTTTCCAAAAGTGACGTCAAGCACTACCCGAAGAATATAGACAGCAGCTAAGATAATGCCAATCACACCAATACCGCCTAAAACAGGCATATCTTTAAATACACCGAGAAATGTCATAAATTCTCCTACAAAACCACTCATACCAGGTAAGCCTAACGAAGCAAGCCCGGCTGCAAGAAATACACCAGCAAATAATGGCATTGACCTTGCCAATCCACTTAGATGTTGTAGTTGTGTCGTTCCTGTTCTTTTTAGCAATGTCCCAATCAGGAAAAATACAAGTGCTGCGATCAGACCATGGGATATAGAGTGAAAGATCGCCCCCTGTACACCTGCTTCATTCATAACCGCCGCCCCTAGGAGAACAAGTCCCATATGCGATATGCTGGAATAGGCGAACACAGCTCTGATCTCCTTTTGCACGAAAGCAATCAAAGCCCCATATAGCACGTTTACTAATCCTAAGATGGCGAGAATGAGCGCAATTTTGTCAAAGGATGTCGGAAATAGTCCAATACCGAATTGAACCAGCCCATAAGCCGCTATTTTGAGCAGCACTCCTGCATGAATCATTACTAAAGCTGGAGGTGCTTCTACATGTACTCTGACCATCCACGTATGAAGAGGAACTATCGGAAGCTTGACAGCAAAGGCAATCAGCATGAAACAAAGAACGAGCAGCTCCGTTCCTGGCTCAAGAGAGGTCACCTTCAACACATCGTAGCTAGTGGTACCAGCTTGAGCAAGAACGAGCGTAATGCTCAGGAGAAGAAACGCTGAACCGATACCGTTATACAGTAAATAGCTGTATGCTGCTTTCTCCTTGTGGGCTCCTCCCCACTTAGCAATTAGCAGAAACATCGGCAGCAGAGTGACTTCTAAGAAAATAAAGAACAGTACAAGATTCTGAGCCGCAAATACACCGATGACACCTAACTCCAAGGCAAAGGTGAGCATGGCATAATGCAGGAATTTCTCCGTCACTTGCAAAGCTGCCGTCATGAGGGATAAGCAGGTAAGCACGGTAGTCAACACAAGCATAAGTACCGAAAAACCATTTACCGCAATGTCAAAGGAGATAGTAAAGGAAGGCTCTGCTCCAAATGTAATCCATTCAGAACTAAACCATAATGTTTCCCCACTTCTAAATTCCTTCCACACCCAAAAGGACAATAATACTGGAATAATCGAGCCAAGAATAACGGCCGTTTTTTTCGTATGGGTCGGTGCTGAAGAAAGAAACGAAAGTAGCAGGATAACGAATAGTGGCGAACAAATGAGTAAGGTAAGAAGTGTCATTTATAAATACCTCCCCTTGACCAGTACACAGACAACCAGCACAACAAGTCCAATTGCAGCCACAGCTCCATATCGCTGTACTTGTCCGTTCTGGAATGCTGATCCAGTTCGAGATAAGAGCGTAACGCCCGAGAAAATAAAACGAACAATGCCGTTAATAACATACACTTCCGTCCAATTGCCGATGATACCAAGGGACCGAGCCCCTAATACAAAGGTGTTCTTATAGAAGCTATCTATAAAGAACCCTTTCCTCATCGCTTCATGGGTGCCAGGGAATGCTGTTGCTAACCAAAAGGCTCCAGTCGAATCTGTTTGGTAGAATCGATAAGCTAGCATAAAACCAAGCAAGGTCATGAAAATGGTAACTCCCATTATCCAAATGGCCCCCTCGGCGTGACTCTCCTCTATTAATGGGTTCTTTAATAACCAGTCGCTTAGAAAGGTGCCAAACCAGGAAGTATTGATATAGCCCGCTCCAGCAGCCAATACCCCAAGTACTACCATCGGTACAAGCATAGGCAATGATGCTTTATGAGCTCCTTTTACAACCGCAAGCTTCGCCTTTCCTCCGAAGAAGATCAGGAAAAACAAGCGGAACATATAGAAGGCTGTCAAAAAGGCCGTTAGCAAAGCAGCTGCGAATAATCCATATTGGCCCTCTCCATAGGTTACAAGCAACATTTCCTCCTTGCTAAAGAAACCAGAAAGCAAAGGTACTCCTGTAATAGCCAGGGTGCCGATTAGAAATAATATGCCCGTGCCTTTTAACCTTCCCCACAAGCCTCCCATTTCTTCTAATCGGTTGCTCCCTACTACATGAATAACACTGCCTGCCGCAAGGAATAGTAACGCTTTAAAGAAGGCGTGGGTTGTTAAGTGAAACACTCCTGCCACATAACCAGCACAGCCTAGAGCAAGCATCATATAGCCAAGCTGCGATATAGTCGAGTAGGCGAGAACCCGTTTGATATCCTGTTGGACGGTAGCGACAACGGCTGCAAACAGAGCTGTCACCCCACCAACAACGGCCACCACCTGAAGTGCAGCCTCACTTGCCTGAAATAAAGGATACATGGCAGCTACTAGATATACTCCAGCTGCTACCATAGTTGCCGCATGGATCAAAGCGGAAACAGGAGTTGGACCTTCCATCGCATCTGGCAGCCAGGTGTGGAGCGGAAACTGACCTGATTTCCCCATGGCACCGATAAATAGTAAAATCGCTGTCCAGGTTATCATTCTTTCAGAGATTTCTCCGTTCTCTATCCCTTGGAATATAGTCGCCATTTCCAGGCTGCCAATTTGCCAATACAACAACACCATTCCAACAAGCAATGCTACGTCGCCAATTCTGGTCATGATAAATGCTTTTTTAGCAGCGGCCCGGGCTGCGTGTTTTTCATAATGAAAGCCAATTAACAGAAAAGATCCTAACCCTACTAGCTCCCAAAGCATATAAAACTGCAGCAGATTAGAAGACATCACCAGAGCAAGCATACACGCGGTGAACAAGCCCAAATAAGAAAAATAAACGCCTCTCCGTTCGTCTGCTTTCATATACGTCAACGAATACACATGAACTAAAAACGATACGAGCGACACGATGACAAGCATCCAAACGTTCAAGGGGTTGATAAGATACCCAACTGTAAAGGATGCTTCTCCGACAGCAAGCCACTCCCACTGCCAGGATGCACTTCCTCCCTGCCACTGAACGAGCATCAACCAAAGAGATAGCACAAAGGCTGCCCCGGACATGAAGCTTCCGAGAAGACCAGCCCACTGATGAGCTTTGCTTCGTTGCAGGAGAATGCACAGTACAAAGGTACATAAAGGCAGAAGAGGGACAATCCACGCCATTGCTACCATCTATAACAGTCCCTTCTATACATCAAATCTGCAGTCCTCATCCTTTTAAATCAGCCATTTCATCGATTTGGACCGTCTTTTTATTTCGATATAATGCGAGTAATATGGCAATGCCGACAGCCGCCTCTGCTGCCGCAAGCGTAATGGTAAATAACGAAAATACCTGCCCTGTAATAGCCGGGTACGGACCAAGCTTGCTGAAGGCCACTAGATTAATATTGACTGCATTCAGCATTAACTCTATGGAAATAAGAACAATGACCATGTTCCGTTTCGTCAATGCACCAAATAAACCGATACTAAACAATACAACTGCCAGCATCAAATAAGCATGAATGGTCATGTTACATCCTCTTCCTTTCTAGCAAGGACGATAGCACCGATTAAAGCAACCAGCAGGACAATCGACATAAGCTCAAAAGGAATGATGTAATGCGAATAGAGAGCTATACCTATTTGCTCCGTATTTCTTACATGAAGTGCTTCACTCCCTGGGGTAACAGCAATTCTCTCAATTAGCCGGTACATCACGACAAAGAAGCCAGCCAACGCCACTCCTAGCCATATCCCGCGCCGGGCAGGCAGTTTTTGCGCCTGTTGATCATCGTGCTTTGTCAGCATAATGCCAAACATCATCAATATCGCCATCGCACCAGAATATATCAGCACCTGTACCATTGCTACAAATTCAGCAGACAACAGCACATAAATGCCAGCAATGCTAAGAAAAGTCAGCACGAGGGACAACAGCATGTGAATAACGCGAGTAACGTTCAGCATCAGAATGGCTCCAAAGATAGCCAGCCCAGATAATATTAGAAATGCTGCTACCTCCCCATTCATGCCTTATTCTCCTCTCGCTGGTGCTCATCATTTTCATCTAAATAGACGAGATCCTTATACAGCTCATCTCTAGAATACTGTGCTAATTCAAAGTTATTCGTCATGATAATAGCTTCTGTTGGACACACCTCCGTACACAAATCACACAAAATGCAAATTTCAAAATTGATGTCATAGGTATCAATTATCTTGCCTTTCTTTTCTGGATCAGGATGTTTAATGCCCGTCAAGGAAATGCAATCTGTCGGACAAATATTAACGCATTGATTACAGACAATACATTTTTCCGGAAAAAACTTCTGAATTCCTCTAAATCGATCAGGCATTGGTACCGCTTCCTCCGGATATGAATAGGTCATTTTCTGTTTAGACATATTCTTCAACGTGTAGGCGAGTCCTTTTCCAATCCCCTTCATCGTAACTCCTCCCTTATAGAAGACTGTCTTCCCTTCCTTACGTACTCCCTAGAACAATATCTCCTTGATCAAGACGGAGAGAAACACATTGGCTAGTGCAACAGGCAGTAAAACCTTCCATCCAAATTCGAGCAGCTGATCCACCCTCATCCTTGGCAGAGAGACACGAATCCAAATAAAGAAAAATATCATCACCATAAATTTACCGATAAACCAGAAGGGAGCAGGAATAAACGCTAGACCGGGTATCGGGTTCCAGCCACCGAGGAACAAAACGGTAATGAGTGCTGCCGTAGCGAATAAATACACGTATTCCGACAGCATGAAAAATGCCCAGCGGAAGCCTGAATACTCCACATGATATCCAGCGACGAGCTCTGATTCCGCTTCAGGAAGGTCAAATGGGGTACGGTTCAGCTCAGCATTCGCACAAATGAGAAATACTAGAAATCCAATTGGTTGAAGGAATATATAGGCTACGTTGGATTGAGCTTCCACAATCTCGATCAGATTAAGACTTCCAGCAAAGAGAATGACCCCAATGACAGACATTACGAGCGGAATTTCGTAGGAAATCATCTGCGCTGCCGAACGCATACCGCCCATGAGCGCATATTTGTTATTGGACGCCCAGCCCGCCGTAATGATACCGATTGTAGAGATACCTGAAACGGCTACGTAATACAATAAGCCGACTCCAATATCGGCAAAATGGAAGCGATCCGTAAATGGGATAACCGCGAGAACCATAAAGGCAGGCGTAAACGTTATGACTGGCGCTATGATATAGAGCGGCTTATCTGCAAGCTTCGGTCTTGTATCTTCCTTCGTAAGCAGCTTTATAATATCTGCTACCGTTTGGAGTAATCCGAAGCGTCCTCCCACTCGGTTTGGGCCAAAGCGCAGCTGCATATATCCCATCACTTTACGCTCAGCCAGGATAGCAAAGGTCACAAACCCAAGGACCAGCATAAGCATCATAGCAACCAGAAGCATTTGCATTAGGAAACCAGAACCAGTTGCAGGGCTTTGCAGTACCCCGTCAATCCAATGGTTCATCAGCCATCTACCTCCCCGAGGACGATATCCACCCCGCCCAAAATGGTAATGAGGTTAGCAATATTTTCTCCTTCCAGTAAACGAGGCAAGATTTGCAGGTTATAAAAGGAAGGTCTGCGAAACTTCAGGCGATACGGCTCTTTTTTCCCCTGGCTCGCAATATAGCAGCCAATTTCTCCGCGTGGTGATTCAATGCGAACGTAGGCTTCTCCCTTTGGCGGTTTAACTATTTTCGGTACTTTTCCAAGGACGGGACCGCTCTCTGGAAATTGCTCTACTGCTTGTTCGACAATGCGGAGTGATTCTTCTATCTCCGCCATTCGACAGTGATAACGAGCTAGCGCATCCCCTTCCTCTCTCGTAATAACATCAAAATCAAAACGGTCGTAAATGGAATAGGATTCGTGTTTTCGTAAATCCCACTCCACTCCAGTGCAACGGAGGTTGGCACCACTTAAGGAATAGTGAATTGCTTCCTCCCTGCTATACACTCCTACACCTTTAAGCCTATTGAAAAATATTTCGTTACCCGTGACGAGTTCATCGTACCCCTTAAGCTGCTCTCTCATGTAAGGGATGAATTCCTGTACTCTATCAATCCATCCCGGAGGAGCGTCCCACTTCACTCCGCCGATTCTCATGTAATTAAACGTTAGCCTCGCCCCGCAAAGCTCGCTTAATAGATTAATAATGAGCTCCCTTTCTCGGAATGCATATAAAAAGGGACTTACCGCTCCAATATCAAGCAAATAGGTGCCAAACCAAACTAAATGACTGGCAATACGACCAAGCTCCATAGCGATAACACGCAAATATTCCCCACGCTCAGGAATTTCCAGCTCCATCATTGTTTCCACAGCATGACAGATTACATAGTTATTTGTCATAGCAGAAAGGTAGTCCATACGGTCGGTGTAGGGGATAATTTGGGTGTACTGCAGATTCTCAGCAATCTTTTCTGTCCCTCTATGAAGATAGCCTACTACCGGCTTTGCTTCTGTAATGGTTTCACCGTCTATCGTAACGACAAGCCGAAACACTCCGTGGGTGCTAGGGTGCTGCGGTCCTACATTCAATAGCATTTCCTCTGTCCGTATCACTGCTACACCTCCTCATCATACGGCTCATAATCCTTCCGAAGCGGATGCCCCTTCCAATCCTCCCCGAGAAAAATACGATGTAACTGGGGGTGGTTATGAAATTGAATGCCAAGCAGATCATACACTTCACATTCCGGCCAGTTTGCCCCGTTCCATAACGAGGTAAGTGACTCTATCACTGGCTGCTCATGGTCCAGCTTCACTTTTAAAGCGATAGACTGTTCATTTAGAAAGGAATAGAGATGAGCGTATAACTCATAGTGTGTTTCAAAATCAGTACCATGATAATTAGAAAGATAATGGAAGGCGAGCTGTTCATTGTATTTTAGAAACTCAGCCACTTCATAGAATTTCTCTACCCCTACTTCAATAGTCGGAACGTGCTTCGATAAACGATTAATGTAGGCCGCTTCTATGCAATCCTCTCCTAAATGCTCCTTCAGTACAGACACATATTTATCTAGTAACGGCTGATTGTGGGATGGAGCCTTTTCCGTATCCGCCTCTTCCTTTTTGGCTTTCGATCTCGCAGCAGGCCGCTTCGGTTTGGTAGATTCTCCTTGATCAAATGTTTGATCAGTGCCCTCCGCCTTGCCAGCCCTTGGCTTCTCATCCGTCATGTGTAGTTGTCACCCGCCTTCCCGTTTTTGCTTCGTAGCGGATTTTTTCCTGAAGCTTGTTAATACCATATATCAAGGCAGCAGGATTCGGCGGACAGCCCGGAATATATACATCCACCGGCACAATCTGGTCTACCCCTTTCACCACACAGTACGACTTCACATATGGCCCCCCTGCGGTAGCACAGGATCCCATCGCAATAACCCACTTTGGCTCCGGCATTTGATCATAGAGTCTCCGCAGCACTGGTGCCATTTTTTTCGTGACCGTCCCCGACACGATCATCACATCTGACTGTCTCGGAGAAGGACGAAAAAATGAACCAAACCGGTCCGAATCATAATAGGAAGATCCGACCCCCATCATTTCTATTGCACAGCATGCTAGTCCAAAAGTCAGCGGCCACAAAGAATTGCTCCGAGACCACCCCTTCATCTGCTCAAGCGTCGTCATAAACACATTACGACTAAGCTCCGCCTTCTCATCCGGACTAATATCCTCTAAATGGAATTCCATTGCAGCACCTTCTTTTTCCAGGCATACACTAAACCAATTAACAGCATCACAACAAAAATCAGCATCTCCACTAGTGCAAACATACCTAATCGATCATAGGCCACCGCCCATGGATATAAGAAAACCGTCTCCACATCAAAAATGACAAACAGGAGCGCAAACATATAATACTGTGCATGGAACTGAACCCGAGCATCCTCATACGGCTCCACCCCACTCTCATACGTACTCGCTTTGGCTGCACTAGGCTTATGTGGACGCAGCAGTCTTCCAGCCGTTAATGCAACAATCGGAAGAATAACCCCCATCAGTAAAAAAGCGACGACAAACAAATAACTATTCTGATACACTTCCAAACTAGCTCACTCCTCTCACGGCCTGACTAAGCTCTATGGAAAAGATAGAAAAGGGAACAACCCCTTTTATGCATGTCTATGTTTAGGATAGAGGGTTATGACAAGTTTTGATGTTGGGGGATGGGGACTTCTGGCTGGGATATGCGCTCTCCTCACTCGGATATGCGCTCTCCTCACGCGGTTATGCGCTCTCCTCACGCGGATATGCGCTCTTCTCCGGCGGTTATGCGCTCTCCTCCTACGGATATGCGCTCTTCTCCACCAGAGGTTCTCTCTCCTTCCAATCAATCCATACAAAAAAACCCCAATCACGTGGATTGGGGTTTGGCTTTGGTCGGTAAAAGGAGCAGGGCTCCTTTTACGTCCTTATTTGATTTATTGACCCTTTTGTAAGTCTAGACGATTGAGTGCGCGTTTCAAGGCTAATTCTGCACGTTTAAAATCGACGTCGTCTTGCTGGCTTTGCAGGCGGCGTTCAGCGCGTTCTTTGGCGCGTCGTGCTCGCTCTACATCAATATCAGAAGGACGTTCAGCTGATTCCGCTAGAATTGTGACCTTGTCTGGGCGAACTTCGAGGAAACCGCCGTTTACGGCAATTAAATCGGAATTGTTTTCGCCTTTAAGGCGTACACCACTAATCGTTAAGGGAGCTACGAGAGGGATGTGCCCAGGTAATATACCTAATTCTCCGCTCTCTGCTTTACAACTCACCATTTGGTAAGTGTCTTCTAAAACCGGGCCATCAGGAGTGACAACACTCACAGTTAGTGTGCTCAAGTTTAACCCCCCTTGGGCTGGAATGAAGCGACATGTCTACCATGTCGCTTTCCTAGTGCTTATTGTTCCATGGATTTAGCTTTTTCAACTACGTCTTCGATACGTCCAACAAGGCGGAATGCGTCCTCTGGAAGATCGTCGTATTTACCGTCGAGGATTTCTTTGAATCCTTTTACGGTTTCTGCTACTGGTACATAAGAACCTTTCTGTCCTGTGAACTGTTCCGCTACGTGGAAGTTCTGGGATAGGAAGAATTGGATACGGCGTGCACGAGCAACCGTTAGCTTATCTTCATCAGAAAGCTCATCCATACCAAGGATGGCAATGATATCTTGAAGTTCTTTATAGCGCTGTAATGTACTTTGTACCTGACGAGCAACTTCATAGTGCTCTTCGCCTACAACGGCTGAATCAAGGGCACGGGAAGTCGATGCAAGTGGGTCCACCGCTGGGTAGATACCTTGCTCGGAAAGTTTACGCTCTAGGTTTGTTGTCGCATCTAAGTGTGCGAACGTTGTTGCTGGTGCTGGGTCTGTGTAGTCATCGGCAGGTACGTAAATCGCCTGGATAGAGGTTACGGAACCTTTATCTGTGGACGTGATACGCTCCTGTAATTGACCCATCTCTGTTGCTAGTGTTGGCTGATAACCAACGGCAGAAGGCATACGGCCAAGAAGTGCGGATACTTCCAGACCACCCTGTGTGAAGCGGAAGATGTTATCGATAAAGAAAAGTACGTCCTGTCCTTCTTCATCACGGAAGTATTCTGCCATTGTTAGACCAGATAGCGCTACACGCATACGAGCTCCTGGTGGCTCGTTCATCTGACCAAATACCATGGCTGTTTTCTTGATAACTCCGGAATCTGTCATTTCCCAGTATAGGTCGTTTCCTTCACGAGTACGCTCCCCTACACCTGCGAACACGGAAATACCACCATGCTCCTGGGCAATGTTGTTAATCAATTCCTGGATTAAAACGGTTTTACCAACTCCGGCACCACCGAATAGACCGATCTTACCACCCTTGATATAAGGAGCTAGTAAGTCTACTACTTTAATACCTGTTTCCAGAATTTCTGTTTCTGTAGCAAGGTTTTCAAATTTCGGTGCTTCGCGGTGAATTGGATCACGGCGAGTTTCGCTTGGAAGCTCTTCTCCAAGGTCAATGTGATCACCTAGTACGTTAAATACTCGACCTAGTGTAGTATCACCAACTGGTACAGAAATAGCTGCACCTGTATCTTCTACTGCCAGGCCACGAACAAGTCCTTCTGTTGATGCCATGGCTACTGTACGAACAGCATCGTCGCCAAGATGTAGAGCTACCTCTAACGTTACATCTACGCTCAGCTCTGATTCGTTTGTCGCTTCATGACGGACCCTAATAGCGTTGTTGATTTCTGGGAGATGTCCACTCTCAAACTGAACGTCAACAACTGGTCCCATTACCTGCGTAATGCGTCCTTTGCTCATGGATTTCCCTCCTTACTTACTTTCCGTTTTACACTCCTACCCTATTCGAGGGCTGCTGCTCCACCGACAATCTCGGTGATTTCCTGCGTGATGGCAGCTTGACGTGCACGGTTGTAAGACAATGTTAGATCATCGATTAATTCATCAGCGTTATCTGTTGCAGATTTCATCGCCGTCATACGAGCTGCGTGCTCACTTGCTTTACCGTCAATTAATGCACCATAAATCAAGCTCTCTGCATATTGCGGCAATAATGCCTTTAAAATGGATTCTTGATCTGGCTCATATTCATACGCACTTTTCTGCTTGCTTTCCACACCTGAATCAAGGTTGGTTAATGGAAGCAGCTTCGTCCCTCTTACCTCTTGGGTAATGGCACTTACGTAATGGTTATAGTAAATGTAAAGTTCATCAATCGTTTCATCTGCATAGAGCTGAACAGCTTCACTTGCAATATCCTTGATATCAGCAAATTCAGGTTGGTCAGCTAGGCCAGTGATTTCAGATTCAATCGGCATGTTACGCTTCTTAAAGAAATCACGACCGATACGTCCTAATGGTACGACAGTATATTCTTCTTTAGAGGTATGGCGCTCCTGAATGTCACGATACACTCGACGAAGAACGCTACTGTTGTATGCACCTGCGAGTCCGCGGTCTGATGTGATCACAATGTAGCCAGTTTTTTTTACATCACGGCTTTTTAACATTGGATGATCTACTTCGACGCCACCGTTAGCAATGGAGGCTACGACTTCCTGAATTTTCTCCATGTACGGAGTAAAGGACTTCGCATTCTGCTCTGCACGATTTAGTTTAGAGGCAGACACCATTTCCATCGCTTTTGTGATTTGCTTCGTCTTCTTCGTTGAAGTAATCCGCGATTTTATCTCTCTAAGGGATCCCACGCTGTTTCACCACCCTTTCTGAAAAGGTTGCTTCCTAATTATTCAGAGATAACGAACGTTTTCTTGAATGCTTCGATAGCACTATTGAAATCTTCTTTTTCAGGAAGCTTTCCTGTACTTCTAATCTGGTCATATAGTTCAGAATTGTTTTTGCCGATATAGTCTTGTAATTCCGTTTCAAAGCGCTGAATATCACCTACTGGAATGTCATCCAGATACCCATTTACGAGTGCATAGATGATAGCTACCTGCTTCTCAACTGCAAGCGGCTGGTGAAGTCCCTGTTTTAGGATTTCAACCGTACGTTCCCCACGGTTCAGCTTCGCCTGTGTTGCTTTATCAAGGTCAGAGCCGAATTGAGCAAATGCTTCTAGCTCACGGAAGGATGCCAGATCCAAACGAAGTGTACCTGCTACCTTCTTCATTGCCTTAATTTGCGCTGAACCACCTACACGGGATACGGACTGACCTGCGTTAATCGCCGGACGTACGCCTGAGAAGAACAAGTCAGACTGAAGGAAAATCTGTCCATCCGTGATGGAAATTACGTTTGTTGGAATATAAGCAGAAATGTCACCTGCTTGTGTTTCGATAAATGGCAGAGCAGTCAAGGAACCGCCGCCACGATCATCACTTAACTTCGCTGCACGCTCCAATAAGCGGGAGTGCAGGTAGAAAACGTCACCAGGATATGCTTCACGACCTGGAGGACGACGCAATAGTAGAGAAAGCTCACGATAAGCAGCTGCCTGTTTCGTAAGGTCATCATATACAACCAGAACGTGCTTGCCGTTATACATGAATTCCTCACCCATAGATACTCCTGCATATGGTGCAAGGTATAGTAGTGGTGCAGGCTGTGATGCACTTGCTGTTACTACAATCGTGTAATCAAGCGCTCCATGCTTACGAAGTGTTTCTACTGTACTGCGGACAGTAGATTCTTTCTGTCCGATTGCAACATAGATACAGATCATGTCTTCGTTTTTCTGGTTGATAATCGTATCTAACGCAACGGAAGTCTTACCAGTCTGACGGTCACCGATAATAAGCTCACGCTGTCCACGACCGATTGGTACAAGTGCGTCAATCGCTTTAATTCCTGTTTGCAATGGCTCATCTACCGATTTACGATCCATAACGCCTGGTGCAGGAGATTCAATTGGACGAGTTTTGCCCGTTTCAATCGCGCCTCTTCCATCAACAGGTTGTCCCAGCGGGTTTACAACACGACCTAACAGCTCATCCCCTACTGGTACCTGCATGATGCGACCTGTACGACGAACTTCGTCGCCCTCGCGGATATCTGTAAATTCACCTAGAATGATAATACCTACGTTGTTTTCTTCAAGGTTCTGTGCCATACCCATGACACCATTAGCAAATTCAACTAGCTCACCTGACATGACATTATCAAGGCCATGCGCACGAGCAATACCGTCACCAACCTGGATGACTGTACCTACATCGTTGACTTCAATTTCAGAATCATAATTTTCGATTTGCTGCTTAATCAGCGCACTGATTTCTTCAGCTTTGATGCTCATGCAATTTCACCCCTATCATCATTTGTTTGCAGAAACCAATTTCCGTTCCATACGCTCTAACTTACCACTCACACTGCCGTCATAGATACGATTCCCAATCTTCAGCTTAAGGCCTCCAAGAATGGATGGATCCACTACGTTGTGAATGCGAAGGGTGTCTTTGTTGAGCTTCTTCGTAAAGACGGATTGAATTGCTTCTTCCTCGTCTTGACTTAGTGTACGAACAGAGTAGACTTCTGCTTCTGCAATCCCGCGTGCTTCATTGTTTAGCTTAATAAACTCATCCACCATCGTTGGAATAACGCTTTCGCGGTGGCGGTCCATTAGTAAATTCAATGTGTGTGTTACTTCTGTTGAAAAGCCTTTAAACGCTTCCTGAAGAAGCTGTTTCTTTTTGCTTAATTCAATACGGGGATGCTTGAGGAAATCCATTAATTGTTTATTAGAACGAAATACTTCGCGAATGGCGCGAAGTTCACCTTCGAATGGTTCAAGCTTATTGTGTTCTTGTCCGAGTTGAAAAAGAGCGGTTGCATAGCGTTTTCCTACTACTTCGTTACTCATCGCTCTTCTCCTAACTCTTTAATGTATTCGTTGATTAGTTGCTCTTGATCTTGTTCACTGAGTTCTTTCTCAATTACTTTACTAGCAATTTGTACGGACAAGGTTGCAACTTGATCCTGAAGAGCCTGAATCGCTTTATCTTTTTCTGTCTCGATTTCTTGGCGAGCAGATTCCTTAAGGCGTTCTCCCTCTTCACGAGCAGATGCGAGTATATCTTGTTCCTGCTCTTTGGCAGTTTTCTTTGCTTCTTCAATAATTTGATGCGCTTCCTGACGTGTCTTCTTCAGCTCTTCTTGAGCTTCCTGAGACATACGCTCTGCGTCCTGGCGATTTTTCTCAGCTGTATCGATTTCGTTCGCTATATGATTCTCCCGCTCTTTCATGACATTCATCAATGGTGTCCATGCAAAGATACGAAGAAGAACTAACAGGACTAGGAAAACAAACAGCTGGACTAACATATCACCTACTAGGATACCGCCGCCTTCAGCGCCAAGTACTAGAAATCCAGATAATGATTGCACAGCCTACACTCCTTTCACACTTATCTGTCACAAGCTTTACATTAGAAAAACTCGGCTCATCACCGTATGTATGGCGACAGTCGAATTTTAAAACATTCGATTGTATAGAATTTTTCAAAAGGTATAAGGAATGGCGAAGACTCTAGTCAGACGAACTTCGCCACCTCTATGTGTATCCTTATTGGTTCATTACGATAAGTGCGATAACAACGCCGATGATCGGAACTGCCTCAACTAGTGCAACACCGATAAACATTACTGTTTGAAGAGAGCTACGTAGTTCTGGCTGACGAGCAATCCCTTCTACTGTACGACTCACGATAAGACCGTTACCAATACCAGCACCTAGTGCCGCCAAACCTACTGCAATTGCAGCTGCTAATAAACCCATTTAAAATTCCTCCTCATGTAATATAAAAATTAAATTAATGATTTATTTAATTGTTAATGGTCCTCGCTCACTTTGTGAGACAGGTACACCATCGTTAACATAGTGAAAATGAAGGCCTGAATGACGCCTACAAATGTACTAAATCCTTGCCAAGCTAGCATTGGAATAATACCTCCAAAGAAGCCACCAATACTACCTGCCATCATCGTTGCTAGTAATCCTAGCAAAATTTCACCCGCGTAGATGTTTCCATAAAGTCGAAGACCCAATGTGAGGGTATTCGCAAATTCCTCTATAATTTTCAGCGGGAACAACCACCATATAGGTTTCGCGAATTCTTTAGCGTATCCGCCAAAGCCTCTAAGCTTAATTCCATAATAGTGGGATAATGCTACAACCATCGTGGCTAGCGTTAAGGTAATCCCCGGATCTGATGTAGGGGACTTCCACCATAAGTTATGGTCAACAGTTACCATTGTAACAACCCCTAACATGTTGGAGATAAATATGTAGAGGAGTAAGGTTAACCCTAAAGGCAGAAATAGCTTACCTGTCTTCCAATCCATGGTGCTTCCAATGATTCCTTTGATGAAATCAATGACCCACTCCATGAGATTCTGCATTCCCTTTGGCTTACGCTGCAAGCTTCTAGAACCTGCAACTGCTAAGATGAACACAATTGTGGATGCGATGATGATCATCAGGACGTTTGAAAGGTTGAAATCCAACCACGGTATCCCGAACACATCCAACGCATATGGATTTTCGTGATCCAACTCATTCACCTCTCTTCCTTAAGCTAGTCTCTAGTGTAGAAAAAATAAACTCTATCATAATAACAACGTAGGTTGTCATTAATCCAATAATCACGGCAATTAGGTGGAAATAATTGTTGAATTGAAGTGCTATAAGAATGGCTAGTCCTCCAGCAGCAAGTCTTGAAAAGCTGCCGAATGTTTTAGCGCCCCGGTTTTCTGCTGCAGCTCTTCCTAGCAGGTTGATACTACGTTGCATTAGCCAGAGATTGAAGAAACTGAATGTGGCACCAAGGATTAATCCTAGAGTGACAGTTTCATAGGGTAGGATCGCCCATCCTAGAAAAAGTATGGCGAGGAGATAAAGCATCCATTGCCTTTGGCGGGTTGTCATTAATTGGAATTGTTGCTGGGAATCTGGCATGTCAATCTTCTCCTGTGTATTTTCGCACTAATAAGATGGTTCCGTATGTACCAGCGGCTAGTCCAATCAATAACCCTATGATTAGAAAAAGTGGAAATGTGGAAAAGTAGTTATCCAGCCCTCTGCCCAAAAAAAATCCTATTAATGTTCCTCCGGCCAGTTGCGATAAAATTGCACTCGTTAATGCCATCCCTTTGAAAGGATTTTGGTTAGCCGCCACGAAAACCGCCCCTATCCAGTTTTCATAGATTTCTGAAAAAATTGTAGAATTATGAAAACCTTATCATTCCACACTAAATTAGCATACAATAGGGGTTTTCTATTGTCAATGTGAATGAAAATAAAAGTAACCATTGTCAAAAAATGAAAAATTTATACGGATTTTTTGTCACAAAATGTTCATAATTCAAATCCTAATGATAAACAAATTCACCATTTCACAAGTCAGTTCAAATTTTACACAAAACCTACTAATAAATCAAAGTTTTTTTATGGTAAATAAGGAGGAAAAGTCTACCTGAGACAAACAGATTAGATAAGAAAACATCAAAAGGCTCTCCAACAAGGGAAAGCCTTTTCAAATGTTAATGCCTCTCTTCAATAATGTGATCTTCACCAATGATAACCATCGATTCAAACGTCTGTTTAACCTCGCCTGTCCGTACAGTCAATACAGCGAGATAAACGCCTTCTTCCCCCGCTTCCTCTTTGGTTAAGGTGCCTTTCACAACCCCACGTTCAATCTGTTTCTTCTCAAACAGCGACCTAACATATTGCAACGTGTCTGGGTTATATAAATCCACATCTAACGTGTCTGCATCCAGTGGCAAATACACTTGATAGGTATATTCTTCGTCTGAGAATGGTTTTAATGCCAGCTCAAGCCCCATAGCTCTTGGGAACTCCGTATCCTTCGTCAATAGTAAGTATGGTATCTGGTAGCTCCGATTCTGGTCCTCAAGCTCTAGCCATCCCTCTACATACGGAGTCTCACCCGGAAGCTGCTGCTGGTTTACCCGAACCGTTATCGGTACTTTTTTCTTCTCACCTGGAGCTAGCGTAAAACTGAGCGGTACTTGAAATCGCAGCCCCGCCTTTTGCTTTGGAGGTCGGAACGTATATGCTTGAGTTGTATCGCTCCTATTTTCGATTGTCACGTATTGAGTCCGTTCCTCTCTTGTGTGAAGTACTCTTCCGAAGGCTAATCTGTTATCATACAGAAACGTTTCTGCTTCAATGGCTTCTAAAGGCTGGATTTTACCTACTCCCTGAGCGGTTGGGGAGACCACTTTTCCACCTTCCGTAACAGGAGCTGCGGTAGACAGAATAGCCGCCTTAAGCTCTTTTGGCCCCCAATCAGGGTGAGCTTCCTTTAATAAAGCTAGAGCACCCGCAACATGGGGAGAGGCCATACTTGTCCCTTGCAGCTCCATATACCCACCTGGCACGGTGCTTTTTATCGCTACTCCTGGAGCTAGAATGTCGGGCTTTATATCCCAGTTCCAAGTTACAGGGCCTTGAGAACTAAACGAAGCAACCGTATCCACAATTGTTTCATATCTTGTGTCCATCCATTGCTTATCTTGAACGACATGCTCCTTCAGCCATTCCCCATCCTCTTTGGATACAGCGGATACTGGAATAGACACTTTATCTTCTATCGCCCCTTGAAACGGTCCCTCCTCATTGTTGTAAATAATAAGAGCCTTCGCACCAGCTTGCTCTGCTGCTTTCGCCTTCTCTGTAAAAGTAATTTCTCCTCGTTCCATTAAAACCACTTGATCTGTTGCATCACGAAGCTGCTTCTTTCCTTTGCTCCCATAGAGCATGGAAAATTTCTTTGTAATATCCCACGAAGGAGCTCCCATCATAGGGTAAAGAGATATTTGTTTATCATAAAGGCGATCAAAAAGATAAGGAATTTTCATCGGCGGGGTGGAAGCTCCAACAGCTATAGCATCTTCCGCTGTTGCAGGAGATCCAACCGTCCAATGGTCAGGTCCTGAATTTCCACCGGAGATAACCATGGCTACCCCCATGTTCACCGCTTCATTTACAGCAAGACTCGTAGGCCAATCCGGTCCGTTCACGGCATTGCCTAAAGACAAATTAATAATGTCCATGCCATCTTTAACAGCTTGTTCTATGGCTGCAATGACGTGGACTGATGAGCCTATCCCCCCTGGTCCTAATGCACGGTATCCATAAATTTCAGCATCTGGTGCGATTCCTTTCACATCTCCATCCGCACCAATAATCCCGGCGACATGTGTTCCGTGAAGAGTGGGCTCCCCTTGCTCTTGCTGCGTTTCCATTGGGTCTTCATCTAAATCGACAACATCATACCCACCTCGATAGTTAGCTTTTAAATCCGGATGTGTATAATCAATGCCCGTATCAATAACGCCAACCTTTACTCCTTTACCAGTATAAGGGGCTTTCAGCAGCGGGGATTTCTGTTGTAGTACATGAGGGACACTTTCATCAATATGCACCTGATACGTTTGAGAAGGAAAGGACTGTTTGATAAACTCCGCTTTCTCTAATCGATCTAACTCCTGCATCCTTCCCCGCAGTGCAATGCCTTGCAGCAGGGTATCATATACATGTACTACTTCAATGCGAGGATAATAATCTTTAATGTATTGCTCCCACTTGTGCGCATCCCCTTCTACCTCGATAATGATCGACTTCTCTTCTTCCAGGGAAAAAACGCTCGCTGGCAGCATACTGATTAGGAGAACACTGGCTATCATCATTTTCTTCCACATATCCATGCCGCCTTTCTTTTCCTCTTATCCTTTGATGCTTGGTTCTATTTCATGCATACCGTGCTAATAAAAGTTAATGTTTGTTGTAGATTTTTCTGTGTTGCACACTTATGTGGAGGAATGTGTTCGAGCTTTTTTGAGTGGGTTCGTTACGTGACGAGCGGAAGGCATAGCTCGGAAAGTGGACTGATTCCAGTTATATAAACTATCTTGATAGCCTTCCACTACCTCCCCTTAATATTAAACAGCCTAACATCCAATCGGTCTTTTTCAGCCTGTAAAAGGGTACATAAATATAGGGTGACAAAACAGGTATCCATACGGAGCCATAAAAAAAAGCAAGGAGTATTCAACCCCTTGCTTCTGTTCCTTCTATATCATTCATAGAAAATAGGCTCATGTTTATTTTGTCCCAAATAAACGGTCTCCTGCGTCCCCAAGACCAGGTACAATGTATCCTTTTTCGTTTAGTTTCTCATCCAGGGCAGCTAGGTAGATATCAACGTCAGGATGTTCCTCTTGTACTTCCTCTACCCCTTCTGGAGCAGCAACAAGACACATAAGACGAATTTGCTTCGCTCCTCGCTTTTTAAGAGAGTGTATGGCTTCATTTGCAGAACCGCCAGTCGCAAGCATAGGATCGATAACGATTAACTCACGTTCTTCAATGTCACTTGGCAGTTTCACGTAGTATTCCACAGGCTTTAACGTTTCTGGATCACGATACAAGCCAACGTGGCCTACTTTCGCTGCTGGGATTAGATTCAGCATTCCATCTACCATGCCGAGACCAGCGCGCAGAATCGGAATAATCCCTAATTTCTTTCCAGCAAGCACCTTGGCTGTTGCCTCTGATACAGGGGTGTCAATTTGCACCTCTTCAAGCGGTAAATCTCTTGTAATTTCGAATGCCATAAGCGTCGCAACTTCATCTACAAGCTCACGAAAGTCCTTCGTACCTGTCTCTGCCTTCCGTATATACGTTAATTTGTGTTGGATAAGTGGGTGATCTAACACGTGTACCTTAGCCATGAGCCGATCTCTCCTTTTCGATAGTTGAAAATTTGCATCCTAAAAATTGTACTCAAAGATACGACATCTTGCAAGGTTTGTCTTTATTCTATTTAATAGTGTAACCTTTCTATCTCCATTTATCGAGAGGGAGAGAGCGAAATTATCCGTTAGTATTACCGTTCAGCTTTTCCTAATAACTCCTGTGATAAGGCAGACAAGTTATCTGTTGTTCTGTTAATATCTCGAAAAGCGTCGACTATAACATCTAGATCCCCTTTATTCCTACTAAACATTTCAATATATTGGTCCATCTCCATTCTTACTGTAGTCAGTCCGTTCGTTACTTGTTTCATGTCAGACTGTGAACGGATTGTTGACTCATTCATGTTATGCATCGATGCTAATAGCTGTTGGATGCTATTATTGCTTTCTTCTGTTATCGTGTTAATTTGACTGCTCATCTGCTTGGAGCGTTCAGCAAGCTTTCGAACCTCATCAGCGACGACAGCAAACCCTTTACCACTCTCCCCTGCTCTAGCTGCCTCTATTGAAGCATTCAATGCAAGTAAATTGGTCTGATCAGAGATGTCTTCAATATTGTTGGTGATGCTCGTTATTTCCTTTGATAATCGTTCTAGCTTCTCCATCGTCTCCATGCTGTTTTGGAACTGATGTATTACCTGCTGAAACGATTCCAGCATTTCCTGTACCTTTGTATCATTTTGGTTCGTTAAGGCTTTTACGTTCTTACTACTCTTCTCTGTCTGTTCGGTATCATGTAGGATACGCTCTGTTTTCTTTACAGTTTCATCCATTGAAGAATCGGTTTGCTGTACTGACGAAGCAACTTCCTGACTTATACTAATGAGCTCCTGCCGTAAGATGTCATTTTCCTCCCCTGATTGCTGGAGTTCCTGCATGCGAACTTGTAAATAGTAGTCGACAACAAGCTGAGAGTCGATATTCAATATATGCTGCACAGCGACGAGCGTTTCTGACATACTTGCTGGCTCGTCTTGATACATCTCCACAATTTTTGGTATAAGCAGCGAGCTAAGTGCTGAATAGGTCGCAATGAACCACGCTATTGGCAGTTCCACTCCATTGTGCGTCCTGCCAATTCGTTTCCGCATTTCTATGTATGCTTCGTTTATGTGCCCTGAAAAGATACTATCAAAGTACTGCTGAAAAACCATTTTCAGACGCTTGTGAGATGTATGGGCGTGAGCGATTTGTTGTAAATCAGGATGTTTATACAAATGCTCTAAGACATTATCTAGCAGCTCACTGGTCATTTCCATCACTACGGGCTTTACCTCCTGAAGTCTTGCTACATGCTCTTTCGTGAAGTGCATGTAGGTTATCCGTTTGTTCAATTGTGCGTCTGGCGTTTGTAAATATTCTCCACCCTGATACGATACCGTTGCTTCAAATCGGGGCTGGCGTGTTTTCTTTGTAAATAGGTTCATAGCTCCACCTCATAAATTGTCTAATAATTGTTCAACCTTTGTATAGCCAATTATTCCTGATTCGAAACCAGAAATCAACAATTAAACACTTTTTTAGACCCATCAACAAAAGTTCATAATGATAAAATATACCTAAAATCAACCGAGATATAGACCTTTTGAACCCTTAACAAAAGTTCGCAGAAGCAATATATCGATTTTAAACTGACCTTATATCAATATGTCATCCGGTTTACCGGCTGAGCTTGATGACCTTAAGCTCCGTATTCTTTAGAAAGACAAGAAGTTGGAGTTGGTCAGATAATTTAGAGGGGGAGTTTACAAAGAGCAGTAGATAGGGCTCCGTGTGATATTCCCACGAACAATAGATGAGTCGCCATGGAATAACCATCGTATTGTAAGAAGGCTTGGTTACAATGCAAAGCACACAAAAAAAGCTTGGAAAGAACCACGAGGGCACTTACCAAGCTTAGGGCTGCCGTATAGCAGCCTCATCTTTTTTTGTTATTAAGCATATTGATACATCGGGAAGCGTTCGGTTAGCTGTTGAACACGTGTACGGGCTTCCTGAAGCTTATCTTCCTCTTCATGATGCTTTAAGGTGAAGGAGATAAGAGAAGCTATTTCATCCATTTCTGTTCCTTTGAAGCCTCTAGATGTAACGGCTGCTGTACCGATACGCAGACCGCTTGTGACGAATGGGCTTTCTGGATCGTTCGGTATCGTATTCTTATTGGTTGTTATCCCTACATCATCCAATGCCTTCTCCGCTACTTTACCAGTCAATTTTAATGGTTTTAAATCCAGAAGAAGAAGATGGTTATCGGTACCTCCAGAAACAAGTCTGATTCCTTCTTTTTGCAAGGAATCGCCAAGGCGGCGTGCGTTGGTAATAATCTGCTGGCTATATTCTTTAAAGGTTGGCTCCAGAGCTTCTTTAAAGCTCACTCCTTTTGCAGCAATTACGTGCATTAACGGGCCACCCTGCATGCCAGGAAATACATTTTTATCAATTTTCTTCGCAAATTCCTCTTTGCATAATATCATTCCGCCGCGTGGGCCGCGTAGGGTTTTATGAGTTGTGGTCGTAACAAAATCCGCATACGGTACGGGATTAGGATGAAGGCCTGTTGCTACAAGACCCGCGATATGGGCCATATCCACCATGAGATAGGCGTCTACTTCATCAGCAATTTCCTTAAATTTAGCAAAATCGATGGTGCGGGAATAGGCACTAGCTCCTGCCACTATCATTTTCGGCTTAACTTCTTGTGCCTTCGCCCGAACTACTTCATAGTCGATTACCTCTGTTTCTTCATCTACTCCATAATCCACGAAGTTATACAACCTGCCGCTGAAATTTACTCCGCTTCCATGCGTCAGGTGACCGCCATGATTTAAATTCATGCCAAGAACGGTGTCTCCTGGCTCAAGAGCTGTAAAATAGACTGCCATATTCGCCTGGGCACCTGAGTGAGGCTGCACGTTTACATGATCTGCTCCAAAAAGCTGCTTCGCACGGTCTCGAGCTAGGTTCTCTGCGATGTCTACATATTCACAGCCCCCGTAGTAACGACGGCCAGGGTAACCTTCTGCGTATTTGTTTGTAAGTACAGAGCCTTGTGCTTCCATTACTGCCTCAGATACAAAATTTTCAGAAGCAATCAACTCAATTTTATCTTGTTGACGGCCTCGTTCTAATTCGATTGCTTCCTGCATTTCTGGATCGACTTGGTTAAGATAATTCACTATGATATCCCCCTTTTTATGATCAACTCCATCCACCTATTCATCACAGGTGACAGAGTCGTTTCCCTTTTGTTGATATTCAGCTCTTGCTCCGCCAATTAATTTCGGACGGGTTTTCGCACACGTTACATGAGCTTTCCCAATCTGCTTGTTGGACAGACGAATTGGGACTGCTACGTGTTTTAAGTGCATGCCAATGAATGTATCTCCAATATCTATACCTGCATCTGCTTTAATATGTTCTACTACGACTGGCGACTGGAATTGTTTATAGGCATAGGATGCCATAGAGCCTCCTGCTCCTGGTACAGGTACTACCGAAACAGCCTCCAAGCCTCTTCGTTCAGCCGTTTCCTGCTCCAGCACGAGGGCCCGGTTAATATGCTCACACCCTTGAAAGGCAAGCTTAGCTCCTGTTGCTTCCTGAAGCCTCTGGAATTCCTCGTATAGTATAGCAGCAATGTGCTCACTGCCAGAGGTTCCAATTCGTTCTCCAGCTACTTCACTTGTCGAGCACCCAATTACGAACAGCTGATGCGCTTGGATAATCTCTTCCTCTATCAAGTGCTGTACGATGGCCTTCACATCACGTTGTATGCTTTCCATTTGTTCCAAAGCGACCATCCTCCTTAGATGGAATTACTTTCCGTCAGATTAATCAGAAATCTAACGAAGCTTATAGAAAAAGGAGAAGATTGTTGCTTCTCCTTTGCCTCTATTATGCTTCATATTCAGTAATTTTGCCAACTCTAGTAGCATGACGACCGCCTTCATACTCTGCACCGAGCCACGTCTTGACGATCTCTTGGGCCAGGCCAGGTCCGATAACACGTTCACCCATAGCAATCATGTTAGAATCATTATGCTCCTTCGTAACCTTTGCCGTGAACACGTCGTGCGTCAAGGCACATCGTACCCCTTTAACTTTATTTGCTGCGATGGACATGCCAACCCCTGTTCCACAAATCAAGATTCCGCGGTCAAATTCTCCATTCGCTACTCGCTCTGCTGCTGGAATAGCATAATCAGGATAATCTACAGATCCTTCGCAATCACAGCCAATGTCTTCGTACTGAATATTCATTTCCTTTAACAAATTTCCAATTTCCTGGCGTACGTTTACGCCTCCATGATCTGAAGCTAAGATAACCTTCATCATGAACACCTCTTTCTCTATTAATTCGTTAGACTAAAACGATGGATATGTTCTTTTAATTGATTGGCTTGTTCCGACAACATTTCCGCTACCTCATCCATTTCTTTTATGAGGTCTGCTTGCTGGTGAACTGTAGCATTTACTTGCTCTGTTCCAGCAGAGGTTTGCTCTGCTATAGCCGCGACCTCCTGTGATTGACTGGACGTTTTTTGAAGAAGTTGAAGCTGCTTATCTACAAGTTCCGTTATATCTGTAATAGAGGCAGCCATTGTATGGATGGATTGAGACATAGTGGTAATAGCTTCGTTCGTCTCTTCCCCTTTACTAGCCTCTGAGCGACCAGAAGCAACCTGCTCCTTCATTTGCTTCACGACATGTGTGACGTCTGTTTGCATGTTTCGAATGAGATCAGAGATACCCTGCACAGAAGTGGCACTTTCATCAGCTAACTTTCTCACTTCTTCCGCTACAACAGCAAACCCTCTGCCTTGGTCCCCAGCTCGAGCAGCTTCAATCGAAGCATTTAGAGCCAGAAGATTCGTTTGTTCCGCAATGTCACCAACTACAGAAATAATGTCTTCCACTTTCCTCGCATTCGTTTCCAAACGCTCCACTGCCTCTAGAGAATCTTCTTGCTCTCTAGCGATGGATTGAATACCGCTTACTAGGGAATGGATGACCTTCTTACTATCTTCTAAAGTCGTGAGCATCTCTTTTGATGTGACATGAGATGCTTGAGCTTTATCCTGCACCTCTGTAGCAAGCTGCGTTGATTCTTCCACGGATTCAGCAGTATGTTGGATAGCGATGGAAGAACTTTCGGCGCCTTGAGAAATTTCCCCTATCGTTTCCTTAATTATAATCGCCTGGCTCGAGGCCTCATCTGCAGCTTGTTTCATCTTGGCAACGGATTGATTAGTATGGTCAAAGTTATGCTCAATATTATGTACCATTTCCCGTAAATTAGAAAGCATTGACTCAAATGCGGTACCGAGCGAGCGGATTTCATCATCTGATTTTGATACAGTAACTGAGTGATTAATATCTCCGTCTGCAGCAAGTGTCGCTGCCGTCTCTAGTTGATGAAGCGGCTTTGTAATAAAGCCAGAGGCTATATAAGCCAAAATACCTGACCAGAGAATACCAAGGGTAAAGGTGATAAATGTAAAAACTCCTTGTCCTACCCCAATGTATTGCCTAATCCAATCATGAAAGACATAAATAAATAATGCACTCGTTGAATACGTAATGACAGCTAAAACCGAGATGAACACGACCAGCTTTATCCGAAGACTAAACCCATACTTCCTCTTCATTGACAATCCCCTCCTACCTACCCCTATACAGAAACTAGTATTCCTTACTCATTTTCTATTGTTTGAATAAGAAGTTCAATATGTTTTTCGATCTCTGCCAATGTTTTTTCATAGACGGACATATTTCCGCCAAATGGATCGGATATATCCACATTCGGAAGGTTGGATTCTATCTCTTTAATCAACTCTACTTCTTCGCTTAGCTCTTTGTGAAGCGCTTGCTCCAATTCAATAGAAGAATCATACTTCTTCTTATTCTTCTGTAAAAAGACTGCCTTTTTGTCCTCGAGGGTGGAGTATGCTTGCTTTAACAATTCCCATTGATTATCGCCGTTTTCCACCACATATTCCTTCAAGGTAAATATAAACGGACCATAATTAGGATATTCGAGCATAAGCGATTGTTTATGCTCCTTCGTCATTGTTAATATGATGTCCGCCCAGCGCATTAAATCATGGGTTACAGGCTGTGAGGAATGGTTTATGTCCAATCCTCTTTGCTTTAGGACTTCCTCAGATCCCTTCGAAAGCCTCGCCCCCTTATGAGCAAAAATCCCAGCAGACTTTACAGGAAAGGCTGGCTTTTTTTCCTTTAAAACCGCTTCTGCCATCGGACTACGGCACGTATTACCAGTACATATAAATAGTATATTTTTCATTGCTTCACCCTCCGCTATTACTCTTCTCTCCGTATTATAACAAAAAAATGTACCAGGTACCTGCCAACGCAAACCTGATACAAAGATATGTTCTACCTAGCTCTCCGCCATCTAATAAAAGAAGGGGTTAAAAAATAATATCCGTCCACACCTTAACAGCGGTAATTAGGATTAGCATTGCCAAGGTGATCTGCAAAACTTTCGTATTCATTGCTTTCCCTGCTTTTGCCCCTAGCTGCGAAGTCAGTAAGCTGGCAATACCAATGACAATCGCAGGTGTTATGGGTACATCCAAAGAGATAAGCTTCCCTGTTACAGCACCGATGGAAGAAATAAACGTAATCGCTAAGGAAGAAGCGATCGTAACTCGGGTCGGAATACGTAAGATGACCATCATAATTGGTACAAGAAGGAATGCCCCGCCTGCCCCAACAATTCCTGCTCCAATTCCGACAAGAAAAGCTGAGCTCGAAGCTATCTTCTTATTAAAGGATATCTCCCCTTCTGCTCCCTTTTCATGATTGATTGGGATAAACATCATAACGACAGCTGAAAGGGCTAATAATCCATATACCATATTTACCGTTTCTTCCGAGATATACTGAGCGCCCACTCCTCCAAGTAAACTTCCAGCGAGAACGCTGACTCCCATATACAGCACGAGGGGGCGATGAATGTAGTTCCCTTTTCGATACCCCCATACCCCACCAAGGGATGCCACGAGCACTTGCACGGCAACGATACCAGCTGCAGCGTGTGCAGAAAAGCCATCATACCCTACCAGTGGCGGAATGTAGAGGATCATGGGGTAATTCACGATTGCCCCGCCTATTCCAACTAATCCTGATATAAAGGATCCAATTAATCCTATAATAAAAATGGTGGCTAATAATCCTATCTCCATGGGATCCTGCTCCTCACTATTTAAACAATCTGTCTGTACAGGCTCCTTACATACCCATACCACTATTTGTATAATACCAGAGATGATTCCACGAAAAAAGTCTCCCGATTTATGAACGGAAGACTAGCATAATGAACTAGGATAGAATCAATTGCATCCCAAAGGCACAAAGAATGCTGCCGCCAAACATTTCGCTATACGCACCAAGAATACCCTGCACCTTCTTGCCGAGCAAAAGACCTATCCAGGTCAGCAACGTACTCATAAGACCAAACAGGATGAGAGTCAATACGGTTCGGACGCCAAACATCCCAAGACTTAATCCAACTGAGAAGCTATCTAAACTTACACTAAGAGCAAATATAAGTAAGCCAAAGCCGACCGGGGTAAAGACGGGTGCACGCTCTTTTTGAATAGAAGAGCGAAACATTTGAATGCCTAGTATAACAAGGAGTGCTCCTCCTGCAATCGTAGTTACATCTCCAAGTTGGTTTGATAAAAACCTGCCAAGCACCATCCCTGTAAAGGGCATCATGATATGAAAGGCGCCGACAACTAGTCCTATCAATAAAATCCTTCTTAATCGTAAGGGAATCATCCCCATTCCAAGTCCTACTGAAAATGCATCCATGCCCAGTGCTAAGGCCATAAATGATAGTGTGATGAGCTCTCCTACATATGGAACTGAAGCCATTCCCTCTCCCCCTTGGACATGCTAGTTCAGCATATGCAGGAGGAAGAGGTTTTAGAAGATGGGATTATGTCTGAGTGACCTTTTGGGTGGCAGCTTTCGTCAGCCGGTTCATGATGGCTTCTCCCACGCCCTCTTTCGGGAACGTTTCACATAAAATAACATCCATTTCTTCAGGGTGAAAGGCCCGCAATGCGTTATAAAGCTGCTCGGCGACTTGACGCAAATCCTGTCTGGACCCGCACGTTTCCACCCAGTCCGCACTTAAGGAGGGAGCAAGCTCTGTACTTGCAATAACCCCTACTTTGTTCCCTGCTTGCTTTAGCGTCTGGATTTGGTCACGAAAAAAGTCCACATCCCCTTCTATAAGCCACAATGGTGCTTCTGGAGCATAATGAGTATATTTCATCCCTGGTGATTTAGGCTTTTCTTGCTCATTTTGAAGAGCCCCATCCACAGCTACCTCACCAATCACTGCTTCAAGATCCTGCTTCGTCACTCCGCCTGGGCGGAGGATGACTGGAATGTCACCGGAACAATCAAGCACCGTAGATTCTACCCCTACTCCAGTAGGACCTCCATCAAGAATTCCAGCAATTCTTTCCTGTAAATCATCATACACGTGTTGAGCTGTCGTCGGACTTGGCTTCCCAGACCGATTGGCACTTGGTGCTGCGAGTGGAAGGTCACATGCCTCCAATACCGCTTTTGCTACTGGGTGGTCAGGGATGCGAATTGCAACAGTGGATAATCCGGCTGTCACATTTCCAGCGCAAGCCCCGTTACTTTTTAAAATCAAAGTAAGCGGCCCCGGGAGGAAATGATCGATAAGCTGATGAGCCACAGCAGGTATATCCTCTACGACCTCTTGTATTTGATGTTTGTTTGCTAAATGGACAATGAGGGGATTGTCAGCTGGACGGCCCTTGGCACTAAAAATTCGCTGAACTGCCTGTTCATTCGTAGCATCCGCTCCTAACCCATACACCGTTTCTGTAGGAAATGCGACAACCTCCTGCCGCTTCAGGAGCTCTGCTGCCTCTATAATATGGGTATCATTTTTATCTATATGTGTTTCTTCAACATTCCAATACTTCGTCTCCATTACTGAGCTTCCTTTCTACTCCAATCTATCTTCTATTATGAACCTAACCTATTACCCTCATCAAGTATCCTTCTCTTGAACTAAAATGAAAAAAAGATGCGTAACTTTTCCATATGTGGGTAAACATTGAACTGTGGATCATTTTTTACTTACTTTAAAGGAGGATGTAATCATGAAAGCACTTTATACAGCTGAAGCAACTGCACAAGGTGGTCGTGACGGTAAAGTAGCTACTTCTGATCATAAAATCGAAGTAAATCTATCTGTACCTGAAGCTATGGGTGGCTCTGGTGGAGAAGGAACTAATCCAGAGCAGCTATTTGCAAGTGGTTATGCTGCATGCTTCGATGGAGCATTAAACCTCGTAGCTGATCAGAATAACGAGAACATCGACTCCACAGTAACAGCTCAAGTAGATATCGGTAAGCAAAGCGGCGGATTCGGTCTAGCTGCCCATCTTGTTGTAGAAGTAAGCGGTGTGGATCAGCAAAAAGCAGAGGAGCTTGTGGAAAAAGCCCACGAGGTTTGCCCATACTCCAATGCGACACGCGGAAACATCGAAGTAACACTAGAAACACGCGCACAATAATAGATTATCCAAGAGAAAAAGCCTACAGGAGGGGTAGCTCCCTGTAGGCTTTTTCCATGCTCTACACCATTTATACACAGTTTTGCACAGGTTATACACAGAATTTATCCACAATTGTGAATAATTTTATTTCGAACTACTAGCTTATCGCCGTTTGTACCCACCACGTCCCCTTTTTCTCCACAGCGGTTTGGAGAGAGTCAGGAACATCCTCATCTGCAATAGCTTTATATTGCTGAGCCGTAAGCAAAGCATCCAGCGAAGCATGATGACTGTGAACATAAACCTTCTGCATATGTTGCTCCTGCATATGTGCCCCCATGACCTCAAATAGTGTCATGATAAACTGTGGATTCATATCTGGTTGGATATATAATGTTCTAAGCCAATATTGATTGTTATCCACAGGTACAAGAGCAAAGAACCCTTTCTTCTTTTTATGGATTTCTACGTAATGGCCGTACTTTACTAATTGCTCTGGCTCCTGCAACTGAGCGTAATGGTCTCCAAAAAACGCTTCCATTTCCTTTAATCCAGACAATTCCGCGCTTTTCACCTCTAACATGTGCTATACGTCCTCCCCTATACATGGTACTACTAGTCTATGAGTACAATGGGAGAGTATGATAGATATGAGAATATTGATTACGAGAATAGGTTACCGACCCATTCGAACAGGAAGAACTTGACCTCCACCTCATCTTGTCCTGCCTCTTTTTCCACAAGCTTCTCTAGCTCTTCTATGTTGGATTTGCTCTCTTCTTGAATAGATTCTTCCTTTTCTTCTGCATGAGCTACCGACGTACCATTATTAAAATCTAGAAAGCATAACGGCGGAAAGAGCACGCACCACCAGTTGGCTCCTTTCCCCTCACCTATGGTAATAAGGATGGCTTCGTACAAACCAGCTGGATAGACGTAATTTCCGTACAGCTTAGCTGGAAACTCCACCTCCCCAAATTTCACAGAGAAGGCTTCCTTCGCCCCTTCCTCTGTCAACACGTTATCCACAATTTGTTCAACATCTTCTAGTCTCGTATCAATTTCGGTGTACGCATCCTCGATGTCTGTAATATCAGATACCCACTCTGTAATGTGTGCGTTCACAGCATCGCGAACCTTTCGTTTCAGCTCCTGATCTTTCTCTTCATCACTGTTTGCTAATATACGAAGACGAATCGCCTCGTCTGGAATGACTTGATAATCCTCCTCCGACATAACCTGCTCCGTTCCATACCCATGTAATGTAAAAGGAAAAATAGCTAGTACCGCAATAAATGCTACAACTTTCACCCACACCTTTTTCATATCTTCTACCCCTTCCGAATGATTGCTTGTAGTTAGAGTATGGGCTCCCTCTTCAAGGATTATACGTCTTTATCTATAAAACTTTTATTCTAGCAAAGCACAAAAATAAGCCTGGCTCTTATTCAGAGAGCCAGGCAAAAACCATACGATCATTACTATTAATATCTTGTACTGTTTGAATATCCGCTTGTGGATAGGTGTCACGAATTAAAGCAGGAACGGATTCCCCTTGGTCATGACCAATTTCGAGAGCTAACAGCGTATCTTTTTTTAACACACTGGATAGCTGGTCTATTATAGCTCGGTAAGCAGTTAAACCGTCCTCACCAGCAAATAGTGCCATCTCTGGATCATGATGTACAACTGTGTCCGATAAAGAAGCTCGGTCCCTTTCTGGAATATAAGGTGGATTGGAAATAATCACATCGAAACCTTCCGCATCCTCAGCCAATGGTTCGAGAAAGCTTCCCTCATGAAACACAACTCCAGCATTAAGCTGCTCTGCGTTTCTTTTGGCAACAGCAAGAGCAGTTGGGGATAAGTCTGTCGCATGCATATCCATTTCTGGTAATTCTTTAGCAAGAGTAATGGCAATAATGCCACTGCCTGTCCCAATATCCACAGCACGAAGCGGCTTACTATTCAGCCCCTTCTCCTGTAAACGGTCCAGCACACCTACAATGAGCTCTTCTGTTTCTGGACGCGGGATAAGGACATGGGAGTTTACCTCAAAGGAACGGCCATAAAATTCTTCACGGCCTATTAAGTGCTGGACTGGCATTCCACTACTAACATGGAGCTCCAAATCCTTCCTCAACTTATCCACAACCTGTCTATCGACTTCGTCCCTGGCATTTGCCATAAGCTGGACACGTGTCATGCCAAGATGGTGCTGAAGCAGCAGTTCAGCCACACCCTTTTCCCTTTGATGCTCCTCTAAAAAAAGAGAAGCCCATTTACGGACTTCAAAAATAGTGCTCGGCTTTGACATATTACTCACCAAGCTGTTCCAATGCTTTTGTTTGCTCCTCAATGAGCAATGCTTCTGTAATTTCTTCTAATCTACCTTCAAGAATTTGATCCAGCTTCTGAATAGTTAAACCAATACGGTGATCTGTGACACGGTTTTGCGGGAAGTTATAGGTACGGATACGTTCAGAACGGTCACCTGAACCTACAGCTGATTTACGATGCTCATCATATTCAGCCTGCGCTTCCTGTTGATATTTCTCATAAATACGAGCACGCAGTACCTTCATGGCTTTCTCTTTGTTTTTAATCTGAGACTTTTCATCCTGACAGGATACCACAATACCGGTAGGCTCGTGCGTTAATCGAACAGCGGACATCGTCGTGTTAACACTTTGCCCTCCTGGTCCACTAGATGCAAAAGTATCCACACGGATATCCTTATCGTGTACTTCTACTTCCACTTCCTCTGCTTCAGGCAATACAGCTACTGTTGCAGTGGAGGTGTGGATACGTCCGCCTGATTCCGTTTGCGGAACACGCTGAACACGGTGTGCACCATTTTCAAACTTTAGCTTGGAAAAAGCTCTATCACCATTCACCATAAAGATGATTTCTTTATAGCCTCCCACTTCACTCTCGTGGGAATCCATAATATCAATCTTCCAGCCTTGCTCCTCTGCGAAACGGGAATACATACGGAATAAATCACCAGCGAACAGAGCAGCTTCATCTCCACCCGCAGCACCACGAACCTCCATGATAACGTTCTTATCATCATTAGGATCTTTAGGAATAAGGAGAATTTTAAGGCGTTCTTCTAATTCTTCCTTCTTATTAGAAAGCTCCTCTAATTCTTCCTTGGCCATTTCTTTCATTTCATCATCAAGATTGTCATCCAACATAGCTCTTGTGTCATCATACTGACTAGAAATGTCCTTGTATTCACGATAAGCTTGCACGGTTTCATCTAAGCCGGCTTGCTCTTTAGAGTACTCCCGTAATTTTTTAGAATCGTTTACGATCTCAGGATCACTAAGTAATTCGTTTAATTTTTCATACCGATCTTCTAAGGTTTGAAGCTTTTCTAACACTTACAACCACCTCTTTTTCGTCCATAACAGTATAATTATAGTACACCTTACACCTCTAGTCAAAAGGAAACGGCGCCAGATGCCCCTTATAAGAAAGTATATTTCTAAAGAGGAATCCTAGCACCGTTTACTTCATATGGACCTTGACCTCGTAACGAGGCAGTGCGTTTTCAACTGCCTGCTGCGCTTGATTTACAAGCACTATCTTCTCGTCCTGAGACGTTGTTCCGTTAACAGGGCGTACTACTACATAGGCTCTATGTCCTGTAAATGTTACTCTTCGGACTTGCAATTCTTCAATAGGCTCCATTGCCTCATGAACTTTTTCCTTGTCGAGCTTCATTCCCCAGGATTCACCAACCTGGTTCATTTGCTTAGGATTATCGGACTGCTGCTGATGCCCTCTCTTCATGAAGTGCCCTTCCATCGTATCCGCGTTTTGACGGTTCAAATACTGGACGTCCTGGACCTCCTGTGTCCCTTGAGGATTCTGAGCACAAGCCCCAAGCATTCCTACAAGGATGAAGCCTGCCATAATCGTTCGTTTATGCAAAGTGGGAAACCTCCTTTACCATTCTTGTGCCATTAGCTTTCCCATCTATGCTATTTGTATCAATATTTTTTCGGCACTGTTCATAAATGAGATGGTTCTGTATAGCGCCTTATGTGGAGAACTTGAAGTCGAGATAAATGGGGCCGTTACTTATAGGAGAGCAAGGTATGGTCTGGAAAACGTATAGGACCCATATCGTCCGCCACCCTATATTATGGATGTATATGAGCCTTGAAGCTAATGCTATAGGGGCATGATTTGGATCCAATAAAAAAGCCCTGCAGCCCGGAGAGGGTGCAAGACTATTTGGTGGATAAGGCTGATTTTGTCAATTGCCTGGGTTTATTGGGTACTTCATGGTGATGACGACAGCGTGGCTCATAGGATTCAGACGCTCCCACTTTAATGATTGGGTCATCATACGATGCTGGTTTCCCATCAATGAGACGCTGTGTACGACTAGCTGGTGATCCGCAAACAGGGCAAATCGCACTTAGCTTGGTAACAGATTCAGCAATCGCTAGAAATGTAGGTACAACACCGAATGGTTCGCCACGGAAATCTAAATCTAAGCCCGCTACGATAACTCGATGGCCACGTTCAGCTAACGTTTGGGCTACTTCTACTATTTGCTCGTCAAAAAACTGAACTTCATCGATGCCAACGATGTCGATGTGTTCATCTATATAATCCAGGATATTTTCTGATTGGTTTATCGGTCTTGCTAAAATCGAAGTCCCATTGTGAGATACTACTGATTCCTCAGCATAACGATTATCAATAGCCGGCTTAAAAACACGAACGGATAAGTGACCGTATGTAGCTCGGCGTACTCGTCGAATGAGTTCCTCTGATTTCCCAGAGAACATACTTCCGCAAATTACCTCAATCCATCCATTTTGTTTCATCACATGCACTGGCTGGTCTCCCCCTTCTACCTCGGTCCAATAAAGATGCTAACAGCGTGGGTGTTTCTATATCTATATGCTTTCCTAATCAGGTCGGAATTACTGATAACTACTTCCATGACAAAATGGGGAAAGCGTGTAATTATTTATTTTAGACGAATAAAAAAACAGGCAAAGATGATAATTTGCCTGTTTTTTTAACTCTAGAGCAGATTGGATGTTCTTTTGGCAAAGAATTATCCAAGATTGTATTTTTTCTTGAAACGATCCACACGGCCGCCAGCTTTGTCTGCTTTTTGTTTACCAGTGTAGAACGGATGAGAAGCTGAACTAATCTCAACACGGATTAGCGGGTAAGAATTACCATCTTCCCATTCAATTGTCTCATCAGAAGTTAGTGTAGAACCAGTTAAGAATTTGAAGTCAGAACTAGTGTCTAGAAATACTACTTTCTGATAAGTTGGATGAATTTGTTCCTTCATGTCTTTCCACTCCTTTTTGCCCTGAATTCCTTGAAAACAGAGTTATTATAAGAGCCGTTAACAGACTACGTTCTAGTCATTATCGAAACTCACATAGAGAGATTATAACAGTCCTCTACTACAATTGCAAGATATTGTTCTATTCCAACTGTTCCCTATGAACGGCGAGATGACGGGCTTTTCCCCTTCATATCTTCATCCATCAGCTGGAAAAATTCATCGTTGTTTTTCGAAGACTTCAGGCGGCGCAGGAAGCGGTCGATGAAGTCATGCTGGTCGCCGAATGTTTTTCGAATCGCCCAAATTTTATCAAGGTGGGATTTCGGAAGAAGCAATTCTTCTTTACGGGTACTGGAGCGCATAATATCAATAGCTGGGAAGATTCTGCGTTCTGCCAGGCTGCGATCAAGATGAAGCTCCATGTTTCCTGTCCCTTTAAATTCCTCGTAAATTACATCGTCCATACGAGATCCGGTATCAACGAGAGCAGTTGCTAGGATCGTCAAGCTCCCACCCTCTTCAATGTTACGCGCAGCCCCAAAGAAACGCTTCGGTCTGTGGAAGGCTGCCGGGTCAATACCACCGGATAACGTACGACCGCTTGGTGGAATAACTAGGTTATATGCACGCGCTAAACGAGTGATACTATCCATTAATATAATTACATCTTTTTTATGTTCAACTAGGCGCATCGCGCGCTCTAGCACTAATTCAGAAACTTTGATGTGGTTTTCTGGCACTTCATCAAACGTTGAACTAACCACATCTACGCCCTTCTCTACAGAACGTTCAATATCGGTAACCTCTTCCGGGCGCTCGTCCACTAATAGGATGATTAGTTTAGATTCCGGGTGGTTTTCAGAGATGCTGTTTGCGATTTGCTTTAACAACATGGTCTTACCAGCCTTCGGTGGCGCCACCAAAAGACCACGCTGACCGAAGCCAACTGGTGTCATCAGGTCAATAATACGCGTAGAGAGATTCTTGCTTTGCGTTTCCAACCGCATCATGTTGTCTGGATACAATGGCGTTAATGCTGGGAAGTGGACACGTTCCTTAGCAATTTCCGGATCCTCTCCGTTCACCGCATCTACGTGCAGCAAGCCGTAATAACGTTCGTTTTCTTTCGGTGGTCTTACCTTCCCAGAAACCTTATCTCCGTTTCGCAAATCAAAGCGTCTAATTTGGGAAGCGGAAATATAAATATCCTCCGCGCTTGGGGAATAATTAATTGGGCGCAGGAAGCCGAAGCCTTCTGATGGAATAATTTCAAGAATTCCGTCCATGAATAAAAATCCGTCTTTTTCTGCCTGGGCTTTCAAAATAGCAAATATTAATTCTCGCTTGGTAAGCTTTGCATAATAGGACACTTTATATTCCTTGGCAAGGGAGTATAATTCCTTTAAGTTTTTCGTTTCTAGCTGAGAAATGGTTAATGAATCAGCCATAATATCACCACACCTACATCAAATTATTTTATTTCAGGCGCTGTCACGTTCTACTTCTGGCATATTGGAAACCCCAATACACACCAATATCCCTATCAGTAACAGAGCTTTATATGAACTTGGTTGCTAGCATAATCTATGAAAAATAATCAGGTAAAATAGCTTCTCTATGATTGGGTATTAAGATAGATGAAGGACGTCCAGAAGCTAGAATAGAAGTTTTAAACGGGGCGGTACCTGTAAAATTCCTGAACCACGAACTTGTTAAACATCTTTTATTTTAACCTTATTCCTAACATTTATACAACTATAAATTTGAAAGCTGGTCTAATAGCCTAGTATGGAGGTGCTAAAGAGACGATGGTAAGTAAATAAAAACCACCATAAAAGGAGGACTGCCCCTTTGAGGGGACAGCCCTCCTTTCATTTTTCCATTACGGCTTTATGACAAGGTTAGGCTTCTTCTTCAAGGAATGGTTACCGTCTATGAAACGAACGGTTCCTGATTTTGCACGCATAACTAGAGTTTGCGTTGTCGCCTTCATCCCTTTGAATTGCACACCTTTTAATAGCTCTCCATCTGTAACACCGGTAGCTGCAAAAATGGCGTCATCGCCTCCACACATGTCTTCTAAATGAAGGACCCTGTGAATATCGTCAATCCCCATTTTTGTACAGCGAGCTAGCTGTTCCTCATCCTCCGGCAGTAGTTTTCCTTGAATTTCCCCGCCGAGGCACTTTAGAGCTGCTGCGGCTAGCACTCCCTCAGGAGCTCCGCCACTACCGAATAAAATATCAACACCTGTATGGTCGAAAGCTGTATTAATGGCGGCAGCCACATCCCCGTCTGAAATAAGCTTGATGCGAGCACCAGCTTCACGAATTTCATTAATTATAGCCTTATGACGATCCCGGTTCAGGATAATGGCCACTACATCTTCGACATCTTTGTTTTTCGCCTTTGCGACAGCCTTCAAATTGTCTGTAACAGATGCATTTATATCTACCACACCGACACAATCTGGACCGACAGCAATCTTATCCATATACATATCAGGAGCATGCAACAGCTTGCTATGGTCTGCAACCGCCAGAACAGACAATGCGTTCCAGGTCCCTTGCGCTACGATATTCGTACCCTCCAGCGGATCTACTGCAACGTCCACTCGTGGTCCGTACCCATTGCCAAGCTTTTCTCCAATATACAGCATTGGAGCTTCGTCCATTTCTCCTTCACCTATGACAACCGTTCCCTTCATAGGGATAGTATCAAATACATCTCTCATCGCACTAGTAGCAGCATCATCTGCTTCCTCTTTCTTTCCTCTTCCCATCCAACGAGCGGATGATAGGGCAGCTGCTTCCGTAACGCGAACTAATTCCATTGACAAACTTCTTTCCATGGTTATGTTCCTCCTCATAGTCCTTCACCCATACGCATATGAGTGAATCCTTAAGTGGTTTCTCCCTCATCTCCATGTACTTGAAAGCTGTCTATTTCCTTTATAGCCTTGCTTTATCTTTTTTTCTCTATTTATGTGTTTGCTTTTTTCAATTAAGCTGCTGCGACCAGCAACTAGCAGACTTCTGTCTCCGATAAGTCAACATCAACTCACTGTGTTCGTTGTGTTTCCTTTATCTCATGCGGAGCCTTCCAGTCTGTACGTTGCTAAACGGTCGCCTGCGCTTTTTTATTAATCCAGCTGCTGCGACCAGCAACTAGCAGACTTCTGTCTCCTTCTTGCGATAAGTCAACATCAACTCACTGCGTTCGTTGTGTTTCCTTTATCTCATGCGGAGCCTTCCAGTCTGTACGTTGCTAAACGGTCGCCTGCGCTTTTTTATTAAGAATTCTGGAATTGTTCTATTTCGGATTGGGTCATTTGTTCTCGCCAGATGTTGGCGCCTAGGGATTGGAGTTTTTCGACTAGGTTTTCGTAGCCTCGGTCGACGTGCTCGAGTCCTGTTATTTCGGTTATTCCTTCTGCTAGTAATCCTGCTGCGACTAATGCTGCTCCTGCTCTGAGGTCGCTTGCTTTTACTTTGGCGCCTTCTAACCGAATCGGTCCATTTACAATGGCGGAGCTTCCTTCTACCTTGATATCTGCATTCATGCGACGTAATTCGTCGATGTGCTTAAACCTTGCCTGGTAAATCGTATCTGTTACAACGCCGGTTCCGTGTGCTTGTGTTAATAATGATGTGAATGGCTGTTGTAAATCTGTTGGAAATCCAGGGTGAACGAGTGTTTTGATATCTACACTTGTTAAGGGATTAGACCTTCGGACCAATAATTGATCGTCTGCGGTTTCCACTTGTACCCCCATTTCGCGAAGCTTAGCTATGAGCGATTCCAGGTGTTGTGGTATAACGTTATCGATTAGCACCTCTTCCCCTTTGGCTGCTGCCATAATGGTATAAGTGCCTGCTTCTATGCGGTCTGGAATAATTGTATGTTGGCAGCCGTTTAAGGAATCGACTCCTTCAATACGAATTACGTCCGTCCCAGCCCCTTTAATCTTTGCTCCCATACTTGTTAACAGGGTGGCAACGTCTATGATTTCAGGTTCTTTGGCAGCATTTTCGATAACGGTCTTTCCTTTTGCTTTCACTGCGGCAAGCATTATGTTGATAGTTGCCCCTACACTAACGACGTCTAAATAAATTCGAGCTCCACGCAGTTCATCAGCACGTAAATATATAGCGCCTTGTTCGTTTGTTACTTCAGCACCAAGTGCTTCGAATCCTTTAATATGCTGGTCAATAGGACGTGGACCTAGGTAGCATCCCCCAGGCAGGCCTATGACAGCTTTCTTAAATCTTCCGAGCATTGCTCCCATGAAATAGTAAGAAGCACGCAGCTTCTTTACTTTACCATTCGGAAGCGGCATGGAAATCATGTGCGTAGGATCAATGTGAACGTCTTGTCCTTGTTTATGAACGACGCCACCTATTTCTTCCAACAATCCACTAAGTGTACCAACGTCAGATATATTCGGTAACCCTTCAATCGTGACAGGTGATTCGGCTAATATCGCGGCTGGCAACAGTGCCACAGCACTGTTTTTTGCGCCACTCACTCGAATCTTCCCGCTTAAAGAGTGACCTCCTTCAATAAGCAGTTTTTCCATCTTGGACTCCCTTCTAATCTAGGCAACCCTTAAACTTGTACGCTTATTTTGCACAAAATTTCCATTTTCATTCTTAATTTTGTTTTTTCCAATCGGAAAGGAATTTTTCAATTCCAGCGTCAGTTAATGGGTGCTGTACTAGCTGTTTTAACACCTTAGGAGGTAATGTTGCAATATGGGCGCCATGGATAGCTGCATCTGTAACATGAATAGGATGCCTAATGGAGGCTGCAATAATTTCTGTATCAATCGCATGACGGTCAAAGATTTCTGAGATTTGCGAAATGAGGCTCATACCATCCTGACCGATATCATCCAGACGACCTAAGAATGGAGATACGTAAGAGGCGCCCGCCCTAGCTGCTAACAAAGCCTGATTGGCTGAGAAAATCAGTGTAACATTTGTTTTAATGTTTAAGTCAGAGAATTGCTTAACAGCTTTTAATCCTTCCAGCGTCATTGGCACTTTTACCGTAATGTTTGGTGCAATAGCTGCTAAATCCTTTCCTTCTTTCACCATGCCTTCTGCGTCTTCCGAGATAACCTCAGCACTGACAGAGCCTTCTACCTCACTGGTAATTTCTCTTAAACGGTCATGAAAGGATACATTTTCTTTTGCTACTAAAGAGGGATTAGTGGTAACTCCCGCCAACAAACCTAGAGCATTCGCTTCACGGATATCTTCAATATTCGCTGTATCTACAAAAAATTTCATATTAATAAGTACCTCCCCAAGTATGTTTGCGTTTTCATTTATCAGAAAAACATGACTTTTCATCGTAATAGATGAAAAGTCACGTTTTCTTTTCTTTTCAACCTCAAGAAGCCAACTTCCCTACAGTGAAATGAAATAGTTACTTATGCTTTGTTTGAAGAACCAAATTCGCGCATTTTGCCGATAACAGTTGCTTTAATTGCGTCACGGCCAGGTCCTAGATATTTACGAGGGTCGTAAAGATCTGGTTTCTCAGCTAGCGTTTCTTTGACAGCTTTAACCTGAGCTACTTGGTTTTCAGTGTTTACGTTGATTTTAGCAGTTCCGAAGCGGATTGCTTTCTTGACATCTTCTGTTGGGATACCAGTACCACCATGAAGAACAAGCGGCTTGTCTACAAGACCCATAATTTCTTCCATACGGTCGAAGCCTAGGTTTGGTTCCCCTTTATAGTGACCGTGAACAGAACCAAGAGCTGGTGCGAACACGTCAACATTTGTTTCATCTACAAGTTGCTTACACTCAGAAGGAATCGCGTATGCAGCTTCTGCATCGTCAACGATTATATCGTCTTCTTGTCCACCAACACGGCCAAGTTCTGCTTCAACAGAAACACCGTGAATGTGAGCTAGCTCAACTACTTTACGAGTTAGGGCAATGTTTTCTTCTAGTGGATCGTGAGAAGCGTCGATCATAACGGAAGTGAAGCCAGCGTGTATAGCTTCTGCACACTTCTCGAAACTAGAACCGTGGTCTAAGTGAATCGCTACTGGTACTGTAGTACCGTATGATTTCATAAGGGCTTTAACCATATCTACTACTACGTTAAAACCACCCATGTAACGGCCTGCTCCCTCAGAAACTCCAAGGATTACAGGAGATTGCTCTTCTTCAGCTGCTTGAAGGATAGCTTGAGCGTATTCTAAATTGTTTAGGTTGAATTGGCCGACGCCGTAGCGTTGTTCCTTAGCCGTTTCCAACATTTCTTTCATTGATACTAGTGGCATGGACTAGATCCTCCTTTATGGTCTTTCACACATACAGAATATGTCAACTTATAGCATGTGTACTTGTTGTTGGCATCATTCCGTTATGTAGCTATTTCTTGTCAACATTTATAGCATACCAAGTCCATGTCACAGGTGCAACATCACGATTTGATAATAGCGTTTTCATACTGGAATTTACCCCAATTTCATTAATTTGTCATATATAAGGCAGAATAGGACCCTATGTAATAGGGTCCTATTGTATATAATAACTACTTATAAATACTGAATGACTAGCTCCCGTATATCTTGAATATTAAACGGTTTGGAGATCATTGTTTCAACGGAGGAAAAGTTCTGTTTACCGATTTCTTCTTCAGCTAAACCGGACATGAGAATAGTCGGAATGAAGTGCCCTTCCTCTTCTAGCTCTCTTATGACAGTATAGCCGTCCTTAATTGGCAATTTTAAGTCAACAAACATGACATCAGGCAGGTTGTGTTTAACCATATCTATCGCTTCTTGTCCTGTAGTTGCTTGAAGCACATGAAATCCTTCATTCTTTATCACTTCTTCTAATAGCATACGGATACCAGGCTGGTCATCCACTATCAACACAGATTTTCCCATATTTTACCTCCAATCATAAACTATGTTATCCTATAAAATTAATCCCATTTACCTCATTCGATTTTTTCCACCTTTTTTCCTCCCTTTTCTGCCACTTCGTCAAATATTTTAATCTATGCTATGCTACTTACATTACCAAAACATATAAAAGGGGTACTAATCGTGTTAAAAATGTTAACCACTCAGCTGACGGGAACTTTCCAATCCATACAACGAACGGAAGAGGAACATATTGAGGATGCTGCCCGCGCACTTGCTCAATCCATTGTAGGAGATGGGCGTGTGTACATAAAGGGATTCGGTGAAATGGAAGCCATTCACCATGAAATAAAATCTGGGCCTGAATCCCTACCAGATACGTCTGTGTATTCTGAGGATGTAACACTTCACCATTTAGATCGTGTCGTTGTTTTTTCTCGGTTTGCCAATGATGAAGAGGCTTTAGCCTTTACGAGACATGTGCAGGAACAAGGCGTGGAGGTTATACAGATTTCTGCTGCAACGAAGGAAGAAAACCCACTAAAAGATACTGCCGATTTTCATATTGATACGAAAGTTACAGGTCCTATGCTGCCGTTAGATATGGAACGAGTTGGATTTCCAACATTAATGGGGATGCTTTATATCTATTATGCTTTATTTGTCACGACGAAGGAAATTATAAGCGAATATGAATAAATTCCTATAGAAAAGGGCCAAATCACTAGATGATTTGGCCTTTTCAGAGTGTCGAGCAAGTCCCGTCAGTTCTTCTATGTGTAGCGAGGCGGTGCAGGCGAAACGACTCGCTTTCCATGGGTGTCCGCTGAGCCTCCTCACTCCCCTCGGTCGTTGTGGGGTCTCATCTGTACTTCTGTCCCATAGGAGTTGCCCCGTTTCGCCAACACCTTTCGAATGATGAGTTGAACCTCTTCTGCTGCCACGAGGAAAGAAAGCGGTCTATATTTGCATGAATCGAATTAGGGGGCTATTTTCCGCTTAATCACAGTATTTGTAACAGGATCCGTTCTCCATACTTTTTCGACAGCCTGAAAGAGTCTGGGACAAAACTATAATCGCCTGTTCTAAAGCCGAATTATCATTATAATAATGGCATTTAGAAAAAATAAATCCGAACTAATTCGAATTCTCAAGAGAGTTTTCAAATTATAGTTCGGATTTTTTGTAGGCTAAAACACTTATGTCCCAGCCTCTTTTTTTGCATACTTTAATTTATTTCGTTTCCTTATGCTGTATGCTTGCTCCTACAAAGTCGTGGAATAGGCTTTGTGGGTTGGTTGGTCTTGATTTAAATTCAGGGTGGAATTGACATGCTACGAACCAAGGGTGGTCCTCTAGCTCGACAATTTCTACTAGACGCCCGTCTGGACTAGTACCGGAGAATATCATGCCTGCGTTGGTCATGTCCTCACGATATTGGTTATTGAATTCATAACGATGACGGTGGCGTTCATAGATTACTTCTTCCCCATACGCTTCTTTCGTTTTGGTACCATCGATAAGCTTCGCAGGATATACCCCTAGACGAAGTGTACCGCCCATATCTTCTACATCTTTTTGCTCTGGTAGAAGGTCAATTATTGGGAATTCTGTTAATGGGTCAATCTCAGCAGAGTGTGCTCCTTTGTGGCCTAGAACGTTCCGTGCAAATTCTACTGAAGCTAGCTGCATACCGAGACAAATACCGAAGAACGGTACCTTCCCTTCTCTTGCATAGCGGATTGCTTCAATTTTTCCTTCGATGCCACGGTCCCCAAATCCTCCTGGAACAAGGATGCCATCCACATCAGATAGCTTTTCTTCTACATTTTCTGCAGTAATTTCCTCAGAATTGACCCACTTCACTTTAATGTCGCTATCAAAGGAATAGCCTGCGTGCTTTAACGCCTCCACAACGGAAATGTATGCATCTGGAAGCTCAACGTATTTTCCGACTAAACCAATCGTAGTCGTCTTGTTCAAGTTCTTCACACGCGTGACAAGATCGTTCCATTCGGTCATCTCTGCTTCTTGGCAATCGAGACCAAAGTGGTCACACGTAATTTGATCAAGATTCTGTTGCTGGAGCGTTAATGGGACATCATAAAGTGTTTCTGCATCACCAGCTTCAATTACAGCGCGTTCATTAATATCACAGAAAAGACCGATTTTTTCCTTCATTTCCTGACTGATTGGCATTTCAGTACGAAGCACAATCACATCCGGCTGAATTCCTAATGAGCGCAGCTCTTTCACAGAGTGCTGGGTCGGTTTTGTTTTCATTTCTCCCGCAGCCTTAATGTAAGGGACAAGTGTACAATGAATGTACATCACATTGTCTTTGCCGATATCACTTTTGATTTGACGGATGGCTTCTAGGAACGGTAAAGATTCAATATCCCCGACTGTACCACCAATTTCCGTAATAACCACGTCTGCATTCGTTTCTTTTCCAGCTCGGAAAACGCGGTCTTTAATTTCATTAGTAATGTGCGGAATAACCTGTACGGTTCCACCGAGATAATCGCCGCGACGTTCCTTCTTAATAACTGTGGAATATATTTTACCTGTTGTCACGTTGCTATACTGACTAAGGTTAATATCAATAAAACGTTCATAGTGACCAAGGTCTAAGTCTGTTTCAGCACCATCCTCTGTGACAAATACTTCACCGTGCTGATAAGGACTCATGGTCCCTGGATCCACATTAATATAGGGATCGAATTTCTGAATTGTTACCGTAAGCCCACGATTTTTTAATAAACGACCTAAGGAAGCAGCTGTAATTCCTTTACCAAGGGAAGAAACCACACCGCCCGTTACGAAAATATACTTTGTCATTGTTACCCCTCTTCCATTCCTTATTCTCAGGAGACTTGTGTTTCATTATCGTTCACGTTAACCACGTGTTTTATGAAAAGAGCCTGTCCATTCCCTTGTTCATTTAGGAGGACAGGTCTAAGAAAAAATGTATAAAAATAGAAAAGCGCTCCCGCAATTGCATTACGGGAGCGCTATTTAACGAATCAAATTTAAGAGCCCAAATAAAATAATACTGATATCATCCTACAAAGTCAAGACGATAATTATTCTTCCTCTTCACTATCGTAATAGCTATCGTCTTCTTCCTCGCTATCATCATCTTCGCTGAAGACGTTGTTATCATCATCGCCTTCTGTGTAGCCATCCTCGGTTTCTTCATTAATATCGAAGTCTTCATCAAGGCCGCTGTTCTCTTCGCCATCATCATCTAGGTCTAGCTCTTCATCGTCCAGATCTAAATCGTCTTCGATATCCTCTTCAACCTCGGTATCCAAATCTTCTTCCACAGGTTTTGCTTTTGCTTTCGGCTTCTTCGCAGCTGCTTTCTTCTTCTTCACGGGTGCTTGCACCTCTTCCACTTGCTGCTCTACAGGGTACCAACGTTTCAGTCCCCACATGTTAGAGCCAACTGTCATGAAGCGACCGTCTGTATTCATATACGTGTACAGCTGAGCAACATTAGCCTTCTTTTGCTCTTCTGTAAAACCTTTCAGTTCTGCAATCTTATCAAACAGCTCGTTGAAATGCATAGTTTGTCTTTCTTCTGACAAAATCTCATTCGCAATTTCAATCATAGATGTTTCCGCAATTTCCTCACGGCTATAACTCTTAATGCTCACGTCCAGCACTCCCTTTGTTTCTTAAAATTTATCATCACATAACATGTAAGTATAAATTCTTTATCGTTCCGAATCAAGCTTACCATCCATTATAAACAATTCCAATATGTTTATGCCAGCCAAAAACAGAAAAAACCATTTATAGGATAACGAAAGGGGAAATGCTTTTTTCGGCATTTCCCCTGCTTCTGCAAAAAACGTTACATATTTCGTCGATACTGACCGCCTACTTGATAAAGCGCATTGGTTATTTGGCCTAGACTAGCGACTTTAACGGTTTCCATTAACTCCTCAAATACATTTCCACCTGTTTCTGCCACGTGCTGCAGCTGCTGGAGTGCTTTATCCGTCTCCTTGGCATGCTGTTGTTGGAAGGAGCGCAGTGTGTTGATTTGATGCATTTTCTCTTCTTGAGATGCACGCGCCAGCTCCATGGAGTTAATCTCATCCTCCGAAGTTGGATTCGGATTAATGAATGTATTCACCCCGACAATTGGGAGCTCACCACTATGCTTTTGCCCTTCATAATACAAGGATTCCTCTTGAATTTTGCCTCGTTGGTACTGTCGTTCCATCGCTCCGAGCACACCGCCACGGTCGTTTAAGCGTTCAAACTCCTGGAGCACCGCTTCTTCTACAAGCTGTGTCAATTCCTCAACGATAAATGATCCTTGTAGGGAGTTTTCATTCTTCGTTAACCCAAATTCTTTATTAATAATAAGCTGAATAGCCATTGCTCTGCGAACGGACTCTTCCGTTGGGGTGGTAATAGCTTCATCATAGGAATTCGTGTGTAAGGAATTACAATTGTCCTGTACAGCCAGCAATGCCTGCAGCGTCGTCCTTATATCATTAAAGTCAATTTCTTGTGCATGCAAGGATCTGCCGGAAGTCTGTACATGGTATTTCAGCTTTTGACTACGCTCATTGGCACCATATTTATCACGCATCGTAATTGCCCAAATACGGCGTGCTACTCGCCCAATGACTGTGTACTCTGGATCTAATCCGTTTGAGAAGAAGAAGGATAGGTTTGGTGCAAACTTATCAATGTCCATCCCGCGGCTTAAATAATATTCTACATAAGTAAATCCATTGGCGAGTGTTAACGCTAGCTGCGTTATCGGATTTGCTCCCGCTTCGGCAATATGATAGCCGGAAATAGAAACAGAGTAATAGTTTTTCACTTGATGATCGATAAAGTATTGTTGAATATCTCCCATCATCCTTAGGGCAAATTCGGTAGAGAAGATACATGTATTCTGCCCCTGGTCCTCTTTTAGAATATCAGCTTGCACGGTACCACGGACAACAGAAATGGTTTCCGTTTTAATACGGGCATATTCTTCAGCTGTAGGCTCTCTTTCTTGTTCTTCCTTAAAGCGCTCTACTTGCTGATCTATAGCTGTATTAAAGAACATAGCCAAAATGATAGGTGCTGGGCCATTAATTGTCATGGAAACAGATGTGGTAGGGTTACATAAATCAAAGCCAGCGTACAGCTTCTTCATATCCTCTAATGTACATATAGAAACACCGCTTTCCCCCACCTTCCCATATATATCTGGGCGTTCATCTGGGTCCTCCCCGTACAGTGTAACGGAATCAAAGGCAGTACTTAATCGTTTCGCCGGCTCTCCTTCACTTAAATAGTGAAAACGGCGGTTCGTTCTTTCTGGCGTTCCCTCCCCAGCAAACTGACGGGTAGGGTCTTCCCCTTTCCGTTTAAACGGAAATACACCAGCTGTAAAGGGAAAAGCACCAGGAACATTTTCCTTCAATAGCCATAACAACCTGTCACCTGGATCTCTGTAGTGAGGGAGTACTACTTTAGGTATCTTTAAACCGGATAGGCTTTCTGTAGCAATATCCATCGTTATATCTTTATTCCGCACGGAAAAGGTCATCGTATCCTGACTGTATTGCTCCTTAACCTTATCCCAGTTTTCAAGCATTTCCTTATGCTTTGGCGCTAATTGCTGCTCATATTGCTTAGCCAGAGAAGAAAGCGCTTCCTGTGTAGCGGGGTCTTCCATAAGCTCAGACGTTTCCATTATGCTAGCCCATTTACGCGCTATATTACTTTGCACTTCCGCTTGTTCATGATACTGATGTACTGTCTGGACTATATCCCGCAAATATTGCTGACGCTCTGGCGGAATAATTAGATTTTGTTTTTCTACATCTGTTACCCGTTCAAATGGTGTCGTCTCCTCCCACCCAAACTGCTCGTTCACCTTATCAATTAGAGCTGCAAACAAGGTATTTGTACCAGGGTCGTTAAACTGACTGGCAATGGTTCCATATATAGGAAAGGAGGATTGATCGGCATGGAACAGCATATGACTTCGTTCGTATTGCTTTCGAACTTGTCGTAATGCATCTGCTGACCCTTTTTGTTCGAATTTGTTGATAACAATAAAATCGGCAAAATCGATCATATCGATTTTTTCCAGCTGAGATGGCGCACCGAATTCTGCCGTCATGACGTACATAGCCAAATCAGTGATTTCGGTTATGGCTGCATCTCCTTGACCAATCCCGCTCGTTTCCACGATGATAAAGTCGAAACCGGCAGCCTTTACTACGTCAATTGCCTCTCTAATAGCCTTCGAGAGCTCACTTCTAGAATCCCTTGTGGCAAGTGAGCGCATATAGACGCGGTCTGAAAATATAGCATTCATACGAATGCGATCCCCAAGCAACGCCCCACCTGTTTTCTTCTTCGTAGGGTCTACAGAGAGAACGGCAATCTTTTTGTCTGGAATTTCATTCAAATAGCGACGGATGAGTTCGTCGGTCAAAGAGCTCTTCCCTGCTCCACCTGTTCCTGTAATACCAAGCACCGGAGCGTGTGTCTTCGTCTGATCCAAAACCTTCTCCAGGGCGGCAGCAGGCTCCTCTGTAGAGCCAATCGTGTTCTCGATAGCGGATATAAATCTTGCAATCGATTGGCTGTTTCCTTCCGTAACCTTCTTTAGGTCTTCTTCCACATCTAAAGGGGGGAGGAAATCACACTCCTCCATCATCCGATTGATCATCCCTTGTAAGCCGAGATCTCGCCCATCCTCTGGTGAGAAAATTCTAGCAACTCCATACTCATGCAATTCCTTAATTTCTCTAGGAATGATGACTCCGCCGCCACCTCCATATACACGAATATGACTAGCATTGAGCTCTTTTAATAGATCAATCATGTATTTAAAATATTCTACGTGACCACCTTGATATGAGGAAATAGCTATCCCCTGGGCATCCTCCTGTATAGCTGCATGAACGACCTCTTCAACAGAACGATTATGCCCTAGGTGAATCACCTCGGCACCGCTAGATTGTAAGATTCGTCTCATAATATTAATGGAGGCATCGTGCCCATCGAACAAACTAGATGCGGTCACAAATCGAACAGCATGCTTTGGTTTATATAACTCTGGTTGTTCCATAAAGATTCCTCCTTTTCTTTACGCTTTCTCCGGTATTGGTAACCCTTGAAATAAGAAGTGCATCTGCCTTTCGGTATAGGCTTCTAATGAAAAATCCTTCTGCAGCATCCATCTGCGGAAGCCCCACATTTGCCCCTGTACGAATATATTATTGGCAACTAATGTAATATCCTGTGCTGATAAAGCACCAGCACAGCTATGTTGGATAACCTGCTCTAGAAGCTTTAGCATGTCTCGCTCTTTTTGCAGAACATAATCTAGCGCATCCCTCGATAAGGACTTTACCTCCTGATACATGACGACTACTTCATCCTGCATGTCATCCATTAATATAAAATATGCTGTAATAGCACCCTGTAAGCTATGATTACCATTTCGTTCCCGGTCGATAATTTGTTCCATTCTCTCCTTTACTCGTTCATAGATATAGTCACAAACGAGGAATAGAACATCTTCTTTAGTGCGAATATATTCATAGAGTGTGCCAATGCTAAACCCGGAAGCTTTAGCAATTTCACGTGTTGTCGTTTTATGAAATCCCTTTTCTTTAAATAAGGCAACGGCGCCTTTGATCATTTGATCTCTGCGCATCTTGATTAACTTCTCGTCTTTAATCGAAGAAGGTACCTTTTTCATAATCGGAACGTTAACCCCCTCTCGCACCCCACCAAATGTAATCGCTTACCTATGTGCTATTCCTTTGTGAGCATTCTTCCAATGACCAGACGTTGAATCTCATTTGTACCTTCATAGATTTGTGTTATCTTGGCATCACGCATATATCTTTCTACTGGATAATCCTTTGTGTAACCATACCCCCCGAAGACTTGAACGGCTTCTGTGGTAATACGCATGGAGGAATCGCCAGCATACAGCTTAGCCATGGCAGATGCCTTTCCATATGGTTTACCTTCTGATTCCAGCCAGGCAGCCTGATAGGTTAAAAGGCGAGAGGCTTCCACATCTGTTGCCATATCAGCCAATTTGAAGGAAATGCCTTGGTATTGGGCAATTGGCTTCCCAAATTGTTCTCGCTCCTTCGCATAATTCACTGCAGCATCAAGTGCACCTTGAGCTATGCCAACCGCCTGGGCAGCAATACCATTTCTTCCACCATCCAGTGTAGACATGGCAATCCTGAAGCCATCTCCTTCCCCTCCAAGCATCTGGTCTGCCGGGATACGACAATCCTCAAAAATGAGCTCTGTTGTAGGAGAAGAACGAATCCCTAATTTTTTCTCCTTCTTACCAAAAGTGAATCCTGGTGTGCCTTTCTCAACGATGAAGGCACTAATTCCTTTATGCTTGGCATCAGCGTCTGTTTTAGCAAACACGATGTAAATATCTGCCACACCGCCATTGGTAATCCATACCTTACTGCCATTTAACACGTAATGGTCTCCGTCCTTTTTGGCCATCGTACGCATGGAAGCTACATCAGATCCAGCCCCAGGCTCTGATAAGGCATATGCCCCAAGCTTCTCGCCTTGTGCCAGCTGATGCAGGAAGGTTTTCTTCTGTTCTTCATTCCCATATTTATACAAAGGCCAGCTAGCCAGTGATATGTGTGCTGACAGCGTTACTCCTGTGGAGGCACATACTCGGGAAAGCTCTTCAACCGCTATAACATAACTGACAAAATCTGAGCCAATCCCTCCGTATTCCTCTGGCCAAGGAATCCCTGTCAGCCCTAATTCCGCCATCTTATCAAAAATCTCCCGATCGAATCGTTCTTCCTCGTCTCGCTCTGCAGCAGTTGGCTCTACTTCATTCTCTGCAAAATCACGCACCATTTTACGCAGCATTTCTTGCTCTTCGCTTAATTGAAAATCCATTTATTTCTCCCCCTTTTCGTTCCTATCGTTCACCAAATAATTGTTTTCCAATTACTATTCTTTGGATTTCGTTTGTACCTTCATAGATTTCACATACTTTGGCATCTCGGAAAAAACGTTCTACTGGATAATCCTCTGTATATCCATAGCCTCCAAATACTTGAATGGCTTCTGTTGCAGCCTTCATAGCAGTTTCAGATGCGAATTTCTTGGCCATTGAGGATTCCTTACCGCATTCTTTATTATTTTCTCGTAGATTCGCTGCGTGGTAGGTTAATAGTTTTGAACCTTCAACTGCTGTTGCCATGTCTGCAAGCTTAAAGGAGATGCCTTGATATTGAGCAATCGACTTTCCAAATTGCTCGCGCCCTTTTGCATAATCAACAGCGTGCTCTAGTGCTGCTTCGGCAATCCCAAGTGATTGAGCAGCAATACCAATCCTGCCAATATTGAGGTTGGCCATTGCTATTTTAAAGCCTTCTCCTTCAGCACCGAGCAAATTGGAGGCAGGTACTTCACATGCATCAAAGCTCAATGCCACCGTACCTGAACCGTTCATCCCCATTTTATTTTCCTTTTTGCCGATTTCTAAGCCTGGTGTCCCTTGCTCAACGATAAATGCGGAAAGCCCTTTGTTTCCTGCGTCACGGTCCGTTCTGGCAAACACAATGAATGTATCTGCTACTTCCCCATTCGTAATATAGACCTTGGAACCATTCAAAATATAGCTATCCCCACGCTTTTCGGCTTTTGTTTTTAATGAGCCAGCATCAGAGCCGGCATTGGGCTCTGTTAGTGCAAAGGCTCCCACATACTCTCCACTTGCAAGCTTTGGTAAATAGTATTGCTTCTGCTCCTCTGTTCCAAAATAAAGGATGGGGTTCGTTCCTACAGACGTATGAACAGATAATATCACCCCTAAGGAAGCGCTTACTTTAGACAGCTCATGAATGGCAATAATGTAAGATGTAAAATCCATCCCCGATCCACCATATGACTCGGGAATCGGGATACCCATCAGACCAAGCTCCCCCATCTTCGTAACAAGATCTCGAGGAAAGTAATCCTCCCGGTCCATCTTCTCTACAACAGGTGCTACTTCATTCTGGGCAAAGTCGCGCACCATTTTGCGCATCATTTCTTGCTCTTCTGTAAATTGTAGGTTCATGCTACGACCTCCCGTTGTTAACTCTCGTATTGGTAGAAACCTCGACCTGATTTTTTACCGAGCCAGCCTGCTTGCACGTATTGACGCAATAATGGACAAGGACGATACTTGCTATCTCCAAATCCTTCATGGAGAACCTCCATAATATATAGACAGGTATCTAGGCCTATAAAATCTGCTAGTGTTAACGGCCCCATGGGGTGGTTCATGCCAAGCTTCATGACTTCATCTACCGCTTCTGGTTCTGCTACTCCTTCATACACCGTGTAGATAGCCTCATTAATCATCGGCATTAACACTCGGTTAGAAACAAATCCAGGAAAATCCCGCACCTCAACTGGCGTTTTATCGAGCTGCTTTGTCATATCCTGGATAGCTTCGTATGTCTCGTCACTTGTTTGGAGCCCACGAATAATTTCGACTAGCTTCATAACTGGCACAGGATTCATAAAATGCATGCCGATTACCTGGTCTGCGCGATTCGTTACACTTGCAATATCAGTAATCGGTAGAGAACTAGTATTGGAAGCGAGTATCGCATGCTTAGGAGCATGAGTATCCAGCTCTGTAAATACTTTCTTCTTCACATCCATATTCTCTACAATTGCTTCAATAACGAGATCACAATCATGTGCATCTGCTAAGGTGGTAGAGACCGCTAGATTACTTAACACCTTCGTACGTTCTTCCTCCCCTATGCGTCCCTTTTCCACTGCTCGAGTGAGTCTCTTCTCTATCCCAGCCTTCCCTTTTGCTAACGCTTCCTCTTGAAGATCATTCAGCTTTACCTGAAAGCCAGCCTGGGCACAAACTTGAGCAATACCTGCTCCCATTTGGCCAGCCCCAATAACCATGACTGTTTGTATAGCCACTTTCCTTCTCCCCTTTGCTATCTATTGTTTTGGAACCTCTATCATGACGGCATCACCTTGACCGCCTCCACTGCATATTGCGGCAATGCCAATACCTCCACCGCGACGTTTCAACTCATACATGAGCGTCAGCATAATTCTAGCTCCACTCGCGCCAATAGGGTGTCCAAGCGCTACCGCTCCCCCGTTCACATTCACATTATCTGTATCAAGACCAGCTATTTTCCCACTGGCAAGGGAAACAGCTGCGAACGCTTCATTTACTTCGAACAAGTCAATATCCTCTAAGCTTTTACCTGTCTTGTCTAGAAGTGCATTAATTACAAGTCCCGGAGTTTTTGGAAAATCCTTTGCTTCTACTGCTACTTCTTCGTGAGCGAGAATGGTCGCCATAGGCTCATATCCGTTTTCTTGTGCATATTCGTCAGACATAAGCAGCATTGCTCCTGCTCCATCGTTTACTCCAGGTGCATTCCCAGCAGTAATTGTGCCATTAGAGCCGAATACTGGCTTCAGCTTGCTTAATGCTTCAACAGATGTGTCCTTACGAGGAGCTTCATCTGTATCCACCTTGATCGGGTCTCCTTTCCGCTGCGGGACCTCGACCGGAGTAATTTCCTCTGCCATCACCCCATTCTCAATGGCCTTAGATGCTAACTGGTGGCTGCGATAAGCCCATTTATCCTGTTCTTCTCTGCTTAATTCATACTCATCTGCTGTTTCATTCCCATAGTTGCCCATATGCACTCCGTTAAAGGTACACGTTAGTCCGTCATGTACCATTAAATCCTTTACCATCTGGTCTCCCATACGAAAGCCCCAGCGAGCCTTTGGCATAAAGTAAGGAGCGTTGCTCATGCTCTCCATGCCGCCTGCTACAATGACCTGCTCATCGCCAACACGAATAAGCTGATCGGCAAGGGTAACGCTTCTCATACCCGATGCACATACTTTATTTATGGTCTCAGTCTTCACTTCCCACGGCAAACCCGCATGGCGAGCTGCTTGCCTGGATGGAATCTGTCCCTGACCGCCTTGTAATACACTCCCCATAATCACTTCATTAACAAGCTCTGGATGGAAGTTCACACGCTCCAAAGCGGCTTTAATTGCCGTTCCTCCAAGTTCGGATGCGGTCAAACTACTAATACTCCCTCCAAGCTTTCCAAACGGTGTCCTTGCTCCTGATACGATAACTGTTTTAGGCATGATAAAATCCTCCTTTAATTATTGGTAACGCTTTCAATATATTACATGTACACGCCTTGATTGAACGCTCGCTCAATACTATTCCAAGATGGTGCTCCCTGACTATTTACTCGAAACGTACCGAACTTTGAAAAAGAATAGAAGAGTGTACAATCACTATGTACACTCATTTCTACAATTACGCTGAGATTTCCTCTTTTTCATCTCCAAAAATCGACCTTGCTAGAATTTCAGCAATATCATTCGTACTGACGCTATCCTCTACTTCTTTTGCTTTCGTTCCGTCACTAAGCATGGTCAGGCAATATGGACATCCACTGGATATCATAGATGGAGAGACATCTAACGCCTGCTCTGTTCGAGCTTCATTAACACGGTTTCCAGACTTCTCTTCCATCCACATCATGCCGCCGCCTGCTCCACAGCACATGCCATTTTTACGATTTCGATCCATTTCTACTACGTTGACGCCTGGGATCATTTTTAAAATATCACGAGGTGGTTCATAAACTTCATTGTATCTACCTAAATAACAAGAGTCATGATAGGTAATCGTTTCGTCCACATCGTATTTCGGCTGCAAGCGTCCCTCTTTGACGAGCTCTGCCAACAATTCTGTATGGTGGTACACCTCTGCTTCAAATCCGAAATCCGGATACTCTCTTTTAAAGACATTGTATGCGTGCGGATCGATCGTTACGATTTTCTTCACACCATGCTTCTCGAAGTCCTTAATGTTCTTCTCTGCAAGCTCCTGGAATAGAAATTCATTTCCTAGACGTCTGGCTGTATCGCCTGAATTCCGCTCTTTATTACCAAGAATCGCAAATGTAACTCCTGCTTTATTCATAAGCTTAGCGAAGGACATGGCAATTTTCTGGCTGCGATTATCATAGGAGCCCATTGAGCTTACCCAGAATAAGTACTCGAATTCTTCTCCATTTTTCTCCATCTCTTTAACCGTTGGAATATGAGCACTTTCTTCTGCATCCTTCCAATTCTCTCTTTCCTTCTTGGAAAGCCCCCATGGATTACCCTGACGCTCAATGTTCATCATAGCGCGTTGTGCTTCCTGATCCATCTTTCCTTCTGTTAAGACAAGGTAACGACGTAAATCAATAATTTTATCCACGTGCTCATTCATAACTGGACATTGATCCTCACAGTTACGGCACGTTGTACAAGCCCATATCTCTTCCTCTGTTATTACATCCCCAATAAGGGTCGTGCTCTCCACATTTTCAAGGCTTGCTGCTGTCTCTTGCTGAGAACTTCCTTGTGCAGCTCTTGCCATTTGGGCCAGCTGATTACCTTGTGTATTGGCAAACGCGCCTGTTGGCACCCAAGGCGATTTCCCCGTTACGGCCGCTCCTTTTTCTGTTAAATGGTCCCGCAGGCGGATAATAAGATCCATCGGAGATAGCATCTTCCCTGTTCCAGTAGCAGGACAAGCATTCGTACAACGACCGCATTCGACACAAGCATACAAGTCAATCATTTGTAAGTACGTAAAATCCTCAATCTTCCCTGCGCCAAAGTAGACTTCTTCCTCGTCTTCTCCCTCCAGATCAAAATCGATCTTTTCGAGCTTTCCAGTCCGCTTGTCCTGATTCATGAAAACGTTTACAGGACCGGCAATTAAGTGAGCATGCTTGGACTGAGGCACATACACTAAGAAGGTTAGCAGGATAAGAAGGTGTATCCACCAACTTACAAAAAAGATAACAGCTGCGGCTGTACTGCCCATCCAGCTAAATAAGAAAGCGATTACAGAAGCGACCGGCTCTGTCCAAGTTCCTACTTCCCCATGCCAGATTAATTCCATCCCGTTACCAAGCAGAACGGATACCATCAGCGTTCCAATGAAGATAAGTACAAGACCTGCTTTCAATCCTCTTTTTAATCGGACTAGCTTCTCTACATACCGGCGATAAAATGCCCATATAACAGCGACAATAATAGTTAATGTTACAATTTCCTGAAAGAATACGAACCCAGGATATAATGGGCCTAATGGTAAATGGGACCCTGGAGATAATCCTTTTACAATAAAATCAATAGCACCGAATTGGACCAATATGAATCCGTAAAACATCATGACGTGAATGGCACCTGATTTTTTGTCCTTTAATAGCTTTTTCTGACCAAATACATATGTGATTAGGTCATTCACACGCTCTTTCAGCTGCAGGTCGAAGTCTATCTTCTTCCCTAGCTGAATATAAGCGATTCGAGTACGAACTACACTAACGAATAAATAGAAGCCGTAAATCGTTATGGCTACAAACAACAACCAATTCAACCATAGCAGGTTCATACCTCTTCCCCCTCCATTTCTCTCATTCCATGATGCACTGCTTTTGTTGCAATCGTGGCAACAACAAAAATTTTCTGACATCTATATCTTTATAATAAAACTGAATGAACATTCAGTCAACATGTTATTGCTTATTTTTATGTTGAATTTTGTATATTTCAGGGAAGGCTAGTAAGGATGTTGAACAGATTTGTGTCGAACCTAAGCCTTACACAAGCTTTTAAGGAACAACTGTCCTGAGGAAGGAGCCTCCTATGTTAACAATAGCTATTATTATTATTATCGTCCTCATCCCGCTGCTTCTTTCCTTAGACTACAGCCTTGGAAAAAAGGAGCACAAGCGGAATCTGCGTTGGTTGGAGTTCTCAAAGAAATCAGGCGATTATACTCTATACACTATCGGAGATCCATTTTTCACCGCCTTCTTCCAAGACCTAAGAGCGGCTAAGAAACGGATTGACATTATGTTTTTCATCGTAAAAAGGGATGAAATAAGTAATGAGTTTCTATCCCTTTTAAAAGATAAAGCAAAAGAAGGCGTATCCATTCGCCTCCAGCTCGATCGCGTTGGCAGTCATCAAGTGGGATCGAAGATAAGGAAGGAGCTTGAAGCTTCAGGGATACAATTCGCTTATATGGCGAAGCCAGGGTTTCCATACCTGTTCTATAATCTGCAAAGGAGAAACCATCGAAAAATAGCAGTTATTGACGGAGAGGTTGGCTATGTTGGCGGGTTTAATGTAGGGAAAGAATACCTTGGAAGGGACACAAGGCTCGGCAATTGGCGGGACTACCATTTACGCCTTGAAGGGAATATTGTTCAAGACCTGCAGGAAACCTTTCTTGATGATTGGTTCCTTTCGACAGGAGAAGAAAATGGCGATATATTAGTTCCTAATAAAAGTGGAAACAAGGACATTGAGATAGTAGCAACCGATGGAGGTCAGCTGGAAGATGTGTTTATTTCTATGATAGAAGAAGCAAGGAAAGAGATTTTCATTGGTACTCCTTATTTCATTCCGAGCGAGCGGTTATTTCAATCACTGCTGAGAGCTAGGCAGCGTGGTGTTGACATAAAAGTGATTGTGCCGATGAAATCAGACCATCCGTTCGTTAAGGAGGCTGGTCTCCCCTACTTATCCAGACTGACGAGTGCCGGAGGTGAGGTGTATATGTTTGATTTAGGCTTCTATCATGCAAAGGTGCTCATTATTGATGAAAAGTTGTGCGATATAGGAACTGCAAATTTTGACCGGAGAAGTCTGTTTTTAAATAAGGAAGTGAATACGCTTATTTATAATAATCGGTTTGTAGTTGATTTACGACTGGCATTTTTACGAGACATGCAAGATAGCCAGAAATTCAACGCACACTACCGACAGCTTTTGAATTTTGGAACTAAGATCCGCATCGGAATCGCCTACCTTCTACGCCCATTTTTATAAAGCTCAAGGTCCGTTAAGAAAAATACTCCTTTTGTGGGTTAAATTCAACCATTCATCATTGGTCTTAGAAAGAGCTTAGAAGGTAAGAAGAAACCATAGATTTTCAGCAAAGAGGAGATGTTTATTGTGAGGATCCGCTTTGGATATGTTTCCCATACTCTATCGCTTTATGAGGCTGTACCAGCCAGGACTTTAACGTTTAAGCGATTTGGTCAGTTGTCAGAGGAAGAAAGATGGGAGAAATTACATCAGGTTACTCGGACTAACCTGTATAATACAAAACGAGCTCTCTGGTTTAATCGTGCTGCTGAGATTCCACTTTACCGTTTTTCCTCCTCCCTTGTACCTTTAGCTACCCATCCAGAAGTATTATGGGACTTTGTTACACCCTTCAAGGAGCAGTGGAAGGAAATTGGGGAGATCGTGAAGGCAGGTGGCCTGCGAATCAGCTTTCACCCTAACCAGTTCACCGTATTTACAAGCGATAGACCACAGGTAACACAAAATGCCGTACGAGATATGGAATACCATTACCGAATGCTAGAAGCGATGGGGTTAGAGCAAGAAGGCTTTATCAACATACACATCGGTGGTGCTTATGGGGACAAAAATAAAGCGGTGCAACGATTCCATAACCAGATTACCGAAATACCAGAACACGTACGCTCAAGAATGACGATTGAAAATGATGATAAAACATACACGGGGGAAGAAACACTGGAAGCTGCCGAAAAAGCACATATCCCCTTAATGTTTGATTATCATCATGAACAAGCAAATCCGAGTGAAGCAGACTACGAGCACATGCTGGAGCGTATGTTCAAAACATGGCATCCTACAGGGTATCCTCCCAAGGTCCATGTCTCTTCTCCTAAAAATGAAAAAGAGTATAGAAGTCATGCAAGGCGTGTGGATGCACAGTTTGCCCTCCCTTTTTTAAAGGCTTGTAAACAGGTAACCGATACGCTAGATGTGATGATTGAGGCAAAGGATAAAGACATAGCTCTCCTACAGCTCGTAGAGGAATTAGCCTCTATCCGCGGTGTAAAGCGAATATCTGGTGGGGAAATTGAATTTTAGTTATTTAAATAGTGTCGACAACATGGGAGATACCCACTCATACACTTTAAATCCAGCATAAATACCTACAATCCCCATCACTCCCGCTAATGCTGGAGGTGCAGGAATCGGCAGCTTCAACAAGGCAAACACAAAACCAACTATAAAGCCTGTTAATAATGAGATAATAACTGTTTTCACGAAACACCCTCCTCTACCTTACATATATTCAACAGGACGATCCTATTTTCCCGCTAAATGCTTCGTCCTATACTGAGAGATGAAAAGAGGACTATTTCAGAAACACGAGGTGACTCAGAGTGTAGTGCTTCCATATCCTTTCCGCTGGAAGGAGTGGGAGCTTTTTCATGGGGCGCTTATAAATATTGGTAAGCGCTCATATTTTTCGAAATTCGCCCATATATTATAAAATCCGCACATAAATATGAAAAAGCGCCCATATTTTCGCAAATTCGCTCATATATTTTAAAATTCGCCCATAAATGCTGGTGAGCTGCTCTTTTTCTAGCGTAAAGGAGTGAAAAGACTGTTGGGTCGAAGAAAAAAAGCTTGCAGAGAACAGGGTTCCTCTGCAAGCTATATGACGACTAGCGCATGTTGCTATTACATTCTTTCTGGAGCGGATACTCCAATTAGTTTTAGAGCGTTTTCGATTGTTTGGCGTGTTGCTTCCATAAGCGCCATACGTGCTTGTGTTCGCTCTACCTGGCTATCATCCAGCACCTTCTCTGCATTATAAAAGCTATGCAGGTCAGAAGCCAGGTCGAATACGTATTGGGTTACACGGTGTGGCGTGCGTTTTTCGGCAGCATCGGCAACAATTTGTGGGAAATCGCCGAGACGCTTTAATAGCTGTTCTTCTTTTTCAGAATTCAGCAGACTATGGTCTATATCTTCTGTGAATTCAAATCCTTTTTCCTTTGCTTGACGCAGCATGCTGCAAATACGTGCATGTGCATATTGTACATAGAAGACTGGATTGTCATTGGATTCAGATTTTGCAAGATCCATATCGAAATCAAGGTGAGAATCACTGGAGCGCATTACAAAGAAGTAACGCATTGCATCTACGCCTACTTCCTCCATCAATTCTTTAAGCGTCACAGCCTTACCGGTACGCTTACTCATTTTCACCTTTTCGCCGTCCTGGAACAGGTTAACCATTTGAATAATCTCGGTCTCTAGCGTTTTTTCATCATATCCTAGCGCTTGAATTGCAGCCTTCATCCGAGGAATGTATCCATGGTGGTCAGCTCCCCATATGTTAATCAATGTTTCAAAGCCACGTTCTAGTTTGTTTTGATGGTACGCAATATCTGGTGTCAGATAGGTGTAGGAGCCATCGTTTTTAATAAGAACACGGTCCTTGTCATCCCCAAAATCTGTTGTACGGAACCAGGTTGCTCCATCCTCTTCATATACATAGCCTTTTTCCTTTAAGGTATCTACTGCCAGCTGAACTTTCTCTTCTTGATAGAGAGACGTTTCAGAGAACCAGGAATTAAATGGTACGCGGTATTCTGCCAAGTCGTTTTCGATTTTTTTCAATTCATAGGTCAAACCATATTCTCGGAAGAAGGCAAGACGTTCGTCACGATTTTTGTGCTTCCATTCGTCCCCGTGTTCTTCAGCAAGGGTTTGTCCAATTTCAATCAAATCTTTCCCATGATAACCATCCTCTGGCATCGGGAAGTCTTCCCCCAATGCTTGCATATAACGAGCCTCTACAGAGTAGGCAAGATTATTTATTTGATTACCAGCATCATTAATATAATACTCACGACTTACGTTATAGCCCGCTTTCTCCATAATGTTACACATAGCATCTCCAACAGAAGCGCCACGGGCATGACCGAGGTGTAAATCACCAGTAGGGTTAGCTGAAACAAACTCTACCTGCACCTTATGTCCATTGCCATAAAGACTTGTGCCATACTGCTCTCCCGCTTTTAAGATGGTTGGAACAAGAGCACCTAGGTATTGATTGTTCATGAAGAAATTAATAAACCCAGGCCCCGCTATTTCCATCTTTTCAATAGAAGCTTTGGACGTATCAAAATGGGCTACAATGTCCTCTGCAATTTGACGAGGTGCTTTACGAGCTACCTTTGCTAATTGCATCGCCATGTTAGTGGCATAGTCGCCATGATTCTTATCCTTGGGCTGCTCCAAAATTACTGGGGGAAGTTCACTTTCTGTTGCTAACTCTGCCTTTATGACTGCCTGTATAATTTCATCCTTTAACTTTTGCTCCGTTTGTTCCACTATGTTCATACGCGGCTTTCCTCCTCTTTGTATTGTAATGATAATTGGTGTCGCTGCTTTTCTTGGCCGTTCATTTCCAAGTCATATTGTATCGTTAAACTCCCGTTGAGATGATCGTCTGCTTCCTTGTGATCGATAGAACGGGTTGTGGTTTGCATATGAAATGTACCATACGGATGATGATAGATATTTTCTGTCATCTTTTTGTCCTCAAAGACCTGATGCATACGAACCGGCCCGGTACGGCGAACGATGACTTTACCTGGTCGGATAGTGACCAGATTATCAATCGATTGCTCTTGCTCATGATGCTCTGTAAACCGGAGTACATAGGCGTCTCCTTTTTGGATATAATCGCCTGGCTCCTCCACTACAATTTCCTGCTTGTTATCTTTATCTCGTATTTCTGTTATGAGCTTAACTTGAATGGGAATTCTTTCTTCAGACAAAGTGAGTGTCACCTCTTTTATTTATACACGTACATGTTCTTAACTTTACCATTATAAAAATTCCAAGACAAAAACACAATAGATGCGACGGAATAGCTCGTATGTAAATGATGGTTTTACCTGTCTTAAACAAAAAAAGAAGGATGCTATGCGCATCCTCTCACGGTGTCGAGAAAGTCCCGTCGGTTCTTCTATGTGTAGCGAGCAAGCTCGGCGTCTGCCGCGGAAAGCGAGCTATTTTCCGCCCCGCGGATCACTATATTTGTAACAGAACCGCCTTCCATACTTTTTCGACAGACTGGAAGGATGCTATGCGCATCCTCTTTGTATCTTAACAGTCAATTTACCTGTGCAGACCTTATTTTCTCGAGCTCTAAAAGAGGAAGTCTGGCAAAGAAGTAATCACTCTGCTCCTGTATCAACCGTTGATAGGAGGTCAGCAGCATATCTGCGTTCTGCTCTGCTTTGCCTAAATAGTATTGCTTAAATGGACTTAAGGAGGACATTTCTCTAAGTCTTCTACTAGCTTCTACTGTCTCACCTCTGGCTATCATCAGATGGATTTGTTCTCCTTCATCCTCTGTTGTGATGCCATTTGGTTTCTCAAACACGCTCGCTATAAATGGAATAGTATTGTGCGTGACTATCTTGTGAATATTATCAAACATAGCATATTCCGCATTGGCCAGTGCCTGGTGAGCATGATGCATGGCTTGATCATAGCTTTCAAATATATATGTATAGGCTAATACATTGTGAAAGATAGCCATCTTGTAAGTATTTTGGGAATGGTATATGAGCTTATAGGCATGCTTACGTGCTAGGATTACTTCGTTTCGCTTCCAATGATAATTGAACAAGATTTCGTCTAATCGAAACTGAAATAACCGTTTCAAAAATGGATTATTCATCCGTTGGATATACGTACGAAGCTGCTCTACATATAACCCTAAGTAGTGATACCTTCTCAATGTTGCATTTCCGTATATGACCATCATCGTTTTTAATTGAGCCATATCCTCTTCTAGAGGTTCAATCCTATCTACTTGCTTTAAAAAGTAATGGGGATCTGGTGCTGTTCTATATCGAAACAATAATAGATCATACACGTCAGCCCATTGCTCGTTTAGCTCGCTTGAAACAGTTCGGTTTTTCTCAATAAGCTCGGATAGCTCGTGAAAGTAGCCGTTTAAATATAAATACTCCAGCCCATATCGCATCTCACAATGTATGGAAGAGGCTAACAGGTAATCCTTCATTTTCTCTCTTACCACGTAGTTTGGGTGATGTTCCAATAGCTCTGTTTCTATCCTAAAGAGTGACTGACAGGTCGTATCTTCGTCCCAAAAGAAACGGTGTTCATTGGTATCACGTGACTTCATGCTTCTTTCTTCAACCCCTTGCTTAAAAACTTGCTGCTCCCTTCTCCTTCAAACGCTCCAGCTCTAACAACGGCAGTTTCGCAATAAAGAAATTTCCTGATTGCTTAAACTGTCTATACGCTAGCTTTAAGTGAAATTCACTTTGTTTGGCTTTCCCTAAATAATATTCCTGAAAAGGGGTTCTGTTGGTGAATCCTTCTAACGTTTTAATTGCTTCATCCGCTCTGCCTGCTGCAATAGCCAGATGAGCCTGCTCTGCCTCGTCATCTGTAGTGATTCCTTCATAGATTCCATTTAACGCACTAACAAAAGGAATGTTTTGGTTTATAATTTGCTTAGCCATTTGTTGATTAAACGTAACCGCCAAGTCTTTAGCTCTATAAAAATGATAAATAGATTGCTCATAGTTTTCCCTTGCGTAGGAATGTCCAATAACGATATGAGTCGTACTTAGTTTATAGGGGTTTTTTGATTGATTCAACAAACGAAACCCATGCTTTCGACATAGAATTAATTCATTTCGAAACAAATAATAGAACATCCAGAAATCATCCAGCCGCTCCTGATAATACTTCTTGAAGAGGGGGTCTTCGAAAGCCTCCATCCCTTCTGTAATATCATCTATATAGTTCCCGACTTCATTATATTGGGTTAAATCTAAATGGACGTAAATCTTCATGAACGAGATCATAGTGAGCAACGCATTATCCTCTGTCTTTATTTTACGAAGCCTTTTTAAGATTTCGAAAGGGTCGATTTGCTGTCGCCTTCTTTTTAGAATAAGGTCATATACTTTTGCCCAATTTTGATTTGACGACTGCTGTGATTGAAGATTATCCTCAATAGCTTGTTCTAATTCCTTCAGAAAATCGTTCATATACAGAAATTCCATTCCTACAATCTTATTATGCTCTGATACCGTTTGCAAACAGTATTCCTTAACGAGAGAAAGTACTCTTCCCATTTCATACTCTATTTGAAGAGCTTGGTATAACGTAAATAGGGAAGGTTCTTCTCCAGATTGCAGTAAAGGCTTCAAGACTGTATTCAGTTCTTTACTCATGAGTGCTTGATCACCCTTTTCTTGTATCTTCCTCAACTCTTCTACCAGTTCGTCGATTGACAGAAATAAACAGAAAAAAACGAATACTAAAAATATGACATAATTCATACATTTCCACAAGTTTCGTTATTACTATTTTCTTTAGTGGTTCCATAGAATCAGTTCTTAAGTTCTATTTTACTTAAAAAACCCTTCTGAAATGGCTGGTAATCCTGACCAATTCACAAGGGCTCTCCCATGGTATTTAATCTACCCACCCAAGAAGTATTTCTCGGATGAATTTACTTGCGGCAATCTGGGTTTGCTCTGTGGGATCATAGGCAGGGGCCACTTCCACTAGGTCCGCTCCAATGACATGTAGATCAGAGTGAGCTATGGCATGAATAGCAGCAAGCAATTCCTTCGAGCTTATGCCTCCTGCTTCCGCTGTCCCTGTTCCTGGAGCATAGGCAGGGTCGAGTACATCAATATCGATAGTAATATACACATTACGTCCAGCGAGTTCAGGCAACACCTTCCTTAATGGTTCCAGAACCTCATATTTAAACATATGCATCCCGCTTGTATCGGCGTACTGAAATTCCTCGCGCATCCCGGAACGAATACCGAAGGAATACACATTTTCTGGCCCAATTAAATCACAGATTTTTCGTACGGGAGTGGAATGAGACAAAGGCTCCCCTTCGTATTCCTCCCGCAAATCAGCGTGAGCGTCGATATGGAGGAAGGCTACATCATTATAATGACGATGAATGGCTTTCATTATCGGCCATGTTACAAGATGCTCTCCTCCCATTCCTAATGGGAATTTTCCTTTTTCTAATACTTGCCCCACATACTCTTCAATCATATCAATACTGCGTGCAGGATTTCCAAAAGGAAGTGGAATATCTCCAGCATCAAAATACGTAACCTCTTCCAAATGCTTATCTAAATATGGGCTATATTCCTCGAGCCCAAGCGAGGCTTCTCGTATCCGATTAGGACCAAACCGTGAACCTGGTCTAAAGCTGACCGTCCAGTCCATTGGCATTCCATATAGAATGACCTGACTTTCCTGTGCGTCCTCACGACTCATGATAAATACTTTGCCAGAATAGGCTTCATCAAAGCGCATCCTCTTCCCCCTTATTCAGTTAAATCTCTAACAAACTTTGGTAATACAAAAGAGGCTTTATGGAGCTCTTTCGTATAGTATTTCGTATCTATCTCATGAAAACGCTGGTCGCTTACCTCAAGAGGATCATGACGCTTACTGCCAATCGTAAATGTCCACAATCCACTAGGATAGGTTGGGATGTTTGCTGTGTATAAACGGGTAATAGGGAATATTTCTTTCACATCATGAAACACTTGCTGAATTAAATCAGCCTTAAACCATGGGTTATCCGTCTGAGCAACAAAAATGCCGTCCTCCTTCAAAGCATTGGATATACCAGCGTAGAACCCTTTCGTAAATAGATTCACTGCTGGTCCTACCGGCTCTGTGGAATCTACCATAATAACGTCATAGACAGCTTCACTTTCCGCAATATGCATAAATCCATCTCCAACCTCAACCGTCACACGCTCATCCTCTAAATCTCCTGCAATGGAAGGAAGGTATTGCTTTGAGAATTCTATTACCTTTCCATCTATCTCTACAAGCGTGGCTGTCTCTACGCTTGGGTGCTTCAAGACCTCGCGAATAACTCCGCCGTCTCCACCGCCAACTACTAGAACCTTTGTTGGATTAGGATGAGTAAAAAGCGGAACATGCGCCACCATTTCATGGTAAACAAATTCATCTCTCTCCGTCGTCATAACCATTCCATCCAGCGTCAGCATGTTCCCCCATTCTTCTGTTTCCAGCATGTCAAGCCGCTGATACTCTGTTTGCTCTGTATGGTGAGTCTGCTTCACCTTTGCTGTAATACCAAATGCATCTGTCTGTTTTTCTGTGTACCAAAGTTCCATCTATTCCTACCCCTTCCTGAATTTAGCTCATATGTAAATCGATTGCATTAGTTTTATCTTAACACTCTCGTCATTCTTTCAAACAATCAAATTATAGAGAATTCCAGAAAAAAATCAAGCCTTTTTGAAGAGGTTAGCCTCCCTCTTTTATAAACTTAGCAGGCCATGGTTATAAAAAGCAGAGATTCGAGCCATACTAGAACAAAAGACTAGAATCGTATCGGGGAGGTGGCACCACGTGAATCAGTTTCTTACTTCATTACGGTATAGACCTATATTAAAATGGACGGGCTTTAGCACAGTCATTATGATAGCGTTGGTCGTATGCAGCGTCTTCATCCTTTTACTCTATTGTTTTATCGCCGGTGCTCCTCCTCTGCAAAATGAGCAGAACACCCTAGTATATGACAGAGAGGATCAGGTGGTCGGAGTAGAACACGGTGGGGAAAATCGCTACTGGATTCAACTAGATGAAATGAATGAAGCTTTTATTCAAGCTACCCTGCTAACAGAGGACCGACGCTTCTATCAGCACTTTGGATTTGACCCGAAGCGAATTATGGCTGCAGCGATTCATGATATAAAACAGCTCTCGAAGTCACAAGGAGCCAGCACCATTACACAGCAGTATGCGAGGAACCTATATCTCTCTCACGAAAAAACATGGACGAGAAAAATAAAGGAAGCGCTATATGCGCTCCGCCTGGAAATGTTCTATAACAAGGATGAAATACTAGCAGGCTATTTAAATACTATTTATTACGGGCATGGAGCCTATGGAATTGAAGCCGCCAGCAAATATTACTTTGATAAAAATGCCGCCGAGCTCACTTTAGGAGAAGGCGCGTTACTCGCTGCTATTCCAAAAGGACCCTCCTATTACTCACCTTACACAAACTTCGAGAACGCCAAGGAACGTCAGGAATTGATATTAAAAACCATGTATAAACAGGATGCTATTACGGAGCAGGAGCTTCAATCTGCTGTATCAGAAAGCATTAACCTCGTTCGCCAGGTGGAAAAGGTGGAGGAACGATTTGCCCCCTATTTTCAAGACATGGTCGTACAAGAAGCAAGCCGCCTATTAGATATAGATGCCGATAGTGTAAAAACGAGTGGCTATCATATCCACACAAGCCTTGATCAGGAAATGCAGAAGGCTCTGGAGAAAAATGTCCAAGTGAACATGCCAAGTACGAGTGATATGCAAGTTGGTGCATTAAGCATGGACCCACAAACCGGCGAAGTGCTAGCTGTAGTTGGCGGGAGAGATTATCAGAAGAGCTCGTATAACCGCGCAGTGCAGGCTAAACGAATGCCGGGCTCAACCTTTAAGCCCTTTTTGTACTATGCTGCATTAGAAAGCGGTTACACTCCGGCAACGACACTCATGAGTAAGCCAACCTACTTTGAGCTTGAGGACGGAACTGTGTATGAGCCTAGTAATTATAATGGCTATTACGCATATGAGCCCATTACATTAGCGCAAGCTATTGCATTATCCGATAACGTGTACGCAGTAAAGACGAATGTGTTTCTTGGCGAAGATGTGTTAGTAGAAACGGCTAATAAAATGGGGATTACGAGTAAGCTCCCAGCTGTTCCATCACTGGCCCTAGGCACAGCATCCGTTTCCGTGGAGGAAATGGTAGGAGCATACAGTTTATTCGCCAATGGAGGTAAAAAAATAGAGCCCCATGTAATCGAGAAAATTACAGACCGGCGAGGCAAAACCATCTATGAGCACAAGCCTACCGAGGAGCAAATATTAGATGAGCAGCATGCTTTCGTAATGGCTAACCTAATGACAGGGATGTTCGACAGCTCCCTCAATGACTACATGCAGGTTACTGGCGCCTCTATTGCTGATGAGCTAACACGCCCATTTGCCGGTAAATCTGGAACAACCAAAACAGATAGCTGGATGATCGGCTATAGCACCGATATTGTCACGGGGATTTGGACAGGATATGACGAAAATAAAGCGATAGAAAAAGTGAAGGAGCATCAATTTGCTAAAGATATATGGGCAGAATTTATGGAGGAGGCTCACGCTGAAAGCACCTTTCACGCCTTTTCGCCACCAGATGGGGTAACAGGTGTCTACATCGATCCAGACAGCGGCCAACTAGCCACACCGTATTGCGCCCACCAGCGCCTGGCTTATTTTGAGGAAGGGTCAGAGCCTACAACATACTGTGAGCTCCACCTCCCAATCGACGACCATGGCAATAAGCAAGATTTAGAGAGTATCGACAAGCAACGTAATAAAAGCAAAAACCGAAACTGGTTGGATATAATGTTTTAACCATTAGAAAAAGGTCGGAACTGTGTGGGTACCGACCTTTTTCTGTGTCCTAGTAAACATGTGAATATCCCATGTGCTTCATATTTTACAAATTTCCAGCAAAAACCTCAAGAATTTCATAGTTTATTCAAAATTCAGTCACAATTATGTCAAAAAAATGAACTTTCTCTTGCCTTTAAGAGGAAAGTGCGTATTTGCCTGGCTGATTGGGACATGACGGCATATTGTTCAGACTTAATCGATTTGAGCTCTAGCATGGCGGATCCAGCAGCTCGCGCACAGCGGTATAACAACAACGCATCCGCCCTCCAATCCAAAAAAGCTACCCGAAATGGGTAGCTTTGCTACGTTAGACGTTCAATGCCTCTTTTAATTCATCAGAGGAGTTATTCCACATTTCTTCGCTATGATTTTGCAGGAATTCTCGTAGCAGGCGCTTGGATTCGTCGTCCATTTGCTCGACGATGACTTTTCCTTTCATGGACTTATCCATGTTGTTCACGTGCTCTGGCATGGATTTATAGCCCCGGCGATTTTCTTTATCGACAAGCATTTCGCAGCCAGCTACACCGGCGTAAAACGGACCATCATCTTTTCGGTCTACGGTTACCCATACGAGCCAATATAGAGTAGGGTTCGGCACGATGCTTTTATCGGCCTTAAATTTGACTCTGCGCTCGACCTGACTTCTTGCGTGCATCGCTCCCATGTCCACTTCTGCTGTTCCCTCAGATGGGCAGACGAATACTGGGGAGATGTTTTCGAGACTGATTGTGCCTGCGCCATAGCCCCCGTGTCCATCAGTGGAATCATCCTTTAGTATAGTAAATTGATTTTTCTTTTTAGGTTGATTGGATTCATTCTCAGCCATCAGAATGCTCCTCCTTTTCCTATCCCGAGTTGTTTTTCCTATTTTAACACAATCCTGCTTGTCCTATCACGTTTGGAGTTGGGTTATCACCTTTTCTTCTCCTTATGTATTACGAAAAAAGCACTCCTTAGCCAGTAGGAGTGCTTCGTATCATGCGTCGTGTTGATTAAGTCCGTCAATAAAGGTCCATGCTTCTTGTAGTTCTTCTGCGGTGTAATTTTGTTTACTTTTCACGGCTTGTACTTTCTCTTCTATCTCATCTCGAGTCAGCTCATCGAAATAGAGCATCGTCGAAACCAGCTCTAAAAAACGGGAGCTTTGCCCATTCATTTGGTCAATGAATCGTGTCATTACTGGGAATTTCATATCCTGATAGTGGGTTAAGAATTCCTCGCCCCCATCGGTTAACGTATAACGGTATTGATAATAGTTACTTTTCTTCTCCCACTTTTCCTCGATAAACCCAAGGTTACATAGTTCCTCGACTCTTAGTGTAAGCTCTTCTGAATAAGGGCCATAGAAATGAAACTGATACCGTTCTTCAAAAGGAAATCCAGCTTTCTTTAAAATATATATCATTTTCTGCAAGCGCTTTCGTCCGATAACTTCATTACACTGCGAAAAAAACTTCACCAGTTTAGCATGATCATTCAACAAAACGGTTCCTCTCCTATCCGTACAATATTTCCAAAATCCGCTTCTTCGTTTTACTTCTGTTGGACAAGCCCTCTATTAAATCCTTAGGAAAATATAGTTTGTGATCTGTCCGTTTCTTGCCGGAAATAGCTTCGACGATCTCTGATTTTCTAGAGAGTTCTTGCAGTTCATTATTTGGCTGCAATAAATGTATGGGCAGACGCTCTCCATCCTCTCCTGGACGATAAAAATCATACGGGAGGTCAGACGAGGAATCTACGACCAGATAATAGTCTGGATTGATGCCTGCCTTTTGGAAAAGCTTATGCAATTCCATCCATTCACTCATTTGTAAGTTTGGATTAAATTCAACGTATTTAAATAAATGACGATCAATGAAACGAGTGCAAAGGTCACTTAAGATAGCATCTTCTTCCTCTTTCCATATTTGAAAATAGTACAGCGTGACTGCTTCATCGAGCTTCAAATAGGCGTCAAGGTCTACTTCTCCTTTGAAAAAGGCTTCAAAATGGTAAGGGGCAAGGAAAAAGTCATACCCTGTTTCATAAAGCTCTTTGGCCCTATGTAGTATCTTCGTAAGGATGACTTCAGCACTTCTCGTTACGGGGTGGAAGTACACTTGCCAATACATTTGATATCGACTCATGATGTAGTCCTCTACGGCGTGCATTCCGCTTTCCTTCACCACTACCTGATCTTCCATAGGACGCATCACACGAAGAATACGCTCCATATCGAAGTGACCGTAGCTTACCCCGGTAAAATAAGCATCTCGTTGCAGGTAATCCATTCTGTCTGCATCTATTTGACTGGAAATAAGGCTGACGACTAACTTATTTTCGTACGTTTTATTGATGACGTCGGCTACTCGTTGGGGAAAATCCGCTTCTACATGTCTAAGAATTTCATTCACTTTCGTGTCACCGAGAATAATAGCCCTGGTATAATCCTCATGGTCGAGTTTAAACACCTTCTCAAAGGAGTGGGAGAAAGGACCATGCCCTAAATCATGTAACAGTGCGGCAGCAAGACATAGTAGTCGTTCGTCGCTGTTCCAGTGAGGCCGGTTCTGGAAGTTATCAATAATCCGTCTAACGATTTCATACACACCTAAGGAATGATTGAATCTGCTGTGCTCTGCCCCGTGGAAGGTTAAATAAGAGGTCCCCAGCTGCCTGACGCGACGAAGTCTTTGAAATTCCGGTGTGCCGACTAAATCCCAAATCACTCTGTCCCGGACATGAACGTAGCGATGAACAGGGTCCTTAAATACCTTTTCCTCGTTTAATTTCTCATCTTTGTACGCCATATTGTATAACTGCCCTTCCTAATTCGAGTCGTATAGTTTTTCTTATTATAAACGATAATGTGCAAAGCTTAAATAGTAATCACCAACGTCTTCCAAGTTTCACAGCAGTAAAAAACACCTTGGGGAAGACAAGGTGGTATTGTATCTTCATTTCTTTTATTGGTTTTGTTCTAGATTTGTCGTAATGTATTATATTTACTCGTTCCCTCGAACGCCTTTGGGTATGTGGTAACCGTTCGGCACTTTGAAATGTTACCCTTCCACTTCTATTGCAAAACGAACTACACGATAAGGCTAAATGGTATTGTACAGAGAAATATACAATCTTTCAAGATGTATAAAGAGAGACAAAGGAAGGAATTGTAGAAAAGCAGCTCTACTCCTAACCTCTTTTGTATCTTACTTTTTTTTAGTCCTTTGGTATAATGAATGCGCACGTTTTATTTAGATAGGACTTATTCGTTAGAATTCTATCTATTGTAAGAAGAACCAAAGCGGCGCCACACTCTGAACCAGACAGATAATCGTTTAAAGCAAGAGAGTACACAACCTTACGTTTTGGTAAAAAAGGAGAACCAAAGTATGCAAGAAATACATTCATTATTACAGCCAGCATCATTTCGTTTTATCGACCAGAGTGAGCTTGGTCCAACGTTCTCTGCCCTGCAGTCGTTTGCGACAGACGATGCTTTAGCTATGTCCGTGGGGCAAGGGTATTCCCCTACAACTGCTCGATTATGGGTCCATCATCAAACTATTGTGTTAGGAATACCGGATGCACGCCTGCCATATATCGAGGACGGATTACAATTTCTAAAGGAGATGGGGTATCAGACCATTGTCCGAAATTCAGGGGGACTTGCCGTCGTTCTGGACGATGGGGTACTGAATTTATCGTTTATTTTCCCTGACGCTAAACAAGTAGACATTCATGACGGGTACAATGCGATGGTAGAATTTATCCAGCTCCTTTTTCAGGAAGAAGGATATCCTATTGAAGCATTTGAAATTACTGGATCTTATTGCCCTGGCACATACGATCTAAGCATAGATGGTAAAAAATTCGCCGGCATCTCACAGCGCAGAGTGAAAAATGGCACTGCAGTGCAAATTTACCTTTGTATCAACGGAAGCGGACAGGAACGGGCAGAGCTGCTTCGTCAATTCTATGAAATTGGAAAGAAGGACGCAGAAACAACTTTCTCCTATCCTGCTATAGTACCGGAATCAATGGCCTCTCTAGAGGAATTATGGAAGAAGGAATTGTCGGTTCAGGACATACGAAACCGCATGCTATATAAGCTTCACGAGCTAAGCGGCCACATTGTCACAGATCCAATGACCGATCAGGAAATGGAATGGTTTGACAAGCGATTCGACCAAATGGTTCAACGTAATGAAAAAGCACTGGACCACCTTGTTTAAGGTGCCAGTGCTTTTTTAGCTGTGATAGCTTGTGTCTATTATAAAGATTGAGCAGCTGTGATTAATGCAAGCTTGTACACATCATCCGCACTACAGCCACGTGATAGATCGTTTACAGGAGCGTTCAGCCCTTGTAGAACCGGACCTACTGCATCGAAGTTCCCCATTCGCTGAGCGATTTTGTAGCCAATATTACCTGCCTCAAGGCTTGGGAATACAAATACATTCGCATCTCCATTGAGCTCAGAGTTTGGCGCTTTTTTCTCTGCTACAGATGGAACGAAGGCTGCATCGAATTGGAATTCTCCATCTAGAGCTAGGTTTGGGTTTTGTTCCTTAGCAATCTTCACTGCATCTGTTACTTTTTCGGTTTCAGGAGACTGAGCAGAACCTTTCGTTGAGAAGCTTAGCATAGCTACTCGCGGATCAATATCAAACAGCTGAGCCGTTTCAGCACTAGCTAGAGCAATCTCAGCTAGATCTTGGCTGTCTGGAGAGATATTAATGGCACAGTCTGCAAAAGCATATTTCTCCTCATCGCGCACCATGATAAAGATACCAGACGTCTTCTTGATACCTGGCTTCGTTTTAATAATTTGCAGAGCTGGACGAACGGTATCTGCTGTGGAATGTACTGCTCCACTAACAAGGCCCTCTGCTTTACCCATATACACGAGCATGGTACCAAAGTAGTTGCCGTCTTTCAGCATTTCGCGAGCCTTTTCCTCTGTCGCTTTTCCGTTACGACGTTCCACAAAGGATGCTACCATCGCATCAAATTCCTCGTATTGCTCCGGATCTAAAATGTCAGCACCATCGATGTTTACGTCTAAATCTGCTGCCTTCTGTTTTATTTCATCTTTGTTTCCGATTAGTACAGGTGTAATATACCCTTCTTCAGAAAGCATGGATGCTGCTGTTAAAATCCGCTCATCTAATCCTTCCGGAAGCACTACTCTCTTGTTAGAACCGCTTAATTTGCTGCGTAGTGAATCAAACAGGTTGCTCATATGTTATCCCTCCATCAGTATATCTGTTATATATGATAAAACGTTTTGTGTTCAAATGAAAGCCTCGACCCCTTGAACAATAAATGTCTTTATTTTCACACATTTACCAGAAACCTTCACAACATTGTCGTTTTTCCCTTTATGTGCTTCAACCGCCTTTATCTTTCCCTCTCTCGCTCCTTTTAATCGTTTCCTTCCCCCATCCTGATTATGTTATAGTAAACTCAGTTGCAGAAATTTACTATTTCACAATATAAAGGAGCGATTCAGAATGCCTGAAGCAGCTACTACAATAGAAGGTTGGTACTGCCTGCACGATTTACGTACAATGGATTGGACTTCCTGGAAGCAAGCATCTAGTGATGAACGAGAATCTGCTATCCATGAATTCCATCAGCTCTTAGAAAAATGGAATCAAACAGAGAAGAATAAAGAAGGAAGTCATGCCCTGTATTCCGTTGTTGGTCAAAAAGCGGATTTTATGATGATGATCCTTCGTCCAACGTTAGATGAGCTAAATGACATTGAAAATGAGTTTAACAAGACCAAGCTTTCCGAATTTACAGAGAAAAGTTATTCCTATGTATCTATCGTGGAGCTATCCACGTATATGGCTAAAGGAAAAGATATCGACACGGACCCAGAAATCCAGGCTCGTTTGAAGCCTATTCTGCCAAAATGGGACTACATTTGTTTCTATCCAATGGACAAGCGCCGAGATGGAGAGGATAACTGGTACATGCTGCCGATGGAAGATCGCAGTAAGCTAATGTATTCACACGGTATGATTGGTCGTAAGTACGCAGGAAAAGTGCGTCAGATCATTACTGGCTCCGTTGGCTTTGATGATTGGGAATGGGGAGTCACGTTATTTGCACACGATCCTCTCCAATTTAAGAAGCTCGTGTATGAAATGCGTTTTGACGAAGTAAGTGCCCGCTATGGCGATTTCGGCTCCTTCTACGTCGGAAATCGGATGACAGAGGATAAGATAGCACAATTCCTTCACATATAACATAAGAAAAGTTGCCTCACGGTGTTTTCTCACCATGCAGGCAACTTTTTTTGGTTTTCTATACTCGATTGTATTTCATTACAATCCAATAGAAAGATATTTCGTTTCAAGGAAGGCTTCGATTCCTTCTGCTCCTCCCTCCCGTCCTAAACCGCTTTGTTTCATTCCACCAAATGGGGCCTGGGCGGTGGATGGGGCACCATGATTCCAGCCAATAATTCCATAATCGAGTGCTTCTGCAAGCTTCGTTCCACGACTCATGCTTTCTGTAAAGAAATAGGCCGCTAGCCCAAACGGAGTATCATTAGCGAGACGAACAGCCTCTTCATCCGAGTGTATTTTTTGGACTGGCACAACAGGACCAAAGGTTTCTTCCGTCATACAGAGCATGCCTTCTTCCGCATCCAGAATCAAGGTTGGCTCAAAGAAGGTTCCTCCCCCTATGCCAGACTCGTACTCTTTCCCGCCAACTACGATAGTCGCACCTTGCTTAACGGCGTCCCTAACGTGCTGCTCCACCTTTTCCAGCCCTTCCTGATGAATGAGCGGCCCAATATCTGTATCCTCTTCTAATCCGTTTCCGACCTTTAATTGCTGCACTTCTTCCTTGAGTCTTTCCACAAACGCATCATAAATACCTTCCTGTACATATAGCCTGTTGGCACATATACACGTTTGACCAGCATTTCTAAATTTGGAAGCCATCGTCCCCTCTACCGCCTTCTCTACATCCGCATCATCTAGCACAACAAGTGGAGCCTGCCCTCCAAGTTCAAGGGAAAGGTTCTTGATGGAATCAGCGCTTTGCTTCATCAGTAATCGCCCTACTTCTGTTGATCCCGTGAAGGTAAGCTTTCTCACTTGTTCACTTTGTTGAATAGTTTCGCTAAACGCTTCATCCGGCGTAATAACCATGTTGATAACACCAGCAGGGATCCCAGCCTCCCTTGCGCATTCCATTAATTTAGCAGCAGTCAATGGAGTTTCCTTCGGCGGTTTTACAATGAAGGTACACCCAGCAGCTAAGGCAGGTGCCAGCTTTCTAGTAATCATTGCTGCCGGAAAATTCCATGGTGTGATAGCTGCTACTACTCCTACCGGCTGCTTCATTACTTGAATGCGATGATCTGCTCCTTTAGAAGGAACTGTTTTCCCGTATATCCGCTTCCCTTCTTCTGCATACCATTTAACGAAGGAAGCAGCATACATTACTTCGCCTTTTGACTCCTTCAGTGGCTTCCCATTTTCTAACGTGATAATATGAGCGATTTCCTCTTTACGTTCCACTATTTTCTGGTGAAACCGCTCCAAATAGTGTGACCTTTCCTCTGCCGTAAGCTCCTTCCAATTGGAAAAAGCCTTATCTGCTGCATCAATAGCTCGACGTACATCCTCTCTCGTTCCGTTTGGCATAGACCCTATTACTTCTCCAGTTGCAGGATTGGTGATGTCGAAAAAATCTCTACCTTCCCCGTGCCAATCCCCATTTATAAAATTCAGCATAGTGTATGGTTCCACATTCGTCTTCACCTGTTTTCCTCCTTCACCAGGGATTAATTCCCTTTATAGAAATTGTTACGAGCTGTTTCATAATATTGCAGCTGATCCTCGACATATTCTGGTGTAATTGGCTGTATCGCCTTTACAATGGCATCGAACATAGCATTCCTTGCATTTAACCGAATGGTGGTCTCCTCTGTGGCATCCGGGTCAAGCCAGCATGCGACAAGCAAGGCAATATCCTCCATATCCTCCTGCTGAATGTATCCTTCCTTCACCGCATCTAATACTCCTTGACTCAATCCAATTTGAGCGGCTCCGGAAAATAATCTCGCATATTCCTCGTCTTCCATTGTTACTTTATTGATAACGATAGTAGTTGGGCGCACAAGATTATTAGCCCCTAGGCAAGCAAGGAAAGGAACGTGCCCTTTTGTTGGACTTGCAAGAGAACGAACAGCCTCCGCATACGTTGCACTACCCCGTTCTGCCAAGACCACATTCATATGCACACCGTTTGGAAGATCTCCTCCGTACGCTTCGCCAAATTTCCCATCGTACCCTTTAGTAATAATACTCATTATCCGTCATCCTTTCTTTTTAATAGGTTTGATTCCTTCACAGATCAGTTCCGGGAACAAGTATGCTGTTACATGGAAAACTTATTTGGTTCATCGGCTGTTGGACTATCCACCTCCCAATGAGAATCATCCTGAGACATGGTAGCGTCATACTTCCATGGATTTCTAGCAATTTTCATTAACGATCCGAATACGATGAGCTCCAGCAATAAAGCAGGAACACCACCTAAATTATTCAGCATCTTCACCCCATCAATGTTGGCGAAGCTAATCATCGTCCAGGAAATGATACTAACGGTCACGCCCCACACGACTTTTATGAGCGTAGAGGGCTCTGGATTTTCTGGAGAGATGCCATGAGAGCTGATGCCACTCATCGCGGCATTATTAGAATCACATGCGGTAACAAAGGTTACAAACACAATGAAAATGAAGAACGGAATAATAATTTGTGCCCACGGTAACCCAGCGAATACACCATAAAGCACGGTTTCCGGTCCATTATTAGCAAGCAGGGCCGACAACTCTCCACCGTTTACATCCAAAAATAGCGCGGAGCCTCCGAAGACGCTAATCCATACAGCTCCAAAAATAGCTGGCAAGACAAAGTTGACTAAGATAACCGTTTTCACTTTATACCCAAAGGCAATTCTTCCAAGAAATAAAGAAATAATAAGTGCCCATGCAAACCAGCTAGCCCAGTAAAAGGTAGTCCATGCACCAGGCCAAGGATCACTATTAATCTCTCCAGTAAATAAGCTTTTCTCAAAAAAACTAGATAGAAAGTTTCCAAACGCTTCTGTACTAGCATTTAAAATGTAGCTTGTTGGACCAACGATAAACACGAAGATGGTAATGATAACAAAGACGCGAATATTAATATTGGATAAGAATCTAATACCTTTCATTAATCCAGTAGACGAGGAAATAACAAAGGTAATCATTACAACAGCTGCCACAATCGCCCACATCATCGGAGTGCTCTCTATACCGGTTATATAATTAATACCGCCAGATAGATTCAAAATACTCGTCCCCATTGAAGCCGCCATGCCTGTCGCAAGCGTATAAAGCGATACGGAATCCACTACAGTGCCCATCTTACCGTCTACTACCTTCCTGCCTAATACAGGCACTAAAGGAGAGCTGAGGCTGTAGGGCAGCTTCATGTTGTAATACGCAAAGGCGAATACTATCGCAGGAACCGTATAGATAGCATACGGCGTAATGGTCCAATGTAAATAAAGGGTTGATAAAGAGAACATGGCCGCTTCTGGTGAACCTGGTTCTATTCCAAGGGAAGCGGGTGGCTGGCTAAGATGATAAATCGGCTCTACCAGAGACCAAAAGGTTAAAGTAGCAATTGTTGTAGTTAAGGCGATGGCGAACCAGCTTACGATGCCAAGGGAGGGCTTAGCCTCCCTTCCCCCTATGCGAATGTTACCAAGTGGAGAAAAATAAACTGCAATACAGCCAAATACCATCAACAGTCCTGAAATACTAAACAGCCAGCCTAGGTGATTAATCACCCAATCGTTCGCATTCGTCGTTACTTGAACGAAAATATCCTTTCGGGTCAGACTCAAAATTGCCGCACCGATCAGCAATAAGAATGGGGGCCAAAAGACAGCGTGACGAAGATTAGGCATAACTATTCCCCAGCTCCATTTTGGTATCGCTTACATTTTGCTGTTTAGGCTGTTTTTGAGAGAAATCAATAACAGAGCGTCCCACATTCATACAGGAATGGTCATGAAAGGAGTCAAATACTTGATTAATATCCTCTAAAGCTATCGTCTTCAACACTAGCTCATCTAGTTTATACCTTCCCTCTAAGTATAGCCTAGCTATCGTAGGAAAGTCTCTCAGTGGCTGTGTATCTCCATAAAAACTACCCTTCAATACTTTGCCTACGCGATGAAACCCTGATGCAGGAATATTGACCATCATCGAAGGATTATAGGCGCCAACCACTACAACCACTCCTCGTTTTCTCGTACCCTTCCACGCACTTTCCGTTGCCTTGGTGTTACCTGAGCAATCAATTGCATAATGGACACCCAGACCGTTTGTTAGCGCTTTCAGAGATTCCTCAGCGTTCTCTTTTCCTACATGGATAGTATGCGTGGCTCCGAATTGTTTGGCAATCAGTAAATTTTGTTCCTTTACATCACAAGCAATTATTTTTTCTGCTCCTGCTATTCTAGCTCCTTGAATAGCATTAATACCAACTCCACCAATCCCAAACACAGCCACACTGGATCCAGGTGTTACCTGAGCTGCATTCACCGCAGCACCGTAACCAGTAGCAACACCACATCCAATCAAGGAAGCTTGGGTTAACGGCATTCCGTCCGGCAGCTTTACACAAGACATCTCCGGCACGACTGTATATTCCGCGAAAGTAGATAATAACGAATGATGGTACATCTGTCTGCCATCCATACTTAACCGTGACGTTCCATCCATCAATGTTCCATCAAACATTGGTCCAAACGCTTCCTCACATAAGTGAAAATGCCCGGCTGTACAGTATTCGCAAACTCCGCAGTAAGGAACCCAGTTCAATGCTACTCGATCACCTACTTTCACATGTTTCACGTTCGGGCCAATATCCGCTACTATCCCTGCCCCTTCATGACCTAATATGGTCGGTGTTGGTGTGGTTAAATCGTTCAAGGCATTTAAGTCACTATGACAAATACTCGTGGCTTCTATCTTCACTAATACCTCATTCGACTTCGGGCTCTCTAAATCGACTTCCCTAATTTCTACCGGGCTTCCAACAGCATTCATCACGGCAGCTTTCATTTTCATTGTCCGTTCCCCCTCATTTTTAATTACTTAACGTAGACCTGCCAATCCATGCTTTATCCAGAAATGACTCCACATCATCTCTATCATCCTTGTAAGATAAAGTTGGTATCCCTAATCATGAATAACAATCATGAGTGAAGACGTCTCTTCACTGTCTACTTACTGTTGGAAGTAGTCTTTTTTGTTATGTTGACCGGCGAAACCCTTTCCACCACACTCCTTAATAGTCGATACATTCCCAATAGAGAGCTGTCATGTTTATGAGGTATTTGTTGTTCGCATTATGAACTTAATGTTCTTTTTGTGAACTTGATTGTATTATATTTCGTGTATAAATTAGGTGTCAATTAGTTTTTTGATTTTTCAATCTATTTTCTGTCGACACGTTTCAACCTATATCCAACCATGACAGAAAATGCTTGTTACGATATAATTTTCATATGAAACATAACCCTAACCAAACCAATAAAGAAGAGCAGTCTGTACAGTCCGTTGTCCGTGCTATCCAAATCCTTGAAGCCGTTGTCGAGCATATGGAGCCTATTACCATTCAAGAGCTGGTAGAAAAAACAAATCTAAACAGAACTACCGTATGGCGCTTGTTAGTCACTCTAGAAAATCTACATTATGTCGAACGGGATCCTATCACGAAAGGATATCAAATTGGCTACGCCCCGAACCGTCTTTTTGCAAAAACAGATGTTCACGGTCCACTTGTACGAAGAGCAAGACCATTGCTTGAGAAACTAAGGGATGAAACCGATGAAACCGTACACTTAAGCGTCCCCAAGCATAATGGTACCTTGACGGTAGACCAAATAGATGCCCCGCGCAGCATCCGGGTTATTAACTATGTAAATCGCTTTCTTCCTTCACACTGTACATCGAATGGAAAGGTATTGCTGAGCCGTCTCTCGAACGAGGAGCTACATATCCTGCTAGACCGATCATTAGAAAAAGTAACCCCCTACACCATTACAACTGCCAAAGAGCTTATGCAAGAAATCGAATGGGTCAGGAAGCATGGGTACGGATTAGCGATTCGCGAGTGGGATGAAAGCGAAAACGGCATATCGGCTCCCATCCTTAGCGAGCAGCAAGAATTAATCGGCTTTGTCAGCGTATTAGGACCCTATTTTCGTCTTCCTAAAGAGAAGATGACTCAGATGGCAGAGACTATTCAACAAACGGCCCACAGCATTGCTAAAGAGCTTAACTAAAGCATACTAAAAGGGATTAGTCCTCGAAGGACTAATCCCTTTTAGTATGCAAAGCGTCTTAGCAGCATCATTCGTCACAGATAAACTCTACTTACTCAGCAGGGATGCCACGATGGTTATGCTTTTCTTTTGACATAATCATTGATGTGGTACATACACATGTTTCTAAGAGGATTGTGAGCTTAGCTGTAGAACAGACGGAGCCAGCCCATAAATAAGGATGGTTTGAAAACCATGGGTGGAAAACCGCTCCCAATGGTTTGGCAGATACATGTCGCACTGCTTCTAGCAGCCAGAGGGTCATCCGTGTTTTACCATTTGAAAGGAGTGCATAAACGATGAGCCAACCAAATCAAGGTGGATCTTATGGTCAGGGGGTTAACCCATATTACTACCGTCAACAAGGTCAAGGAGGTCAACCGATGATGTATCCTTATTATCAAAACCAAATGGCAGGCCAGCAGCAGCCTATGCAGCAGCAACAACCATCTGCTGGACAGCAGGGACAATTACAAGTACCGCAATTTCCAACCCAGAAAAACCCAGGATACACCAACAACATCCCTGGCATGCTTCCAGAAGAAGAATCGTATATCGAAAATATTCTCCGTTTAAACCGAGGTAAAGAAGCAACCGTTTATATGACATTCGAAAATAACGACGAATGGAACGCCAAGGTCTTTAACGGCGTCATCGAAGCCGCAGGCCGAGACCACATCATCCTAAGCGACCCACAAACCGGAAAACGCTACCTACTACTCATGGTCTACCTAGACTACATCACCTTCCCAGAAGAAATAACCTACGCCTACCCATACGGCGGCAACACCAACAACATGGTCAACTATAATCCAAGATAAAAAGCGCAGGCGACCGCCTAGCAACGTACAGACTGGATGGCTCCGCATGAGATAAAGGAAACACAACGAACGCAGTGAGTTGATGTTGACTTATCGCAAGAAGGAGACAGAAGTCTGCTAGTTGCTGGTCGCCGGAGCTGGATTCATGAAAAAGCGCAGGCGCGGTGGTCAGGGTCGTACGCATAAGCCAAACCATCCGGAGAGGGGTGAATCTCCCCCTCGCAGGAGGGGTTGACTTATGACGCTAGACCCTCCGCGCCGGAGCTAGATTGATAAAAAGCGCAGGCGACCGCCTAGCAACGTACAGACTGGAAGGCTCCGTATGAGATAAAGGAAACACAACGAACACAGTGAGTTGATGTTGACTTATCGCAAGAAGGAGACAGAAGTCTGCTAGTTGCTGGTCCGTTTAGAAACGAAGACTTTTTGCTCTTTTACCCATTCTACCTTTTGTTCATGAAAAAAGGAGTATCCATTTTACAGGATACTCCTACTCTTCTATCGTAAAAGGAGTGCGTGTCTATGCAGCATCCTTCACAGAAATTCAATCAATTTCAACTTATTATGCTGTTAGTAGCATTTATCTTTGGCATTTTGTTTTTCATTAGACCGGGCTTTTCCTTCTTCCTGCTCTTTCTCGTGTACGCTCTTGCTGGGAGCTTCGTATTTGAAGGGCTTGCTCATCAGTCTAGAAATCATATGCCTCCGTTTATCATACAAATGATCCGGGCTGGTCTGCTCGTGATCTTTGGAACTATTCTCTTTTTCTATTAAAGGTATTTTACAACAGCGTATCCTAGGAGAACCCAGCCGACTAAGAAGGAAACACCACCGAGCGGTGTAATCACCGCAAAGGTTTTGATACCGGACACACTATAGATATACAGGCTGCCGGAAAATAAGAGAATCCCAATAAAAAATGCCCAGCCTGCTCCTGCAAAATTACCTCCGGTCACCTTACTCATTAATAATCCAACAACAAATAGTGCCATCGTGTGGAACATTTGATAGTTTACGGCTTTCTCCCACGTTTTAATTGCCTTCTCCGATATTTTCCCTTCTAATCCATGTGCTCCAAATGCTCCTAGAGCTACTGCGACAAATCCGTTAATTATGGCTAATAGTAAAAAAAGCTTCATTCTTAACTCCCCTTTATTCCTCTATAATATTAAAAGTCAAACAGTGATTCACCGTTTGCTTCTTCATGGTCAATAGATGGTTCCGATGCTGGCGCAGGCGTTGGTGTGGTCTCTTTGGATGGTGCTGCCTGTGGTGTAGGCTGCGAGTGACCTCTGTAGGTTTGATTTGGTGCCACCTGTTGTGCTGCTACACGGCTAGTCGAAGATGTATCATCAATTAAATCTCCTAGCAGCTTCACTGCCCGCACGTGCTCCTTCACTTTTTCCGGATCGTTTACCTGCAAATGGGCTTCCTGAATTTCTTTCATCATCTTCTGTAAGATTTGTTCATATGAAACGGACACGATGTCTTCCTCCTTATGTTTGCTTCTCAAATGCCTCTAGCTTGCATTGTTCCCCAAATACAATCAGCACATCACCTTCCTGTAAGATTTCTTCTGGCTCTGGATTGCGCAGGAAACGTTCTCCTCGTTTTATACCAACGATGGTAATACCGAACTTTGCTCTAATATTTAATGCTCTTATGGAATGACCTGCCCAAGGGGATGCTGGAGTGACTTCTATCTCCTCTATATTATAATCCTCTTCGCTAGCATGCAAAATAGTATCCACATAATCAATACTAACAGGTTTCATTATGGATAAAGCCATTCTTCGTCCCCCTATATGAGAGGGGTTAATCACACGGTCTGCACCTGCACGGCGCAGCTTCTCCTCACTGGCATCCCTATCAGACCTTGCCACAACCTGAATGGCGGGCTGCAGCCCTTTGACAGTTAAGGTTACATAGACATTATCCGCATCACTTGGCAGCGTCGTTACGAGTCCTTTAGCGGAGCGTATCCCTGCCTTTATTAGCGTTTCATCATCTGTTGCATCCCCTTGAAGAAATAAGGCTTTATTAGATAACCTTCCTAACACTTCTTCCCTCTCATCAATGACAACTATATCCTCTGTCTGCTTTAGCAGCTGCTCATACACCTGTTCTCCCACTCTGCCGAAGCCACATACAATATAATGGTTTTCCAATTTTTTAATCCTCTTCTCTATTTTTCTATGCCTAGCCTCTTTTGAAACACTACCCTCAATAATAGTAGCTGCAATTAGACCGAGTGCATAGGTGACAATTCCGATTGCTATTGGTATTAGGATAAGGGTAAATATTTTTCCTGAAAAGGTTAGAGGAACAGCATCTCCGTATCCTACTGTTAAAACAGATACAACGGTGAGCCAGAGGCTATCGAAAAAGGAGAGGCCCTCCATTATCATATATCCCGCTGTCCCAAACAGGATGATACAAGTGGATAATACAAATACATGAATAAACCGTTTTTTCAACTCCATCCTTATCCCCTACGTTTTTCTAAAGTATATCATGAAAAACAATAGCTTCGGCAAACAGATGGTGTGACGATTTTATTACGAATGGATCTTCATGCAAGGAATTATTTACATGAGACTAATACAAAGGAAAGTACATGGAAAAACTCCTGCGCCAAATATGGCTCAGGAGCTCTTCTTGTGGATAAGCCTTACTAATTGTATTTCAGGCTCAGGAATGATGATTCCTGTAATATGAAAACCATGTTTTTGATACAGTTGAATTGCTGGCTCATTTTCCGCTCCTGTCGTTACTTCAAACATTTCAGTTTGAAGGTGAAGCACATGCTGTAGCAACGAAGACGCGATGCCTTGGTTAAAAAGAGCTGGATCCACTGCCAGACGAGTAATGACGACAGTATTGCAGACATGCTCGTACGCTATAAAGCCCACAAGAAAATCGGTATGAAGGAATCCGATAAAGGTCTCCTTACTGCTTTGAATATCCTCTACCGTATCGTTCATTGGGGGCAAGGTGCCCACCCCCATAAGAGCGGCCTCTATCGGATAGCTTCTTTGCTGTATAGCTACAATCTGTGACGCGAAGGATTGCTCTGCATGATCTAGCGTGCTGATCACGGAATTAACCAGCCAAGCACTCCAGCGGATTGTAAGAAGATGATAATGATAAAGATAGGTGCAACATACTTTACCATTCCAAGCCAGATGTTTCGTATGGCATTACTGTGCATATCGGTAGCTTCAAAAGCCTGTTCCTTTGTCCAATACCACCCGACGAATAAAGCAATTACAAGTCCACCTAGTGGTAAGAGAAGATCAGAGGCGACAAAGCTAATGGAATCCATAATATTCTTGTCTCCAATTGGGGTCACGCCAGCCCACATTCCCATTCCAAGGGATACGATTATTCCAATTACGAACATAATGGACCCTGTGAAGGCACTGGCAAATCCTCTGGACCAATTGAACTTACGCAGGAAGTAAGCGACCGGTACTTCCAGAATAGAAATCGCCGAGGATAGTGCAGCAATAGATAGCAGCAAGAAGAACACTAATCCAACAATATTTCCCACTGGCATCTCTGAAAAGATACCTGGAAGTGTAATAAATACAAGACTAGGTCCTGAACTTGGTGAAATTCCAAACGCATATACGGCAGGAAAAATCGCTACACCTGCCACAATGGCAAATACAGAATCCATTATACCTATGCCGACAGTGGCAGAAGGAAGTGATTCGTCTTTAGAAAGGTAGCTCCCATACGTCATCATACTGCCCATTCCTAAAGAAAGTGAGAAAAAAGCTTGTCCAAGAGCAGCTAAATAAACAGTCGGATCATTTAAAATACTCCAGTCGGGCTTAAATAAGAAGGTTAACCCTTTCTCAGCTCCGTCTAACGTTACGCTGAACAAAGCTAATCCTATTAACATAATAGCCAACGCTGGCATGAAGATTTTGTTCGCTTTCTCGATTCCTTTTTTCACACCGGTTAGGACCACTAATATAGTGAAGACCATGAAAAGGGCATGCCAAAACAATGGGGTATAGTTATTAGAAATCAAGGACCCAAATGTGGCTTCGTAGCCTCCTTCAGGTAGAGACCAAAAGGTGCCGTTGATATAATTCCATAAATAATATAAAGACCAGCCTGCCACGACACTGTAGAAGCCAAGAATTAAGAAGGCACTTGTTATACCCATAAAACCAGCCACAAACCAAGGTTTCTTCGGTGCGAGATTTTGATATGCTCCGACTACGTCTCCCTGGCCCTGACGTCCTATACTAAATTCTGCTAGCAATACCGGAATACCAATCAGCAGCACGAAGATGAGATACAGTATGAGAAATGCTCCTCCCCCATTTTCTCCTGCTACATAGGAAAAACGCCAAATGTTACCTAGACCTACAGCGGATCCCATAGCTGCAAGCATAAAGCCTATTTTCGAGGCCCACTTCTCTCTTGCCATACAATTTCCCCCTATCTCTATTTCAAATATGCATCAATATACCACAAATTCCTGAGCAATGATATGTATTATCTGAAATTTCAAATATTATACAGTTCCATTATCCTTTTCTATCGTAGAAATAGCTAGTAGAAAGTCCTTGGGTAGATGTCTGTTTATCACTAGGCTCAAATTGCATACAGGGTGTACCCGTCACCTTAAACACATATACAGATGGAAGCTCTTTCGTTTTAAACCCATAAGCCTTACAGCCTCTTGGAAAGGATGGGTTCCACGTTGTATGAAAATGCGCGCAGCGAAAGCAATTCACCTTCTTCATCTCTATCTCCCCCTCGTTGTATGAGATGCTTTTCCTGTATTATCGCAAGGATTAATCTGTTTGAATAGAGGAAATAAGGTCTTACGAAGTCTCTCTAACGATTGAATGCAAATAGTGGTGCCGTTGGATGACTGCCGTTCGTTACAAAATCACGTATAAGGGATGCAGCTATTGTGCAATATACTACGCCGTTTCCTCCATACCCTAACGCAAAGAAAGCTCTAGGAAATTCTGGTTGAGGTCCGATTAAGGGAAGTCCATCGTGTGTGCTGCCAAAGGTCGCACTCCAATAGTAAGGCGCATCCACTACTCCGATTTCCGGAAACATAGTGTCTATATCACGAACTAACCTATCTCTTTTACCTATTAACATCTTGTCTCTCATTTCGGCATCTACACTACGTTCATCATAGCCTCCCGCCATTATCCTCCCATCAACAGTCGTGCGCATATATAAATAAGGACGTGCCGTTTCCCATATGAGACATTCATTATACCAACCAGGCTTTTCCGTTATTGGGTTGGTTGCAATGGCAAATGTGCTTTCCAGGACAGCATTTGGATTTCGTTTTATTTGCTGTGTTTCATATCCTGTAGCAAATACAACAAAAGAGGCAGTAATGACGTAATCCCCCGCTACAACGACGTCTACCTTTGGTCCACGGTTTACATGATGCACCACTTCCGTATTCTCATATACACGCAACCCCTGCTTACTAGCTGCATTAATCAAACCCAGGGCGAGCTTGTATGGATTAATGTCCGCATCCTTTGTTGTATAGAGAGCAGCTGGTTTATGGAAGGAGAACCGTTCCCCGACCTCCCTTTCCTCCAAAAATGTAACAGGAAATCCGTATTTTACGAGGGTGTTGTATTCTTCTAACAAAGAAGCAGCGTCTTTTTGGCAAGAAGCGAAGTAAAGGCTGTCTCTTTGGCGAAAATCAGGTGTAATGGAACATTGATCTGCCAATTCTTCAATTTTACCGATACCTTCTTCACACATTTTATAAAAACGAACGGCTCTATCAATCCCAAACGAGTTTATACAGGAGGTTAGTGTTTTATCATTATTAAATTGAAGCAAACCTGTATTGGCACAGGTAGAGCCAGATCCTACTCTTCGCTTATCAACGACAATAGTATCTACCCCAGCCTGTATCAGCTCGTAGCTAATCATTGCCCCTGCTTCACCAGCACCAATTACTACAACATCACACGATGTATTCTCCCCTAGACAGGAGTAGCGCGGTGCCTCACGAATTGTTTCTGGCCAATATACCTTCCCACTCACAAGGTTCATCCTTCTCCCCACCTTACAAAAAGAACGGAAGCGCCAGGTACAATACAGAAGCAACAGCAACAGAGATTAGCGCTGGTTTCAGTTTAAATTTTGCATACCGTACCGCATTTAAATTCAAAATGCCTGCCGTCGTATTATTGTTATCACTCAAAGGAGACGAAAAAGCCCCAAATGTTCCGCTTGCGAATACCGCACCAATTACAATTGGCAGCGAGCTACCAGAGACGCTGGCAATTGAGACTCCTACAGGCATGAGAATTCCCCATGTCCCCCAGGAAGAACCGATAAAATAGGAGAGGCTGCAGCCTATTAAGAAAACGAGCACGGCTACAAAGGAAGCAGGAATCCATTGAAGAGAACTAGATATAGTGTCTGCAAAATTCAATGCCTCCGATCCTTTACTAAGACCCCATACCATGGCGAGCAGCAAAATGACGGTCATCATTTCATTCCCGCCAATCACTAGCTCATTCATTTGCCTGCGCAGAGCAAGTCCAGTTACCTTTAACCAGACAATAAACCAAGTGATAGAGATGACGACTGCAAGAACCATTGCATCCAACACACTGGAATTGATAAGTGCCTGCCATCCTGCTTTCCCTTCCTTTATCCCAAAAACGAACATAAGCACAAAGGTTAACACAATCACACTTGCCAAAGGCAGTATTAAATTCCACGGTTTAGCCGGCAGGTCTTTAGCTACTGACGGATGACAGTCCTCCCATTTGTCATCCTCTTCCTCTTTTCCCTGTTCAACGGAGGTATTTTCAGCGTCTACTGCTTGCTTCTTGCTCCGGTGAAAGAAGCTAAGATAAAAACCGATAAGGAGCATTGCAATGGCAAAGAAATTATAGGGGATACTTTGGATGAATAATGTATATCCATCTCCTTCTAGCTTCGTTTGAGAAAGAGACAGTTCAATTACAGATGACATATAACCTACAAAGGCTGTCGCGATTGGTATCAATACAATAAGGGGAGAAGCTGTTGTTTCAATAACAAAGCCAAGCTCTTGCCTGCTCATGGGAATCTTCTTCAGCATAGCCTTCATTACTGGCGCAATTGTAACAATACGAAAGCTCGGTGCGCTAAATGTGCCTAATGCTGAAATCCAGGTCAGCGTAAAGGCTCCTTTTTTTCCAGTGATTTTTTCGGTAGCCTTCTGAACGAACCCCTTAATACCACCAGATATGCGTACTAAACCAATCAGAGCCGCAAAGGCATATAGAAATATAATGATCTTAAGATTGCTTTCATCGGTCAAGCCTTGGATAACAAATTGTAACGCAGTAGTCATCCCTCCAAGGAAGGAAGGCTCGACTAAATAGCCCGCGACCATCACCCCAAAAAACAGACTAGGAATTACCTGTTTCGTGGAAATTGCGGCTATGACAACGACAATAAACGGAATTACTGATGTCCACTCCATATACAGACCCCACTTCTCTCAGTCTCCTCTTATCATCTCGAAAACCCTCTTGAAATATTCGCAGACCTCTCCCACTAGGTGGATGCTCAGAAAGATCAACTTACCTCAACACGTACCTCCATTAAAACGTAAAGAGGAAGAAACCCATATTTCGGTTTCTTCCTCTTACACTTAAAAGCCTATATGTATTCATTTATTGCCTTCATATACATCCATCGGGCTAGTTTCCATTCCGATTCTGTTAATGGCCTTAGCAATTGTGATTCGAATGCAGCAATAAATTCTTCAAAGCTCATCTCCATAAACAACTACCTCTTCTTTCAAGTATTCCGTGACCTTATAACTATATTATTTGCTTCTTTCCTTTCTTTGTCAATGATATAGAAAACGCTTTACCTACTGTTAACACAATGTTCATAAAGGAGACTGACGTGGAGCCTCCTTTTACAGTAAGTAGGGAATATAGACGATGGCCAGGATAAACAGCCAGATGATATCGACAAAGTGCCAATAATAGCCGAATATTGTTTGCTTTTGTTCATAGATGGAAGATGGAATACGATTGATTTGATAGGCTAGCAGCAGCATCCAGCCAATTCCAAACACAACGTGAGCTGCGTGTAGACCAACTAGAATATAGAAGGAGGACAAAAATACGTTGGTGGTTAATGTAAATCCTTCCGCATAATAGACCTGGAATTCATGTGATTCCATGATGAGGAACGCTGCTGCTAGTATGATCGTGGCAATTAGCCAGCCCCATAATTTACGTGTCTCCTCTCTCTTAAACGCTTTTTCGGCTAAGTGAATGGTTCCACTTGAAGATAATAGGAACACAGACGATATAATAACGGTTCTTGCCTCAAACACCTCTGAAGGTGTTGGATTAACACCCTGTCTTGAGAAAATGATATACGTCGCAAATAGAGTGGCAAACATGACCAGTTCCCCTAACAGGTACAACACAAATCCAAGCTTTTTATCTCCATAGATGGTGTGGTGGCTCTCATAAGCGGTCATGATTGTTCCTCCCTCGCTTTTTTGACGTGTTCATCCGTTAATGCTCTTGTCGCTAACAGCACTAGCACTCCTATTCCGAGTGTAATTTGGAGCCAGGTCACATGGTAAATAAAGGCTAACGAGAAGACTAGCATAAGGGCGCCGAACAAGGCTGGCTGCCAGCTAACTACATCTATTGGTGCTTCTCTCTCCGACTCTGCTTCAGGAAGCTTACCGCCTCTCTGTCGTTTCGCTTCATTTAATGGGTCTATTCGTACCACATATGGCATTGGCTGAAATGGATGCTCGGGTGCAGGTGAAGGTACCGCCCACTCCAGCGTACGACCGTCCCAAGGATCAGCTCCTACTTTTTCTGGATTACGGAAGCTCACAATAATGTTCCAAACAAAAGCCAGTGTACCAATCGCCATGAGAAAGGCACCAATCGTACTTAGAAAATTTAATGCGGTAATATTATCCGCCGCTTCGTACGTGTACACACGACGGGGCATACCATTTAACCCTGCAAAGTGCTGCGGGAAGAAGGTAATATGAAAGCCGATAAGAAATAGCCAGAAATGCCATTTCCCTAAGCTTTCTCTTAGCTTAATGCCAAACATCTTAGGGAACCAATAATAGATACCGGCGAATGCACCAAGTATCGTCCCTCCGATAATCACGTAGTGGAAGTGAGCCACCACAAAATAGGTGTCATGATACTGCATATCTGCTGCGGCCACAGAGAGCATAACTCCCGTGACGCCACCCATGACAAAGGTAGGGATAAACCCTAAGGAAAAGAGCATCGGGGTAGTAATCCAAATGAGCCCTTTTCGCATCGTAAAGAGCCAGTTAAATATCTTGATACCAGTTGGTACGGCAATAAGCATGGTTGTAACGGCAAAAAACGTATTTACTAGTGGGCCTAATCCAACCGTGAACATATGGTGAACCCACACCATAAAGCCTAACAGACCAATTATCGCCAGCGCTACTACCATCGAAGGATACCCGAATGTACGCTTCTTCGCGAAGGTAGAAATAACGTCTGAAAAGATACCAAAAGCGGGTAAAATAATGATATAAACCTCCGGGTGGCCAAATATCCAGAACAAGTGCTGCCAGTAAATCGGTGACCCTTCTGGGGCAGCAAAGAACGAGGTTCCAAATAACCGATCAAACATTAGTATATATAAAGCAATAGTCAAAACCGGAAATGCTATAAGGATTAAGAAAGATGTTATGAGCGTAGACCATGGGAACAGTGGCATTCTTGTCAAACTCATGCCCGGAGCACGATGACGAATAATAGTGACAATCATATTGATAGCAGCCATAATAGTTCCAATACCGGAAACTTGAATACCAAATACATAATAGTCATTGCCCGCTTCTGGAGTATATGTATCTATAGATAAGGGGGCGTAGGCTGTCCAACCTGCATTAGGGGAGGCTGTCATAAAGAAGCTCATATTAACCAGTAACGCTCCTGCAAGAAACAGCCAGAAACCAACAGCATTTAAATAAGGGAAGGCCATGTCTTGAGCACCTATTTGCAACGGCACAGCAACGTTCATTAGCCCAATAAGCAGCGGCATAGCAACGAAGAAGATCATGATGGTTCCGTGCGTAGTAAATGCTTCGTTGAATTTCTCCCCTTGAAACACCCAGAAATCACTTTCCGGAAGGGCAAGCTGGAGCCTTATTAACAACGCTTCTATTCCAGCACGCATGAAAAAAAGAGTAGCAGATAATAAATATAAAACGCCTATTTTTCGATGGTGGGTGGTGGTGACATATTCTCGAATTAACCCCCATTTTTTGGCGCGAGTTACTATTATAACTCCTATAATGGATGTAATTAGCAGCATAAACCACGCAAGAATAGTATCGGAAGCTGCGTAGAAATTTCTGCCGAACAGCTCTGCTATCATCTCTCCCCCTCCTTTACTCTAATGTTTGTTTCTTTTCCTCGAGCCATTGTTGAAATTCAGCTTGTGTTTTCACTTCAGTGGTAAATCTCATTTGAGCATGCTCCACCCCACAGAACTCGGCACATTTTCCTTGGTATGTTCCTGTTTGATCAGGTGTAACACGTAAACTACGGTCTTCCCCTGGGATGGCATCCTTTTTGCCACCTAAATTCGGTATCCAGAAGGAGTGAATAACATCCTTCGAATGGAGGTTAAATACGACGGGTCGGTCCTTTGGAAGAACAACCGAATCGATTGTCTGCACCCCATTCGGGTATTCAAACGTCCAGCTATAACGCTGTGCGGTTACGTCGATGGCAACTGCCTCGGGTGGGATGGCATTTGCATCAGAGGACACATCATATGTAATGCGGATCGTTGGAACCGCTAACACAATTAACAGCAATACAGGCAATACGGTCCAAATAATCTCTAATGTCTTATTGCCCTCTTCCTCGGGCGGTATGTAATCCTGATTATGCTCTGTCATTCTATATTTCAAAACAAAGCGAATGAACAGAATAAATACGACGATGAGAACTATCATCATCAAGATAAAGCTAAATACAATAAGGAACGACTGGTCTCTTGCAGTTTCACTAATAGGATCAAACACTCTCATATTACAGCCAGATAACAAGGTAACGAACAACGCCAAAACAGCACTCAGCCTTTTCATGCACTCCCTCATTTCTATTCTATGAAAATGGTCATCTGTTGGTATATTACCGAAAGCATAGAGGTTGAAACATGTCAGCAGGAAGGATTCTGGAAGTTCATTATTTACCAATTTACGAAAGGAATATTCCTTATTATAATATGGTATAGATTTTTACCAAGTTGAGGTGTGGCGATGATGCAATCTAATCAAACCTTCCATTATTATCAGCAGCAAATTCAAACCCATTCCCAACCTATTGCAGTGGATATGTATAAATTGTTAAGACAACGATTTTCGAAAGCATATCTCCCCGATACTCCTGAAGAGGAACAGCGTCTCCAGCAGGTATTACAAGAAATGGTAGAAAAGATAGCTAAACACTTTAACGGAACAGATGAGGACCTAAAGCAATTAAGTGAGTGGGGAGAGCATGTTGGGAATTCTGTATTAAAGCGACGAAACGAGCAGAGCTTGTCAGATTACCTTGCGAAGCTAAGTGTGTACAAGGAAGCATTGTGGAGGTTTATTGAACAGCAGGCAAAGCATTCTCTACAGGCAGAGACAACCTTTCTGTCCGTGTACACTCAAATAGATAATCTGTTTAACCATATAGTGTACGGATACAGCGAGGCGTTTCATAATGCCCAAGCAAAGGAAATGGAATCTTATGAAGAAAAGTACTTAAAGTTATCTACCCCTATTGTACCGATTATGGAGCATGTAGCAATCCTTCCTATTATTGGAGAGATGGATGAGAAGCGAGCTAACGTCCTTATAGACGAAACATTAAAAGAGGCGAACCAGCTGGACATTGATTGGCTAGTCATTGATATGTCCGGCGTCTACCATGTGGATGATCAGCTTCTGCATCACTTCCAGCGCCTGCTTGATTCTTTGAATATTATTGGGTTAACCCCAATTTTAACTGGAATGCGACCGGAGTTAAGCATGCGTGCCGTACAAGCTGGGATGAAAACCCCAAACAGTAACCAAGTGAAGACGATGCCAAATTTAAAGCAAGCTGTACAACTATTGAAAGACTATGCTAAGGACTAACCAGCCCAGTCCATTATCATATGCATAAAGAAAAGAGCCCCTTACCAAAACATGGTAAAGGGCTCTCTTTCTATTTTTCAGCTATTCTATAGCTACTAATTTACCCCAACGCTATCCCAGGCAGAGGCAATAGAGTTAGCAGTAGAACTGTCATACAAGTCATTCGCGGATTGAATAAGAGCTTCTCTTGCATCGGAGAAGTTACTATTTGGCGTTAAATAGTTAGTCAATGCGCGGTAATAGATTTCCTCCGCTTTAGATTGTCCGATTGACTGAATAGTGTTGTATGCGGCTTTATTTGGAATTCCGCTATTAATGTGCACACCGCCCCAGTCACCAGCTTCGGTGTTCGGAAGGTCTCTATAGTTATCCATATGGGCAGGCTGATTATACTGTGTCGGATTGGACATGCTGCGCAAAGCATCTCCACTTTGTCCAGGGGTGTACACATCTTCTCCCATGAGCCAATCCTCGTTATCTACGAAATAGCCAAACACGTCAGAAAATGATTCATTCAGTGCTCCTGGTTGGTTTTCATAGACTAATTGAGCAGAACTATCCGTTACAGCGTGTGTTAGTTCATGGGCTACAATATCATCAGCTCCAGATAGATAAGTAAACTGAGATCCATCTCCATCTCCATATATCATTTGATTCCCTGTCCATGCAGCGTTATTGTAATTAGAACCATAATGAACCGTCGACGTTATATCGGCCCCATTATCATCATAGCTGACACGACCAAAATTATCGTAGAAATAGTCATATACTTCTCCAGCATAATAGTGGGCATCAACAGCTGCTTTTTGACTTTCACTAATAAATTTGTTATCCGTGTCTGTTACGTAATCTCCAGGCAACGACCATTGTCCACCGTTATTATTATCATAGGTTTGGATGACCCCGCTCATGTTCTTCGTAGTATCGTAAAGGTAATAGGTATTATTGGAGCTGTACGTGTTCAAGGATTTCGTACCCCCAAGTACTCCTGTGCCAGAACCAGTTGCTGCTGCTTCCTTTACTTTATTGACAGCTTTTATTACCTGGCCGTCTTGTGCATTCACCCAAATATTCCAATTGGATGGAGTCGGCTCTGCAAATTGAAGCTGGACCTTGTATGCTAGCGTATATGCTCCATCTTCATGAAAAACAACTAGCTCAGAGGTTTCCGTTAGGTTATCTATGTGCCCGCCTTCTACTGATTCCTGCTTGATATCCGCTTCTTCTTTATCGACTTCTATATGGTTCCATGCTTTTCCTATGGCATCCTGACTATTGAGCTTTCTCTTCTCCTTTAACGTATCTGGTGCGTCAGCGTGAAACTCACCATTGACGGAGATCATTTCATCCTGTTTGTTGGTATGTACAATTACTTTGGATTGATCAATTGGCACCTGCTGAACAGTAGGCTGATAGACGTAATGCTTCATCCCAAGTTCGTCTTCCTTCACCTCTACCAGTTTAAGAGATGCGTCATTAAACGTTTCTTTATTCTGCTGGAAGAATTCCTTTACATCAGCTTCATTTCGGATATGCTTTTGAATAGCCTCTCCACTTTTCCCTTTAATGAAGGATGGTACCGCTTGGCCGCTTTCCTTCTGCCATGTTACCTCTGCGTTTGGCTTTAATTTGTAAGCTGGATCGTTCGCTGCGTCTGCTATTCCTGTTGTTGCAAATAACGTTGCCCCTATGGTTACTGCCCCTATTACGGATTTCCACTGTCTTTTCATATGTTACTCCCTCCCAATTCAAGTATGTCCTTCATGCTAGCAGACGTGGCACGCTATTGCTTTGGGAAAATGAGCATAGAAGAAAAGGATGGAAAAGGGTTAATTCGACAAAATTTGCGAAAAAGGGTCAGATAGGTCAGAACGGCAAAGGATAGCTAACAAAGAGCCAAGAAGTGTCTGGGAGGGGATAGACTCCTGTTTGATTAAACGTTTGATCAAATGGATAAATAAGGAACAAAAGTCGATAGAGGAAAAAGAAACAGGAAAAATGGCATTTCATTCATGCTGCTAATCTATTATTTTCTTATAACTTTGGAACGAATAAAAAAAGACATGCACCTATTGGGGTACATGTCTCTTCCTCCCTATTCTTTAGACCTTAATTGCTCCTCCAGCGCCTCAATCCGTGATTCCAAAACTTGATAATCTTCTTTTGTAACGAAACCAAGCTCTTGTATCATATTTCGGAAATAGCCTTCGGATTGATTCGTCCATTTCTCATTTTGCTTTTCCCCTTTTTCTTTAAAAGAGTTTAGCATTTCCTTTGCCTCTTTCGGAGTTACTTGCCCTTTATCTACTAGCTCATCTAGCATCCTTTGCGCTCTTTCCTTACCGCTCACTGCTGCTCCTAGACCAATGTAAAAACCTTTCTTCAATAAATCACTCACTTTTATTCCTCCTGTCTTCCGTTATGGATTGAATAGATCTGAAATGAACAACGGCAAAAAAGATAAGACCCACCATTCCTACCCCTCCAATGACCAGACTGGTTGAAAAGCCCCAATCTGGCAGCCTGCTGTATCCATATAGGGCGGTTCCGATACCCGCTGCTCCACTCAAAAAGGAAAGAAGGGCGTAAAATACGTAATATTGATGAAAAAGCCTATGCTGTTGCTGACGTTGGTCGAAGGCTCGCTGCTGTTCGCCATCTGTTAAATACTGATTAATGGATTTTGGAAGCGATAATAATGGCTTCGCCGCATCTTTTATTACCTCTGTATATAAAGATGCATCGGACTCGCCTCCTGACACCCAATCTTTAATAACAGGCTTACCCCATTTCATTAAATCAATACTTGGATAAATGGAGGTCAATACACCTATTACAATAGAGGACGCTCTCCCTAAAAAGGCGTAATCCGCTGGAAGCTGGATAGGCTGCTCTTTCACAAATTCCTGCAAATCATCCATAATTTGATTCATAACGTGCTGATCAAACTTCTCGAAGTCCCCCTGCAAATACATATCAGCTGTTTCTTTTAACAGCTTCTTCACTTTCTGCTTATTCGCATGTGGTAACAAGAAGTCCATATCCTGCAAAGCGTGAATTACCTGATCGTAATCATCTAGAATAAAGCCTTGAATCATAAGACGGATATAGCTTGCATCCTCTTTACTTATTTCCCCGACCATTCCGTAGTCAATCATAACTATCGTACCATCAGAGCGCAGCATCAGATTTCCCGCATGTGGATCTGCATGGAACATCCCATCGGTTACCAGCTGTTCTACAAAAAGGTCGAATACCCGCCTAGCGATTTGCTCCCGGTCTAGATTATGTTGTTGAATGAAGGTACTATCGGTAATTTTAACCCCATTAATCCACTCCATCACAAGTACACGTTTAGTGGAGAGTTCCTCGTCATAATCAGGGACATAAACCCCCTCAAATCCATCAAAGCGTTGCTTGAAATAAAGGGAATGCTTCAGCTCCTGTTCAAAATCCAGCTCTTTCCCCACCACTAGTACAAGCTCTCTGTATAGCTCACCAAGATCTGCTTTTTTCCCAATGGATGAGACGCGGGAAAGAATCCAGAATACAATACGCATTGCTTTAAAATCCGTATGAAAAATTTTATCTACACGATAGCGCTGCACTTTAATAGCGACTGTTCTACCATCCTTCAATGTTGCCTTGTACACTTCTCCAATGGAAGCAGAAGCCACAGGCTCACTGCTTATCTCCTCCACGTAGTGATACAGGTCCGTGTTCCAGTCTTCCTCTACTATTCTCTTGGATTTCTCAAAGGGAACCGATTCTACCCGATCCACTAAACCCTCCAGTTCCTTTAAGAAAACGGCTGGCAGAAGGTCTGCCCGAGTACTTAGAAATTGTCCTACCTTAATTAGCAATCCTTCTAACTGTAATGCCCTTCTTCGATACTCCTTTGCTTGCTTGACGAGCAGGGATTCCCATTTAGAACGATTTGATTCATCCCAAATACGATGCAGCTTGTGAAACCAAAATATTTGCCATAGAAATTTTACTGCCATAAATACAATAATGGTGATGCGATAAAGTGCTGTATATCTCAATGAAGATAATCCCCCTCTCGTACGTACCATATGTTATTTGTACCCGAAATTACAGCATACAATCCTATCGATTCTCTTGATTATCTATGGTTTCCCTTCTCTTAACAAAATGAGTTTGATACAGTTAATGAACAAATAGTATGGGAGGTAATGATGTGGATATTTTTCCGTTGACGTACGAGGAATTGCCTGAGGTATCACAGTGGTTAGCTCAAATGAACGATTACGACCATCATTTTGTAGCGTGGTTAGAAACGGAACAAGAAGCCATACATGAACAGCTCGCCCCGCTTCTAACATTAGATGAACGAATGGCCTGGGTCGCCAGACAAGACGGTGAAATCATTGGCTTTATTGGCCTGCTGCCCTTCTTTCAGCACCAATTTGCCCGTATGCTTGGCCCCTTTACATCGAGCAAAGATGCCGATATGGTCCTTGAGGAGTTATGGAATATTGTAATTCCTACCATTGAGGCCCACCTTCCCGCTGTAAAAATTGCCTTTTATAAACAGAATGAGAAGCTGACGCGATTTGCAGAAGCGAAGCAGTTCTATTGCTACAATATTGAGAAAACCTTGCTTATGCCTAAATCCACTTGGAAAGAAACCTCAGAGGACAACGCAGCAATCCAGTCCTATGTGGATAACGATTATGAAGGAGTGGAACAACTACACCCTTCTGCTGCTTTTTATTCTCTTGATGAAATGATTCATTTACAACGTTACCCTTTATTTCATTTATGGTGTTATAAGAAGGATGACGAGGTGCTTGGTTATATCTTCTTTGAACAAATCGAGGGGACCAATGAGGGAGATATTTGCTTTCTATTCGTCAAGGAGGATGAGCAGAATCAAGGTATTGGCGAGCAGCTTATTCAACATACCCTGCAACACGCCTTTACAACTTACGAATTAGACCTTGTCACCATTTCAGTACGCAATGCAAATCCTGGAGCCGAAAAACTATTCTCGCATATTGGTTTTCTAGAAGGACCAACGATTTATGCCTATGAAAAAATACTATCATAGTACAAAAGGCGCTTCTTTCTGAAGCGCTTTTTCTATTGTGAAGTCTATAACCCCCCACTTTCCCGTGCATCTATAATAATATTTCACTAACATTCCCCTTGGTATCTAATTTTTTACAAATATCGCTTTGCAATTGCGGAGAAATCGCTTACAATTATAAGTAAGAATATTCGATAAATAGGTACCCATAAGGGGTTACGGAGGTTCCTGAGCCCTTGTGAGGTTAACATTACGATAGCGTTATTTTCGTAACGCTGTTAGGTGTAATGTAAAAATTTCTTATGTTTGCGGGGGACAGTATGAGCACTTCTATCAAACAATCTATGATCGATTCATTTATGCAGATTCGTATAAATAATCGCGAATCAGAATACCTCCACCCTTCTTATTTACTAGAAAAACAACTACTCACTTCTGTTAGTGAAGGCGATGCAGATAAAGCGTTAACCATTTTAAAAAGCATGAACAAAGAATATCGCCCACAGTTAGCAGAAAAACCAATACGCTCACTAAAAAATTCTCTCATCTCCTCTTGTACACTTTTTACAAGAGCTGTTATTAAGGGTGGCGTTCAGCCAGAACAAGCCTTTCATTTACAAGATGCCTGCGTCCTGGAAATTGAACGGGTTCAAGATTATGAAACATTGGAACAGATGGAATATGAAATCTTAAGACATTTTGTTCATTTACTACATGAACAACAGCAGACTCCATACAGTAAAATCGTGAATCAAGCTATCGCTTATATCCATGAGCACATACTGAAGGATTTGACCCTGGATATGATTGCGGAAAACAGCTATGTCAGCCCAAGCTACCTCTCTCACCTATTTAAAAAAGAGGTCGGCGTTTCTATCGTTCAGTTCATTAATCAAAAACGGATTGATGAATCTAAGCACTTCCTGCTTCACACAAACAATTCCATATCAGAAATCGCTACTCTATTCTGCTTTTGCAATCAGAGCTATTTCACTTCCTTATTTAAGAAATATGTAGGGATTACCCCTAAAGAGTTCAGAGAACAGCATGCTTAACAGACTAGCAGATGGACTGATAAGGAAACACTCTAACGAAGAAATTGGTTGGAGTGTTTTTTTATTGTCCCTTCTTTTTGTACCTTGTTTCATTCCTTTTTTTACAGGATATATACTAATAAACGGATAATGGAGGGATTACATGAAGTCGCTTATAACAGCACTACAGCATAGAGTGGGATTAGGAACCGCCCCCCTTGGGAATATGTTCCGGGAGGTTCCGGAAGAAGAGGCTCAACAAACGATTCAAACCGCATGGGATGAAGGGGTTCGCTACTTTGATACTGCCCCTTTTTATGGAGCAGGTTTAGCAGAAATGCGTCTCGGTGATATGTTATCCAAATATAATCGAGATGAATACGTTCTAAGTAGTAAGGTAGGCCGTTATGTAACGGATGAAAAAGTGGAAAAAGAAGGCCTGTTTCAATACGCTCGAAACAACAGAGTGATAACCGATTACACAGAAGATGCGACGAAACGATCCATTGAACAAAGTTTGGAGCGTTTAAAAACCGACCGATTAGATTTTGTTTTTGTGCACGATGTGTCTCCAGACTTTCATGGTGATAGCTGGGTTGAAAAATTTGATGAAGCTAGAAAGGGAGCCTTTCAAGTATTGACCCGCCTTCGTGAAGAAGGTGTTATTCGTTCTTGGGGACTGGGTGTTAATACAACGGAACCAATTGAAATAGCCATGGAGCTCGAGGAAACGCAGCCAGATATATGTCTGTCGGCTACTCAATACACGCTACTGCAGCATGAAAAAGCCTTACAGCGCATGATGGACACAGCAGAGCAAAAAAATGTAGATATAGTAGTGGGAAGTCCGTACAATTCAGGCGCACTACTTGGAGGAGAGTATTTTAATTACGCAAAGGCAAAAGCTTCTATTAAGGAAACAGTTAAACAATTAAATGACATTGGCCAACGCTATGATGTCCCATTAAAAGCAGCTGCTTTGCAATTCTCAACCGCTCACCCAGCCGTCAGCTCCATCATCCCTGGATCAACAAGACCAGACCGAATTATAGAGGATATAGAGATGATTCAAAGAGAAATCCCTAAAGAATTTTGGGAAGAGTTAGTAGAAAAAGGATTCATCTCCCCTAACGCCCCATTACCATATCAGCCTCTATAACACATGGCTATAATAATGATGAACATGTAGATGTTTGTTATCGCATATATGGGAGATAGTGGAAGGTATGGAAATGGGGCCGATTCGTGTATCAGGGAGGGGACCAACCATATCTCCACCCCCACATAGAAGCGTTACTTAAATTCACTTCCGATAGGAAGAATATATTAATGCATTAGAAGCACGGTTTTTATCGTTTTAGCAAAATGGTAGATTAAAAGGTAATCTCCCAATATTCCCTATCATCTAGCACAAGGTCATAAGGTTCTTGTAGGTCATTCCAGTTCACTTTGCGTTGTATCAACCGTTCCGAGTCTTCTTTCCCGCTTACACAAGTGAAATATTGTAGCGTGCCACTTGCTTTCATAGCCTCAGTTATATAGGAATAAAGTAATTCTAGACATTTCTCCTCTTCCCTAGTTCCTTTTATACAGGATTTCAAAGGTATGTCGTTAGCAGCTGCGGCCACTTGGTAGTTATATGTGAAGTGGGGGCTATAAGTAAATTTTCGTTTTATAATGCTATCGTAATTATTCTCAAAATATAAATGTGTGTAGTCAAACTCACTGTTAAACACATTTGGGGTTTCAGCTGAAATAGGAGTATGACCAAAGCACCCTTGAGGAAGTTTTACAGGCGAGGCAATATATATATATTGTGTCACGTCTTTTCCACCCATCGTTTACATTTTGTATAATTATTCTCCATTTCTAGTGTACTTTCCTTCTGAATACAAATGGGGCGGCAAACCTGAATGCGTCAGGTTTGCCACCCTTTTAGAATCTCTTCCATCTATTATGTCATCTTCCCATAACAGGTTTCCACAAGGTGAAGGAACGCTTCATCCTCTACTTCAGATATCTCTTGAAATGCTTTTCGAACACCTTGCTCTTGTATAGATGTTTGTAATGCGACAGCTTCTGGATCATTCTCGTTTTTATAAAGGAGCGCCGCTGCAATAACCTCTGCCAGATGCTTCGGTTCTTCCCTGAAAAGGTGTGAGTATGCTAAAGCAGGACGAACTAGGCGATCGTTGGGTCCAAGCTTTCGTTTTGGAGCTCTTGCCACACGAGTCACATCATCTGATAAATCAGGATTTAAGTAGCGCTCAATGATCGTATTAATGTAAGCTTGATGTTCTTCCCGCCCAAAGTTATACTTCTCTATCAGCACCTCACCAGTTTCTTGTAAGGTAGAACGGACCTTCTCTTTGACTTCAGGGTTATCCATAGCTTGTTTAATTGTTTTATGATCGTAATAGCTTCCAAGGTAAGCTGCGGCAGCGTGACCTGTATTAACAGTAAATAGCTTCCGCTCTATATATGGAGTAAGTTCTTCTACATATTTAATGCCAGCTACATCTGGACGATCTCCTTTAATACGGGAGGTTTCCACTACCCATTCATAATAAGGCTCCACCTTCACTGTAAGAGGATTCTCGTTATGCTGCTCTGGAACAATTCGATCGACTGCTGCATTAGGGAAGCCAAAGGTTTGATCCACCTCTGCCCTTAGTGACTCTTCTACATTCTCTAAGACACTTTCCCGAAGAGCTTCACTGCCGCCAATCATATTCTCACACGCGATAATATTAATAGGAGATGCATTCGTTTGTACGCGCTTCTCTAAGCCTTCAGCTACTGTCTTCGCTATTATAGGTAAGATCTGTGGTCCAACTGCCGTTGTAATAACATCTGCTTTTTGGATGGCTTCTTTTACTGCTTCCGGCTGCGTTCTGCTGTTCAATCCCGCAATATTAGTTACCACTTTTTCCTCTTTTTGACCTGCTAGCTCAATCGTGTAGGCTCCTTGTTCATTGATGCCATTGATCAGTGTCTCGTTCACATCAACAAACACTGTTTCATATCCAGCATCGTACAATAAGGAACCAATAAACCCACGGCCAATGTTCCCCGCTCCGAAATGCACTGCAATCATTTAGTTCACCTCACTAAACATCTCAATGACTTCTTCTTTTGTATTGGCGCCAATAATTTTATCAATATTCTCTTCCTCAGAGCATACAATTGCAATTTGGGATAAAATTTCTAAATGCTCATTCCCTTTTCCGGCAATTCCAATCAGTAGTTTCACGATATTGCCGCCTCCAAAATCTACCCCTTCCGGTACTGTCACCACAGTAATACCTGTTTCATGAACGGAATGCTTTGCCTCTTCTGTGCCATGTGGAATTGCAACATAGTTCCCCATAAAGGTAGAGGTAATCTCTTCACGCTTTAACATTTCCTCTACGTAATTCTTATCCACATAGCCCTGCTCGTTTAGAATCCCACCAACATAACGGATTGCTTCTTCTTTCCCGGACAAGCTTTTGTTCAACATAATGTTTTCAGGCTTTAAAATATCGTTAGACATTGTAATTACTCCTTTATAATTTCGTTTTATAAAATTCATAAATGCGATTGGACACAGTCTGAATTATCTTTGGTTCATTCCTAGACTCGAGCGTTCTCGTAAACTCTTCTTCCTCCACAATGGTAGAGCTAATAAAACTTAGAATTTCTAACCCTTCTTTGTGTAAAGAAACTGGGGCAATCATCAGCAGGACCGTTTCTACATCCATCGGTTCTCCCCCCATGTCTTTAATGGGAAGTGGTGTCTCTAAAATATGAATTGTAAAAGCTGGGGCAGATACTGCCTCACTTCTTGTATGATAGAGTGCCAAAGAAGTACCTGGCACACCTAGCCCTCCTACTGCTTCTCGTTCCACCAAATTCCCCAGCACTTTGTCTGGATTACTAATAATCCCATACTCCTTAACCCCTGTAATAGCTTTGCTTAAAGCCTCTTCCATGGAGCTTGCGTGAACGCGCTCCACACTAACGTACTCTAACAGCTGACTTGCCGTTTCGGCATAGCGTTGTCCGGCTTGAATAGATTGTTTAAGGCTTTCCATATCCTTCTCCTCTAACAACCTCTCTTGCTCTTGTTTAGGTGCACGGCGGACAAGACTTGTCACTTGAATCCGGCGTATCGCATGCTCTAGTTTGTGGATATCCTTCTCCCGCAGAATAGGACTTACTTGTACATAGTCCTCGTCTCCGTCCAAGGTCAGTGTGGAAATAATCAAGTCGTAATCCTCTCTGTCAATATGCGGCAAATCAAACAACGAGCGATGATCTACACTATCAATTTCTTTAAATTGTTTATTTAATTTCGCAGCTAAAATCTTCGCTGTCCCTACCCCACTTGAACACACCACTAAGACACGTAATCCTTCTATATCCTCCAGATTTAATAAGCTGGAAGCAAAGTGCATAACAACGAAGGCTGTTTCCTCTTTTGGAAACCTGAACTGTGGAAATACCTCTGTCAATTCTTCCCCGACTATTTGGAATAATTCCGGGAAATCTTCTTTCATTTGATTAGCAAGAGCATTCTCAATCTTCATATTATGTTGTAATCGATGAACACTCGGCTTTAAATGCAGTACTAAATCATTGAGAAGTCGTTCGAATTGATTTAAGTCGATATCCAATCGCTTTGATACTCTGGAAATTAACTGTTTCGCCTTAAAGGCAATACTCATGTTTGCATCTTCCAGCAGTGGGTCAAGGGTATATCTTGCTTTGGCACCCATAAGGTGCATAGATGTATATCCAATCTCTTCATCTGGAATAGCAATGTGAAAGATATCAGACAGGTTCTGAATCAGCTCTTCCGCAAATGAATATTCCTTGGTCATCTGAAGTCGACTCAATTGGTTTTCTTCCATTTGAATCGTTTCCTCTTTCTGAATACGTTCAATTGCGAGAGCTAAATGAACTACAAGCCCTATATAGGCGCTGTCTGCTAATTGATAGGGTAATGCTTGAATTGAATGGTTGACCTGTTGCTCAATGAGCATCAGCTTCTCTTTATTCACGAGCTCTAATAACTGTTCTGAGATGGAATTCACTAAGTTTTGAGGCGAATCCTGAATGTTCTGACGCAATAAAGTGAAGAAATCATGCTCGTCCATGTTCTGCATAATTAAATAACTAATGGCTTGGCGAATACTGGACTCGCTACCTTCTATCTCAACACCGTATCCTCGCTTTCGAATAAGGGAAATCTCAAACTCAGACAAACTAGCCTCAATCTTATCTAAGTCATGGCTAATGGTGGCTACAGTCACTCCTAGTTCATTCCCTAGTGCAATGAGCTTGATGGGAGACCTTGCTTCTAACAGCTTCGATATAATGAGAACCTGACGCTCTTCTGGAGTGTAATCTAACGGCTGTTGTTGATTTAGCGTTAAGCGAAGTTGTTTCAAGGAGGCATTTGATCCTTCCAAGTACAGGTTGCCTTCAGCACTCTTTTCAACCGTAATCTCAAATCCGCTTAGAATATCCTCTATCCCCTTTATATCACGATGTACAGTTCGCGTACTGACATCTAATTCCTTTGCCAGTTCCTTGATCGTTAAATCTGCCTGTTTCGTGAACAGCAGTTCTAACATTTTTCTCTCTCGACCTGTAACAAACATCTCCTTACCACCACCTCCTTATGACAACATTTAAAAACTTTCCATCTCTCCACTTTATGGTAGCGCGTTCATATTAGGGTTTCAATATAATCTAATCGTATGTTCGTCACATCATCCGTGACAAAATTTAATAACTAAAGAGAGGGAATTTTTCTGCCGTCTTCATTTTTATAGAACAGTTTTTAATGAAGGTCTATATCATTTACCTTTCTTTGTATAAACATTCCATCATTACAACTAAAATAGAGATGCTATATTTCTGTATCTCACTCTTATGAGGAAGATTTGTGATAATAGAAAAGTAAAGACCTGGCTTTAGATAAGCCAGATCTTTTCATAACTGTTATTTCTTTAGTTCCTTGATTAGCTCATCATACTTAGGGCTATTTAAGAAGTTTTCTACTGAAATATGGTGGGCATTTGGAACTTTTTGGATTGCTCGCTCTGTTAAGTCTTTATGTGTGATGACAATATCTACGTCGGAAGGTAAATCGTTAATGGCCATATTCGTAACATCAATATGAATATCTGCCTTCTTAAACTTGTTCTTCAATAGAGATGCACCCATGGCACTTGACCCCATCCCTGCATCACATGCAAAGATTATACGGTCGACCTCTTCCCGATTTACATTTGGAACCTCATTCGTATTCCGCTCCGGAGTACCACTTGTTTCTTCCTCAGCTTCTGCTTGCTCTGTCTCATTTGAATCAGATGCATTCGTTAGCTGGCTGGAGACACTACTCTTCTTCCCTTTCATTTCCTCCATTTGTGCGGTAGCTTGTTCTAAATCACCTTCATCCTTCTGTGTTGTTACTTTCATGATGATAGAAGCGACTACAAAGGATGCTGCAGCAGACAGGATAACCCCGGCTAAGACACCTAAGACATCTCCCTTAGCAGCCAATGGAAGTAAAGCAATAATACTTCCTGGGGATGGGGTTGCCGTTAAACCTACTCCGAAAGCAACAAATGTAGCAGTACCCGTTACACCACCTGCCATTGCAGCTAAAATAAGAATGGGTCTTGATAGAATATAAGGGAAGTAGATTTCATGGATACCCCCAAAGAAGTGAATCACTGCCGCACCAGGTGCTGTTTGACGGGATATTCCTTTTCCGAAGAACATAAACGCCAGCAGGATACCAAGACCTGGTCCAGGATTAGATTCTAATAGGAATAGAACGGACTTTCCTAAGTCCTTCGCCTGATCGACTGCTATTGGGCTTAATATTCCATGGTTAATTGCATTGTTTAAGAATAGGACTTTAGCTGGCTCAATAAAGATATTTACTAACGGTAACAGACCTGCATTAATAAGCGTTTCTACTCCTCCAGCAAGTACTGCTGTCAATCCTGCCATTAGCGGACCTATTAAATAAAAACCAATAATAGCTAAAATTCCCCCAACGATTCCAGCAGAGAAATTATTGACTAGCATTTCAAATCCAGATTTAATTTTACCTTCAAACATTTTATCTATTTGTTTAATCACAAGACCTGCAAAGGGACCAATTAACATGGCACCTAGGAACATCGGGATATCCGCTCCGACAATTACACCCATCGTAGCTGTTGCCCCTACAACACCGCCACGTAAGCCATGCACCAAACGAGCTCCTGTAAAGCCAATTAGCAATGGCAGCAAATAATCCCTCATTGGACCAACCATTTCTGCTAAATTCTCATTTGGGAAGTATCCATCTGGTATAAATAAAGCGGTTATAAGACCCCATGCAATAAAAGCTCCAATGTTCGGCATTATCATACTACTTAAGAAGCTGCCGAATTTCTGTACGCGAGCCCTCACACCCGCATTTTGTTTTTGACTCATGTCGCCTTCCTCCTTTTTTCTCTTTCTTGTATGTAACTCTATAGTAAAGCGGTTACAAGGCGATTCTCAAGACAATCTAAATACAGCTTTGTCATAGGACAAATGACATCACTAAAATAGACTGAAATGTAAGAGGCTACGTGCATTCTGGAGTTCTTTCACACTAGTGAAACTATATCGATATTACATTCCTAAAAAGCATGTAACACATCTAGCATTACCTGCTCGCCCCTTCCCTGTTAAACTATAGTTTAGAGTAGTCATTGAATAGGTACATCTACTATAAGTCCAAGATAGGGAGGTATTAAGTATGAAAAAAGAAATACAACATGCTCTTGAATACATAGGTGATACTACGAATGTTGATGTGCTGAAGCAGGTTGGCGGTGGTGATATCAATCAGGCTTATTATGTACGCACAAAGGAACAAGGATATTTCGTTAAAGGAAACCAAAAGGTGTCTTCTCACTTTTTCCGTGTGGAAGCCAAGGGGCTGAGCCTGATACGAAAGTCGAATACGGTGCGTGTTCCTGAGGTTTTTTATTATGATGAGCCCGAGGAGAATGGCACAGGAGTGTTAGTGCTGGAATGGCTGGAAGGGACAAAGCAAAAAGATACCCTTCAACAATTAGGCACCCAGCTTGCTGCTATGCATAACCAAGATGGTAAGGCGCACGGCTTCGAAGAGGATACGTTCATAGGATCTCTCCCGCAACCGAATGGATGGTATGAGAGCTGGGTGGATTATTACCACGACAGTCGTCTCGTCTCCCAATTTAACCTAGCAGCTGAACGTGACCTACTACCATCGAATCGTAAACAACGATTAAAAAAAGTGATGGAGCGTTTGCCTGATTGGCTGGAGCATCAACCCAAGCCATCTCTACTGCACGGAGACCTTTGGGGCGGAAACTGGATGGCGGGACCAAATGGGGAGCCTGTACTCATTGACCCGTCTATCTTTTATGGTGATCACGCCTTTGAAATTGCTTTTACAGAATTGTTCGGAGGCTACTCCATCGAGTTCTATGAAGCTTATAAGGAGCAGCTGCCCTTACCTGAACATTACGAGGATATAAAAGAGCTATATCAATTATATTATCTATTAGCTCACCTAAATTTATTTGGAGAAATGTACGGGGGTTCTGTTGATAGAATCTTAAAGCGTTATGTCGGTTAGAATTTTGTTACTGAGAGCAGTCTGTACTTGGAGTACGGTTTTCGCTGAAGAGCACAAACTCTCACAGCACAGTCGCTTATCCACGAAGATAAGCGACTGTTCGCTCAAAGAAGGATGCAGCCATTAGTCTAAGGGTCTACTCGGGCCTTCCTTTAACCATAAGTCAATATGAGCAAATGCGTTGTTCAGTGTAGTAAATACTTCTCCTTCCTGGATAGGAGTTAGCTGGCGGAAGCAGGGTCCATCCCAAACAAAGGTGTGGAACTCACCGTTCTCTCCACATGGATCAATTCCTTTGGGAAGCTCATCGAGTAGGGTTTCATTGTAGGGAAGGCCAAGAAAATTAAGACCTAGCTTACTTTGATCTATTGTAGTAATTGTTGCCTGAAACCCTTTTTTTATAAAGGAAGCAGCTATCTCCTTCGTGTCTCTTCCCCACAGCGGGAATAAAGGATTTATTCCGGTTTGACTTAAATGCTGCTCTCGGAAGGCACGGATGTCCGATAGAAATATGTCGGCATATACGATACTTTGCACTCCTTCTTCCTCTATCTTCTTATATTGTTGATGGAGCTTCCTCTCATATAACTCGTTATTGGCGTGCGAGGGCAAGGATACCTCATATAAGGGAAGCTCTGCTGCTTGCGCTTGTGCTATCAGCAGCTCCCTTCTTACTTCATGCATTGGCAGGCGGAAGCTTTCATTTGAAGTAGTAGATAGTAACCCAACGACCTCCCACTCCTCGTTGTCCAACGCTTCTGCTAAAGCAAGAGCACTATCCTTCCCACCGCTCCACGATACGATTACTTTTTTCAATGAAAGTCCTCCTTTCCGTTATTCAAAAGTGGTTAATTCGTGCTTATACTGCTCAAGGTCTTCCTCTGTTATAATGTAGTAATATACCCCAGTATCTTCCTCTATGATCTGCTTACCATCGTTTACTGGGAGCACTTCTACCTCTATCTGTCCTAGGCTGTTCACAATTGTGGAATCAGGCATATTCGTTTCTTCCTCTACAGCAATTTGTTTTAAATCCTGTAAAGTAACTTCCTGCTGAAGCCCTTTTATAGACGATGCAATAGCTTTAGAAACATTTCCAGAACGGCTGCTATCCGTTGATAATAAATTCATGATACGATAACCAGAAATTCGTTGTGTACCTCTATCCACTTGAATCTCCTTTTGACCTGACCAATCCGAAATGGTTATGGATGCAGGGATGTGTACCTCTATACCGCCTTTCTCCATTGTCACCTCTTTAAATCTTTCCTCTGATGCGACGAATTGGTAGTCTATCTCCATGTTTATTAAATTTTCCACACTATACGTTAGACCACTCATTTGATTCCAAGCATAAGAAGATAGTAATTTACCTTGTTCTTCTTGACCATTTGATTTTTTAAGTGCAACCTTTGTGCTTCTCGGCAAGGCCATTACCTTTGCCTTCTTTTTTCCTGGATGATAACTAGCCACTAAGTTGACGGTACTGCGTTCATTGTTATTTTTGAAGGCGATTAAGGAAGTGACGTAGTCCTCCGGCTGGATTGTTGCTGATTGTTTAGCAGCTGAATCTCTTGTCACCTCTGCTCCCTGGTTCAAGGAAATAATGGCGGGCACAGCGAATACAAAAAACAAAGCTGCCATTACCACACTGAGAGCTACCGGTAAGATATGCCTCCGCCTAGTAGCCTTCTTTCTGTCATTTTCCTGCTCTCTAATTTTTTCAAAAACCATCTTACGATCTTCTTCTGTAAATCGAAGTTCATCGTTATCCCAGTGTGACAAGATGTGCACCCTTTGCTTATCCTTCATGGACGCCCGCCTCCTCCATCTTTCCTCTTAATTTTAGTCTTGCTCTTCGCAATCTTGTTTTCACTGTATTTATTTCTAAGTCCGTTACGGAAGCTATTTCCTCTAGCTTTAAGGATTTGTAGTAATATAAATAGATGATCTCCCGATATTTCTTTGGCAAAGTGAACAGTACTTCTTGAATCTCCTCATTCCCCGCTTGTTCTACTACTACCCTCTCTGCGGAAGGGGTAGTAGAGGATACTTTTTCTTGTATATAACTAATCGTTCTTACTTTTTTGTGGTGCCAGCTTCTGAGGTAGTCCTTACACTGATTTATTGTAATTCGGTATAGCCATGTCTTTTGTGAAGCATCTCCACGAAAGGTTTCACTCTTCTCATAGCATTTCATAAATGTATTTTGAACAAGATCTCGGGCTGTTTCCCCATCTTTTACATAGGTATAGGCTAGCCGAACTAATTCATCCCCGTACTGCTTCATAATTTCATCTAACCAATAGTGTTTCTCCATTCTGCTCCCCTCTTCTATCAACCGATACTTACGTAATAATAGTTGGACGGTACACCTTTTACGAATGTTTCATTTTCACAAAAAAGAAACCACCTCTAAAAAAAGAGGCAGCAGTTCCATCTATTGTGACGGGGACTGGACAATGGTTCCAATTAAGCGCGTTCGGTTTAGGTTTCTTCTTCTCAGCCATTCATCCCATTGTATAGCTACCGCTTTTCCATACGGTAATGCCGTTAGGATTACATTTTCATCAAACGAATAGGCGAAGGTGTGTCATGCACTTAGCATTCGACAAAAAGTTCCTAATCCCTTTCCGTATTATCATCACAAAAAAAAGCACCTCCACTTGGAAGTGCTTATTGTTCCTCTATTTCTTCTGTCCACCGTTTCCTCTTAAGTACATACATGACCGTGTAAGACCCTAAAAAGCAGACTGTGAAGATTCCCCCAATGATAAATGCCATCCCCAGGTCCTTCGTAGTAAACCATATGATTGCAGCAAATATGCACCCTACCACTATGGAAAGGATGATATAGATTAGATAGGACTCAGGCTTCTTAGTCGATTCTTCTTGGTCTATAGAAATTCTCATACTTAACAAAGCACTGAGAACTCCTGTCCCTATGAACACAAACCATAGTGGTGATGCTGTCATAGCATCAAATCCCTCTGTAGCCAGCTTCCATCCTAAAAGGAGAATAATAGCCGCCGTTTGGACGATGTAGATTATTCTTATATTTTTAGATTCTGCTCTTTTAAGCGCTCGTCCTTTATTTTCTTCACTTAAAATCCTCCTCATCAATCCAGAATAGGTCATTCAATGATGTATGTAAGGCGTAGCTGAGCAATAAGCACAGTCGAAGTGTAGGGTTGTATTGCCCCTTTTCAATTAGGCTGATTGTTTGCCTCGTTACCCCTACTTGCTTTCCTAGTTGTATTTGCGTTAAACCCTGTTCCATCCGAGCATGCTTTACATGGTTATCCAATCTCATCACCTGCCTATCAGTGTAACATATATATTCCATATGTAAAATATACATTCCATGAAAACGTACAAATCCTTCATTAGGTTAATTTAGATGATACACTATTTTAAGATTTCAACAGCAACTCTTAGGCAGGACAAGCCAGAAAAGCACTCTACCCGAACTAGGATAGAGTGCTGTATAATCAATCCGTTTGTCTTTGCTGCAATAAATTTTCAGCACTGGCGGTAATATCGTTCATATAGTTACTCACTTTTTCATTGTCCTCATTTAAATCCTCAATAGTGGCACTTACCTCTTCCATGCTAGCGGTAGATTGTTCAATAATAGACGCCAGTTCATTTGTAGAGGTTTCCACATCTTCGGAGTGTTCTTTAACGTGGTTAAACATCGTTTGGAAATTGTCCATTCGTTCTTCTAAATGCCCCAGTACCTTTCCAACTTCAATGAATATATCCACCACCTCTGTTGTGGAGGTGACGCTGGAATTAATTTTATCAATGCTTTCTGTAAGCTGTTCTGATGCAGCATGGTTCCTGGAGTTCAGGCTATTTAAATTGTCGGTTATCTTTATGGTTGCATTCGCTGTCACGTCAGCTAGTTTTCTAATTTCCTCCGCTACTACCGCAAATCCTTTACCAGCCTCGCCTGCTCTTGCAGCTTCTATAGATGCATTTAAGGATAGCAAATTTGTTTGTTCTGTAATGTCTTTAATATCCTCCGTTAGAGCGTTCGTTTCTTGTAGCTTACTGGTTAATTCGGTGTATGTTTCTTTTAGATGATTAATCACTCTCTTTAGGGCTTTCATTTCTTCTTCCAGTGTCCGAAGTTTCTCCTGCCCTTCGTTAGAGGAGGTGGAAATAGTCTTTACTTCTTCCAAAAGGACATGAAGCGATGTATGCATCTCATTTATTGCTTCCATTGTGCCCTGAGCATTTGACGATATAGAGGTGATTTGTTCACTTTGGGTCTGGCTACCAGACGCCATTTCTTGTACGGCTATTTTCATTTCGGATTGAGCACCAAGGTTACTTTGAATTTGTTGGTTGATTTCGGCAATGCTTGTGGAAATTACATTTAAATCCTTTTCCATTGCTGTATTTTCTTCTTCCTTGGCTCGAGCTTCCTCAACACTTTGATACAAGTAACGTTCAAAGACCTTATATTGCTTATTATACAAATACATTAGTGCGGATAGCATAATTCCAACAAGAACGTAAATCATGATATAAGGATTCGCCATCTGATCCATTATCTGTGCTTGATCGCCGCTACTAGTAAAGATGCTGGCGAGTACAAGAGCAAAGCCTAGCGTGTAGCCTACGGCAAATAGCCTCCCTTTTAGTGGAACAGCAGAAAATACAGCTAAGAAGAAAAAAATTAGTAAAGCCTTTACGGATCCTCCTACTTGTACCATGGAAAATATTCCAGCTAAATAGGGAAGTGGAACAGCTATGTAAGCAAACCAATGTTCCTTTTTCCATACATAATGGACTAGCACAAATACAAGTGCCATCGCCACTGCTTGCCCACCATTTACGATGACCTGCGTCATATTACCCTCTTGAATGTAGTAGCCAACTCCTGCCGTCATGGCAGTAACAAACGCTCCAAGCATTAGTTTGTTTTTTGCAATTGTGTCCTTCCGCTTCGTTTCTTCAACAGCGTCCACTCACATCTCCTCCTCTTTCTGGTATGGGGTTGGGTTCCAATAGTACAAATGTCCAAAAAAACCCCCATCATAATCACAGTGATTACGTACTTCCTTTCTAGACCTCTTCCTTATATCGACAAAAATCCACATGTTTTTTATGTCTTCTGTCATATTAATTTTTTCTTTACAATATTCCATTAGACCCTTTTTCCTACTGAGCGTAAAAAAGCACCTGGTGAGTAAACACACCAGGTGCCTGTAGCAATAGAGATGTTGATGTTAAGCGCTTGTCGAATTGCCTTGCTGTGATTTTTCCCCATTCATAAAGAATGCAGTGACAAGCATTAGTGCGAGGAAGACAAGGACAACGGCAAAGCCACCGGTATTACCGAATATCTCGGAGGCGAGACCGACAATGTAACCGGCAATACCTCCGCCGATTCCAGATGCAATATAAATGAGTCCGAGTGCGGAACCACCTGTCTTAGACAGCTTCGTTCCAAAGGCCGTTGCAGTTGGAAATAGAGTGGAGAAAAATAGCCCTGCACCAGCGAATAAATAAGGAAATCCAGTAGCAACAAGGAAGCTGATACCTACCGTTAATAATGAACCGGCTGAAAACACGATCAGGATAATCCGCTCGTTTACATAGTTTGTCAAATACGCTACGCCCAATCTTCCTATCATAAAGAACACGGAAAATAAAGAAAGGATAAGGGCAACCATATCCTCTTTCGCTGCAGTTGATAATCCTCCAAGCTCAAGTGATTTTAAATACACCGGGAAAAAGTTTGTAAAGGATACCTCTGCAGATACTTCGAATAATAAAAAGAATAATAAGAATACAAACTGAGCATCTTTTAACATGGGAATAAATGCTTTCAAGTTTATCTTCTCTACTTTACCATCCGGGAAGGCCACAGAGGTAATGTAGAGAATGACGAGGACAAGACTGATGGCAATCCCGATATAAAAGTAGCGCCATGATGCGAATTGGAACATGTAATTTAGAAGCTGAGGAAATAAGACCATTCCTAATCCATACACACCCATTGCCAGGTTGAACATTCGGTTCTGCTGCTCTGGATACGCAGCTGGTACGATAGCGTTAGAGGCTACTCCTAGTGATCCAAGGCCGAATCCGACAATCATATAGAAGCCTAAAAAGAATGTAATGTTTGGCGCAATACCAGTTCCTAAAAAACCGATACCCATAATGATAGAACCGACAATCGTCATGATGCGCAGCCCTTTTTTATCGGTATAGTAACCAATGAGAACACTCGCTAAAGTAAATCCTAATTGGAAGATGAAGACAACTAGTCCAAATTGACTCATATCAAGGCCTAAATCCTTCTCAACTTGATCTAAAACGATGCCCTTTGTATTCGTCACACCACCAGAAATGAATTGTGTGAACATCAGTATAATTAACGCATGAATGCTTTTGCCTTTACCCATGAAGCTGTACCTCCAAAAATTTTTAATATCTATCAACGTTGATAACTTCCATTTTGGAGAATACCCAGCCGTTTTATTGACAAAACCCTGAAAGCGTTATTTTATTAATATATTAAAAAAGCAACCTCCACTTATGGAAGGCTGCTTATATTCAGGCAAACGAACGACCTTTTCCAGAGTCGCTAATCTCTATTAAATCCTCAGGATAAGGTTCAAAATAGGTTTGTTCCAGCAAGTATTCATTCTGGAAACGGACGACCCAAGATTTAAGAATGGAAAGGATAGCGCTAAGGGGAATTCTTTCTTCATAAAATTTTTGGAGCGTTTCTTGGAAGTAATTTTTCTCTCCTTTTGTTAATTCATGCTTAAAGTACCCCATAATATGCTGACACACATTAACATTCGATTTTCTACTAGGGAGCCTGCGAAACATCCAATGCAAGCGCTCCTCATAAGAATTCAATACCTCTTCTATTGGTAGCTTCTCGTGATTGGCCGTTATTCTGCCCATATCCTTTAAGGTAGTTTGGTTGTAGGACATAAATAAATACTTGTGCTTGGAATGAAAATGAACAAGTTTCTTCATAGATGGAGACTCTCTCAGCTGTCTATATTCTGCTAGTGTAAAGAGCTTGGTAAAAAAGTGTTCACGGATTTTGTAGTTCTTCAATCGTCCTTCTTCTTCAATAGCAAGTCCTGGATAGTGTTCTATTACGTGCTTGGCAAATAGTCCCTTTGTCTTCCCTGTCACAGGAGATTTCTCCAGTTTGTCGTACATTTTCACATCCTGGGTTCCACACGTTGGAGAACGGTTCTTCAATAAAAACCCGTCCACTCCTTGAAGGGATTCAAGAAACCCCTTCGAGAATGCGTTCATGCTCTCTGTGAGATCCCTCTCTGTAGAAGGCTGCATTAGCCTCTCTTCCTCCCCTTTTCGAACGATACGAATAACATCCCTAGGTACACCAAGTCCGATTTCCATTTCCGGACAGACTGGGATGAATTGGACGTGTGGAGTGAGACGCTGCACCACTTTATCTGGAATGACCTCGCCATTATACCGAACGTGATCAAATTCAAGGCATTTACTTACAACTATTTTTGGAGTGGCAAAGGTTTTCATTTGTTTCTCCCTCATTTATAGAAAAGTTTGTTTTCATTGTAGGATGTTTACTCGGCACTTGCTAATTTCAATAGTCTATTCTGCCCTGAATTCGTTTTTTTAATGAGATTGGCGCTGTTTTTCGATACAATAGCATTAAGCGAACAATGAAGGAGCAGTAGTATGATGGAAGAAACCACCCCTGAAGAACATTATCGTAAAAAAACCAGCCCATCCTACCGGAAAGCATTAGGACAGTATTTCACACCACCAGCAATTGCTAGGCTTATGTCTTCATGGATTCTACCCACTCACCCAAATAGCATTCTCGACCCAGCAGCTGGACTGGGAATATTCACTGAGCAGTACGAGCAGCTTAATAGCACTCATAAGCCCTTGTGGAATTTGTACGATACAGATCAATCCATATTAGCTGGTGCCAGAGAAAGACTATCATCCTATCGGGCTTCCTATCTACAAGAGGATTTTTTATTTAGCGACTGGAACGATTCCTTTGAAGCTGTCATTGCAAATCCTCCCTATTTCAAATTGTCTACACATCAACGAAAGCAAGATATTCTGCAACAGTTTAACAGCATGCTGAATATGCAATTGCCCGGCAACACGAACATGTATAACCTATTCGTGCTAAAGTCAGCCTATCAATTAGTTCAAGGAGGTCGAGCTGCTTATATTGTGCCCTCTGATTTTTTAAATGCAGATTACGGGCGATGGGTTAAGGACTTTCTAGTAGCAGAGGGGCTGTTACAGTATGTTATTGTTACCGATTATCAGCACAGCTGGTTTGATGATGCACTTACTACCTCCGCCATCCTTTTATGTGAGAAGGGAGGAAATAATGAGGAAGTAGAATTCCTAACCATGGATACAGCGGACGATATACCTGCGGTTCAGCAGTATATCAGCGAATGCAAACAAAGCAGCACACCATTTGGTAAGCGCTATCATTTAAGGGAGCTCGATACTGCAAAGAAATGGCGGAGCTATTATCAGAATTCCGTTATGGACTCCCTCCAGCATGTTGTTCCATTTCAACAAGTGGCAGCAGCCTCGAGGGGCATCGCCACAGGAGCTAATGATTTCTTCTGCTTAACTGCATCAGAAATTACTACATATCAACTATCTGACTCCTATCTAACGCCCTGTATTACAAAAGCAAATCAGGTGGAAACTCCATTTTTCTCGCAACAGGAGCTGAACTATTTAATAGAAAAGAACATGCCCGTCTACCTGTTGAATGTTCAAAAGGACACGAAGATGGATCCATCACTAGTTCACTATATTCAGCTTGGTGAATATGCACAATTCCATAAGCGTTATTTAACAAAACACCGTTCGCCCTGGTACAAAGCTGAAGTGCGAAAGCCTGCTCCCATCTGGTTTCGCGTCTTTAACAGAGAGCGCCTGCACTTTGTTCGAAATGAAGCCGGCATTGTGCATTTAACTCCCTATCACAGTATATATATACATCCTTCATACAAACAGGATACGGATGTTTTAATGGCCTACTTTCTTACTGATATTGCTAGTCAGGTAATGAAGGAAACGGGAAGAGAATATGGTAAAGGTCTCGTGAAATTTGAGCCAAATGATATTAATCACTCCTACATCGTGGATATAGATGCTATTGATCATTCCACAAAACAGACTATACAATCCCTTTATGAAGACATTCGATTGTGTTCCTACCAATCTAGCAAATGGTACGAACGTAAGGAAGCATTAGAGTACGTATTTCGCAGTATAATACTCTCCAAGAATGACAGAGTCGTATAACTATTCATTTCTTTAAATTTTTATTAGATTTTTTCTTTAGTTTGTATTAAAATGAAATGCGTTGCATACTTATGACGTTGTTGAACAGGAGGAACAAGCTCATGCAAAATGACAGTAAATTCCCTTTCAAGGGTATTAACCATATTAAATTTATTATCCCTTCGCTGTTAGGCATATTTTTATTCATGATACCTATTTCAGTTAACGTGGGGGGAGAGGAAAAAGCAACCGTTCCTGTAGCGTTTTTTGCAGAATGGCTAAAATTACAATTAGCTGGACAGCTTTCTGCTATTATGACCATTATCATTATTATTACTGCTCTTGCGACGTTACTCGTAAAATTAATCGGTGGGCAGAAGTTAGATCGCTTCCCATTCTTTAAAAGCCTGTTAGATGTTTCATGGTTCTGGACCATTGTCCGAATGGTTGGCGCGGTCCTCGTGTATTTAACACTTTTTAAGATTGGACCTGAATTTATCCATTCAGGAGCAACTGGTGACCTGCTCCTTGGGGATTTATTACACACTTTATTTACAGTGTTCTTATTTGCTGGATTATTTCTCCCGTTGTTATTAAGCTTCGGATTACTAGAGTTTTTTGGCACGATGCTAACGGTTGTCATGAGGCCATTGTTCAAGCTTCCAGGTCGTTCTTCCGTCGATTCCCTTGCCTCCTGGCTCGGGGATGGAACTATTGGCGTGTTACTAACAAGTAAGCAGTATCAGGAAGGCCATTATACAAAAAAAGAAGCCGCCATAATAGGTACTACCTTCTCCGTCGTATCTATCACCTTTACGCTCGTCGTTATTGATAAGGTTGGGTTATCAGATTACTTTGCTCCTTTTTATGGTACTGTGTTACTTTCTGGAGTAATTGCAGCCCTTATTATGCCGCGTATTCCGCCCCTTTCCAGAAAAGAGAGCACGTATGTTTCCGGTGAAATAGCGGAAGAAGAAACAGCATCCCCTGAAGGATACAATGTGGCGACGTGGGGGTACTATAAAGCATTAAAGCAGGCACAGACCCAGAATAGCTTCGGTACATTTCTGAAGCAGGGAGCACAGAATGTTCTCGACATGTGGATGGGAGTGGCCCCTATCGTTATGGCGTTTGGGACTATTGCTTTAATCATTGCCGAATACACTCCAGTCTTTAGCTGGATTGGAATGCCATTTATTCCACTACTAGAACTGATGCAGATTCCAGAGGCTGCAGCCGCTTCTGAAACAATACTTGTAGGGTTTGCTGACATGTTCTTGCCTGCTATTATTGCAAGCTCAGCTATTGAGAGCCAGATGACCCTGTTCATCATTGCAGCCCTATCCGTTACACAGCTCATTTACATGTCTGAGGTGGGTGGATTACTATTAGGCTCTAAAATACCGATCAATTTTAGAGACCTGCTCATTATCTTTTTAGAACGTACCCTTATTACCCTGCCTGTTATTACAATTATCGCTCACCTGCTATTCTAGGAAAGCATAAAAAACCCTCTCGTCTACATGACCGAGAGGGTTTCAGCTTGTGGAGGAACCGTCGTTTCTCCACAAGCTTTTTTAATGCCACTTATTCCATTATTTTCTTATCTATCACCAAATGGTGGAGAAGAATACGGAATGTAATCAAAATGGGTATAGGAAGCAGAGGAAGAAGGAGGTTCGTTTAAGACCGCTACATCGTGTAGCTTCATCGAACCATCCCACATCGTGAGGACAAGCAGAAAAAAGAAGACCTTCCATGTAAGGAAAGGTCCTCTTTATTTCTACTCTATTTCTTCTTTCGTTACTAGTTTAAGCGGGACAGGTATAGTACTTTCTACTTCTTCTCCTTGTAATACGTTAGCTCCTGCTTGAACGGCGAGTTTCCCAATTTGTTCTGGCTGTTGAGCAACGGTGGCAGATAAATTGCCGTCTTTAATACTGTTTATTGCATCTTCATTTCCATCAAAGCCCACCACCAATATTTCCTTGCCTGAGCTCTGGATTGCCTGAAATGCTCCAAGGGCCATTTCATCATTATGGGCAAATACAGCTTCTATATCTGGATTCCCCTGCAGTAGGTTTTCCATGGTATTAAGACCTTCTGTCCGATCGAAATTTGCTGTTTGTTTGGCTACAACATCTAACTTCTCATCAGCAATATTGTGAAAACCCGCACCTCTCTCTCTTGTAGCTGAAGCGCCTGGCACTCCTTCTAGCTCTGCTACCTTCGCTCCTTCCCCCAGCTGTTCAACGATATAGGATCCGGCCATCTCTCCACCTTTCTCGTTATCTGAGCTAACAAGTGTGGCTACATCCCCTTTTTCTGCTGAGCGATCCAAAGTAATAACGGGGATCCCAATGCTATTGGCAGATTGTACTGCTGTGGAGATTCCAGAGGAGTCTGTTGGGTTGATAAGAAGAAGATCAACTCCTTGTTGGATTAAGTCCTCCACGTCATTGATTTGCTTAGCTGCATCGTTTTGTGCGTCCACCACTACTACATCCATCCCTTGCTTTTGTGCAGCTTCTTCCACTCCATCTTTCATAGATACAAAGAATGGGTTATTGAGAGTAGAAACAGATAACCCTATTTTTATATTTTCCATGTCTGTTTCCTGATCTGGCTTGGCCCATTCTGGAGGATTCAGGGAGCATCCTCCCAGCACAAACAAAGATAAACCTATAAGTATCACTAGTAACTTCTTCATTGTATCCCTCCTACGCCGTTTTCTTTCTATCGATTAAGACAGCTATGATGATGACGATTCCTTTGACTACCATTTGGAAGAATGATGAGACTCCAAGTAAATTTAATCCGTTGTTTAACGTTCCGATAATTAATGCACCAATGAGTGTTCCTACAATTAGCCCTCTTCCTCCTGATAGACTCGTCCCGCCAAGAACGACTGCTGCAATAGCATCCAGTTCATACGACGTTCCTGCTGTTGGCTGGGCAGAATTTAGTCTGGAGGTCAAAATTGCCCCAGCAAGGGCGGATAATAGGCCCGCTAGAGAATATACCAGCACTTTAATGCGAGTTACATTAATACCAGAAATAAGTGCAGCCTTTTCGTTACCGCCAATGGCGTATGTTTTTCGTCCAAATGGCGTTTTATGCAGGATAACCCATAGCACGGCAAAGGTTAGCAGCATCGTTATCGCGGGAACTGGAATCCCAAGAAAATACCCTCTTCCGAACAGCTGAAAGGCATAACTGTCTCCTAGACCTGTGATTGGATTTCCATCCGTGTACACGAGCGTTAATCCACGGAACATGGTCATCGTTGCAAGGGTTGCGATGAAGGGAGCCATTTTTCCTTTCGTGACTAACAGACCGTTTACCATCCCCATCAACGCTCCAAGGAGACAGCCAATGATGATAGCTAGGATTGGATCTACACCAGAGACCATCATACCCGCCATGAGAGCACTGGATAGGGCAAGGGTTGAGCCCACCGATAAATCAATGCCTCCAGTCAGAATAACAAATGTCATACCATATGCGATGAGTGCGTTTATAGCTACCTGCCTGAATAGATTAAGCAGGTTCAATGGCTCTACGAAGCTTGGGTTAATAATAGTAACTGTAATAGCTAAGACGAGTAATCCCACTAACGGTCCGAGCCTCTGCATGATATTTCCGAATCGATTTACTTCCAGCACCTTATTCATGTATGTGCCCTCCTGTCGCCAGTGTCATTATTTTTTCCTGCGATGCTTCTTCCGCTGTTACTTCTCCAGCCAATGTCCCTTCATGGATAACAACCATTCGATCACTCATCCCAAGCACCTCCGGAAGTTCTGAAGTGACCATAATAATCCCCACACCTCTGTCAGTCAGTTCATTCATTAATTGATATATTTCACGCTTAGCTCCTACGTCTACCCCTCTGGTCGGTTCATCCAAAATGAGCACTTTCGGACCGATTCCGATCCATTTAGCTATAACGACTTTCTGCTGGTTACCGCCAGATAAGTTCCTGGCAATGGTTTGAGCGGATTCTGTTTTGACCTGTAATCGCTCTATGAGCATTTGTACAAAATCCATTTCCGCCTTGTCGCTAATCATCCCTTGTTTCGTGAAGCTATACAAACTAGGCAGGGCGATATTGTCCTTCAGGGAGAAATCCAGTACAAGCCCCTCCTCCTTGCGATCCTCTGTTATAAATCCAAGTCCAAGGTCTACGGCATGATTGGGATTTCTTATGGTAACGGGTTGTCCATTTACTCTAATTTCTCCCTCATACTTACCATCGAGGCCAAATAAGGTTCGCATAATTTCCGTGCGACCTGCTCCCATTAACCCGGAAACGCCGAGAATTTCACCCGCTTGGACGTGAAAGCTAATATTCTCGAAAACTCCTTTTCGTGTAAGGTTATTCACTTCCAGAATCGTTTCACCTAGCTTTGTTTGTCTAGCAGGGAAACGGTCTGTCAGCTCTCTTCCCACCATTTTCTGTACAACTTCATCAAAGCTAGTACCTGAAATTGGTGTTGTATCCACGGTACGCCCGTCCCTCATGACAGTGATAGTGTCACAAATGGAAAAAATCTCTTCCATTCTGTGTGATATATATACAATGGAGACACCTGATTTCTGTAACGAACGGATTACATTGAACAATTTTTCAATCTCGCGCTCTGTTAAAGCTGCCGTTGGTTCATCCATAATAATAAGCTTAGCGTCCGTCATTAAAGCTTTGGCAATTTCAATCATTTGCTGCTCTCCCACTGAGCATTGTCCGGCTTCCTTGTGCAGTGGAATGGATATAGATAGTTTATCGAACTGCTCATTAGCAAGCGCTTTCATTTTATTGGTGCGAATCAGACCAAAAGATGTAACCGGTTCCTTATTGATAAAAAGATTATCCAGTACTGTCATCTCGGGCCAAATGTTCAATTCCTGATGAATAAAGGCTAGGCCATATTTCTCCGCTTCCTTTGGGTTACTAAACTCCCTCTCCTCGTTATCAATGAGAATGGAGCCTTCATCCTTCTTATGGACACCAGTGAGAATGTTCATCAGGGTTGATTTACCAGCTCCATTCTCCCCCATAAGCGCGTGTATTTCCCCGCGCTGAATGGCAAAATCGACACCTTCTAGCACTTTGTTCTTCCCGAACGCCTTATGAATATTGTTCATGCTGACCTGCATGAATCCACCTCCTTTGTTAGAAGCTTACACCTGCATGAAGGATACAATTAGCAAACGGGGTAGCCTCTCCCGTCCTAATTACTGCCTTCGCATGATGTGTTTGAGATTTGAATGTTTCATGTGATACGTAGTCCAGCTGCTTAAAGATTGATACTATATCCTTGTGTAGTTGCCCCTTCCCCTCTTGTAATTCCTCTGCAACAGTCACCTGTTCCACTATCATTTCCTGCTGCAAAATTCGAAGTACCTCTACCACAGAAGGAATTCCCCAATTAAGAGATAAATCAATTTTAGGAACCCCTTCTGGAACCGGAAGCCCAGCATCTGCTACTACAATCGTATCCGTATGACCGAGATCCGCTAACACTTTGGCAATATGACTATTTATCATGCCATTTCGCTTCATCTAGTGAACCACCTTTCTACCTCATTTCTGTATGGCATACCGCCCTGAGCGCCAAAGCCTGTAACCGATAGGGATGCTGCTCGATTTGCGAATCGCAGACATTCATTCATCTGTTTCCCTTCCGCTATAGCAGTACCAAAGGCTGCATTGAAAGTGTCTCCCGCCCCCGTCGTATCAAGAGCGGTCACCTTGTAGGAAGGTACGAGTACTTCTTCCTCTCCATCAAAGTACCGAACACCGAGAGCTCCTTCTGTAATCATTACCTTATTAGGGTACTCCTGTAGTGCATCCGTTAAATGGGCACCATCAAACAGAATGGCTGCTTCATGTTCATTAGGTGTAATATAGGCCGCCTGTTCTATAATTTCCTTTGATATTCTTCTTGCAGGAGCAGGGTTTAACAATAGTGGAACACCTATTTCCTTACAAAGACTTGCCGTATAAGCCACCGTTTCCTCAGGAACCTCTTGCTGGATCATGATAAGGTCACACGTTTCAAGAAACGATTTCGTTTTCTCTACATAGGCTGGAGTGGTACAGTCATTCGCTCCTTTTACCACAACAATGCTGTTATCTCCATCTGCTAAGATAATATGAGCTGTTCCTGTCTCCACACCTGTAACCGGTTCCACATAGTCTGTATGAACCCCATTACGCTTGAAGTTATGCATAACCTCCTCACCGTGTGCATCATCGCCAACACAGCCAATCATATATACCTCGGCCCCAAGTCTTGCAGCTGCAACCGCCTGATTTGCTCCTTTTCCTCCAGGAACGGTTTTAAATGAATTACCAAGCACCGTTTCCCCAGGACCAGGGCGTTTGGAGGATGTGACTACTAAATCCATGGAAGAACTTCCGATTACTGCAATTTTTGCTTTTTTCATGAGCTTCATTCCTTTCTTGTTGTACTTCTCTCTACTAGCTGAACGGGTAGCTGTATCGTTTTATCGACATCGTTTTCTTTTCTAATAAGCTTAATTAACAGCTGTGCTGCTTGACGACCCATCTCGTAAGCAGGCTGCCTAATCGTGGAAAGTGCAGGATAGGATAGGCTGCATTGTGGTATATCATCGTATCCGATAATCTGGACATCCTCTGGAATTCTTTTTCCTCGCTTCAAAGCCTCGTGCAGCACAGCTATTCCGACAATATCATTACTAGCGATGACTGCATCTGTATCTGGGTATTTGGTAAACAATTCCTTCGCCCAGCTTGTGGCGTCCTCAAATGAATAGGAATAGGTTGAAAACACGGAAAAATCAACCTCAGCCTCACTAAGCATCTCCATTGCTCCCTTGTACCGATCCTGAGCCGGCTTTACGTGAGCAGGTCCCTTCATTAACGTTATGTGGCGGGCTCCTTTTTCCAAAATTGTTTTAGCTGCTAATCGGCCCCCTTCCCTCCCATCTGAGTACACGGATGGATAGTCTTCTGTTGTCCTATCTAACAAAACAAGCGGAAGCTGTAAGGCGTTATATAGCTCATGATCAACGGTGTTGGTTGCAGAAACCATCCCAACCACATTATTCTGTACAAATGTTTGAATATAATCTAGCTCCTTTTGCACATCTTCATCACTATTTCCAAGGAGGAGCCTGTATCCTTCTTTATTCACTTCATCTTCTACTCCTCTTGCCAATTGGGGGAAGAACGGATTCGTAATATCTGGTAACAGTAAACCTATCAGCCGCGACTCCCGCTTATAGAGAGAGCGCGCAACCTCATTAGGGCTGTAATGTAAATTGGCCATCGCTTTCATGACCTTTTTTCTAGTATCAGCGCCTACATAGCCGTTCTCATTTAATACTCTAGAAACAGTGGCAACAGAGACCCCCGCTTCCTTGGCAACATCCTTAATGGTAACCATTTCACTCACTCCTGCACATTGTGTAACCGGTTACACATAACGTAGCATATTCTCCTTACGTTGGCAACGCATTTGTACCCTTTACTTAAAATAGTAAGCATGACAGGAATATAGCGGTAGCTGTTTCTAACTACTTGATGATACTTGTTATAAGGGGAATAAATGTAAAAAAAGCTCTCGCTCCTGTTGAGCGAGAGCCTTTACCTTTATAGAGATGACAAGGGGGAGAATTAATTGTGCGTCTTCCAGTGTTTATAATCGTGAATAGCAATTCCGGCATAACCGTTGTGCTCTCCGAAATGGTGATTCAGCTTCTCCAATTCCTCTTCCAAGCTTCCTGGTTTGTTCCCGTAAAATGTTGTATGCGTACCTTCTGACGTATCAATGACGTTAACGCCAACGACTACGGTCTTCCCCTGCTGAGCAGCATCCTCCACCAAGGGGGTTACAATGCTTTTGATGCCATTATTACCTTCCACGTAATCTCTATACGCCATAATAGTGATGGAATCCAGTGTATCTAGTATCCAGTTACTTAGCTTTTCGGACTTTCCAGGTGTATCAAGCTTGTGAATCCAGAATGGAAAATCTCCGCTTACGAGCAAATCACCATTTTGCTTAGCTTGATTTACAACATCAGCGAGATTAAACATCCATTGTTCAATGACTTTGCTTTGATTCTTTCCCCATTCTGGCAATAGATATGGTTCAATATCAAAGTGGATGCCTGCAAATTGTTCACTATCTGTTACGACTTGATTGTAATTCTTTACTTGAGAAACAAATTGACTTACACTATCCCGATTTTTCTTTAATGCCCATGTTGGATCTCCTCCAAGAGCAAATACTTCCATATCCTCCTCATTAGCTTTCTTAATGAAGGAGCGATACATATCAGAGGAAAAATCCTTAATACTTACATGAACATAGATTCGGTTGACGTTCTCCTTCTTGGCGAAGGTGATAACGTCATCTGGGTTTTCTTTTATTTGTTCAACATCCCAAATCCAGGTAGCTTTCACTTGTTCTTTTCCACCACCTAATATTGGTACTAGTATAACAATGCTTAGACTGATCAGGAGCGCAGCTGCAATGGCAAGTCCTCTACGGTGATTGATCAAACGTTTGATCAATATCTGTGTTGACCTCATGGTACCACCCATCCTTGATACTCCCTTCCACAGAAAGCTGCTTAAGCTTGTCCGATTGGCATTTTGTATAAATCATTTGTCATAGAAAAATTAGATATTCTTGTTTCATCTTCTAGCTCGAAGTCAATCAGGTCTACATCAGGACCTACCATACATTTCTTTCCTACCTTTGTTGTTCCTCGTAAATGTACTCGAGGTTCAATGGTCGTATCCTGTCCAATCGTTACATCTGCTTCAATATACGCAGAGGAAGGGTCAATAATCGTTACTCCGTTTTTCATATGGTGAAGGTGAATACGTTCGCGTAATATGCGCTCCGCTGTCGCAAGATGAACACGGTCGTTTACGCCCATAGCTTCCTCTACATCATCTGTACTGCTAGCGGAAATAACTTCACCCTCGTTCTTCAAAATTTCAATAACGTCTGGGAGATAATATTCACTCTGATTATTATTCGTACTGACTTTGTCGAGTGAAGTAAAGAGCTTCTGGTTATCGAAGCAGAAGATACCAGAGTTCACTTCCTTAACAGCAAGTTCTTCCTCTGACGCGTCTTTTTGTTCTACGATACGCTCTACATCGCCGTTTTCGTTACGAATAATACGTCCATAGCCGGATGGGTCTTCTGTATTCATCGTAAGAATCGTTGCAGCAGCATTCGTTTCCCTATGATGATCCATTAGATTTTGGATCGTCTGCTCTGTTACAAGTGGAGTATCTCCAGTAATAATGAGGGTTGTTCCCTCTTTATCAGCTAGCTGACGCTCTGCCATTTTAACAGCATGAGCAGTTCCGAGCTGCTCCTGCTGCATAGCATACTTTACAGCGTCACCTAGTTGATTTTTGATCATTTCGCTTTTATGGCCCACTACAGTGACTGTTTGATCTACTGATAATCTGGCTAACTTATCGGTGATATGCTGTACCATTGGCTTTCCGCATACAGGATGCAACACCTTTGGCAGCTCTGATTTCATTCTTGTTCCTTTTCCAGCTGCTAGTACAACTGCAAATGTTTGTGTCATAGTATCCCCCCTGGTCTAAATATCTAAAAGCTTAGTACACACGCTTCGTACGCTGTGTCATGTCAGATCCGTAAAGTGGCTTTAACGTATCGATGACTTCTTCTATCAGTTGTGCATCTTTGACGATTTCCTGGTTTTCTACTTTCTGATTAATGCCTTGCATAATTCCTAGCAATAAACCTTCATCTAATACTTCCGCACGACGTCTCTCTAACGTCTTCGTCATGATATGCACTCACTTTCTAATAGGTAATTTCCTTACTCTACTGTTACGCTTTTTGCTAGATTACGTGGCTTGTCTACGTCATTTCCTAGAGCAAGAGATGTGTAATAAGAGATCAGCTGTAACGGTACTACAGAAAGTAGTGGTGCGAACAAGTTATTAGTTGCAGGAATGTAGCACGTTTCATCCACATAATGATAAATGTCCATATTGCCCTCTGTCGTTACTCCCATTACTTTCGCTCCGCGAGCTCTTACTTCTTCAATGTTTGCAATCATCTTGTCGTACACTTCATTTTGAGTCGCAAGCGCAATAACAGGTGTACCTTCTTCAATTAGCGCTAGTGTACCGTGCTTCAATTCTCCTGCTGCATATGCTTCAGAGTGAATATAAGAAATTTCTTTCAGCTTTAAAGACCCTTCTAATGCAACTGCATGATCCAGCCCACGACCTAGGAAAAATACACTTTGTGCATCTTTAATAGACTCTGCATACCAACGAATTCCTTTAATATGCTCTAAGCTTTCCTCAATTTGTCCAGGTGTCTTCAGAAGGGATTCTAGCAGTTCTTTACGATATTCTTCTGTAATCTGCCCCTTCTTCTGAGCAGCATAAACTCCCATAAGATAAAGGGAAAGTACTTGCGTTGTGTACGCCTTTGTTGAAGCAACAGCAATTTCTGGTCCTGCCATGGTTAGAATTACATTATCTGCTTCTCGTGCGATGGAGCTGCCTACTACGTTCGTAATACCAACTACTTCTGCGCCCATCTTCTGGCTTTGACGGAGTGCTGCCAGCGTATCTGCGGTTTCACCAGATTGGCTTACTGTAATAACAAGCGTCTGCTCATCAATAATAGGACGACGGTAACGGAATTCAGAAGCTACCTCTACAGCTACTGGAATACGTGTTAGCTCTTCCAATACGTGCTTTCCAATTAGTCCTGCATGGTATGCTGTACCGCACGCAACTATATAAATTTTGTTCCATTCGTTTACTTTGGCTTCAGACCAATCAAGCTCCGGGAATTCTACCATTTGGCTGTCCTGGTCGATGCGTCCAGTCATCGTATTTTGCAGTGCTGTCGGCTGTTCGAAAATCTCTTTCAGCATGAAATGATCATAGCCATTTTTCTCTGCTTGTTCCATATCCCAATCTACTTTAAATACGTCACGTTCGATTGGATTAGCCGTTTCCATATCTAATAGAGATACACCCTCTTTAGAAAGAACAGCAATTTCACTATCTTCTAGGATGATTACATCACGAGTGTGCTCCAGTACTGCAGGAATGTCAGAGCTGATGAAGTTCTCTCCTTCACCTACTCCTACGATGAGCGGGCTTGCCTGACGTACTGCGAATAGCTTATTAGGCTCATACTTGGAAACGATTCCTAGTGCATATGCGCCTTCTAGTTTATCAATTACTTTTTGGATTGTAGAAATCATGTCACCATCATATAAGCGGGATAGGAGATGCGCTACGACTTCAGAATCTGTTTGAGATTGGAATGTCACGCCATTTTCAATCAGTTCTTGCTTAATGTCCTGATAGTTCTCAATAATGCCGTTATGAACTACTGCAAAGTCGGTAGTTTCATCCGTATGAGGATGGGAATTCTCGTCAGAAGGTCTGCCATGTGTTGCCCAGCGAGTGTGTCCAATCCCCACTGTCCCGTTAAGTGGCTTGTCAGATAGCTTACTTGCTAGATTTTCTAGTCTACCTTCTGCCTTAGTTACGTTGATTGCTTCCCCATCATTAATAGCAATTCCAACAGAGTCATACCCTCTATACTCTAGCTTGCCAAGTCCTGTTGTTAAAATCTCCTGAGTTTGTTTGTCTCCAATGTAACCGATGATACCGCACATAATGATTCATCCTTTCCATATATGATGATTATAGTAAATTTAATGGTTCGTAATGGTCGCCTATACAATATTCATTAGTATCTCAAGTGGCAGAAGGGAGGGAGTCCCTCCCCTCCCAATTTTGCTTTAAAGAGCTAGAGATTGGTGAGCTGGACTTACCTTAGTAGAAGTACCGATTTTATGAATATGCGTCTGGTCATAGTCTCCAAATGCGTTTCTAGTATCTACGATTGGAACACCTAGATTAGCAAGTTCATCATAATCAAAGTCATTATGATTCGTTACAAGCACCATGCAATCGTATTGCTTTAATTGATCTTGAATGTAAGGTACAGAGTAAACAATTTCTCCGTCATCATCGATAAAGCTTCCTGCATGCGGATCATAATATTTAACATTCGCACCCGCTTGCTTGTACAGCTCATACAAGTAAAGTCCTGGAGATTCACGTAGGTCAGCGACGTCTGGCTTATAAGCCATGCCAAGAATAAGAATGTTAGCGCGATTAATAGATTTACCATCTACGTTTAACACTTGAGATGTTTTGTTAATAACAAACTCAGGCATATTGTTATTGATAGATTGAGCTAAATCAATAAACTTGCTGTAAAAACGGTACCCTTTCGCTTTCCAGGAAAGGTACATTGGGTCTAATGGGATGCAGTGACCGCCGATTCCAGGTCCCGGCTGGAACTTCATAAAGCCGAATGGCTTCGTCGCTGCTGCATCGATTACCTCCCATACATCAATGTCCATGCGCTCACACATCATTGCTATTTCATTAACGAATGCAATGTTGATACTACGGAATGTGTTTTCAAGTAATTTAGACATTTCTGCTACCTTCGGAGAAGAAACAGGGACAACGTTACCTACATAGTTTTGATATAGAGCAACACCTAGCTCATTACATTTCTCCGTGGTTCCGCCAATTACTTTAGGCATGTTGTGTGTGCTGTATTTTTTGTTACCCGGATCAACCCGCTCTGGAGAGTAGCATAGGAATAGGTCTTTACCAGCTTCATAGCCCATCTTGTTAAATTCACTTAGAATTAACTCTTCTGTAGTCCCTGGATACGTAGTACTTTCTAGCGTAATCATAATACCTTTTTTAACATAAGGCTTGATGCTATCGATTACTCCAGTGATATAAGATGTATCTGGATCTTGGTTCTCACTTAGTGGAGTTGGTACACAAATGCTGATTGCGTCCAGTTCAGATACGTTGGAATAGTCTGTCGTTGGAAGGAAGCGCTTGGATGCCATTACTTCTTCCATGTCTTCATCTGATACGTCTGTAATGTACGTTTTCCCCTGTTTTAACTGGTTGATTTTATTTTCAGAAAGGTCGATTCCACACACAGTGAAGCCGGATTTAACCATTTCCACTGCTAGCGGAAGGCCAACGTAACCCATTCCAACAACACCAATGTTCGCTGTCTTATCCTCAATTTTCTGCATTAGTTGTGCATAATAATTCATTCTCAAAATCCCTCTCTTTTTTAGATTGTCATAAAATCAAACATGTACGCCTTTATTTATATCTACTAGCTTCTCAGCTGGTGACACCAAAGTGGTTAGCTTATTTCTGTTCTGCATTCCAGCTTGTCCGCACCATAGTTCCCCAGGAATTGTTCTTTCGGAAATAGTCAATTTGACCAAGAAATCTCCATAGGATTCCAAGCTGTCGATATCCGAAGAACATTAATACGGTATATCCAAGCAATTTGAAGAAATCGCTGACCTTAGGGAAGCGTTGGAAGGCCATTTCTTCCATTAGTAAGGAGCCAAGACCAAGCAATGTACCATAAGCAATGTTAAGCAGCGTAAATGCCAGCAGTATCTCCCACCCAGTCATGCTAAGTGCTGTATAACCAATTAGTGCAAGCAAACCGGTAATACGGAAGATCGGACTAAGTGTTTCAAAGATGATGTTGTACGGTACTGTCAAGAGCCCCATCACTTTGTATTTCGGACGCATGAACATATATATTCCTTCATCAATCATGTTCTTAAGATTGCCTCTCCCCCACCGTTTACGCTGAGATCCGAGGATTTTGAATGTGTCAGGTGCCTGCGTCCAGCAAACAGCATCAGGAACAAATTCGATTTTATAAGGCAGCTTGTTTTCCAGCATGTGACGATGGAGCTTGATGATAATATTCATGTCCTCACCAGGATATCCACCTCGGTAACCGCCAACCTCTACCACATAATCTTTACGGAACAAGCCGAAAGCTCCTGAGACAATGATGAGACCGTTAATCTTACTCCAGCCTATACGACCACCAATAAAGGCTTTCATATATTCTACTGTTTGCAGCATAGGTAATAACTTTCTTGGTAGCTTTACGTCCTTTACTACGCCATTTTCGATGCGACAGCCGTTGGCAATTCGGACATTCCCACCTATTCCCACTGTTTCTTCTGGGTTCTCCATATACTTTCTAGCCATTCGAATAAGAGCATCCTTCTCTAACAAGGAGTCTGCATCAATGGAAGAAATCAACGGATAATTGGATAGGTTAATTCCAGCATTCAGTGAGTCTGCCTTTCCACCATTTTCCTTATCTGCAACAATTAGGTTCGGATAAGCTGGGTTATAATAAAGACCTCTAATGTTTTCCGTTTCTACCTTCTCCTCCACAGAAGAAGGATTGAAATATTGCAGGTTAAATTCCTCTACTAGTACATCAACTGTTTTGTCGCTAGAACCATCATTGACAACAATAACTTCGTGTTTTGGGTAGTGTAGTGCAAGTAATGACCTGACATTCTCGATGATGGTAAGCTCCTCATTAAACGCGGGAACGAGAATGGAAATGGGTGGAATATGGTTTGAGTCCGATAAGGATTCGTGCTTCGAATAACGAATACCCTTTAAAATTCCGGACATCTTCGTAAACGAAAACAAAATAATTGCAAGGTAAATAGTGTTGATGATGATTACGTAGTACATTGCAAACGTACCGTAACCGAGTAATAGTTCCCTCATTTCTTTCTCCTTCCTGTTGTTATATTGCCTGGATCAGGTCGTTATTTTTACCAAAGTATTTCTCAAATAAGTAAACTTTGTGATTGTACATGTTTACTTTTTCAAGGTTTTCCATGTTAGCTGAAGCAACCTTAATATCTTCTTCCAAGCACTCCAAAGCAATAGAGGCGGTTTGGCCATCCTCCTGCTTTGCTATTTCACAAAGCTGGGTGAATCCGATGTCCCCTAGTTGTAAAAGGCTCTTCGCGCATGTTCTAGCTACTCGTTGATTGGTATCTTGTACCCCCTCTCGCAATAAATGTGTTAATTGTGCCAGTTGCTTCTCTCCTATCCAATTTGCTACAAACACACGCATTTCAACATCTTTAAACTGGATAAGCTGCTTGATATCTTCAGCTGACCATTGTCCTGATGCTAGGATTAATCGGGCAGCGTTCACTCTTATATCACGGTGTTTAGAACGTAGTAAGGACTTCGCTCTGGAATCCATCCCATAATCGTTATCCTCAGCAAGGCTGAGAAGGGATACATTCACCAAATCTGCATTATTACTTGATATTAAATCCTCAAATTGCTGCTGTAGATTTAAAGTGGATTCATTTACGATGTCAGCCAGCAGCAAATAATTATTCTTTTCGCCCTTCGCTACATGCATAAGCATGCTCTTGATGTCTTCTGGTCGATTTGTTGTTTGGGCAATGGAACGTCCTATGATAAATAGCTCACTGTCATCCTTCGTATTCTCTAAAAGGGTGAATAACGCCGGAACAGCTCGGGAGTTCCTCATTCCCCCCAGGTAATAAGCAGCATCTAGCTTCTTAAAATGGGATGGGCTCTTCATTCGCTTGAGATTAAATTCCACTAATCCTAATTCTTCACATAACGTTATGAGCTTTTGACGAGACTCTCCCTCGTATCGCTCAATCCATGTACATAAAACTTCCTGCAGCACCTTCTTGTCATATTTAGCTAATGTCATATCCGGTATGGAAATGGGACCGACCTTACTAAGCTGGTTTTGGACGTAATCCAAGTAGGATTGCAGTTTTTGTCTCGACTTTGCTGTCTTTTTCTTATCATTAGCTGCTCTGAATTTTACTGTCATGATGGCAATGGTGAATATCCCCATTAACCCCAGCACGCCATATAGGACCCAGTACGCTAATTCCAAGTTAATGAACATCTAGACGCCTCCCCTTTAGAATGAATAGTGTAAGTTTATTGCTTTACTTTGTTAATTGCTTGAAAAGCTTCCTGCATGTCGTAATAGCTTTGTTTCTTCCGCTCTACGTAATCGACTTCTGTCCATGACTCCCATTCATACTTTGGAAGTTCTGATACTGGATGAGGAGTAGTCGATTCCTTCCAGCTTAACTGGGTTTCAGAACCATTCTTCTCCATCCATGGAACCAACCGAATTCCTTCTGCCTTCTTCGATTTTAGTTCCGAGCTTTCTTTATCGTGGTTTTCGTAGCTGACAACCATCTGTGAACTTGGGTCTGAAAATCCAAGAAGAGCCCAAGGAATTTTCGCTTCTACTATGTTTCCTTTTGTTTGCCATAGTGCCTGGGATTGGTAGTTCTTGTCCTGGAAGTCACCTGCTGTTCCTCGCGGCAGCTTCCCTACCGATACCTCTTCAAAAGGTAGTGAATAATTGGCGTTCGGAGGTTCCAGCTTCAAGCTGACGGCAAGCCTCCATGGAGTAAAGGTATCTGTTTCATTTTTCGTTTCAGCTTCCCCTATTTGATTGCCATATAGACGATTGTGATAGTCATAATCAGAAGCGATTAATACTTCACTTTCCTCTTTTCGGCCTAATCGAATTAGGGTTTCCAATCCTTTATCAAGCTCTCCCTTTGGAAGGATATCTCCCTTCGTTACTCCGCCACTAAGTGTATCTACACCTAGAAATAAGTTATCCTCTTCTGGATTAAAGTCTTCTTGGAGCCTGGCATTAATGTACACATATCCTTCATCATGTGTAATCCACAAAGAATCCCATCCATCCGCGTTTAATTCCTGCTTCTGGACCTCTTCTTCGTTTAATTCCTGCCAATCTTCTCTGCTGCCATCGATTTCAATTGCTTCTTCTTTACCGGGATACATGCCAAGAACGCCAAAGGACATTTCGTTGGATAAGTAGTTGTACCAGTATGCTCTGCTATTTTTATTTTCGAAAGGCATGGTGTTCCATGTTTTTTTGAACCACTCATCCTGCCATGTGAATAACGCAGCTCCTGCATAACCCTCTTCATGGATATGTCTGAGAAGTTCTGCATTGATATCTCCTTGCTCTTGTTCTGTATGCCCTCCTTGATCTCTGCCAAGTGCTCCTTTGTGAGCATTGCCGAGTGAGGACGGCACTCCAAATTCTGTTATCATAATGGGCATTCCATCGTGATAATCTTTCAATTCACGAAGATACCCTTTATATGAATCTGCTTTACCTTCGTCGTTTTTGACATCCTGATATTTTTCGGAATACCGGAAGAAATCAGGGTAATACGGATAAGCATGGTAAGATGCGAAATAACCAGCTTCCCAGTTCTTCGTTTTAATATTGGTTGCGTCTACTCCGACCAAATCTTCATTTATTAACGGTTCTTTTGGATGTTCAAGAGGATCAGTGGTTACCCAATTGGTAAACGTCATTGGATGCTGCCACCCTTTCTCCTCTTCCAGCTTTGCTGTGTACTCTAATAATTCCGCCAGCCATTTCTCATATGCCTCTGCATCTTTGGTTGTCTGAAAATGATCACCTTTTACAGCTGGTGCTTCTTTATGCTTTTCATTCGTATTCTCTACGATAGTAGGAGCCCACTCTGTACCGATATGCCAGGCGAGTAAGTACTGTCCAGCGTTTGCAGTGTAGTCACCGCTTGCTTTCCCGTCTCGTTCCGGAATCGTTATGTCTCCATAAACTGCTCCGACTGCTCGCTTCAATTCCTCTTTAAACTGCTTTGTTACTTTGTCATTCATTGCGTCCTCTTGTTCGTTCAATTCATTGACTGGAGTCCATACTCCCTGCATGAAATATAGTGGATTATCTGGGTGTTTTTGGTTGAACTGCACAAGGGCTTCGTAAAATTCAGGTTCATGAATGGTATAAATTCGAATTGTATTTACACCCATATCCTGGATCTTCTTAAACCAACGATGATAATCACCATCCTCGATGGCTAATGCTCCCGGATAATGTCCTGGTACTGTGGCACCAAGATTCACACCCTTCACAAACATGGAAGACCATGACTCATCTTGATAAACCTCGATGGTGTTCTCCGATGTTCGAAACTTCACTTTGGTACCATCCTCAAGTTCCTGGCTTTCAACTGGTTTTAAGTACATAAATTGAAAGTATAAAATGGAGCCAGTTAACAGGAACAGTAAGGATAATATGGTGAGTTTTTTACCCTTCAATGGATTTTTCCCCCTCTTTGGGTCCCAGATTAGGTCATACACTCGAAAGACCTAACTAAAAATTTTAATAGGACGATTAGTACGATAGGGATTTTTACGTAATATTTATTTCAAAATTATAAATATTAAAAATCTCTCTTGAAAAAACAATTTTAAACGTTTAACTTTAAGGTGCATTGTTCTTCCGAGTGCGTTTTAAACGTAACATGACCTCACAAAGGTTCTCATCGAAAACTCTATTTCGGAAGCACGAATTTTCATTTCGGTGCTGTTGCGGAATCCGTTTTCAAAAATGAAAGGAGTGTTGGTATTTCAGAGGATGAATCGCTTTCATAAAAATTAACAGGATACTATCTAAATCGTACCTTTATGTTCCTTTTTCAGTCATGTCCGAAAGGGGCATTTCGGTACCCCCGAAACCAGGATATACCACTAGAGAAAAACGGGACGTGGGGAAGTTTGCGTAGACTCTATCATTAACAGTTGCTCAAAAACGACGAAAAGAATATGGAGGAAAACAATGAAGAGGAAGTCCCTTTATATACTACTTATGGTAAGTATTTGCACACTACTAGCAGGATGGTCTAAGCCAGAGGAGCAGCAAAATGCTCTATGGGTGGAAGATACCGATTTATCAAAAGAGTCCTATCGATTGTTGAAAAAGAGCTCCAACAATGACATCAGTTTGATTTATTTAGAGATTAATTCGGAGAGAAGCGCTTCTTTCTATAAAGATTTTGTTGCTTCCGCTCACGAAAAAGGGATTGAGGTTCATGCCTACAACGGTAAACCAGAATGGGCGTTAAAGGACCAAAAGCAATCTGTGCTTGATTTTTCTGAGTGGGTAATGAATTACAATAATTCCGTTTCAGAACAGCAGCAAATGGACGGAATTCACCTCAAAATACAGCCGCATTATCTGCCTGAATGGTATGAGGATTCTGAGTCCGTTATTAAGCAATGGCAAGAAAATGTGACCGCCTTTCAGCAAAATGTGAAGGACACATCATTAGAAACCAGTGCAACTATTCCTTTTTGGCTCGATACCATTCAAACACCTGGTCAATCGAATCAATCATTTAATACATGGATGATCGAGAAGTTTGATCACACCACTATCCTTGCCTATCGAGATACACTCGAAGGGGGCAATGGAATCGTTTCCCTGATAGAGGATGAATTAGAGATTGCAAGTAACTTAAATAAGAAGATGATTGTGGGTGTAACCCTTCAGAAAGGGAACGAAAACCACGTGACGTTTCATGAGGAAGGGTTTCATGATATGATGATGCACCTCAATGTAATGGATAAACATATGAAAGACATCCCTTCTTACATTGGACATGCCATAGAAAACTATCAACACTGGACGCAATTAGAGGGTAATCCAGCCTCCGAACCTCCAAAAGAAGGAGAAACTAGTCCGGAAGATGAGGAAAAGTATCGAGGCACCTATATTTGGCATGCTGAAAATTTAATTGAAGAGCCTGATAAAATATTGAGCTTTGCCAAGGAACATGATTTGAACCTAATTTATGCTAGGCTAGATCGTCAGCAGGACTTTGCTGCCTACACCGATTTTGTAGAGAAAGCTCATGAGCAAGGTATTGAAGTGCACGCTATGGGTGGACATCCAACCTGGGCGCTCGAAAAAGGAAAAGAACGATTATCGATGTTTATTGATTATGTTACGACATACAATAAAAAAGTAGAAAAGCCTCAGAAATTCGATGGTATCCACTTGGACATTGAGCCGTATGTGCTTCAAGAATGGTACGATGATGAATCGAAGGTCATGAAGTCATGGCGCGAGAATATATCCTTCTATCAAAAGGAAGTAAAGGCAAATTCAAATTTAAAAACAGGCGTTGATTTAGCAATGTGGTTAGATGATCACCCTATTTCTGATGATTCAGATATGTCCATATCTAAATGGATGATTGATAAGGTTGATCACACTACTATTATGGCGTTCCGTGATTTCGCTGAAGGCTCTGGCGGAATTATTGATACGACTAAAGAAGAAGTTGCTTTTGGAGATGAGCTGGGCAAGGAATTAGTCATAGCCGTGGAAATGAAGGAAAACAAGAATACTCCTTATATCTCCTTCTATGAGGAAGGGAAAGGTGTCATGGAAGAGGAGTTAAATATCGTCGACTCTAGATGGAGAAACAATTCCTCTTATCTAGGTCACGCTGTCCACTCCTACGATTACTGGAAAGAAGCGAAGGAGTAAGTTTACGGGAATAACACAACACCAAAACAAACAGAACCAGGCTGTCGAGAAAGTCTCGACAGCCTTATTGTTTTTTACTTTAATTATTCACCGCGTTAATTTGTTATAATAGTTATATATCCTCTAACGAAAGGTGATTCGATGTTTCAATCCAAAAAAGAGCGTCACAATTAAATAGAAATGGTCACGATTGAAGAGCTTGTTCCTGAAGACCATCTCCTCCGTAAAATCGATCGGTACATAGACTTCTCTTCATTCCAGAAAAAGTGCGATCTTACTATTCCGAAGACAATGGTCTTTACAGCACGACTGACCGTGACGGGTATCGACACTATAAGGCTGCGTTATTGTCGCCTGCGCGGAAAAGAAAATGTGCGCGACCCGGCGTTACGGACAGCTGCCTGTCAGAACATGAAGAAGATTACCCTTCACCTATCAATNGCTGGCAAATACCAGGAGACTCCTGCGGAAAAACGGGCGATCCGAGACCCCCGAGTGTGGGTTTCACGAGGAGGCTCGGGCGTTCGTCCGCGGAAAGCGAGTGGTATTTGCCAGCCCGCATACATGAAAAAAGCTTGTAGGAAACGAGGGGGTTTCTCTACAAGCTGAGGACCGCTATTACAATAGCGGTCCTGACTTTCATTTGAGTATGGTTGTATAGCCCTTATATGCGAGACCCCCGTTATCTAGACCATATAAAAACAACGTTAATCGTTAAATGAAGCCATATATAATAGGAAGAAAGTCGGTTCATTCTCCTACTTCTTCGGTAATAATTCCCCACTTTTTGGACTTTAATACTGCTTCGGCACGTGATTTCACTTGCAGTTTACGGAAGATTTCAGTGAGATTGTACTCAATAGTACGCTGACTTTGGTAGAAAATGCTCGCAATTTCCTTATTGCTTTTCCCTTTTGCTACTTCCTGCAGGATTTCCTGCTCCTTAGGAGTGATAGATACCTCTATCGACTCAACTGGATTGCTCTGCTGCTGTTTAGCATCTTGCGTGGAAGCCTCGCCCACCTGTACATCTACTCGTCGTAATTGCTTAAACAAGGATAAAGGTAAAATCACCTTCCCTTCTAACACACAGCGGATATAGACAATAAGCTGCTCCCGTGGCTCTGTTTTACTTATGAAGCCGGAAACACCTGCTTCAATGAGAGCATTGAAATGTGGTCCCACCTCATAACCAGAATAAATAACGACCGGCTCATTGTAGCCAAGAGACCGTACTTTCTTAATTAATTCTATTCCATTCATTCCGGGCATACGCAGGTCACACAAGATAAGCTCAAATCGTTGCTCTTCTAATATGTGAATAGCACTGCCTGCAGAATGAGCAACCGTCACCTCCATATCTGCTTCCTTTTCCAGCATTAATTTAGTCCCCTCCCCCACAGAGGGATGATCATCAATTAATAAGATACGTATCATTATCTGCACCACCTACATGACTTGAAAAAAATTTTTTTGTGTACTTTCTTGTAACACCACGGCAATTTCGAAGCCTCCCTCTTCAGGAGAATAGAATTCTACATCTCCCTCTAGGCTTTTAACCCGTTGTCTTATACCAGCAAGCCCCATACTATCGGTATGCTTTTTACTCCATTCAGATTCTGGAACCCCAATGCCATCATCCTTATAGTTTAAAATCACCATATCGCCTTCGTTCTTCAAGTCAAATTCAATTCTAGTAGCCTTGGAATGCTTCGTTGCATTATTTAATAATTCTTGTACAATGCGATACAATGTCAACGCATGCTCGTGATCTAGCTCTAAATGGAATTGAGTTGCATCTAACTCTATTAAAAAATCACACCTTAATCGGTAATGATCAATCAGATAGCTTAATGCTTCCACGATCCCTGACTCTTTCAGGAACGGTGGACGTAAGAACGTACATGTTTCTCGAATTTGTGTAACAACGTCTAATAATCCTTCTTTAACCTCTGCCAAATCGCCATGGACATCTTCCGGTAATGTGTCCTTTTCTAGCAAGCCCTCCACTCTCCTATACCATACGAGCTGTTCCTGCAAGGCCTCGTCATGAAGATCAGAAGCTAGCCGAGCTCTCTCTTTTTCGGAAAGGTTAAATAATAACCGTGTCATCCAGCTCGGTGTTTCTGCGTTGTTATACATGGATTCCTTCAGTTCCTCTGTCACATTCTCCATTAACTGAAAGTTCTCATATACGATACTTGTGTAATGGACCAACGTTTTAAGCCAACGACGCTCGTCTTTATTAAACGGAGTATGATTCATCTTCTGATCCACCCATAAAATGTGGAGAGAATTACGCATTTCACTAATAACGTAGCAACGGCCCTTGTCCAGCTGAAAAGATTTACGCGGCCGCATAAACGCACCATATTCACTACATAACTTACTCAATGAATGCTCAGGATACATTTGGTCGCCCTTTATCATGTGGACCCTGCTGTGGCCTTTTTGACATTCTAATAAAGCAACACCATTAACAGGAAGCACCGTTCGTACTTCCTGGATCAAACGATCATCCAGCTCTTCCCGCTTTAACATCTTAGATATATCATTTGAAAATTGATCAAGACTTATTTGGAAATTGAAATTCTCTCCAAATAATCTCCTTCTTAGGTTCAAGCGCTCTTCCATATAGAAAAAAGCAATGATAGCAATATATAAAATAATGGAAATGCGAATCCATTGTAAAATCGTAAACGATGTCATGATAACCAGCATGCCTATTATGATGGAGGTTAATATAAAGGATATAAAGGAATAGTATCGCAGACGGCTATTAATAAAATCGACATCAAAAAGACTATTGGTTAACACTTGATATAAAAAGAATATCGGTAAGAAAATTAAACAGGATGCCGTAACCGAGGCTGGAAGAATATTAATACCTAACAATGTACTCGGAATAGCAGTAAAAAGAATAAATGGCACAAAGGAAACAATAATGGCAAATATCGTGTTTTGGAAAACGGGCTTATGTACCGTCCCTTTATAACGAAAATAGTAATATAGCAATATGCTGAGACACCCTAGTACCTCCATAGAAAATACAGCTAACTGGGTATGACGAATAATAGCATAAAATCCACTGACAGGAAGATAGATGTACACCGTATCCATTAAAACTACAACCATGTTCAAGCTATATAAGAGGGCTAACAGCTTTTTCGGAAATAATAGTATATTGTATTTAGAGAAGTAGGCATGATAATAGTGCATTAATAGAACAGGAATCATTAATAAGGAAATACCATTTATGATTCGAGCTAGCATTTCCGTTCGGGCGGAGGCAGCAGCACTTAAATATCCAAAGCCAACTGCCAATAGAAAGGCTATTAATAATACAGCCGCTTTGTCCTCTTTCTTTTTTCTATATAGAATAATAGAAAAGCTGAACAGGATTAAGAACACTACAAAGGGAAGAATATTATGATAGACAATGGTCTTGGAATAAAACTTCTTTTCCGGTTCATACGTAACCTCAATCCCATTGCGCTGTAGAACCAGTTCATCCAGCGAACCAATGACTCCATAGCGCTTCATAGGCTTATGAACACCTGGTCTCTTTCCATTTATGGAGAGAATATGATCCCCGACTTCTATATTTTGGTGCCACGCCCACCCCATTTCATCAATATTAGTTATGACCCATACGTCCTCCTGCTTCTCTGCGTTAATACCGGTGAAGGATTTATTCATAGTGGTATAGGCAAGAAAGAAACCAAGCACTAGCACTACTACTGTGATAGTAGAGACGACTATTCTTCGTTTTTGTAAATCTGTCATGGTACATCCCTTTCTACAGTCTTTCCATATTAAAGAGAATCGTTAAGGCAAAAAATAGCCAGACACCGTCTGGCTATTTAATGTAAAGGTATTCTGTTCACGTTACTTCCAATAACACATGCCGCGGGAGCGATCCTCTTGTGTTGATTCACTGAATGCATCATTAAGTGCCGCTGCTTCTGTTTCAGAAATCCCTACTACACTGATTTGACCTTGCTGGAATTTTTCCAAAAGCTCCGGATTATTCATAAATTTTTCAACGACTTGTTGTAACATACAGAATTCCTCCTTTAATTGGTTAGCATCATTAAGTATGCTTTCTTTGCTTTATAGGCCTTGGTTCAGAAAATCTAAAGGGACTCCATCATGTGTATGATCTGCTGTTTCCAAATTTCCAGACCAGATGTTTGCTTTAACCCTTGGAGAGATTGTCGTTGATAGAGGCGCTTTACTACCTGTACGTATTTAAGTGCGGATGAGTGCTGCATCCAATGAAACAAGTGGTGTTTCTGCTCTAATAATCGAGAAAGAGATAGCTCACCTCGATAGTAGGATCGCAGCATATGACTTTCTTCTCCCTCCTGCCTTAACAGCAGTAAAACCGGGAACGATTTCTTGCCATATAATACGTCGTTTTTGTTATCCCAACGCAGCACATCTTCCAGATCATTAGCAAGCTGAGCAGCTATACCAAAGTCCTCTGCATACGCTCTAACTTCATTGTGTACTGATTTTGATGTAGTAGCTAAACTTGTACCAATCAAACAAGCACAAGCCATGAGAGAGCCTGACTTATTCCGCAGCATGGTTCGATAAGCTTCTTCCGTTTCTAATGATTCAGACAAATCCTGATGCTGGCCTTGCACAGCACGAATGACTTGGTGATACAAATATTGATGCGCTGTTTGCTTGTGCGATGCAGGAAAGGATGTATTATCCAAAATGTCTAAACTCATCATCAATAAGCCGGTAGCAATATTCATAGCTATCGGGTAAGACATCTGACACCATGGCTTATCCTCTCTATCCTGATCCTGTAGATCATCGAATATGTCTAATGCTAGAATCATACACTCGATGGCAGCACACGGTTCAATACACTCATCCTTCTCTTCTCCACCAAACATATAAAAATGGGTGCGAGTAAGCACAGCAAAGGAAAAACCCTCTTGGTACTTTGCATGTATGCAAGTTTGTGCTTTTTCAACTAAATCCGCGTCATACCACCTATCTTGTATGGTTTGAAGGATTTTATCAGCAATCGCATGGTTCAGGTGTTCTATTTCCTGTATCATATGCCACTTCCCTTCTCACGCTGTGGATATTTATACGGTTCCTATAGAGGAAGGGGAGTTTTATTCCTGTTGTTTTTCTGTGGTTTCTATTTTCAAGATAAGGTTATCACAATCCAAATATGGCGAATAGGTATTAAAGTAATACTTATCCTTTTCTCCTTAAGGAAGAGATTAACGAGAGCACACCTCGAAAGGGCTATACTCATCCATATATTTCCTCCAAACTAAAACTATTATCTGTTTTTTTACTTTCTCTCCGGAACCAAAGTCCTGTCAAGATTAGGGAAATATGTCGATGAAAATGTCGAAATTTACAGAGATTTAATATTTATAAGCATAAAGGTTTACCAATCATCATCTGGAAGCGTTTACCGAAACTTAGAATCCTTCTATTATTTAATAGTGTAGTCATTGGTTCCTACAAAAGTATAAGCTTTGTTAACATTTCTGACATAATAGTAGGATTAATTTGGAATGTGTAAAAGGATGAAGCATGACACTCGCGGCAAATAGTAAGGATTTATTCTAAAAAATTGTTGATAGAAAACGACCTTTACAGTACATGTTTAGATATTTCCGTCGGCATACTCCAATGAAATTAACTCGTAATACAGCCTTCCATATCGATTAACCTACTATCAACATCGGGCGTTAATAGAACAAAATAAAAAAGCAAAAGATTTCATCCAATGCTTTTAGCACAATGTATATATAATGAACGGTATTGGAGGCTTCATTACTATTTCATAATAGACAGGAGCACCACACTAACTCCATGAAAAAAAGAGGAACTAGCGAACAAGCTAGCCGAACACCATTATGGCGGGCTTGTATTCCAGTTCCTCCTAGTTCTCCATCTGTTCGTCTTGCATCATGCAGAACGTTGTTTATGCTTTTAGCTTTTGCAAGAATTTACGAGCTGTATCAAGGCTTGACTGTGGATTCTGGCCAGTAACGAGGTTACCATCCGCCTCTACATGAACCGTATAATTTGGCTCTGCTAAGAAAGTGGCACCAAGCTCTGTTAACCGTGTTTCCAACAGGAATGGAACCTTACCATCAAGTTCAGTATCTTTTTCCTCTTCGTTTGTAAACGACGTCATGCGCTTACCATCTACGAAGGCATTCCCATCCTTATCGTTTATCCCAACAAATCCTGCAGGTCCATGACAGACGGACCCTATAACTTTATCTTCCGCTACAAATGGTTCTAATACTCGTTTCATTGTTCTATTATTTGGAAAGTCTACCATCGTACCATGTCCACCTGGAAGAAAGACTCCTACATACTGAGCAGGATCCACTGTTTCAAGTGATTGTGTATCTTTTAGAGGCTCCATAACTCCTTCCCATTCTTCCGGTTCTTCTCCCGAGATACTGTTGGGGTCAATAGGAATCTCACCTCCTGCAACACTTGCAACGGTTACATCGTACCCTGCTTGAGTAAATTCCATATATGGTTCTGCAAACTCAGAAAGCCATAAACCAGTTTTATGATCCTCATCTAGCCAGCCAGCATTTGTCACTATCATTAATAACTTGTCTGCCATACGAGACACACTCCTTTTTTTCACGCATATCGCTTTCAAAGGTTTAATATCACAAATTAGAAAATCTTAAACCTTTAGAGTGGAGGTGGTACTTCCCTCTTATACGTTATAGCTGTTCGTATGCTGTCTTTTCCGAACTGGAATATATTTATACATTTCAATAAGTGGTTTGCTTAGTAATGCGACTTTATGACTGGATAATATCCATGTAATTAGGATAGATAAAACAGCCAGCATGGCCCCATCTAAAAAGGAGTTGACGGAAAATAACTCATATTCTCTGAATACATGGATGAATAATCCATGGAGCAGATACACATACAACGTTCTTGTTCCATACTTACTCCAGCGATATTCCTTAGATGGAATCCAGGAAAGCACACTAAACATCATAATAGCACTTATGGTGTAGACTCCTAATCGAGCCATGCCTCCCCATTCAGACATCTCCATGGTTGCATACGATTTGGAGGATAAGAACCAATCTATGGAGAAGTTAGGAGTAATCACCAATAGAAAGGCTGTAGTGGCCATTACTATTAGTCCTATCCCCTTCACTCTCCATTGCGTGAGCCATTGAATTTCTTTCTGACTAAACCAATATCCTAATAGAAAAAACGGAAAGAACACGAAAGTTCTAGATAAACTGAACATGTGACCAATAGGGTCCATGTACCCTACAATAATACCAAGCTGTACAGCAATAAATAACGCCATATATTTAGGCAGACGTTTATACCAATACAGCAGTAAATGCCAACAAAATAGACTAACTAAAAACCAAAGCGCCCAATGTGGCTCAAACGGAAGATGAAGCCAGTCCTCTTTACCAATTAAGAAATAATACACTGTATATAATACCTGGAAAGCTGCATAGGGGAGCAGCAACTTCTTCATTAAATGAAGGACATATTCTTTAGTTAGATTTCCCTTAGCAAAAAATCCAGCTACAAATATAAACGCTGGCATGTGAAAGGTGTAAATCCAATGATAGGTAACATCTATAATATGATTCTCTTCTGTAAATGGTTGAATAGTATGACCGAATACAACGAAAAACATTAAGATCCATCTTGCATTATCAAAATAAGCATTTCGTTCCATCAGCTTCAGTCCTTTCTCCTCTACTTTCCTTATACCTTTCGATTGAAGGAGTTGTTTAAGGAAGGTTGTCATGTATTTGTAAATGTTCAGCAAGGTATATGTAATATAAATACTTTATAGAGTCTCTTAGAATATATAGGGATGACAAATTCCAACCATACTATTCACCAGATACAATAGGAAACAGAAAATGGATGCATGCGCATCCATATTATCCCAAAAACAAGCTGTTCCATCGATATGTAGATAGGCTCATATTATACGAATTCAAATGAGATGCTTTTTCACTGTATGGAACCTATTGAGAGAATGAGCAAGGAATGTTAGTAAGCACAAGCGGCCTCCCCATTATCCGTAGTCTACCTTATCAAGACTTCTCCTTCATTCCATAGCGATAAAAAAAGAGCATAAACCCCTACTGAATTTACACTCTTTCTTGCTTTTTTAAACCTATTTTTTTATTTGGCAGGAAAGGACATATGCTTACTTAATGCTTCAACAGCTTGCAGGCCTGGGTTTTTACTGCCAAGTGGGAATCGTTCAGATGGTCCATAGCCACCGTGAAAATCAGAACCTCCCGTTTGAATTAATCCATACGTTTTTGCATACTGTTTGGTCTTTGCTTCTAGACCTTCATCATGATCAGGATGGTACACCTCGATCCCTTTCAGTCCATGTTTGGTCCACTCTTCTACCGCTTCATAGTTATCAAACTGAGCAGGGTGAGCCAAGACCGCAATACCACCAATATCGTTAATAGTCCGTATTGCATCAATAGCATCTAAATAATCAATAGGAGTATAGGCTAGCCCCTCCTCCGTCTCAGCTGTTCCTTTCGCAAATAACGTCTTGTATAGCGGTCCATAAATACGATCCGTATAGCCTTTGTCCATTAAAGCATGCATAATGTGCTGCTTATATACACTCGTCGAATGCTTAGCATAAGCCTGCACCTCTTCCCAAGAAACATCGTAGCCTGCCTTGGCTATTTTCTGAACCATTTCATAGGAGGCGAAATGGCGCTTCTTTACCATAGGATTGCAAAGATGATAGAGTTCCTCGTTATCTGCGGATACGTGGTAGCCTAGTATATGAGCTCGTTTATCCCTTTTATAGTCATATGCAGATATCTCAATACCAGCGATAATGGTTACTCCCGCTTCTATTCCAATCTGTTCTGCTTCCGCAAGTCCAGCAGTAGTGTCATGGTCAGTAATAGCAAGATGTGTTATTCCGTTCTCTTTAGCGTGGTAAATAACCTCGCTAATCGACATGGTGTTGTCAGATGTGCTTGTGTGGCAATGTAAATCAATCATATATGTTCACTCCAATCTCCCGATCACTAGTTACCTTTATGGATTATCCCATCATAGACAGTTGAGATTGATAGACGATATTTCCATTTACAATCGTTTGACGTACAGCTGGGTACGTATCGTTTAAATCTATAAGTAAGACATCAGCTTGTTTCCCTACTTCAATACTTCCTCGGTCAGATGCAATACCAAGTGATTCTGCTGGATAAGTGCTGACCATCTTCATTGCCTCCGGTAAAGGGATTCCTTGACGATGAACCTCTATCACTGCTGGGAAAAGGGCCGAAGGATGATAATCTGAACAGATCATGTTTGCATTCCCTGCTATAATAGCGTCTATCGCTCTCATATTACCGCTGTGGGAGAAGCCCCTCACAATATTTGGTGCACCAACACTCACAAACAATCCTTGGTCCTTGGCATGTTTGGCTGCTTCCATAGTAATGGGGAATTCACTAATATTTACCGGGAAGTCCTTTAGCATATAATCGATTTTTTCCACGGTATCATCATCGTGGGAAGCGAGGCTTATCCCTTTTGCATATGCTTCCTGAGCGACTTGCTTAAGCTCATCCCAGTCCACTTTTTGTTTGAGCTTTAGTACCTCCTCGGTCATCCGCTGAGCTTCTTCTTCTGTAATGTTATAAAATGCTTTAGTAAAATGGTGAAAGCTGTCCATTGATTTGAATTGCCCTTGCCCAGGAGAATGATCCATAAATGATAATAAATCCATTTTCTTTTCATCAATAAATGCCTGGATAGTTGGCAGCGCTCTTCTATTGGTTACTTCATATCGAAGGTGGATCCGATGGCGTACCATGGAAGGAGAGCTTCTTCTGTGCTCATCAATATTGTTCATGAGTTTAATAGACTGCTCGTCCCCTCGAATCCCTGAACCGTCTGATAAAGAAATAGAATGATAGATTGTCGTAATGCCGTTTCCTGCTAGCTTTCTTTCCATTTCCTTCATCGCCATATCAAGGGGGAAGAATGTATTGGGTCTAGGCTCCATTTCCTTCTCGATTGCATCACAATGTGTTTCAATCATGCCTGGAGTCACATGCATTCCCTCTGCATCAATCGTGTGATCTGCTTGAAAATACGCTGGTACTTCTCCGATAAAGGCAATCCGTCCATTTTCGATTGCAAGGCTACCTTCTACTATCGTATTTGGAGTAACGATTTTTCCGTTTGTAATAAGTAATGAACCCATTATGCCTCTACCCCTTCTTCCATCATTCCTTGTTTCATGTTGTATTGCTGATCAATTACGGATTCCATAAATTCTAGATCATGAAAAATGCCAAGCATGCTCGTTCCTTCCTCTTTCAGCTGGACAATCATATCCTTTACAGACTCTTTCGTTGCAGCATCCAAGGAGGCAGTCGGTTCATCCAATAGGAGTAGCTTTGGCTTCTTAACCATGGCCTGAGCGAGATTTAAGCGCAGCTTTTCCCCTCCACTGAATGTTTGCGGATAGGCATCCCATAACGACTGGGATAGCTGGAAGTGAGTAAGCATTTTTTTCGCTTCTTCCTTTGCTTCTTCTCTTGTATAGTGCATTTCCACTAATGCTTTCTGTACTACTTCAATGGCAGTTACTCTTGGCATAACTTTTAAGAACTGGGATACATAACCGATTTCGTGACGGCGAATAGCAAGAATTTCCCGTTCGGATGCAGTGGCCAAGTCAACTTCCCCAAACTGGTCAGATTGATAGATCAAGCTTCCAGCGGTCGGTAAATATGTGCGGTACACACTTCTTAGTATGGTAGATTTGCCTGCACCACTTTTTCCTGTAATACCAATAAACTCTCCTTGGTTCAGTGTGAATGAAACACCACTGCAGCCTTGAATAGTCTTATCAAAATGATGCATATAAAATGATTTCTCCAGATTCTGTATCTTCAGTAGCTCTGGCATATAGCGTCCCTCCTTAACCATTCTTCTTTCCATACCGTTCCACGAAACGTTCTACATCATTAAGCTGATCAAATCGCTCCTCCAGTGTTGATCGGTCCCAATCCCACCAGGAGATCTCTTCTAGTTGCTGAGCTATATCTTTTGAAAAACGGCGTTTGATAGGCTTCGCAGGAACACCTGCCACAATCATATAGGGCTCTACATCCTTGGTAACGACTGCCCCTGAACCAATGACCGCTCCATTACCGACTGTCACTCCAGGCATTACAATTGCGTTATGCCCAATCCACACATCATGACCGATCGTAACGGAATCCTCCTTCCTCCAATCAAAAATGGAAGCATCATCGGTTGCCGCAAACTGGTACTGCCTTCTCCGATAGGTCATATGATGCTGGGTAACACGCCACATCGGGTGATTTGACGGGTTAATACGAACATGAGAAGCAATGGAGCAAAACTTTCCAACAGTAGCGTATATGATATTAGCATCGCCATCAGTATAGGTATAATCCATAATAGTAGATTCCTGTATAAGAGAATGACTTCCGATAGAAACCCATTCTCCGAGCTCACTATGTGTGACTACACTTGTCTCATCGATGTATGGTTCGCTGCTTAGAATACGTTCTTCCTTCTTTGTTGACATAATGACCCTTCCTTCTTCCATAGTCGTCTTGCTGCAACCTGTCCGTTACAGGAGAGAATGAACGAGCAACTGAGTGTATGGGTGCTGTGGGTCTTCTAATATTTGATCCGTCAGACCTTGTTCCACTACCTTCCCCTGCTTCATCACCATTGTTCGATCTGCAAGCATGCGAATGACCCCTAAATCGTGGGATACGACAACCATTGCCACCTGTAGCTCTCGTTGAATACTCCGAATTAAATCCAATACTTTAGCTTGGACGGATAAATCTAGCCCTGTAGTCACTTCATCCAATAAAAGAAGAGGCGGGTTATTAGCCAAAGCTTTAGAAATTTGAACACGCTGCTGCATGCCTCCACTAAACCTACGGGGGAGCTCATCCATTCTCGAAACGGGAATTTCTACCTTTTCCAGTAATTCAGCAGACCGCTCCCGAATATTTCCAACATGAAAATGACCTGCTGCAATTAGCTTCTCGGCTACATTTCCACTACTGGAATAATCCATTTTCAGGCCAAGATGCGGGTTTTGATACACCATCCCCATCACATAGTTACGAATATACCGCTGCTGTTGAGCAGACTCTGTAAAAATATTCGCCATTCCCTGCTTATAATTTGCGATTGTCGCGCTGCCAGAGGTAACTTGCTGGTCAAAATACAGACTCTTCACCATTGTACTTTTTCCAGAGCCGCTTTCTCCTACGACGCCTAAAATCTCGCCCTTATCCAAATCGAAGCTAACATTAGAGCACGCCAGAACACTTCCGCATCTTGGGCAATAGTTCTCCTCTAGCTCCTCTTTCTCACAAAAAGTGCATCCATCCCCAAACCGTTTCGTTAAATTACGAACCTGTAATACAGGAGACGAGGCAGAACCCTTAGTTTGCTCTTGTGTTAAAGTAGATCCCAATGATGCTTGTATCATGACTTCTCCTCCTCCCTTTTCATCTGAATTTTGTTGCAATAGCCGGTATCTGAACACTGAAAGTATTTCTCTCCGCTGTTACTGTCATATATTTCATCCAAGAAGGTATCATCGCTGCCGCACAATCGGCAGGAGGCCCCGTTAAATTCTTCTGCTTCAAAGCGATAATCCTCAAACTGAAGCGGTGTCACGTCTGTATAAGGTGGAATCGCATATATTTTCTTCTCTCTCCCTGCCCCAAATAAATACAGACCCTCTGCTTGATGAAGCTTGGTTACGTCATAGCGGGGAATCGGACTTGGATTGAAAATATAACGATGGTGTACCATACAAGGATAATCAGCTCCAATTGTAATCTCACCCCAACGAACAATGTCCTCGTATAGACGCACCCATATGCTGCTGTACTCCATTTCTCCATGAAGACGCTCCGTTTCCGTTTCACGAGCTTCCACACGCCGAAGAGGCTCTGGCTCAGGGACTTGCAGCACCAATATTTGATCGGACCGAAGTGATTCTTCCGGAATTCGGTGTCTCGTCTGCATAACAGATGCCTCTGCTGCATCCTCCGTTGTTTCAATGCCACTGCTCGTTTCAGCCAGTTTGCGGATACTTACTGCATTCACACTATCATCATGACCCTGGTCAATTACCTTAAGCACATCCTCTTTACCAAGAAGCGACAACGTCAGCTGTAAGCCTCCTGTTCCCCATCCTCGTCCAATCGGTAATTCTCTTGAAGCAAAAGGCACCTGATAACCAGGAATGGAAATACCCTTCAGAATGGATCGGCGAATTTCTCTTTTGGACCCTTCGTCAAGAAAGGCAAAATTGTATTCTTCCATTGTAAAGTCAAGTTGTTTTGGCATTAGTTTCTGCTCCTTCCTCAGCTTTTCGTTTGTGCTGCGCCTGACGAATACGATCGAGCTTGGACTGGAATGTAATATAATGTGGCAGCTTTAAGTGTGATACGAACCCATAGGACTCCACACTGTCAATATGCGTTAATACGAATTCTTCATCATGGGCAGGAGCGTCCCCTGTTGTTTCAAGGCTTCGATCCAGTACAGACATGGCTATGCCTTTTACTTCATTCTGACCAAGTGTCAACCCATAACCGATAGCAAATTGGACGTCATCGTCATCCTCGTTGTTTGCAAAGGAGTTAATGGATTCTACTTCTGTCATCATGACTTCCCCTATATAAATACTATCCTCCTCATCGTCACCAAAAGGATATGGAATATGTGCTTCCGTGTATCCAACTCGTAGCTCTCCTACAGTCGGATGTATGACACCAAATCCTCGCATACTACTATAGGCTAGAGATGTCATCGCCCCTGTTTCTCCTCTAGCGAGTGTTTGTAATCTTGCAGAGCGAGAGGTTGGGAAGGTCAGTTTCTTGCGGGTTATATCATAAGGGATTTCCTCTTCCATATTATCCTTCGTGTTGGCTACGAGCCCTTGCTCTCTAAGTAAATCGACTACTTTAGGGAAGGTTATCTGTACGTTATCCCCCTCCTCTATCAGTCCATAGTCGGTCACAAATTGGCTTAGAGCCTCTTCATCTTCCTTTCTAAGACCAAACTGTAACAAACGATGTGTGTAATCATTGGTCGGGCCAAGCATCTGTCCACCGGGAATGTCCTTAAAAGAAGCTGATATTCTACGAATTACTCGCATAGATGCCGTATCCATCGGCTTGGAGTAAAAATGACGCGGTAGTGTTGATCGATAGGCTCGTAGAAGAAATGTCGCTTCTAGAGGGTCCCCTTCTGCTTGCTTTAAAGCGATTGCTGCATACTCAGGAGCATATAATCCACCTTCCCCCATAATACGATCAATGAGCAGTCGCATTTGCTTCTCAATCATATGTGGATCTAGTAGTGTAGTGATATCATTGGTTCGATAGTATTTAGATAATTGGTCAGCTTGTTCTATTGCTTCCTGACCACCCGTTACTGCAACATAACCCATTCCTCTTCACCCTCTTTCTATTTTTGTTGTTCTTGGAAGTGCTACGAGTTCTCCCTGTTCCGATACAAGACACACATCAATTCCTAGTGGGTATTCCTGTACCGCTTCATTGCGAGCATCTATCCACTCTTCGTCTAGTCCGTTTACTACTATGGAAGTAGAATCTTTAATACCTGGCCCTGAAAGTATAAACTTGTCCGCATCTGCTCCGTCCTTAAAGTCCTTTACCTGAATAAACAGAGTGGCACTCTGGTGAGGCTGATAAAGAGTTCCGCGCTTCAGATGTTTCATGAACGAAGCAATCCTTGAAGATTCTAATATGGAAACAAATACATAATCAGCTTCTGATTCCTCCATTGCTTGGCTGAATGTGTGCCAATGTATATATTCTTGTATTCTCTTTACATTCTCTGCCTGTACATGGAAGGTTACTTCCTGATCCAGTAATGTAAGAGCCAGCCCTATCATGGGCTTGGAAAAGGTTACTGAGGGAGACAGTCCCTCCACATAAGATGTGAGCTCAGCAATAGTGCCTGGGCGGCTAGTTGCCTCGACTAATTCTCTAAAAATATGCTGGGTATCATGTACACTATCAAAGCCTGCTTTAGTCATCTTGGTCATCATAATCCTCCATTGTATCGAAGTTAACTTTCGTTCTAGCTGCCATGGCCGCTTCTTGGTGATGACGACTGTAAATCGCTTTTTCTTCCAATAACAATGCTTCTGTAAATGGAGTAGTTTCTGGCAAAGCTGCATTGTATGCCGCATCAATAACGGCTATATGATACGCCTTCTCTGGTTGTTCTCCCATAATTACACCAAGACCCATGCTTCCTTCTACGGTCACATTACATTCTGTAACTAGTGCTTCTCCCGCATAAAAGGATTGATTAGAAACAGAATCCAAATTTTTGAGCATAACGAGACTTTTTTGAGGGGGCTTATCCAACGACACCTCATAGGATTGTTCTATCTTGTCCGCTAGAGAGGCAGCTAGCTCCTCAGACCCTTCTACCAATATTTTAGTTAATTGCTTTTTCTTCATTATTCATAACCTCCTATCACTCCACTTGAGCTTAGTTTGATATTTATAATTCGGATGTTACCTGACATAAATCGCCGCGATACTTAGCCTTTGTGTACTCCATTCGTCCTGCAATTTCATCCTTCACAATGCTCTCGATTTGAAGGAGTGGCGTACTTGGGGAAATTTGCAAGTATGTTGCCTCATTGACAGTAGGTACAACGGCTTGAAAGGTAGAATTAATTCGTTTTGGACGAACATGATAATGCTTTTTCAAAATATCGTACAAGGAGACAAAGCTTGTCATGTACTGTGGCAGCCCTTCGAACATTTTCGCTGGCAGCCACGTTTCATTCCAAGCGAGCGGTGTATCGTCTGCAAATCGAAGAATTTCAAAGCGATATACCTCATCATTTTGAGTTACATGTAACGCTTCCTGCACTTTTTCAGAGGGAAGGCGTTTCTCCTGAGATATAATCATGGCAGATGGCTTCAAGCCTCCGTTTTCAATCATTGTAGAGAAGCGTGTAAAGGGTGTGATAGTGTAGCAAAGGTCAAGCGGTCGTTCATTGACGAAATATCCCACCCCTTTTCTAGAACGAACTAAGCCAATGTTAACGAGTCGATCCATTGCCTGCCTAATCGTATATCGATTTGTATAAAAACGATGACACATCGAGGCTTCTGACGGCAGACGCTTGCCATCGCTATATACCCCTCGTTCGATCTCCCTTTGAATTTCATCTGCAATAAACATTGCCATGGAGATATTCTTATGCTGTGAAGTCATCCCCACACCTCCCATTCGAGCTATCTCTTCTTACATTTTCAACTGTACGTTGTCGACATGTAGCACAAATTAAGGAGTGTTATATAAAGATTAAGATCATGTAAAGCTGTTGATGGAAAATATTAATGTGTAAGAAAAAAACCCTTATGAGCTTTGTCATAAAAGGGTTTATCACTTGTTGACTTCCTTAACAAATGGCTTTAATTGCCCTTTAGCCCAGACTTAAAACGAATAGCCGCCACTTCAAGCAGAACTGCAAATGCCAGAATATAATATGTAATGGCTCCAATTTCATTTAAGTCAAAATAGAAAGAACTAGCCATAAACATGTCATATCCAATACCTCCTGCCCCTGCCGCTGCTCCCATTGCAACAGCTACAGAGAAGTTCAGCTCAAACCGCATAAACGTCCAAGAGACAAGATAGGTCAATGTAGATGGAAGCACAGCTTGCACGACAATTTGTCCCCATTTCGCTCCGCTCGCTCGAAGAGCTTCTATCACTCCATGGTCTATCTCCTCAAACGATTCAGAATACGCCTTAATTAAATATCCAGCCGAATGAAATGTCATGCCGATAACAGCAGCTACACTGCCCAGCCCTGCAGATACAGCAAAAATCAATACCCACAACACTGTCGGGACAGCCCGGATAAAGGCTACTACTGACTTAATACAATTGGACACTCTGCGATTTGATAAATTTTCAGCTGAGAGTAAACCGAAAAACAGAGCAATGACAGCACCAAATAGAGTGGTTAAAAATGCTAGTCCCATCGTTATCAGAACAGCATATAACCCTCCTGAAAACGAGAAATGATGCAGCTCTGGCTGCAGAAACAACGTTCGGAAATTTTCTAGTGTTTTCCAAATACCATTCAGTAGATCTATACTTTGGTAATCAATCGTCGCAAAGCTCACAACCGTCAGCACCGCTAATACGAAGAGAGTAATTCGTAATACTACAGTGGACTTGGAAAGCGGCCTCACTTTAATATGGTTGGATCGGTTATACTGTAAATTCGTACTTGCTTTTACGGTTTTCGCATCCATTACAGCACCACCCTTCGTACATAATTCGATGCATATTCTAGAGCCAGGATGACGACAACGATAGAGATAACGACAAGACTGGCTGTATTGTAATCCAAGCTTTTATAATACAAATCAAATTCAAAGCCGATGCCCGTACCCGTCAAAATGCCCACCAGTGTCGCACTTCGGATGTTCATCTCTACCATAAATAGAATCCAGCTCATCATTTGGGGAGTACTAGATGGCAGGATGGCTTGAATGATAATAGCAGGATAGCTTGCCCCTGTTGCTCGCAGCGCTTCAATGGAGCTTGCCCCTACCTCATCCAGTGTCTCGATGAAGGCTCTCGTCAAGAAACCAAAAGAAACAAAGAACAAAGCGAAATAGCCAGTAAGCGCACTTTGACCAAAGGAGAATAATAAAATCAGCGCCCACGCTGCCACATCTATGTTACGGAATACAGTAGCAGTCCCACGACTAACGACACTTAACACATTATTCACTTTGGTTACTTTAGAACCGAACAGAGAAAAGAACAACGCAAACACTGCTGCAATAGTAGTAGCCGCTACAGAGGTTAATACTGTTCTTCCGAGCTGCATCAGGATTCCAGGTAGGTTCTCAAAGGAAGATGCTGTCGGGTAAAAGCTGGTAATCCCCCACACGAATGCCTTCGGAATGGATACAAATCCTTCCACTACATTATATTGGGTAATCACCATCGCCCCGTATGTAAATGCCAATAGCACAATCAGCATGACAACGGATTGTATTCGTTTCTTCTCCATAGCATTAACCTGCATCCCGACCACCTAGCTTCACTAAAAGATCATTTGCTTCCGAGCCATAAATGGTTCGAATAGTACCTTCTGTTATGTCACTAGGCGGACCATTAAACACCACTTGCCCGCCACTTACTCCAATAACCCTGTCGGAATACCGAAGCGCAATATCTACCTGGTGTAAATTAACTAAAGCGGTAATCCCCATCGAACGGGAAATGGAATGAAGGTGATCCATAATTTTTTTGGAGGCATTAGGGTCAAGAGAAGCAATTGGCTCATCACACAACAGCATTCGCGGCTCTTGAATTAATGCTCTGGCAATTCCAACACGCTGCTTTTGTCCCCCAGAAAGCTGGTCACATCTTTTGTAAATTTGTTCTCCTAATCCGAGCATTTCCAACAGCTCAATCGCTCGGCGTTTCTCCTCTTCCTGATAGAAGCCAAACATACCAGCTAATGTAGATTTATAGCCCAGACGTCCATGCAGTACATTTTCCATTACTGTTAAGCGCTCCACTAAGTTGTAATGCTGAAAAATCATCCCAATTTTCGTTCGTAGCTGACGCAATTCCTTTTTGTTCATTCCTTGTACATCCTTTTGATCAAACTGGATGGCACCGTTTGTAGTAGAGACCATTTGATTGATACACCGAAGGAGAGTTGATTTACCTGCACCAGACGGACCAATGACAGATACAAACTCTCCTTCTTGCACAGAGAAGCTAACATCAGATAACGCCAGCGTTTCGTTACCATATTGCTTAGATATTTGGTTTACCTGTAACAAAGCAGTCATAATGAACCCCTTTATAGATGAATTCTAGTTCCCTGACAGTAGCAGGGAACTAGTTTTTGAATGAATACTTATTTAGATAGCTCGCGAATAGGGTCAAACCAGGAATCTTCTACTTGAATAAACCGTTCTTTAGCTGATTTGTAGAATAACGCATTGTCTTGACTGTCCTCTGGAACGAAAATATTCTCGTTATTCGCTGTTTCATCGGACGTGAACGCTTTTACTAATTGCTGTTGCGTTTCCTCATTGAGACTTTCCGTGTTCATGGCAAATGGTGCATTTAGTACTGGAGTGGAATTAATGAGAGTGAAGCGCTCGCCTGCTAGATTACTGAAAGGCTCAGCTGCATCCTTCGTCACTTCATACGTAGCTCCAGCCTTGTTATGCTCACCATCTACATTCTCAACATAGTTTGCTACGCAGACGTCACAAAATGCTGCTATTTCTGCCTTGCCTGTTAGAAGGTTTACTGCGGAGCCCTGGTGAGAGCCGCCAAATTGAACTTGACTAAAGAAATCTCCACCCTTTAATAAATCTTCCTGCGCTAGGTCACTATATTTCTCCTGCTCACTAAAGTGAGAAACGATTCCTGCAGAAGGTACTTTAAAACCAGATGTGGAGCTATTGGACACAAAGGAGAACTTTTTACCTGCGATATTGTCGATAGAGTACTCGCCAGCTTGTTGATAAGCCTCTTCGTTACCGTTCTTAACAGCCAGCCAGCTATAATACTTTGCATCATCCAGCGTACCGGATTCCCCACTGGACACAGCAATTGGCTGAACATTTTCATTTTTGTTATTTGCTTCAATGTATCCTTGAGCTCCCATGTATGCTACGTCAGCATTTCCATTAGCAATTGCTTCGATAGCAATGATGTAATCGGTCGTTGTTTTGTGCTCTACTTCCTTACCCGTAGCTTCCTCGATCATTTGGCCAATTCCTTCCCGAGCCGCCTTCAAATCACCACCGGATTCGTTTGGATACCATGCAATCGTAATCTTATTATCGCTAGAGCCTGAACCAGAATCAGCACTGTCTCCACCTTCTGATTCGGCAGAAGCACATCCGGCCACTACCATTAGTACCAGTGCAAATACAGGAAATAGTAATCGTTTCATTTCGTTCAATCCCCCATCATTCGTTTTTGTAGTAACCCAACACGAGAAAAACCATATACCGTTCTTTCGCTTGGACAATTCCAACTATAAGTATTAAACATCAACGGATTATTAAGAAAAGGTATTTAAATTGTAAGGAAATATTAAAATGTTGTAAGTTCCACAACATTCACTTCCAATTTGTCGAATGCAACAAAAAAATATGTGCGAAAAATGTAGAACAAAACAAAGAAAAACCCCCATTCTATGAGGGTTTTGTCATTAGGATGTTTTTTTGGACGCTGTTTTTCCGGTTTCCTTGCCGCTTGTTTTCTTTTGGGATGATTTCTTTTGTGATGTGGTTTTCTTTTTGGTTGTTGTTTTTTTCGTTTTGGTTTTCTCTAGAGATTTTTCCAGCGCCTCCATTAAATCGGTCACATTGTCTGGGGTCGGCTGCGGCTTGGCGGTAGTTACCTCCTCATCATTCTTCTTCGCCTCGATAAGATCTAGTAAGGATTCACGGTACTCATCCTTATATTTTTGCGCGTCAAACTCAGCAGTCAATTGATCAACGAGCGTTTTGGCGGTAGATAGCTCTTTTTCCCCTAATTCCGCTTCTTCTGGCACATTAGGAACCTCTGCCACATCCCTTACCTCATCCGGAAAATGAATCGTTTCCATTAACAATGTATTCTCATACACTCTCATAATGGCAAGCTGCTCCTTGGATCGAATGATGATTTTAGCCACACCAATTTTCCCTGTATCCTGAAGCGTCCTCCTTAACAAGGCATATGCTTTTGTACCACCTTCGTTAGGGGAAATAAAATAGCTTCTTTCAAAATAGATAGGGTCAATTTCCTCCAGCTTCACAAAGTCCATTATTTCTACAGCCTTGTCCTCGTTTTCTTTTTTCAGATTTTCGAGGTCTTCCTTATCTAGTACTACAAATTTATTTTTGGCGTATTCATAGGCTTTAACAATTTCCTCATTATCCACATCCTTATCACATACTGGGCAAGTACGTTCATATTTCAACGGTGTTTTACATTCCTGATGCAGATTGCGAAGCTTTATATCTTTATTTTCCGTCGCCGCATGAAGCTTCACAGGAATGTTAACTAGCCCAAAACTGATAGTCCCCTTCCACATTGTATGCATAAGCATTGCCTCCTTTTTGGAATAGCTTTCGCATCTCCTCTTCCTTTTATGAACATTTTCTCGATGAACTAGCGCAAGCTAACAAACAGGAGGTGTGAAATGTTGCAAAAACCAATGCTCCCTACACTAAGCGAGGACGTACCTACAGGAGAGGAATGGAGTTATGAAGTAAAATACGATGGGTTTCGAACACTGCTTCATTGGACGGAGGAAGGTATCACTTTATGGAGCAGAAACGGTAAACCATTGCACGATCGGTTTCCTGAAATCGTGAAGAGCTTATCAGAATGGACGGAAACAATTTCCTCGTTTCTTCCCTTACAGATAGACGGTGAAATCGTTATAAAGAACACACCATATCAAGCTAATTTTCCACTGCTGCAAATGCGTAATCGGATGAGGAATACAACGTCCATTCAAACTGCTGCAAGGCATAGACCATCCTTACTAATGTGCTTTGATATAACGGAAATAAAAGGGGCCTCTATAACAAAAGAGCCTCTCTCTAAACGGAGGTCCACATTAAGTGATGTGTTGGAAAGCCTATCCTGCCCTCGTCTTGAACTAATCCAATCCTTCCCCACCTACAAAGAAGCATCGGAGCTTGTGTTTCTTCACTTAGGGGAAGGAGTTGTCGCTAAACGGGTTACTAGTCCTTATGCACCTGGAGAAAGGTCAGCGGATTGGATTAAAATCAAGCATTGGCGTACAGTTTCTGGATTTTTACAGCAATATGATACCGACAATGGCTACTATCATATCGGCGTGTATAATGGTGACGCCATAACGAAGCTAGGCTCCTTTAAGCACGGATTATCACGTGCTCAACAGCAAACATTGCGTCAATTCGTTACCGAAAAAGGAATCAGGAAAAACGGAATATATAACATCCCCCCAGCAGTGTGTCTGGACGTCCATTGCTTACACGCTCAAAAGGACGATCTGCGTGAACCTATGTTTAACGCCTTTCGTTTCGACTTGTCCCCAGAGGAATGCACAATGGAGAAGGTACAATGGGATTTATCACTTTATCCACATGTGGATACATCAAACGAGAAGAAATGGTTGTGGAAATCTGCGGCTTTTACCAAGCAGAACCTACTTATATACTTACGACTCGTTGCCCCTTACATGCTTCCTTATTTAAGGGATAAACGGCTGACGGTCATCCGTTATCCTGACGGCGTGGACGAGGATTCCTTTTATCAAAAACACTTACCTGATTATGCTCCAGATTTTATTCAGAGTGTAGAAGACGGAGAAGAAGTCTTTATGGTATGCCAAAACCTCCACACATTGCTGTGGCTCGGAAATCAGGCGGCCTTGGAATATCACATACCGTTTAACAAGGAGCAGTTCACTACCCCGGATGAAATTGTGTTTGATTTGGATCCCCCTGACCGCGAGTCATTTTCCTTAGCCATACGAGCGGCAAAGCTATTGAAGCTTGTATTGGATGAGCTTCAGATTAAGGTGTTTATTAAAGCATCAGGAAACAAAGGGATGCAGCTTCACATTCCGATTCCAGAGGGCTCATTATCGTATGAAGAAACGAGAAGCTTCACAGAACAGCTCGCTCGACTATTAGTAAAACAAGAACCTGAGCTATTTACGATGGAACGGCTGAAGAAGAACAGGGGTAGACGCTTATACATTGATTACATTCAGCATGCAGAGGGAAAAACCATTATCTGCCCTTTCTCCCCTAGAGCAACCGCAGAGGGAACCGTTGCCATGCCTCTTTTCTGGAATGAGGTGGATGAAGGACTTTCACCGCTTTCCTTCACCATTTGTAATGCTCTAGATCGTTTAAAGGAGCACGGGAATGCGTTCGCAGGCTATAACGAAGCAAGAACAGATATCCAGGTAAAGCATATAAAAAAGCTCATCGAACCGTAACGGCGCGATGAGCTCCCCCTTTTAATCTACCCAGCCACGAGCATACATGGCATCACCTAATCGCTGGACAGCTAAGTAATAAGCTGCATGGCGCATGGTCTTATTGTTATTTACCTCCTCTTTCATATCGTACACTTCCTGAAATGCTTGGGCCATGTCTTTGTCTAAACGAGCATTGACGACCTGCTTGGCCCAATGATCATGGGAATCATTTTGCATCCATTCAAAGGCAGAGACCATCACACCACCAGCGTTGCACAAAATATCTGGGATAACGAAGATACCATTCTCAGCCAGCACCTTATCTCCTTTCGCCGTCGTCGGACCATTTGCCGCCTCGGCAACGATAGATGCCTTGATGCTTTGTGCTGTATCCTCGGTAATTTGGTTCTCAAGAGCAGCCGGGATGAACACATCACATTCCACCTCGAAAATATCCTCAGGAGAACCATCATGATGATGGTAACCTTGTAAGGATCCTTTTTTCTCTAAATAGTTCACCATCTCCGGAATATCCAAACCGTTTTCATCATAGATGAAAGCATCCACATCCGCTACAGCTACTACAGAGACATTTTCCTCATAAAGCCTGAGAGCAGTAACCGAACCAACATTTCCAAAGCCTTGAATGGCTACTTTCGTTGTAGAGGGGTCCATCTCGAGCTTCTCCAATGCTTGCATGACATTGACGACAACTCCGCGTCCTGTAGCCTCCACACGACCTTCTGAGCCTCCGACCACGGGAGGTTTTCCGGTAATAAAACCAGGTACATTACGTCCTCTCAGTTTAAAAAACTCATCCATCATCCAGCCCATGACACGGCCGTTTGTATTGACATCAGGTGCTGGTATATCCTTTTGCGGCCCAATGACAGGCTCCATTTGCTGCACATATTGACGACTAAGCTGCTGAAGCTCTCTTCTGGATAAAGTGCCTGGGTCTACGACGACACCACCCTTTGCTCCTCCAAAGGGAAGCTTCACAATAGCTGTTTTCAGTGTCATCCACATCGATAAAGCGGTAACCTCCTCCTGGTTAACCTCGGGATGAAATCGGATGCCTCCTTTCCCAGGTCCTAATAAATCACTATGGACCGAGCGATAACCTGTAAATGTCTCAACAGTACCATCATCCCTCTCTAATGGGATTGACACTGTCATAATGTGTTTCGGATTTTTTAATATTTGATAGACAGATGGGGATATGTCTAATTCCTCTACTACCTCTTGTATTTGAGCTCGAAAACGTTCTACTGGGCTTTGATTACTCACCGAAACATGCACTCCTTCGTCTTTAAGTCTATATACCCTCTCTTCCCAAAGCGCTCATATCCAAAACCAAATTATGGTTCCTTAGACCCTATAGGAAGAGAAAACTCTCCATATAGTGTGCGGCATACGGGCAGTCTCAGGTCTAATCGTGTTATACTCGTGAGAGTCTCAAGAGCAACACCTGTAGGAACGGAGGGATAATCAATGGCATGGTCCTATGTCTTGATAGCAGGCGCATTGGAAATTATTTGGGTATTCACCATGAAGATGTCTAACGGCTTCACCAACCTTCTCCCAAGCGTCATAACGATTGTATTATTAATCATTAGCTTTTATTTTGTAGCAGTTGCTATGAAGGTGCTCCCAGTCGGCACCGCCTATGCAGTCTTTACTGGTATTGGCACTGTAGGAGCAGTTACCGTCGAATTCATTATGGAGCCAGAGCTAATCAGCTTTATGAAGATACTCTTCCTACTATTATTAATTACTGGAATTATGGGGTTAAAATATACTGATCGATCTGAAGAAACGGCTGAGGAGGTGCGTTCCTAATGGCATGGGTGATTTTAATCATAGCAGGAGTCGCAGAAGTAACAGCTGTCACATTGCTAAAGCTTTCCGACGGCTTCAAAAACAAAGGGTATCTTGCAGCAACCATTATAGCGAGTGTTGTTAATTTTTACTTACTATCCCTAGCTCTGGAATCCCTGCCTGTAGGAACGGCATACGGCATTTGGACTGGAATCGGAGCTCTAGGCAGTGTGCTCATCGGCATGATTTTCTTCCGAGAATCAAAAGAGTGGATTCGCTTGTTATTTATGTCATTTATCATTATCGGTATCGTCGGTTTGAAGATGACCACCGCTTAATAAGGGCAGCAATGCACAAGCTCTTATTCGACAAGAAATAGCTCATACACAGGAAAAATAGCTCCTAAAGCAAAAAAGGGCCCTCCTCAAAACATGAGGAAGGGCCTTTTCCATTAATCGAAGTCTATTGCCCAGTTTCCGTCACGGAAAACCGGCTCCGTAGTTCCGTCGGCTAATACACCGTCTATATCCATGTCGGCTGACCCAATCATGAAATCTTCATGCACCATGCTGTCATTGACACCGTGCTCTGCTTTTTGCGCTTCGTCGAAATCAGAACCGCCTTTAATGTTCGTAGGGTATGCTCCTCCTAGTGCCAGGTGGCAGGATGCATTCTCATCATATAGCGTATTAAAGAAAATCAAGCCAGATTGGGAGATAGGCGACTGGTGAGGTACTAGTGCTACTTCTCCTAATCGACGCGCTCCTTCATCTGTATCAAGCAGAAGCTTCAGAGTTTCTTCCCCTTGCTCTGCAGCGAAATCTACTACTTTACCGTTCTCAAACGTCAGAGTAAAGTTCTCTATTAAGTTACCCGCGTAGTTAAGCGGCTTTGTACTGGTGACTTTACCATTTACTCCGTCTTTATGAGGCATGGTGAATACTTCCTCTGTAGGCATGTTAGGATTGAATTTCTTTCCATCCTGTGTTTTCGTATCTCCCCCATGCCAAATATGTTGATCTACTAGCTCAATAGAAAGGTCGGTTCCTTCCGCCTTATAGACCAATTTCGTGTATTGCTTTTCATTTAAATATGCTCGAGCTTTGCGCAGCGTTGCGTTGTGCTCCTCCCATGCTTGAATAGGGTCTTCCTGATCCACACGCGTAATTTGGAAAATTTTATCCCACAGCTTGCTAACTGCCTCATCCTGTGAATGATCCGGATACACTTTCTTTGCCCAATTTTCAGTAGGAATGGAAACGAGAGACCACGACACTTTATCATTCATAATGTAATCGCGATACTCCTTCAACGCCTGACCATTTGCTTTATTCGCCGCAGCGATACGCTCTGGATCAATATCCTTTAGCAAATCGGGATTGGGTGCATAAACAGAAAGGATGGATGCACCATCTTTAGCGTAGCTCATTACTTCGTCCACTTTCCATTGTGGTACATTCTCTAGCACTTCCAAGGGAGCATGCTTCATTTTTAAGTAGGTTAAATCCTCATCATTCCAACGCACGTGGACATCTTTCGCTCCCGCTTCATACGCTTTTCTAGCCAAGGTCCGTACAAAGTCCGCCCCCTCGATTGGACCATTAATGATGATTGGCTGACCCTCCTGTAGGTTAACACCTGTATGTATGGCAAGGTCCGCATATTTCTCTATTTGTTGTTGAGTTGGTTTCATCCTATTTCCCCCTATAATATAAAGATTCAGAATTATCTTCTATTATTTCATAAAATTGCCTCCCTTACCAATAGTTTAGCCTGCATTGTGAAAAGCACAATAGAGCCTCCACTTTAGAGTGAGGGCTCATTGTTTTCAAACATAGCAATGGCTTGTTTACGCATTGTTTTATGGTTTACGGTCGGCTTCGGATAATCCTTCCCGATTATACAACCATACCGTTCCTGCTCTGCTTCCGTCATCTTCGAAGGCTCATGAATATACTTTTTCGGAACATGTGTAAGCTCTGGTATATACGCTTTAATAAACTCTCCATCAGGGTCAAACCGCTCTGATTGTCTTGTCGGATTAAACACTCGAAAATACGGCACTGCATCCGTCCCCGTTGAAGCTGCCCACTGCCAACCTCCAATATTAGAAGAGGGGTCATAATCAATTAAATGGTCAGCGAAATATCGCTCCCCTTTACGCCAATCTATTAAATAATCCTTAGTTAGAAAGGAAGCCACTACCATTCTCAGCCGGTTGTGCATCCAGCCTATTTCATTTATTTGCTTCATCGCAGCGTCGACAATCGGAAAGCCCGTCTCTCCCTTCTTCCACGTATCAAATAGCTCCTCATCCTCATTCCAGTCCAACCCTTGATATTTCGATTGAACCTCTTCTTTTTTAAAATTGGGATAGAGGTAATGAACCATATTATAAAAGTCTCGCCAGGCAATTTCCGACACAAAGGTCTCCAACCCTTTTGATTCTCCGTATTCGTTCTGTATTTCCATCGCTTTTTGATACACGGTTCTCGGCGATAACACTCCATTTTTTAAATAAGGAGATATCATACTGGTAGCATGCTTAGCCGGAAAGTCTCGCTCCTGCTCATACTTCTTCACCTTATGGCGGAGAAAATGGCTTAGCCGCTGAACAGCTGACCTTTCACCAATGTGGTTCCAATCCTTCTGACATTGGTTGAGCAGTTGCTGAAATTGCTCCTTACCACGTGAAAATTGGTCCGTATTATCCTGCCCGTACTGTTGCAGCTTTTGTTTATCAATGGTATATAAAGAGGGTTTATCAAAGGAGCTCCACCGCCTATAGTACGGAGTAAACACTTGATAAAATCCTCCATCTGGCTTTTTCACCTCTTCCGCCCCGTGAATATGCGCATCCACGAACCGATGAACATTCACCTCTTGTTCTTCCAGCCACACCGTTATATGATCGTCTCGCTGCCTGCCAAAGCCAACCTCGTCTAAGTTGAAGTAGACAGCTTGGATTGAAGGGATAGTAGACAAAAGATTCCTAAACGCTTGTTCTGTGTCTCCGTGAAGAAAGTGAATGGGCAGGTTAATTTCCTTGGCATCCTCTGTAAAGCTTGCCAGCGTGCTGAAAAAATAATCATGCCGAATTGTGAATGTCTCATTCAACGCCGGATGTATATGAAATACACCTATAATTGAGCGATTGTTCTGTTTTGCATCCTTTATCGCATAGTGAAGTGCTTTATGATCCTGCAACCGTAAATCCTGTCGAAACCAAACTACTACTACCTCATTCATATACAATCCCCCAGACATTCGCTCTTTCCTTCCATAGTACCCTAATCTAGCAGGAAAATGACACATTTGATGTGCTTCCCTTTTAGCAGCCAATAGAAAGGCTGATGGGAAAGCACTCATAGAAATGATAGGCTAATATGTATTATGTTAAGCGCATTCTTAAACCTATGGCTAGTGATTTTGGGACATTTTCAAAAGAGACATTATATCGAATCCTGAATTTCATGAACGCACAACAAGCTCCCCATCCTTCAAACGGATAGGGAGCTTTATCATTTAAAGCAGTTGTACCTTTCAGCCGGAGCTGAATCTACGATGAGATTTTATTTTTCTCCCTATAAATTATAGGAGGAATCTATTTCTTTAGCATTCGGGTCATTATAGGTAGCGTTGTCTAATTTGCCAAGCACCTTAGCTGTTATCGTCCCAGAAGTCATCGCACCATTAACGTTGACTGCAGTTCTTCCCATGTCAATTAACGGTTCCACAGAAATTAGTAGTCCAGCGAGATATACTGGTAGGTTCATCGCCGATAGCACGATTAATGCTGCAAAGGTGGCTCCCCCGCCAACTCCAGCAACTCCAAATGAGCTGATTCCGACAATGAGCATAAGGCTGAGAATGAAGCCCGGACTGAGAGGATCGACCCCAACCGTCGGAGCTATCATCACAGCTAGCATTGCTGGGTAAATACCAGCACAGCCATTTTGACCGATGGTGGCACCAAAGGAGGCGGACATGTTTGCAATACCCTCCTGGACGCCGAGGTTTGATTTTTGAGCTTGCACATTCAGCGGAATAGTCCCAGCACTAGAACGAGATGTAAAGGCAAATCCTAACACTGGCAAAACCTTCTTCACAAACGTTAATGGGTTCAGTCCTGTAAAGAGCAACAAAAGAAGGTGGATAACAAACATAACAGCCAGCGCCACATAGGAAGCAAGCACAAATTTTCCTAGCTCCAGAATTCCTCCTACGTCTGTATAGGCAACGGTATTAGCCATTAACCCCATAATTCCGAATGGTGTTAGGCGAAGGACAATGGCCACTAGACGCATAACCACTCCATACACCGAATTAATTCCTTTCGTAAACACAGCCGCTTGTTCTGGATTCCTCCTTCGAAGTGCCAGTACAGCAAGACCAATTAGCGCAGAAAAGAGCACTACAGCAATAGTAGAGGTCGCTCTATCCCCTGTCATGTCCAAAAAGATATTGGAAGGTATGAATTCCAGTATCTTATCTGGTGTAGATAAATCTTTAATTCCTTCCAGTCGTTCCTCCAACACCTTTCCACGCTCTACCTCTGCATCACCTGCCTGAATCTGATCAGCGCTTAAATCGAACATAGCCGAGGTGGCTACGCCAACTAAGGACGCTATCATCGCTGTTGCCACAAGAATGCCAATAATCCATGCAGACATTTTACCAAGCTCTGAGGATTTCTTTAAATTAGTGATGGATTGAATGATCGACACCATTATGAGTGGTATAACAATCATGTATAATAGCTTAACGTAACCACTCCCAACAATGCTGTACCAGTCTGTCGTGACTCCAACCACATTTGACTCGGGACCAAAAACCCATTGAAGATACGCTCCAAGCAAGATACCTAAGCCAAGCCCTGTAAACACTCTCTTACTAAATGATACTTTCTGTTTATACATTCGAATAAGCAGCCAAATCCCTATTAGCATAAGTACGATATTACATATAATCCACAGCGTTTCCATATGTCCCCCTCCTCCTGATGTTAGAAAATCCGTTTACTTCTTATATATATGCATACCGTTCTTTGCGTTATGAGTAGGGGGACTCGTTTTCTAGTCGGAATAGTGGCTGATGACTGTACGTAATAATTCTTTAAAGGCTTGCGTCGCTTTCGTTTGCTGTAATTTCTTTCGGGTGAGAATCGAAAAAGACCGTCTGACATTCCCACCTTCTACCGGAATGACTACTAATGACTCCATTTCTATCTCTTTTCTAACCGTCCATAACGATAGTAAGGATAGACCGATGCCTGCCTCCACTGATTCTTTAATGACTTGGGTGCTCCCAAACTCCATTCGTTCCTCAGGGTAGCATGACAGCTGCTCAAATAACTTATCTGTCGCAGCTCGCGTCCCAGATCCAACTTCTCTTGTAATCCACATCGCTTGCTCTAATTCTTTAACCGATACTTGCTCCTTCCCTGCTAGAGGATGGTGCCTGGATGCTACGATTTTCATTTCATCCTCCGCTACATCCTCCACCTGCAATCCACGCAAATGGACCTCTCCCTCAACAATACCAATGTCCAGCTTCATCCGCTCCACAAGCTCAGCAATTTCTTGTGTGTTACTAATCGTTACTGTCGGATGGATACCGGGATATTGAATCCGCAGTGAGGCAATAATACGAGGAAGTACATATTCTCCAAAGGTGTAACTTGCCCCAATCGCCAGCTCCCCCTTTGGTTCATGAAACAAATCGTGAATCAGCTGCTCCATCGTTTCCTGATGGTGCACCATCTCTTTCGCATGTTCATACACAATCTCCCCAGCCTTCGTCGGTCTTATTTTCTTATAGCTTCTATCCAAAAGCTTTGCATCGAGCTGACTTTCTAATGACTTCACATATTGACTGACAGCTGGCTGCGTCATGTATAGCCGCTCCGCTGCTTTGGAGAAGCTCTTGGCTTCAACCACTTCAATAAATACTCTAAACGACTGCTCCAATCCATTCACCTCTATAACTATAAGTAATCACTTATTCTTTCAATTATTATGATTTATTTCACTTATACTATAACATCCCTTACGCTATATATGGAGTTACTGGAGGTGAACATATGAAACCAATTGAATCTAAGGCACAAATAGGCGGGATTCTGTTTACGTTCGTTATTGCAGGAGTTGGATTATTGCTCGCGTCATTACCAGGCTTCGCGCACATTGGCGCACTCGCTACCTCTATTTTGCTAGCTGTTATATATAGACATTTCATCGGATACCCAACGACTATCCATAAGGGTATTCAGTTTTCGACCAAAAAATTGTTACGTCTAGCCATTATCTTATTTGGACTAAAGCTCAACTTGGATGTTGTGTTTCAGGAAGGACTCGGCCTCTTAGCTAGAGGTGCTGGCACCATTGTGTTCTCCATTGTAGTCACAATGCTTCTAGCTAAATGGCTGAGAGCGAATTGGACCATCTCCATGCTGCTGGCTGTAGGAACCGGAGTGTGTGGAGCAGCAGCCATTGCTGCAGTATCCCCCATCCTTAAATCAAAAGAAGAGGATACCGCATTAAGCGTCGGGATTATCGCCTTGGTTGGTACGATTTTTGGAATTGCCTATACTATAATCGGGCCTTATTTACCGATAAGCAATGTCCAGTACGGAGTTTGGTCCGGCTTAAGCTTACACGAAATTGCCCACGTCGCACTTTCAGCGGAACCAGCTGGAGAAGATGCCCTAGCCATGGCCTTCCTCGCTAAGTTAGGACGTGTCCTTTTACTTATTCCACTATCCTTTCTTTTAGTGTGGTGGATGCGGAGAAAGGAAACAAAATCGAGCGATTCAGCAGCCGTAGCCTTCCCTTGGTTCCTTATCGGTTTTATAGCTATGAGTTTCTTAGGAACCTATGTAATAGGAGACGTTATCCCATTCCCTGACACAATGGAACAAGGGGTGTCCTTTATTACTACCTACTTGCTAGCCATGGCCATGAGTGGATTGGGTCTTAATGTGGACCTGCGAAAAATGGGCTCGAAAACAGCCAAACCATTGCTGGCCATGCTCATTACATCCATATTATTAAGCGGCATTACTCTTTTCGTCTTATAAGAAATACACCCTACTAGTCAAAAGCCCTCCCAAATCTTAAGGAACGGCATATAGTAACAGGGAAAGTTAAATTATACGTAAAAGAGGTGGATGTAATGTCAGAAGGCTACGGATACGGTGGAGGATTTGCTCTTGTCGTAGTACTTTTCATCCTGCTTATCATTATCGGAGCAGGCGCATTCTACGGTGGAGGCTATGGCGGCGGTTACGGATACTAATAGAGAAAAACAGGCGCAGAGTGGTTTATATCTGCGCCTGTTGTATTGTTTACTAGTATAAATGAGATCTTATCTCACGGGAGCACACTACAGAGGTATGCTCTCACGGACGGAACCCTCAGCGGGCCCCTTCCCTATGTACATAGCTGAAGCTCACAAAGCTTCGTATTTCCTCCATAAATACATATTTACTTTCTTCGTTATGGCCGCTCCCCTGATTCCTTAAAGCTTGTAGCTTTTTCCTGAGTTTCTCTGTTTTTTGGGATGACTTCAATATTTACCCCTTTTTTCTTTAAGCTTTCTACAAATGTATCGAATCTAGATTCGCGCATCACGCTTCACCCGCTTCTTCCGGTTATTGTTTCATTCTATTAAGATACCCTTGTAGTGTGTACGTTCTGAACTTGTTTCATGCAGAAAAACCACACGCACCTGTTAAGCACAGGTGCGTGTGGTGGTTTGTTATCTCGTTTGCTTTTTACGGAATTTACTTAGCATTTCATACACAAGTGGAACGATTAACAATGTTAGTAGAGTGGAGCTTGCAAGACCGCCAATAACGGTGATGCCAAGTCCTTTACTAATGATGGATCCACCTTCAAACCCTAATGCAAGTGGCAGCAATGCTCCGATAGTTGCCAATGCTGTCATTAAAATAGGACGGAGCCTGGTCATACCTGCATCCAGTAACGCATCTCGAGTTGATAGTCCTTCCTTTTCTTTATGAATGACACGGTCAATCAATACGATACCATTTGTTACTACAATACCGATTAACATTAAGGCACCAATCATAGCTGAAATACTTAGGGTTTCCCCTCCAATGAGAAGTCCTATGACAGCTCCTATAATCGTAAATGGTAAGGAGAAAAGAATCGCAAATGGTGCAAGGGCTCCCCCAAAGAATATGACCAGTACGAGATATACAATGGCAATCGCTGCAAGCATTGCTAACCCTAGCTGGGTAAAGGATTCATTTATATCTTCTGTTACTCCGCCGATACTTAGATCTACGCTAGAAGGATGCTCAATAGTATCCAGCTCTTCCTGCACAGCAGAAGATACAGAACCAATATCATCTGTGGTAGCTTGAGCACTAACGCTTGCATATACCTTATCGTTACGGCGGTTAATCGTATCCTCAGTCGTACCTTCCTTCACTTCCACCACTTCACTAATAGGAACACGTTGCCCTAGTGGTGATTGAATTTCCTTGTCTGTGAGTTCATCAATAGTATTATAATCGTCCTCACTAACTTCCAGGTAGACCTGCAGCTCTTCACCATCTTCTTTGATGGTAGTAATCTTCGGACGTTCTCCATTTTGACTTAAACTCTGACCTACTTGCCCAGCTGTTAAGCCGAGCTCGCTAAGCTTCTCCTGCTGGGCTACTAATGTGTACTCTTCATACGTTGCTGAAAGACTAGAATCCACATCCCGCAGGTTATCCTGTTGACTCATCATGGCTGTTACATCCTCGACCACAGGCTTTATCTCTTCGGTGGAATCTCCAAATACTTGTACTTGAATTTCATTACTAGAACCGGTTGAGGAGAAGTCTTGATTCGCCCATTCTCCTTTATTCGTCATAGCCTTGAGATCATCCATAACTTCCTGCTTCACATCAGCGAAGTTTTCTGTTTCGCTATCATATTCAATGAAAAAGGCTGCTTGATTAGATGCACCAGGATTCATTGGATTTTCTCCACCAACTGAATATTGGATTGTCTGCACATTTTCTTTTCCATCGAAATATTGTTGAGCATCTTCGGCAATTGCTTCTACATCCTCTATCGTCTGTCCCGGTGCTGGACTGTAGGTAGGCATTACCATCTTCTCTTCCTGCGCTGGAAGGAAGCTGACACCAACGAGCGGTACCATAGCGATACTGCCTGCGAGTACTCCTATTGCAACGATGGAGGATATAATTTTATGGTTTAATATACTGTTTAATACAGAACGGTAGCCTTTCGCTAAACGACCGCCGCCTTCCTGATGCCCTTTCACAGCATGTTCCTTTTTCAGTAAGGAATGGGACATCATCGGTACGATTGTTACAGCTACAACTAAAGAAGCAAGTAACGCAAATACAACGGTAAGCGCGAATGGCAAGAAGATTTGCCCTACGACGCCTTCTACTAAGCCAAGCGGTAAGAATACTGCAATCGTCACAATGGTGGACGACAGAATTGGCATAAACATTTCTTTCGTAGCAGCTCGAATTAGGTCTTTACCTTCTAATGTCTCTCCTGGCAGCGCCATTCGCCTGTATATATTTTCTACGACCACAATGGAATCGTCGACCACCCGGCCGATGGCAACGGTCATAGCACCAAGCGTCATAATATTCAGCGTAATGCCCATTTGATTAAGAATCAAAATGGCTATTAATAAAGATAGCGGAATAGATACGACTGAAATTAATGTAGTACGGAAATTACGCAGGAACATCAGAATTACTATGATGGCAAATAAACCACCAAATAATGCTTTATTCAGCATCGTTTTAACCGAATCTTCAATTGGCTCCCCTTGATCAAATGTAGTGACGAACTCCATTCCGTCCATATCACCTTCGAATTCGTCTGCTTTTTCCTTCACAAGGTTTACAACATCTACAGTATTGGCTTCTTGTGATTTCACAATTTGAATAGTAATGGATTCTTTTCCATTCGTTCTGGAAATGGATTCGGCTTTCCCTTCAACCTCGATATTAGCAATCTCTTGCAGTTCTACTGTTGGAACATTTTGTGGCTGTGCTGCTTGCTGTCCAGCTTGACCTGTCTGCCGCCCCTGTGGAGAAGCTTGCTGAGCCTGCGCTTGGCCCTGTTGGGCTTGTGCCTGGTCCTGTTGCTGACTATTCTGGCTTCCTTCAGCCGCTTGTGATCCCCCACCTTGAGATGGAATCATAGGAATGTTCAATTGCTTTAAATCTTCAAGCGAGGATACATTACCATCTACGACAACAGATTTCTGAGTGTCCTCAAATGTATATAAGCCTAAAGGAAAATTAACATTAGAGCCTTGGATTATCTGCTGTACAGTTTGTTGGTCCATGCCTCTTTCCTGAAGAGCGTTCTCATCAAACTCTAACTGAACTTCTTTCACCTGCTGGCCAGAAACTTGTACGGAAGCAACCCCCTCCAGCCCTTCTAGCTGTGGGATAATATCCTCTTCCACTTTATTCGTGAGCTCCTCTAGCGATTGGCCATCGTTTAACACACTCATACTGATGACAGGAAACGCATTAAAGTTCACCCTTGATACACTTGGCTCCTGAGCATCGTCTGGTAATTGGACATTGCTCACAGCTTCCTTTAATTCATCTTCAGCTTCATCCAAATCCTTGTCATAGCTATACTCTAGCTGTAGGTTGGACGCATTTTGATAGGACGTGGAGCTTACGGTGCTCATTCCACTTAGATTCTGTATCTGCTCTTCTAATGGTTCTGATATTTCATCAGCTACTTCCGCTGGTGTAGCCCCTGGGTACACTGTCGTCACGGTAATAACTGGTGGTTCGATATCAGGTATCGTTTCCAATTTCATGTTTAACCCAGAATATAAACCTGCTGCTGTTATAATAATGGTCAACAACCACACAGCAAATTTATTATTCATGGAAAAGTTAATGATATTCTTCATTCGACCCTTCCCCTCCTATATTGACTAGTAAGTCATCACGTAATACAATATAAATGACCAGTCAGTCATTAGTCAAGAGAAAAGGTGTGTTTTTTAGAAAGGTGGATTCAGCATGGAAGAGAAACAAGTCCACATCATCGAACAAGCTAGCAGACTGTTTGCAAATAAGGGGTTCAGCTCTACTTCCGTTCAAGAGATTGCTGCAGAATGCGGAATGTCTAAGGGGGCTTTTTACTTACAATTCAAGTCAAAGGATGCACTGCTTTATACGTTACTAGAATACTATTGGAAGCAAATCCAGCACAGAGTGCATACGATTCATTTCATCTCAGATGATCCTAGAGAACGATTTACCGAACAAATTAAAGTAGTAATCGAAGAAATAGCAAACCACAGAGAATTCATTATTATGCAGGTTCGGGAGCAGGCTATCCCGTTTAACGATACGATTGAAACATTCATTAAAAAAATGAGAACATACGGGTTTTTATTTTATAAAAAACACCTACTCGACATGTATGGAGATAAGGTAGAGACATACGTTTCGGAAATGGCCTTGTTAAGTCAATCACTCATACGAACTTATATCGACCTAATCATTACCGATAACGCAGAGCTGGATTATCTTGATATAGCCAAGGCTATATTAAAACGTACCGACTATCTCATAGAAGGCTTTCTCAACCATAATGACCAGCCAGTCATAACGGAAAGCCTTATTCAACAAATTATACCTGCTGATTTTGCCTCGAATCAACAGATAGAAATTATCGAACGTTTGAAGGAAATAAAGGCCGAGGAAAAAGAAGCAGAATTATCGGATACTGCTGATGTGCTACTAGAAGAATTCCAACGAGAAACTCCACGAAAAGCTGTTATCAACGGGATGACAGCCAATTTAGAGAAGCACACCTCTTCCTTTGATGTCGCCATGATGATACGAACATATTGCACCAGCTATTAACTAAATTTCTTCATTATGATGATTTAATTGCCATTAAAAAGGGTTATCAACTAAACTCCCAGAACGTTTCTCTATATACGGCAAAAGGGATGGCTTGGAAAATCTGTGACTCCCCCGGAAGAATGGTTGAGACAAGCCCCACATCGGGTGGGGGAGTAGGAAATCAAGTGTTTTCCGAGCTATACTGTCCTCTCCATGACGTAACGCCCTTCCCCCTCCCGAGGAATTCAAGTCTTCTACGAAGGGTACTCTTCAGTAAAACCTATAACAGATGCTAATCAAAAAAAGAGGAATGGAATTATCCACTCCTCTTTCCTTTCCATATTACTCTGCAAAGCTTTTGGTGAGATTAGCCATTTCGATAGCTGCTGTTGCTGCTTCGTAGCCTTTATTTCCTGCTTTAGTTCCAGCCCGTTCAATTGCTTGCTCAATCGTTTCAGTGGTAATAATGCCGAAAATCACTGGCACACCTGTTTGCATACTCGCTTGAGAAACCCCTTTTGAAGCTTCCCCGCATACATAATCAAAGTGAGGAGTAGAGCCTCGGATTACCGCCCCAAGAGTAATCACTGCATCGTATTTATTGGTAGCCGCCATTTTCTTAGCAATCATCGGTATTTCATAAGCGCCAGGCACATAAGCAACATCAATGTCCTGCTCGTCTAGCCCATGACGCTTTAGTGCATCGACAGCACCATCATATAGCTTACTTGTAATAAAATCATTGAATCTTCCTACCACAATACCTACTTTCAATCCACTTCCTACTAAATTTCCTTCAAATACGTTACCCATATTTGTTCCTCCTCTTTATCTTAAAAATGTAATAAATGGCCTAGCTTGCTTTGCTTCGCTTTTAAATAACGTTCGTTTTCCTTACGGCTTTCCATTTGAATCGGCACACGATTTACTACTTCCAAACCATATCCCTTTAAACCGGTAATTTTTCGCGGGTTGTTGGTTAACAAGTTTAACTGCCGGATACCAAGATCCTTTAATATTTGTGCTCCTATGCCGTAATCTCTTAAGTCAGGGGCGAATCCTAATTCCTCGTTTGCTTCTACTGTGTCCATCCCCTGCTCTTGTAAGCGGTAAGCGTGCATTTTGTTTAACAATCCAATGCCGCGTCCTTCTTGTCGCATATAGAGCAAAACGCCCGATCCATTTTCTTCAATCTGCTTCAAAGCCGAGTGAAGCTGCGGGCCGCAATCGCATCGAAAGGAACCGAATACGTCGCCTGTTAAGCATTCGGAATGAACTCGGACAAGCGTCGGCTGATTCGGATCGACCTCCCCCTTGATTAAGGCTACGTGCTCCTTATCATCGACGACGTTCGAATAGCCGATTGCTGTAAAATCTCCATATTCCGTTGGCAGCTTAATGTCTACCTCTCTTTGAACCAGTTTATCCTCCCGATTCCGGTATTGGATGAGATCCTGTATGGTAATCATCTTCAGGTCAAATTCCTTCGCCATTACCTGAAGGTCTGGAACACGCGCCATCGTTCCATCCTCTTTAATGATTTCACAAATAACGCCAGCGGGCTTAGAGTCAGCTAATCTAGCCAAATCAACTGCCGCCTCTGTATGGCCTGCCCGACGGAGGACACCTCCATCTTTGGCAAGCAGCGGAAAGATATGACCAGGTCGCTTAAAATCATGAGATCTCGCTTCTGGATTCAATAACTCTCTTACTGTCTTGGCTCTCTCTGCTGCAGAAATACCGGTAGTAGAGGACTTATGATCGATACTAACCGTAAATGCAGTACCATGGGGATCCGTACTCCGCTCCACCATTGGAAAAAGTTCCAGCTGCTCCGCAATGCTATGAGAAACAGGGGCGCATACCAGCCCTTTGCCCTGTGTAATCATAAAATTAATTACTTCTGGTGTAGTGTGTTCTGCAAGCGCTACTAGGTCTCCTTCATTCTCTCTATCCTCATCATCACAAACGATGACCATTCTTCCTTTTTTCAAATCCTCTAATGCTTCTTGTATGGTATTGAACATCGTTTTCTCATCTCCATTACACTTATTTAAAGCCGTTTTCTTCTAAAAAGGAGGTGGTTATTGCTGATTGCGTGGTACCACCTTGCCCGCTTTGCTTTGTTAAAAAGTTCACTACATATTTTCCTAGGATATCTATTTCAATATTGACCTTGTCACCCGCTTGCTTTGTGCCAATGACCGAATATTCAACCGTATGAGGGATGAGAGAGATTGTTACCGTTTGATCGCCTACTCCAAAAACAGTAAGACTCGTGCCATCTACTCCTATAGAACCTTTATATACTAAGTAATCCATTACTTCTTTATCTAACGCTATCTCATAGTAAATAGCATTAGACGCAGCTTTCCTGCTTGTAATAACACCAACTCCATCCACATGACCGCTCATCATATGGCCACCGAATCTCCCGCCAGCCTGCATCGCACGTTCTAGGTTTACTCCAGAGCCAATACGTAGTTCATGGAGATTAGTAGCTCGATACGTTTCTGGCATAACGTCAAAGCTAGCCTCTTTGCTGGAGAAGTCTGTCACAGTCAAACAAACACCGTTAACGGAAATGCTATCTCCTAGATGGACGTCCTCTAACACCTTTTCAGCACCTACGACAAGCTCCAGGGATTCACTCCCTTGTTTGATGCGCTTCAACGTTCCTATTTCTTCTACAATTCCGGTAAACACGCTTCATCCCTCCTGTCTTTTCTGTTTTGCGACTACCTTTATATCCTGCCCGATGGATGATACTTCAGTAATTTCAAGGGCAAGGGCTGCTTGAAGTTCACCAATACCTTCCCCACCTACTGGAGTAGGAGCGTCTTTTCCACCGAGCAGCTTCGGTGCAATATATTGAATGACCTGCTGGACTGCTCCCGCTCGAACAAACGCGTCATTCACTTGTGCACCACCCTCCACAAACAAGGAGGTAATCCCTCTATCACCAAGCAACGTTAGTACGTCCGGTATAAAAATAGTTTCGTGAGAAAGCTTTATAATCTCTACATGAGGATAGGATTGATATACATCGATTTGATCTTGCTCCACCTGATTTCCGGTAAGGATCCACGTAGGAGCATCGGGGTTTTGTATGAGAGGAGAATCGATAGGAGTTCTTAAGTGTGTATCAAGAACAATTCGAGTCGGATGGTTCCCTCCATCGGGTAACCTGGCAGTGAGACGCGGCTTATCCTGGATCACCGTGTTCACCCCTACTAATATCGCATCATTAGCGTGACGATACTGATGGACATCAGCCCGGGCCGCTTCGCCCGTTATCCACTGACTTTCACCAGTTGTGGTTGCAATTTTGCCATCCATCGTCATGGCTGTTTTCATCGTGACATAAGGTGTGTTCGTCGAGATATAATGGTAGAATACCTGATTAAGCTGATCTGCTTCTTCCTGCTGAAGACCAACCTCCACCTCTATCCCTGCCTCTCGAAGCTTTTGTACTCCTTGCCCTGCTACTTTAGGGTTCGGATCAAGCGTCGCAATTACTGCACGAGCAATACCACTTTGGATAATTCGTTCGGCACACGGAGGCGTCCGCCCATGGTGACTGCACGGTTCGAGCGTGACATAAATCGTACCGCCCCGCGCTCGATTACCTGCCATATTAAGGGCATGGACTTCCGCATGGGCTTCTCCCGCTTTAAGATGCGCCCCCATACCCAGCACTTCGTTTTGATGGACAACGACTGCCCCGACATGAGGATTTGGGGATGTTTGGCCTGTTGTAGCAGCAGCCATTTGAATAGCTAGCTCCATATATTGTCGGTCTTGTTCCTGTGTCATCGTTTCACCTCCTATTTATGCTCTGTAAAAGCTTTACCTAAACAAAAAACCCTGAGGAAGATACACGTTCCCCAGGGCTTTAGCGGAGTCCACATAATAGTTCGAAAATGGACACACTTCCAGAATTTATCGAAAGCATTTTTTATGCTTAAGTGACTCTACTCCTATTCCTTCTCCCATCCGGACTTTCACCGTCGGCTTTGGTTTCTCACCAAATCAGCCGCATCGTACACACACGATACGGGTCGCGGGCTAGCAAGCTTTCACTCGATCACCGCCGGTTGGGATTTTCACCCGACCCCGAAGGAAATATTCGATTGTATAAAATAAATATATCTGATTTTTACGTATTTAGCAATTGTTTGAAACGAACGGATGCTCAAAACTCCATTAGATTCATTCACCACTCGAACCCTTATTTTTATTAGTGAAGCATCAAACCCATCTCGACCATTTTAATATATTAATAAACTAATTCATAATCCCAATACCTTGAAAAAGACCAACATTTTCTTCTCTTGTTACTATATATTTTATGCATAAAATATTTAACATAATATTCTCCCGCATAACCATAGCGGTTCCCCCTTTCCCTAGTTAAATTATATAAAAATAGTTAAATTCCCTTTTAATTACATTCTTATCAGGGTAGATAAGCTACGTATAAACAAATTATAAAAGGAGGATATTATGCAGCGGAGAAAATTGATAGACTATAGTATCTTCATTCCATCGCTACTCGTGATTATCGCCATCAGTATTCCATTTGCTCTTTACGAAAAAAAGTCATTGGAGCTTTTAAATTCTATCTTCTCCTATATTGTGGATACGTTTAGCTGGGGGTACCTTTGGTATGGGTTTCTGTTAGTAGCAGCTGGCTTATACTTATCCTTTTCTAAATATGGCCAGGTTGTATTAGGAGACCCAAAGGAGAAGCCTCGCTGCTTCCCAGTAAGTGTAGGCTGCTTACAACACCTTCGGAGGTGATTACTTCAATGTCATCATACGTCCAAAAAAGTATATAATGACCAATTCTAATCCATACTAAGATTACTATGTATTAAAGAAGGTTAAGAATATGGCATCCCTGGATAAAGTACTGCAAATTCAAGAAAAAGCTTCTAAGCTTCAGTTCCAATATTGGCAGGAGGAGGTTTACCTTTCTCCTCAATGGTGGTTTCTACTATTTTCACTAATGGCTCCCTGGTTTTTATTTTGGCTGTTATTTGATCGAAATCAGGCCTTCCGGACGTGGATTGTAGGGCTGTTTATTATGTTGACCTCCTTTTTCCTCGATGAAGTCGGAGCGTCCTTTCAGTTATGGGAATACCCTTATACCCTTACCCCGTTAGAGAGGGAGGTATTTGACCCGGCAAACTTCACCCTGTTGCCTATAGTGTATATGCTGGTGTACCAATACACCCGTTCTTGGAAGGGATACTTAATCAGCCTGATTTTTGTGGCTTTGTTTAACACATATATCGGGGGCGGCTTGTTTCGTCTCATCGGTGCTTATGAATTAGTAACGTGGAAGAGCATATATTCTGTTCCGATTTATTACTTACTTGGTGTTTTAGCTCGTTACTTTGTCCAGTGTTTGAAAAAATCGGAACATCAGAACAAAACCTCCAGCTCAACATGAGACTGGAGGTTTTATACGTCTATTGCTTTATAGAAAGAGTAGGCTCAAGCGTGAGCTTAACATTTCCTTGAATAGCTCTCGATATCATACAGCTTTTTTCTGCCTTCTCTACAAGTTTCTCTAGCTTTTCCATGTGTGCAGCTGTTGCTCCTGACTGCAGTGTCACTGTTGGCCGATGAATAATTTCCTCATAGGAAATGACCCCATTCGTCACATCCACAATTCCTTCAGACGTATGTCCCATTTCATGCAACGGCAGCTCAGCGCGCTCCATCATCGCAGCAAGCGTAATAACATAGCATGTCGCCGCAGCTCCAAGTAGCATTTCATCTGGATTGGTGCCGATACCAGGTCCATCCATCTCTTGAGGAATAGATATTTTTGTTTTTAATTGACCGGCATCGATGGAGCCCACGGAGTTACGTCCTCCAGGCCAGTCAGCATTTAAATGGAATGAATGTTTTGCCATACTTCTACCTCCTCGTTACCGCTATCATAACGAAAAAAATTCCCCGTTTCCAATGTGATGCCTGATAACAGAGCATATTGAGAGCCCATCCCCAGCTAACATATACGCTCAGAAGTTGTACAATGTTAATAAGAGCTTGAATGGTCGTACATTTTCTATAAAAGCAGGTGATGTTGTGAGTACTTATGATGCCATTATAGTAGGGGCAGGATTTGGCGGGCTGAGCGCTGGCGCCATTCTTGCGAAGAAAGGATGGCGCGTAGCAGTTTTAGAAGCTTCTACCGAGCTAGGAGGCTGTGCAGGAAAGTTCAATCGCCCAGGCTACCGTTTTCAGGCAGGAGCTACAGTAGGAATGGGCTTTGAGAAAAACGGTGTGTTAGCTCGTTTATTTGACGAACTAGAAATCGATCTTCCTCCCATGCAGCGTATGGATACAATCATGGATATTCATTTACCAGGTCAGACTATCCATTATTACCGTAAAAAAAGCAAGTGGTTTCAAGAAATTGAACGTATCTTTCCAGAGCGTTCCTCAGCCGTGAAAGCCTTCTTTGAAGAGGTTTTTCAAGTCGGTACAAGACTGGATGCCCTACTTTTGGACCTTCCAGTCTTCCCACCTAAACGATTAGGGGACTGGGTTCGTCTAATCCCTTATCTCAACGGTAATACGATAAGACTTGCCCCATATTTAACCCAGACGTTGTACGATCGCTTAAAACGGTATCATTTGCACAAGGACCGTACTTTTATGACCTTTTTAAACGGCCAGCTAATGGACAGTGTCCAAACCACAGCCGAATACTGCCCTGCTTTTCTTGGCCATGCCGCCCTTCATACCTTTCACAAGGGTGCGTATGCTGTCGAAGGCGGGCTAGCTACTGTCGCAGAGAGACTTGCCGATTCTATTAAGGATAATGGCGGGGAAGTTCGACTCAACCGACCGGCACTGAGCGTCGACCCGGAGGGAAAGGAATGGCTCATTACCAGTAAACGGCAACGAACCTATACAGCCAAGAAAGTTATTCTGAATAACTCCATCCATAACTTTACTTCTTTATTTAACCAGCAGCAGGTTGCCGACAGCAACATTAGTTCTTTAGAGGACAAGAATGCATCCTGGGGAGCCTTCGTCCTCTACCTTGGAGTAGACGATATATTCCCAGAGGATGTACTATATCACCAAATCATACAAGATCCCTCCAAGCCTGTAACAGAAACCAATCAATTTCTGTTATCCTTGTCACAAAAAGAGGACCGCACTATGGCCCCGGAGGGAAAACGAGCCATCACCTTATCCACTCATACAGAGCTGCACCAATGGTGGGACCGAGACGCATATGAAGAACGAAAAGCATTATATGTAGAAAAAATGCTAAATGGGGTGGAGACCTCCTTCCCTTCCATTCGCAATCATATAGATTTACAGCTCCCTGGCACCCCTGTAACCTTTGAGAGATATGTTAAACGCGATAAAGGACGCGTCGGAGGCTATATCCCTACCGGAAAATGGAGTTGGCTTCATCAGCATTCTGTCTACACCGGCCTTAACAACGTGTACAGCTGTGGAGACACCGTTTTCCCAGGAGCAGGCACCCTCGGTACAACTTTGTCAGGATGGATTGCAGCAAATGAAGCGATGAAATAAAAGGGAGCAGGAGGGGACGCGCCCCTCTGTTCCTTATTTTATAAGCCCTTTATTTAACGCATCCTTTTGATTCTTATAATAAAGGTACATCATACACCAAAGGAAGAGGTATATAACGAGAAAGATCCCAAAACAAACTAGTATAGGTCCCGCCTCTAGCGGAATCCAGCCAGCCATAATAATGATTGGAAAGAACACTGCAACAGAAACAAGAAAATGAAGAACCGTTGATTTCATAGGACTCCAACCCTTTACATCGAAGAGAAGGGACGCCAAACCAAAATACACCCCTACTACACTTGCCCCAACAGCCTGTTGCCAAATAGTCGCTACAGACATCTCGATATCAACATAATGGTAATAACTCAGGAAGCACACCATCATAAGACCACCAAACCCTAACCCAGATAATACACGACTCCCAATAATACTTATCACCTATCCTCCACCTCCATTAATAATTGTTGTTTCATCTCCTTCACATACTTCCTACTGACATATTCCTTCGCACCGGACGAAAAGAACACACAAAGATTTCCATTAAAAGATAATTCAAAACGCTCCAGACGATTGACATTACCAATCACCGATTTCGAGAAACGAGTAAATCGATATGAGGTCAAAAGCCTCTCCGCATCATACAATTTCATATTTAGCTCAATCGACTCCCCATCGAAAACCGCAAATACCTTACGAGCTTCCGCATAAACGTAATCTACTTCATTTGGATCCAATAATATGGTTTGATCGCGAAGCACTCCAGCTAATTTTTTCGTATTAGTCTGAGCCTGAAGTTGATTCAGGAGAGATTCAATCTCCTTCGTCCAGCTCGGTGTGTGAACGGTTACAGAAGTATCCTTGTATTTAGCATGTATATCTAATTTAATATCCAACCTATCGCCTCCTTCCTGACGTAAGTATCGCACATTAAAATATAGATGTGGAAAAAAATACATAACATGCTGAAAAGCTTACTTAAGCGGAGACGGGGAAGGTATGAAATGGTGGTGTCCATTTGCTTTAGGCGTGTCACCTTGTATGCGCCATGCGCCCACCGCAAACTCAAAAGAGCTATCCCCAAAAATGGAGGATAGCTCTTGCTCTTACTTATAACGATATTGAGTTACGAAGTCTAGGAATTCTCGTTCGAGAGAGTGGTGATATTTTGTAATGGCATAGGTGTTAGCCTTTGGCAGTTCTACGTTTCCGAAGTTCACCTCTACTAATCTACCTTCCATTAATTCTCGGCGTACGGTTGCTTTTGGCAGAAAGGAAATACCTAATCCATTTTCGATGAACCGTTTGGTGATATGAATTTGGGAAACTTTCATGGATCGTAGGCCTGGGTACCATGTTTTTAATTGCTGCAATAGCGGATTCCAATATCCTGGATGGTTATGGCTTAATAAATAATGTTTACTGAACAGGTCCTCTATATCATGGGCAGGCGCAGTCTCCATGTCCATTCCATCGTGTGGTGCAACGAAAACTACTTCATCCTCATACAACATCTGGCATTGGAGGTCTGGGTTGTGACTTTCCATGCAGGAGAAGCCTATATCTACTTGTTCGCTCGTTAGTGCTTTTTCGATATCCTCTGATTCCATAACGTGAACCGATATTTCTACGTTTGGATTTTCTTTTGTGAACCGCTTCAGGACAGATGGCATTACGGTATCTGCAATTAAGGGAGATATCGCTAAACGTAGAGTAGTGTTATAGCCTTGGGTATAGGTCTGCAGCTCTTCCACTCCTTTTTGATAGGTGGATAGTAGCTGTTTGGCATGGGTTAGATAAACTCTCCCCTCTTCAGTCAGCTTCACATTTCGGTTGTTGCGCTGAAACAATGTGACGCCTAAATTCTTTTCCAGAGATTTCACATGTACCGTAATGGTCGGTTGGGATACGTATAGCAGGTCCGCCGCTTTACGGAAGCTCCCCTCCTCCGCAACGGTGACAAAGGTGTTGATCCATGATAGTTCCATCTATCTCTCTCCATTCTTTAAAAATAATAAACTATTTCATTAATAATATTTATTTCTGTTAAATTATCAGAAGATTTATACTTATAGTAAGACTTATAAAGGAGTGTTACCCATGATTCACAAAGGACTAAAAGGTGTCGTCTGTACAGAAACCAGTATTAGTTTCATAGATGGTCAGCAAGGTACACTGTTATTTAGGGGTTATCCTATCGATTATTTAACACGTCATCATTCTTTCGAGGAGGTAGCCCACCTATTATGGTATGGTCACCTTCCAACTGCTGATGAATTAACACAAATCACAGCTAAGCTAAGAGAGAGAAGAGCCTTACCGAAACACGTAAAGGCTATCATAGAGCAGCTTCCAGCTCAGTTAGATGTGTTAAGTGTGTTAAGAACGGCTTTATCTTCCTGTATAGCACATAATCAGGAACAGCCAACCATTGAAGATGCGATCACACTAACTGCAATGACCCCAGCTATTATTGCATATCAAGAAGCTCTCCACCAACGAAAAATCACCCCAACACTACCAGAAATTAGAAATGATCTTACGCACGTAGAGCATTATTTATACATGCTTACCGGCAGTCTCCCTGAACCTTCTCAGGTGAAAGCGCTTGAGACTTATATGATACTTACGATGGAGCATGGATTAAATGCCTCAACTTTTTCAGCCCGGGTGACAGCATCTACAGAAGCAGATATGATTTCGGCTATTTGTTCCGCACTTGGTACGATGAAGGGACCGCTTCACGGAGGTGCACCTACAGGAGTACTAACCCTGCTCGACGAAGCAGCTGCTGTTGATAATGCCAGAGACTATATTTATCAAAAGGTTCAAAAAGGAGAAAGACTTATGGGATTCGGCCATCGTGTGTATAAAGTGATGGATCCACGAGCAGAAGCACTAAAAGAGCAGCTGCAGCAAAATAATAAGGACAACAGCTGGCTTCACTTTGCTATGGATCTCGAGGCCCTTGCAATTGAAGTTCTAGAGGAAGTCAAGCCTGGACGCAGTCTTTATACGAACGTAGAGTTTTACGCAGCTGCCATCATGCGGGAGCTCGGCCTTGCTTCCCACCTCTTCACCCCAACCTTTTCCGCAAGTCGAATGGTTGGCTGGACAGCACACGTAATCGAACAAAGAGCAGACAATGTAATCTTTCGTCCAAGAGCCGAATATATTGGTCCGCTCTATGAAGTATAAAGAAAATCGATTTTTTCGCAAGCAGCAGCTAAATATTTTCATTATTTAGATTGGACGGAAACAGCACAGCTATCCTGCTTACGTACCCATCTAACCTCAACGCCCATCCATATCAGAGGCTATAAAAAAAGCCGAGACTCTGCTCGGCTTTTTACCATTTATTCTCCTGTTTCAGCAAAATGCTTAATACGATTACCAATTTCGTCACGGACACGCTGGAATACTGCCCACTTCTCTTCGTCCGTACCTTCTGCTTTGGCCGGATCGTCAAAGCCCCAGTGCTCTCTTCTTACATGCGGAGGTGTCATTGGACATTTGTCATTCGCATCTCCACATAGTGTAACAACGAAGCCTGCATTATTTAGAATATCATTGTCTATCATATCAGACGTTTGATCCGTAATATCCATACCAACCTCTTCCATTGCTTTTACAGCGTTTGGGTTTAGGCCATGTGCTTCAATGCCGGCGCTTTTCACGTCCCACTCATTTCCAAGATAGTATTTCCCCCATGCTTCTGCCATTTGGCTGCGGCAAGAGTTTCCTGTGCATAAAAAGTAAAGTACTGGTTTAGTAGTAGACATAGTTAAAGAACTCCTTTGTAATTATTATAGTAAGGTTAACGTTAGGTACAGTCCTACGAGCGTAAGAAATAGTGTTGGAACGGTGAGGATGATACCAACTTTAAAGTAATATCCCCAAGATATTTTAACTCCCTTTTGGGATAACACGTGGAGCCATAATAAGGTTGCCAGTGACCCAATCGGTGTAATTTTAGGACCTAAATCACTACCTATTACGTTGGCATAGATAAGTCCTTCTTTAATAATGCCGCTAGTATTGGAATCTGCTATGGCAAGAGCATCTATCATTACTGTTGGCATGTTGTTCATAACAGAGGATAATATAGCTGCTATAAAGCCCATGGAAACAGTACTAATAAACAGTCCTTGCTGGGCGGCGGCTTCAATAACATTTGCCAGTAAATCGGTGAGCCCGACATTCCGAAGTCCATACACGACAACGTACATCCCAATAGAGAAGAATACAATGGCCCATGGTGCCCCTTTTACAACCGTTGTGGTTTGGACAGCAGGGCTTCTTCTTGCCATCAGCAGGAAGAAAATCGCTACCACTCCAGCAATAATGGATACTGGGATGAACAAGAATTCACTGGCGAAATATCCAACTAATAATACGGCGAGCACCCACCAGGAAAGACGGAACATCTTGTGGTCCTTAATGGCTTCAGCCGGTTTTCTTAATTGGGCTGTATCGTATGTTCTTGGAATATCCTTTCGAAAATAGAGGAACAGCACAAGAATACTAGCTGCCAGTGAAAAGATATTTGGAATAATCATCCGGGATGCATATTCCAAAAAGCCAATATCAAAGAAATCAGCTGAGACAATATTTACTAGGTTACTAACTACAAGCGGCAAGGAAGTCGTATCTGCGATAAAACCACTTGCCATAATAAATGGAAAGATATTCCGTTCTTCAAAATCTAACGCTCTAACCATCGCTAATACGATTGGAGTTAGAATAAGGGCAGCACCGTCATTTGCAAACAAGGCCGCAACTCCAGCTCCCAGTAATGCAATGTAGACGAACATTTTCAAACCGTTTCCATTCGATATTCTGGCCATATGTAACGCTGACCATTCGAAGAATCCAATCTCATCCAATATGAGTGAGATAATAATAATAGCGATAAAAGCGAGCGTGGCATTCCATACAATGCCTGTTACTGTGGCTACGTCCTGAAAATCAACTACTCCAGCTAATAATGCCAGAATAGCACCCGTACATGCCGTCCAGCCAATCCCTAAATTTTTAGGCTGCCAAATCACAAATACGAGCGTAACCAGGAAAATGAGTATAGCTATGATGACACCTGAATCCAATACCTCTCCCCCTCTTTACTCACAAACGATGCGTTTTCCGGATTGCTCCAACGCGGTGATCTTCTCTCGTTGGTCAGGGACATGATTGAGAATTTCCCGAGTTAAATCGTAGGCTAAATGATCTTCATTCAAGGAATAGAAGATCCAATGCCCTTTTCGCTGCTCCTTCACAATCCCTGCATCTCTTAATTTTCGTAAATGCTGACTGATAGCTGGCTGAGACATTTGTAAAATCTCAACAAACTCACAGACGCAACATTCGTTATCTCGTAGCAATCCAACGATCGTTAGTCTCGTTTGATCTCCGAGTAATTTAAGTGTTTGCGTTGTTTCTTGCACCGATAAGATGGTTTTCTCCATGAACCATCACCTCCATCTTATCATTATATAATGATATGCTTATATTTACAACAAGCGCCTCCTTACCCAGAACCCATAATAGCCCTTCACTAATCCTCCTCCATTATATAAGCAAACAATTATATAATTCAATGATTATATTCTATTTCATTTGCACGAAAAAAAGAACCACTAACTAAACGTGGTTCCCGCAGGTGTAAAGGAGACAAACTCACCAGCATATGACCCTAGTCTGTCCTTCTACGCATAAAATCCTAGTGCAGTCAATAGAGATACTCCCAAAAAGGTTACTACCACTCCGGTCATGAATGCGTAAAAGACATGTTGTTTATTTTTCGTTTCTCCCCATACCATAAAGCAAGCAATGATTGTAAAAAGGACCCCCATGCAAATGGCAGCCACAGGATTAGTTGGTGAAATCCAGTCATACCAGTGGATAATAAGAAGTTGCATACACGCAATGCCTCCTTGATTATTTCTGCTTACGTCTGCCCTATAGTATATGTTACATACTTCCTACCCATTATCTTAAGGGCATTTAGGTGATTAATTTCTGAACCCAGGCAATCCCCTCTCGTACCCGTTTCTCGGTCGGGCCAGTATGAGGGGTATGCTCTAATACAAAATACTTATCATGTCCCTCTGCAAGCTGCTGTATAGCAGATTGCAGGTGAAAGAAATCGGTGTCTGTTTCCTGGCTGGGATGAATCATATTCCAGAAATATTTCTCCTCTGTATAATAGACATTATGTAAATGAACTACCTTAACAAATGGACTCCATTTCGCTATATGACGCGGCAGCTCATCTCCCACCGCCATAGCATAATCCCCTAAATCGAGGCAGAGCTGAATATTGTATTTCTCCCAAATCTCCATCGGGAAGTCATATAAGTATCGTATAGCAGCACCACTCCTTTGAAGACCAAGCTTTGGCTCACAAACAAATGGGATATCATATGCAGCTTGAATAGCAGATAGTTTACGCAGTCCTTCCTCTATAGCTGCTGCAGCGTCCTTTTTGGGAGTTCCTTGAAAATACGGAAAATGAACGAGAACATACTCAGCTCCTAGCTCTGCCAGCTGCCTTGCTTCCTCTTCTAATTGACTCCATGCTTGTTCTGATTCCATATGAACACTTTCGATTAAATCATACTTACTCTGGTGCCGAAATAGCGGTGAGTGTACCCCGAAGCTTGTTTGCCCCTTCATGTGGAGGAACTTCTGAAAGGATTGCTCGTTTGAGAATTCCCCAATTTCGATATGGTGAACATCATCTCGTAACAGCTCATGAAATTTATCCTCATCTGACATAATCGTACTACCAGATATCGCTAGCTTATGCATGCTCCTGTCTCCTTTCTGTGTGTCTCTCCTCCTTTTTCTGTAAGGCGCAGGAGAATTCCTTCTTCCTGTGGTGGTTAGAAGCATCATTCCACAAAAAAAACGTAAGCGAGAGTTCCCGCTTACGACGATAGACAAGTTTTTCCGTATTCTATTTGCTGTTTAACTTGCTCCTCTGAGGTACCTCCATAGCTGCTCCGTGCGTTCATAACGGCTTTCGGCTGGAGTACCTCAAATATATCCTTTTCAAATAGGCCGCTAAACTGCTTATAGGTTTCCAAATCAATATCTAATAAATAAAGCCCATGCTCCAGACCGTACAATACTATCTTACCTATTATCTCATGTGCATCTCGGAACGACGATCCCTTATTCACTAAGTAATCAGCAATATCGGTCGCATTGGAGTAATCGGTTTGAACGGAATGCTTCATCTTCTCTTTATTCACTACCATCGTGTCAATCATAGGTGCTAGTAGCTGTAATGTACCGTCAAGTGTCTTAACGGTATCCAGCATCCCCTCCTTATCTTCCTGCATATCTTTGTTATACGCTAACGGCAAGCCTTTCAATACAGTCAAAAGCCCGATGAGATTTCCATTTACACGACCCGTTTTCGCTCGTAATAATTCTGGTACATCTGGGTTCTTTTTCTGAGGCATAATACTTGACCCTGTACAAAAGGAATCATCGAGCTCCACGAAACTAAACTCCTCACTCCCCCATAAAACAAGCTCCTCGGATAATCGAGATACATGCATCATAATAGTGGAGGCAATGGACATGAATTCTAATATAAAATCCCGATCGCTGACAGCGTCGATGCTATTTGGGTAAACATCCATAAACCCAAGAATTTCAGCAGTTCGTGTGCGTTCTATCGGAAAGGTCGTTCCCGCTAGAGCCCCCGCTCCCAATGGTGAGATGCTGATACGCTTCAGACTATCCTGCAGTCTGCACTTATCTCGTTCCAGCATCCAGAAATAAGCCATTATATGATGGGCGAACGAAATCGGTTGAGCTCTTTGAAGATGAGTGTACCCCGGCAATATCGTTTGCACGTTTGCTTCAGCCTGATTTACTATCGCTTGTTGAACGAGCCGAATTTGTTCGATGAATTTCTTAGTCTTTCGGTCGAGGTACAAGTGCATATCTGTCGCAATTTGATCGTTTCGGCTGCGCCCTGTATGCAGCTTCCCGCCGACAGTACCAATTTCCTCTATAAGAGCACGTTCTATATTCATGTGAATGTCCTCGTCAGCAATAGAGTACGCAAACGTGTCATTCTTTATTTGGTTCAGGATTGTAATGAGTCCGGTTTGAATTTGAGTGACCTCTTCCTCTGATAACACTCCACATTCACCCAGCATGGTAACATGGGCAAGACTGCCTTCAATGTCTTCCTCTGCGAATGCCTTGTCAAATTGGATCGAAGCTGTGAATTCCTCTACTAGATCGTTCGTCTCCTTCGTAAAACGTCCGCCCCATAATTTGGACATCTTCCTTCCTCCTCTCTTATAACTGGGATACGGGTTGCTTCCGATGGACCTCGGCGTGTACCTTCGTAGGAAGACCCCAAAGCTTAATAAACCCTTCAGCGGCTTGATGATCGAACATATCACCCTTTAAATACGTCGCAAGCTCTTCATTATACAAGGAGTATGCTGACTTACGTCCAACCACACTGTAATGGCCTTTATGAAGCTTCACGCGAATAGTTCCCGTCACTACTTTCTGGGTATCTTCAATAAATGCCTCTAAAGAGGATTTTAATGGAGAGAACCACAGTCCATCGTATATGAGCTTCGCCAATTGCTGATCGACCGTCGACTTAAACTGTGATACCTCTCTGGTGTGGGTTAGGAATTCAAGCTCTTTATGGGCGTTGATGAGAATGAGTGCAGCTGGATTTTCATACACTTCCCTTGATTTGATACCAACAAGACGATTCTCTACATGATCAATACGTCCTACCCCATGCTTTCCACCCATTACATTTAATTCTTCAATAAGTGGTACCAATTCTTTCTTCTCCCCGTTTAAGGCAACGGGACGACCTTCTTCGAACTCAATTTCTACATATTCAGCTTGATCCGGGGTATGCTCCAATGGATTCGTCCAGTCAAATGCTGCTTCTGGTGCTTCAGCCCACGTGTCCTCTAACACTCCTGCCTCACAGGCACGCCCCCATATATTGGCGTCGATAGAAAACGGGTTTTCAGTCGTTACCGGTACAGCTATACCTTTATCCTTAGCATAAGCAAGCTGCTCATCTCTTGTCATACCCCATTCTCGAACGGGAGCAATCACCTTCAGATTTGGATTTAGAGCTTGAATGGACAGCTCAAAGCGAACCTGGTCATTCCCTTTTCCAGTACATCCATGGGCAACCGCCACAGCTCCTTCCTGCTCTGCGACATCAACAAGCAGCTTAGAAATCAAAGGACGCGATAGTGCTGAAGATAAAGGGTATTTTCCTTCGTACATAGTGTTCGCCTTAAGAGCGGGTAAAAGGTACTCTTCTGCAAGCTCTTCCTTCGCATTCACAACGTGTGCTTTGACAGCCCCTACTTGTAAAGCCTTGGATTGAATGGTTTCTAAATCCTTTCCTTCTCCCACATCAAGACCTAATGCTATTACTTCATAACCGTACTTTTCTTCTAGCCATTTAATACATATGGATGTATCCAGCCCGCCTGAATACGCCAAAACGATTTTGCCGTTACTCATTATCTCCACTCCTTCAAAATGAATTTTTATAATGTTTTAGGTATTTTTATACGTTATTTACCTGACAAAAGATAGTGCATAATGGCTTTTTGCACGTGCAATCTGTTCTGTGCCTCTTCAAACACAACAGAATGAGAACCATCAATAATTTGGGAGGTGACCTCTTCCCCTCGATGAGCTGGGAGGCAATGCATAAAGGTGTAATCCTGTTTGGCATAGGAGCATAAATCCTCGTTCACCTGAAATCCCTGAAATGCTCCCATTCTTGCTGCCTGTTCCTCCTCTTGCCCCATGCTTGCCCATACGTCTGTCACAATGACATCTGCATGCTCTACTGCTTCCTTTGGGTCCGCTGTAATGGAAACAGAGCCTCCTGTTAGTGCTGCTTCTTGTTCTCCAGCAGCAACGATCTTTTTATCTGGTTCATACCCGACCGGCGCTGCTATGGAAAGGTGGAGACCTGTTTTCGCCGCCCCCTCTATAAACGAATGAGCCATATTATTGCCATCGCCGATATAGGCAACCTTTACATCTTGGAGACCACCTTTTACCTCTTTAATTGTCAGCAAATCAGCCATTACTTGGGTAGGGTGATGCATATCTGTCAAGCCATTTATGACAGGTACTGTTGCAGCATCAGCAAAGCGCTGGATAATATCATGACCGAATGTACGAATCATGAGGGCGTCCACATATTGCGATAAAACCATCGCAGTATCTTCAACGGACTCACCGCGGCCAAGCTGAAGGTCATCTGATTTTAAATGGATGGCATTTCCCCCTAATTGAATCATCCCGGCTTCAAAGGATACCCGAGTACGGGTAGATGATTTTTCGAAAATCATTCCTAATATTTTCCCTTCAAGCTCCTTATGCTGGGTACCTGATTTTTGCTGGTTCTTCAATACTGTCGCTTTCTCCAGTACATCGAAAATTTCTGTAGCAGACCATTCTCCAATAGTTAAGAAATCCTTCGTTCCGCTAGCAATAGTTGATGGCATTCTCTTCATCCTTCCTTACGAATAGAGTTTGTAGGAATATGCTTTTTTGGAGCGACTATCTTCAATTGTTCCTACTGTAGCCGATACGTTTCCTTTCAGTAAATACGGGACTAGCTTAAAGGTATCAATATGCGTAAACATAGGAACACGGTATCTTGTCGCCAAAGCTCTTATTTGAAATCCAAATCGATCCTTCTTACGCCCAAGTGTCGGAGTACACACTATTGCATCAATGGATTGATGCTTTATTTCATTCTCTATTGTCGTCATGTCTTTCTCTATCCGTTCCGCTTCTAGCCCATGCTTATGGAAGAAAGCTGCTGTATTCGGTGTTGCTTTATACGTAACTCCCTGCTTCTTTAATGCCTTAAATATAGGTATAGAACTAGCAACCTTTTCTTCTTCTTTTAAGGAGCACAAGATAGTAGACTCCTTTTCCAGCTTTGTTTGATACCATGCTTTCGCAATAGCATCATCAAGGTTCGTGCTTACCCCTAATACCTCTCCCGTCGATTTCATTTCTGGACCGAGCGCATGATCTACCTGGTGCAGCTTGTAATCCGAGAAGGTAGGTGCTTTTACAGCATAAAATGACGCTTCTGGTAACAATCCTGTTCCATAGTCCAACTCCCTGAGAGACATGCCTAGCTGGGTGTGGACAGCTAATTCAATCATCGGAACGTTGGTTACTTTACTTATGATAGGAATTGTTCTAGACGACCGTGGGTTAACTTCCAATACATAGACACGGCCTTCGTGGAGGACAAACTGAATATTGATGACTCCAACTGCTCCCATTTCTTTTGCTAACAAATGAGTGTACCGATGAATGGTTTCCTTTTCCTCTTCGGTAATGGTTAACGGTGGATAAACTGCGGTGCTGTCACCCGAATGAACTCCAGCCTTTTCCATATGCTCCATAATCCCAGGTATCAGAATATCCTTTCCATCACAGATTGCATCTACCTCACATTCTTTCCCTGGCAGATATTCATCTACAAGGAGCGGCCACATCCGAGTGTTCGTTATTTTCCATTGTTTTGCATGATGCAAGAAATCTTCTTTTTGATCAAACAGAAACATGGATTGACCGCCAATAACGTGCGAGGGCCTTACAATGACCGGAAACTGAAGCTTACTAGCCACTTGACTAATGTCATCCTGCTCTGTAACTGAAGTACCGTTTATATAAGGGATTTCTAGCTGCTGCAAGGTAAAGAAAAAACTCTCCCTATTTTCTACCTTTTCAATCCCCTCTACTGATGTGCCTAGTATAGTAATCTCGCATTCTTCTAGTCCTTCCGCTAGGTTTATAGCTGTTTGACCTCCAAATTGAAGGAGCACTTTATCTACTTGTTCTCTTTCTATGACAGATAATACGTCCTCCAGCATAAGCGGCTCAAAATACAGCCGATCGGCAACCGTATAATCCGTACTGACCGTTTCTGGGTTATTGTTCATTACAATCGCTGTGTACCCCTTCTCCTTTAGGGCCATTGCAGCATGCACAGAACCGTAATCAAACTCGATGCCTTGACCAATTCGGATAGGTCCGGAACCAATGACGAGCACTTTCTCCCCGCCTTGTTGGTCCTCTACTTCATCCTGACCCTTCCAGGTAGAGTAATAATACGGTGTCATTGCTTCAAATTCACCAGCGCATGTATCCACCTGCTTGTAGGCAGGCTTTACGTCTAGCTGCTTTAATATTTTGCGAAAATCGAGCAGTGATAGCCCGGTGCAATCCGCAAGATAAGCATCACTCACGTTATATTGCTTTGCCTTTAAAATTGTAGATTTAGAAAGAACCATAAGGTCACGAATTTCCTTTTCCAAGCGAACCATGTTCTCTAATTTGACGAGAAACCACGGATCCATCATGGTCTGTTCCTTTATTACATCTAACAAAATGCCTCGTTGGAATGCTTCACCAATGACAAACAAGCGATCATCTGTTGGTGTTTTAAGCTTTTGTAATAACTCTTCTTGGGTTAGATCTGTATAATCCTGAGATGTTAGGCTATACCGATCTGCTTCCAATGACCGGATGGCCTTATTCATCGCACCTTCAAACGTTCGATCCATTGCCATAACTTCTCCCGTTGCTTTCATCTGTGTATTCAGCACACGATCGCCCTCTGGGAACTTATCAAATGGAAAACGAGGAAGCTTTACCACAATATAATCTAAAGCGGGCTCGAAGGAGGCAAAGGTTTTCTGGGTAATCGGATTCGGTAATTCGTGTAAATGGTAGCCAATAGCACACTTGGCAGCCATGCTCGCAATCGGATAGCCCGTTGCCTTCGATGCTAGTGCAGAGGATCTGCTTACTCTAGGATTCACTTCAATAACATAATAATTATTAGAATATGGGTCGAGTCCAAATTGAATGTTACAGCCTCCAACGATATCCAGAGCTCGAATGACCTTCACCGAGGCATCACGTAGCATTTGGTACTGATGGTCCGTCAGCGTTTGAGAAGGAGCTACTACCATCGAGTCTCCCGTATGAACTCCAACAGGATCAATATTTTCCATATTGCATACGATTATGCTCGTGTCATTTGCATCACGCATCACCTCATATTCTACTTCCTTCCAGCCTAGAATACTTTTTTCTACGAGTATCTGATGAATAGGGCTGAGCTGAAGACCTTTTCTAGCTATCTCCTCTAGTTCTTGGCTGTTATATGCCACTCCCCCTCCTTCTCCACCAAGTGTATAGGCAGGACGGACAATGACAGGGTACGTAATAGAGTCTGCAAAGGATAAGGCATCCTCTTTTGTAGAAACCATTTTGGAATCAGGAATGGGTTCGTCAATGTCCAGCATTAATTGGCGGAACAGCTGCCGATCCTCTCCCTGTTTAATAGAATCTAATGATGTTCCAAGCAGTTCTACTCCATATTGCTCCAGAATACCCTTTTCCTCTAGTTCCATAGTCAAATTTAAACCGGTCTGTCCACCAAGGGTTCCAATTAAGCCTTGTGGCTGTTCTGCTGAGATAATTTTTTCCACTACTTCTATTGTAAGCGGCTCCATGTACACACGATCTGCCATCATAGGATCTGTCATAATGGTTGCTGGGTTACTATTCAAAAGGATAACCTCTATGCCCTCTTCCTTCAGAGCGATGCAGGCCTGTGTACCAGAATAATCAAATTCAGCTGCCTGCCCAATTTGAATTGGACCTGAGCCAATAATGAGTACCTTTTGAAGATCAGGACGTCGTGGCATATGTGCTCTCACCTACCAATTCTATAAAATCCCGAAACATAAATTCGGTATCAGACGGACCTGCGTGAGCTTCAGGGTGAAACTGTACCGAAGCAATCGGCAAGGTGTGGTGCTTCATCCCTTCCACAGAACCGTCGTTAATATTGTGATACGTTGGAATAAACGGGGTGTTCTTTAGACTTGTTTTATTCACTTCATAGCCATGGTTCTGGGAGGTTATATATACCTTGCCAGAATCAACATGCTGAACCGGATGATTTGCCCCTCGATGTCCATACGTTAATTTAGAAGTTGTAGCTCCATAGGCTAACGCAAGCAGCTGATGCCCTAGACAAATACCAAATGTAGGATAAGTTGAGGTAATCTGCTGAATAGCTGGCAGTATATTGGATATCCCTTCTGGATTACCAGGACCATTACTTAGCATTATCCCATCCGGCTTTAACCCTTTCACTGTGTCGAAGCTTGTGTTATAAGGCACGACTGTAACCTTACAGCCTAGCTTGAGTAAATAATCAAGAATAGATTTCTTATAGCCGAAATCTATCAGGATAATATGCGGCCCTTCCTGTTCATACGTAATCGGCTGTGTAACGGAAACGACCGGAACATGAGATGGCTCCGTTTTCCCCCATTCTAATGAAGAAGGGATTTCAAAAACGAGCTTCCCTTTCATCGTCCCTTGCTTTCGTATAGTCTTGACCAAGGCCCGGGTATCGATTCCAGACAACCCAGCAACCCCTTGGTGCTCTAAGTAATGATGCAGGGATTGAATGGATTGAAAATGACTGGGAGCTTCACAATCCTCTCCAGTAATAACGCCTGCTAGATGAGGTACGCAGCTCTCAAAATCTATATCATTAATTCCATAATTGCCGATAAGCGGATAGCAGAAAACAATCATTTGACCAGCGTAGGATGGATCTGTAATGATTTCCTGATAGCCTGTCATGCTCGTATTAAAGACTACCTCACCCTCTGTCGGCCTTTTATCTCCCATCCATTTCCCTTCCCATACTTCCCCTGTTTCTAATACAAGGTATCCTTTACTAGCCATAGACCTCTCTCCTAACCTGGAAATCTTTTGTGGTATATGAAAATGTCTTCGTTGCGAATTATTATACATAAACAAGAATTAATATACAATATAAAAGATGTAATTTTTTAAATATTTTTATAAAACCGTTAATAATAAAGGATTGAATCTCCCCATTCATTTTATTCCGCAAGACCTTACATGAATACCACATTCATTATCCTGCATAAAATCCCAACCGTTTCATTACTATTAGGAGAATTGAAGATTAAAATCTGCTAAGGTAAAAGATAGATAGGAAGGAGGCAATAAAATGAAAGTGCTAAGTACGAAAGCGTATAAGGGTGCGATGGACTTTATTTTGGAGAAGGGTCGCCCCTTAGAGAAGTCATTATTTCAATACGAATTCAACAACGGAAGTGCAGAAGAGGTTTTGAAGGCGTTAAAATCGTATCAAAATGAGGATGGTGGCTTTGGCAACGGACTTGAAGCTGACTTTAGGCTAAAAGCGTCCTCCCCTATGGCTACCTCTGTTGCTTTACAACACCTTGTAAGACTGGCTGATCATCCTCAAGCTGATGAAATGATTACGCTGGCTATTCAATATCTGGAATATACCTTTTTAGAGGAACGTCAGGGGTGGCTTGCTGTTCCACCAGAGGTCAACGATTACCCTCATGCCTTTTGGTGGTCTGTGCACGATAATGGGATGAGCTGGATTGATGAGAATTGGGGGAATCCTTCAGCGGAATTAATAGGCTATCTGCATTTGTTCGAGGACAAGGTTCAGGTGTTGCAGGTGCCTAAATTAGTGGATCAGGCTGTTCAGCATCTATTAGAGCTAAAAACGTTTGAATCAGAGCATGAAATGTATTGTTACTTACGGTTGCTTGCTATGGTTCCAGCTCAACGGACTGAAAAGGTAGAAAGACAGCTAACAAAAGCTGTTCAGTCGTTAGTGAAGCTGGATCGGGAAAATTGGGAGAAATATGTTCCCTTCCCTCTTAAGTTTATCCCAACTCCAGAAGCGAACCATTTTGGCATTCCAGCTTTTAAAGTAGAGGATAATCTAGACTTCTTTATTGATAAACTGGAAGAACATGGCCGTATCACACCTCCGTGGGAATGGACGACGGATTTAGACGTATGGGAACAGGCTAAACAAGAATGGTCCGGTACCCTGACACTCGGTGCCCTCATTTCCTTACGAACATTTAATAGGCTTTAGCTCTCTCCTTTATTCCTAAAGTCAGGAGGTTCTGTACCTCCATTACGATTAAAGTTTGAAATGAAGATTAGGCTGAAGCGTAGGAATGCTGCAGCCTAATCAACTGCTTTTTCTAACCCCTCATTACCTCGGAACCAAGCTAACATGAAAGACTCTATTTCAAACGGAAAGCCTGATCACTTAAGCGATCAGGCTTTTTTGTTATTCCTATTAGGATACTACTTTATATTTATTGTGATTGACCACAGTACGGTCGTGCTCCATGTCCAGGTCTTTGAACCCTTCCATAATGCTCAAATCGACGATGACGGAGTTGGCGCATGAGCTTGGGAGCACTTTACCTTCTAATACCATACCGCCTCTTTCGAATCTAACGACATCTCCAAAATTTGCTGTTTTATCATCTGGAACCACTTTAGCCAATTTCCATACTCCTCCTTACAATACTAACTTCTTACCTATTTGTACGAATAACTTGTCTGTTGGTTTCCAATTTTTCAATACTTTCTATCCATCATACATAAAATAATTGGTAATTTCTAATATATTTCGTAAAAAGCTTTATTTTTCGTAGTGGTACCGACCAATCATGTCACTTTTTTTATCCTTTTTGCGGTTACCACCATTTCTTGTCTTTACATAAGATGAGGCTCCCCCTTCGGAACAGGAAGGTTGGCTAATCGGAATAACTCATCATATGTATCTACCTTCATCCCCTCCGGAAGTGACTCCTGTACTATATCCTTTTCTACTTTCCAATGTGCAAAAAGCACATGCTCCCACTTCATTGATATAAGCACCTGCACACCCCTACCCTTTCCCTTTGAGTCCACTCTATTTCATCTGCTATACCCTAGAAGTCCTCTTTTATCCTTCCTGCAACATACCAAAGCAAAAACAACAGGAAACAACAAAATAACACAAACAAAACCAACATTAACTGTTTGTTAATATCCGCTTTACATAGAGACGATACATTGAACATACAACACCCCACAAGACAGCCTAAATCCCAAAGTTTTGAGCAAGAAAAATGGTGGTTTGTTGTTATGATGGCAGCCTCTATAGTGTTGGAATCGTACTAAGCTAGCAATGCTTAAGTAGGGTTAACAGAGAATAGTGTGCCATTCCGTATTGATCAAACGTTTGAACAATAGTCATAAAAGGCCGCTCTCTGCAATAGAATAGCTGCTTTAGAAAATGAAATTAGTGCTTCTTATGAAGCCCCCTATCTATCAACAACTATAAATGGAAAGGATGAAATCGTATGACGAATAACATTAAAGGCATTATTTTTGACTGGGCAGGTACTACAGTAGATTATGGCTGCTTTGCTCCGGTTCAAGTTTTCAGGGAAGTATTTTATAACCGCAATGTAGAGATTACATATGAGGAAGCAAGAGCGCCTATGGGCTTATTGAAGATAGACCATATTCGTGCCATTTGTGATATGGACCGTGTAAAGGAAGAGTGGATATCTGTTCATGGAAAAGCACCTACAAAGAAGGACGTAGAACGTTTATATGAAGATTTCGAACCCATGCTATTTTCCATTTTAGAACATTATGCAGAACCGCTCCCCCATGTATTAGACACGATGAACTCCTTACGTAATGCTGGGATTGCAATTGGCTCTACAACTGGGTACACGGAAGAAATGATGCATGTGATTGCTCGGGAAGCACAGCACCAAGGGTACGAGCCTGATCATATTGTGACTTCAACCGAAGCACCTGCTGGTCGTCCATATCCGTGGATGTGCTATATGAATGCGATGCGCATGAACGTCTATCCTATGAAACAGATGATAAAGGTCGGAGATACCGTTACGGATATTAAGGAAGGACTTAACGCTGGAATGTGGTCCGTTGCAACTATCCTTGGGAGCAGCACGCTTGGTTTATCGAAAGAAAGTGTAGAGACGATGGAACCGGATAATCTTTCAGAAAGAGTGGAAGCCGCTAGAAAGAAACTATATGATGCCGGTGCTCATTTTGTGCTGGATGATATCTCAGAGCTCCCTGCTCTTATCGATCATATTAATAAGAAGTTGAATGAGGGAGAGCATACTGCCCTGTTATCATAGCCTAAAAAACAAACACCCAAATTACTTCCTACAGCTCTTGCAGTTATACGAATTTTGCGCATCCAGAAAGGAGTTTACTATGTGTTCATCTGTAAATAACCCATACCTATTGTTAACACCAGGGCCCCTTACCACAACTTCCACGGTCCGCGAAACGATGCTTCATGATTGGTGCACGTGGGATGAAGAATACAAGACACTCGTCCAATCCATCCGCCAATCCCTGCTTCAGGTTGCCAACGTTTCAAACGAGAAATACACCGTTATCCTTATGCAAGGGAGCGGCACTTATTGTGTTGAGTCGGTCATCACTTCCTCCATTCCTGCCCACGGAAAGTTACTAGTGGTGATGAATGGTGCTTACGGAGAGCGTATTGGAACTATCGCTTCTTCAATCGGAATAAACTGGACTAGCTTTCGCACCGAGGAAACACACCAGCCAGATATAGAGTCATTAAGACAAGTGCTAGCAGCTGATTCAGCCATCACCCATGTTGCCGTGGTACATTGTGAGACCACAACAGGAATGCTTAACCCCATTCAGGAAATCAGTGAAGTGGTCAAGGAATTCGATAAAACATACATCGTGGATGCCATGAGCAGCTTTGGCGGGATAACCATGGATATCGAGCAGATGGACATAGACTACGTGATCAGCAGTGCCAATAAATGCATTCAAGGTGTTCCTGGCTTCGGGTTTATCATTGCTAATCGCTCCACTTTACAGACGTGTAAAGGTCAATCGCGTTCGTTATCTTTAGATATGTATGATCAGTGGGAAACCATGGAGGAGCAGGAAGGAAAGTGGCGCTTCACCTCCCCTACCCATACAGTAAGAGCATTTCGACAGGCGCTGGATGAATTGCAGGCAGAAGGCGGCGTATCAGAAAGGGAAAGAAGATATATGGAAAACCAAAATACCTTAGTGCGGGGTATGAGAGCTTTAGGCTTCTCCACCCTTCTATCAGACGATAACCAATCCCCAATCATTACTGCTTTTCAATATCCAGAGCATTCAACCTTTTCCTTCGATGCCTTTTATAATGAGTTGAAATCAAGGGGCTTCGTTATTTACCCCGGAAAAGTGACGAACCTTGCAACCTTCCGAATTGGAAATATCGGAAATGTCCATGCAGCAGATATAGACAGGCTGTTAGAGGCTGTTAAGGAGAGCAAGTACTGGGAACTTACCACGGTTTAACGTCTTACAAGCTCTCACATATTATGCTGCGATACATTCCCGTGATAAGAACGGTAACCTGAGGAGGAAAAGACGTTTGTCATTAGTTGCAGAGGAAAGAAAACAAAACATCGTCCAGCTGTTGGAGCAACATGGAAAGGTTCGCGTGAGCGATTTAGCCAACCGTTTACACGTATCTACAGAAACCATCCGCCGCCACCTGGATGATTTAGAGGCAGAAAACCGATTAAAAAAAGTATATGGTGGCGCTATAAAAATACATCAGCAAATCGAGCCACCTCATCACGAACGAAGTTCCATTCAAGAAAAGGCAAAGCATACAATCGGCAGGCTCGCAGCGGAACAAGTGAGCGATTATGACGTTATCTATATTGACGAAGGAAGTACACCGCTTCCTATGATCCCTCACCTTATTTCTAAGAAACAATTAACTATTATGACTACGTCTATTCCCGCATTGAATATGCTGATGGAGTACACGAAAAAAGAACGTCTAGATGCGAGAGTTATTTTCATCGGTGGTGAGGTAAATACAGACCACCTAAGAACCTCAGGTCCTATCGCTGAAAAGATGCTGGAAGACTTTTTTGTCACCAAAGCTTTTCTTGTTGCTGATGGTATTGAGGTAAAAAGCGGCATCACCAGTTATGACCCTAACAAAGCATTAGTGACTAAAAAACTGATTACCCACACGGAGGAAACTTTCGTATTAGCAGATCATACAAAAATTAATCATCGTACGTATGCAAAGATGGCCAGTCTAGAAGACGTTACAGCCGTTATTTGCGATGAATCGGCACCAGAACACTTTCACCTACCATTGGAAAGGCAGCAAACAAGGTGGATTTCCCCTGCAGCTGAGGAATAGTAATTCCTCAGCTTTTTATGTGTGTGCTTCTTTTTCCTTTTCTACCAACTGGGTATAATTTTTTCCTTTTTCGGGACAAATAGGATAGATGTTGGAAACAGGAAAATTACAGTTGAGGTGAACTATATTGGATACGGTTGTACTCGCCCGGGCACTATTTGGCTCCACTCTCGGATTTCATATTATTTATGCAACTATCGGTGTTGGTGTGCCGGTCATGATTATCATTGCAGAATGCATGCATTTAATTACTAAGGATAAGCACTATGCAATAATGGCAAAGCGATGGACGAAAGGATTTGCTATATTACTAGCTGTTTCCATTGCTTCTGGAACGATTGTAGGTGTCATGCTTTCTCTCCTATTTCCAGGGTTCATGGAAATCGTTGGCCAGGTTATCGCCCTCCCCTTTCAGATTGAGATTTTCGCCTTCTTAATTGAAGCAGTGTTCATGTCTATCTATTTATATGCAGCCGACCGTTTACCGTCTTGGCTTCGGTTAGTTAGTATTATTTCTGTTGCAGTTGGGGCTACTGCCTCCGCCGTACTCATTACAGATGCCCACGCATGGATGAACACCCCCGCGGGCTTTGAAATGAATGATGCGGGTAAGATTATAAATGTCAATCCGTGGGAGGCCTTCTTTAATCCTAGCTTTGTCGTAACAGCCATACACGTTACTGTTTCTGCTTACATGACGGTCGCCTTTCTAATTGCCTCTATAGGAGCTATCCGATTACTGCAGAAAAACCTTACGAAAGAAGAACGTGTATATCATCGAAAAAGCTTAACCATCGCCATCTATCTTGGTGCTATTATGTCGCTTGCTACTGCCGTGAATGGACACGAAACAGCACAAATGCTTCATGAATACAATCCGAGAAAGCTTGCTGGCGCAGAAGGTTTATTTGAAACAACTAAATACGCCCCCCTTTCTATAGGTGGATATACGTCTAGAGAAGAGGAGGAAGTCAAGTTTGCCATTGAAGTCCCATACGCGCTTAGCTTCCTAGCAGGAGATCGATTTGATACAGAAGTGAAAGGACTGAAGGAATATCCAGAGGAACTGTGGCCCCCTCTTTATATCCACACTCTCTTCAACGTTATGGTGGGAATTGGAACCATGCTCATTGGTCTTTCCTTTTTGGCTATTGCTCTCAAGTGGATTCGAAGAAAACCGCTCCCCAACTGGATACTTGCTTTATTTGTTGCAGGTGGACCGCTGGCACTCATCGCCATTGAGGCGGGATGGTGCTTTAGCTGTATAGGCCGACAGCCGTACACAATTGTTAATGTATTAAAAACAACAGAGGCGGCTACACAATCGACTAATGTTGGACTACTTTTCGTCTTATTTGTGTCTTTATATGTGTTGTTGCTGTTTGCTTCTGTTTTCATACTGCGATTTTATTTCAAACGCCATCCTGTACATCCTGAGTTTAACGAGAAGGAGGTTCAATCGTAATGGAAGAATCCCTTATTGCCGTCACCATTTTATGGAGCTTCCTATTTATCTATTCGATGCTAGGGTCTCTCGACTTCGGAGCAGGCTTCTGGGCGATGATTTACGGAAAAAACGACCGTACCAATGCGGCTATTATAGCTAATCGCTTCCTCTCTCCTACGTGGGAAGTGACTAATGTTTTTCTAGTCTTGCTTGTGGTTGCACTATTTAGTTTTTTTCCATTCGCGGCCAGCATGCTAGGCACCTTACTGCTTGTACCAATGGGGTTAGGGCTGCTATTGTTAACCATCCGAACAACCTTTATGGTATTTGCCAATTATGCAAACAAGTTTAAAGATGTATTTCGGATTACTTCTGGGATAACCGGACTATTAATCCCTGCATTGCTCGTTAGTATTTTACCGATTACGCTAGGCGGCTTCGTCGAATTTAACAACGGATATCCTCAATTACTATATGGTAAAATACTTTCCAGTCCAACAACCTACATGCACATAGCCTTTGGCTTAAGTACGGAACTCTTTCTCTCCGCTTTATTCTTAACGGATTATGCCCGTGAGGCTAAGGATGATAGTGCCTTTCGCACCTATCGCATGCATGCCATTTGGCTTGGACCGCTTACACTAGTTATTGCTGTTCTTACCATTGTTACCATGCCGACAGAAGCCTCTTGGCTCGTGGAGAACGTTAGGGGCAACCTTTATGGGTTTGGGATGTCCATATTGCTATTTGCCATTGGTTATTCTTTACTCTTCTTCAAGCAGCGAAACGGCCTTGTGGGCTACTCTAGGGCGGCGGTTATTTTCGTCATTCTACAATACGGATTTGCCATCTACGCATATGGTTCTGCTCACCTGCCTTATCTTGTCTATCCGGATTTAACAGTCCAGGACGGATTTACAAACCCTGCAATGTTTTATCAGCTTCTCATCGCTTACGCTATCGGATTATCCATTCTTGTTCCAGCCTTTTTCCTTTTTTGGAGGCTTTTCCTGAAGGACCAGCGATATTTAGAACAAAAATAAAGGGCCTGTCACAAGACAGCCCTTTTTACATTCGTTTATATATTCGGTGTTTGATCTATCTCTTCTTTGTTTCCTCTCATCTTTAAAAGAGGTATAACGAAGGATAGAGCAGAAACAATAATCAATCCAAGTGATATTGGGTTTTGAAAGAAAATCAGGAAGCTTCCATCCGAAATAGTTAGTGATTGACGAAGTGCTTGCTCCATCATACCTCCTAGTATGAAGGCTAGAATAAATGGTGGTGCAGGAAACGAGAACAAGCGCATCAAGTACCCAATGACACCAAACAAAAGCAATACATATAAATCAAACACATTAAAGCTGATGGAATACACACCAAGCATACTAAAGACTACCATTAACGAAATCAGTAACGGCCGAGGTATTTTCAGAATTTTAGAGATATACGGGATTAATGGCAAGTTTAGAATTAATAGGAGAACATTACCGATGTACATCGAAGCGATAATGCCCCAAAATACATCAGGATGGTCTTGCATTAATAATGGACCAGGCTGTATCCCCAGCACCATAAAAGCACCGAGCATAACGGCGGTCGTTCCAGATCCCGGTATCCCTAAGCTCAATAACGGGACAAAAGCACCGCTTGTCGCAGCATTATTTGCCGTTTCAGGTCCTGATAAGCCTTTGACAGACCCTTTTCCAAACTCTTCTGGTTTTTTAGCAATCCTTTTTTCCGAAATATAACCGATAAACGAGGCAATTGTAGCCCCTGCTCCAGGTAAGATGCCTAATACGAACCCTAAAAAGGATTGGCGTGTCATCGGACCACGCATCTCTGTCAATTCCTTTCTCCCAAGCTTCAAATTACCAATGTTAGACTGCTGGCTCAAGGAGTTATCGTGGCGATTTTTTATAAGGAAACACACCTCAGCCAGTGCGAATAGTCCAAGTGCAATAATTAAAAAGTCAAATCCGCTCATTAAATTCGCATTTCCAAACGTGAAACGAGCTGTTCCTGTTTGTCCATCTATTCCAACTGTTGCTACCATAAATCCTGCAGTAGCTGATATGAGCGCTTTGATAGTCGAACCATCTGCAAGACTAGAAATGGCTGTTAACCCCATTAGCATTAATGCAAAATATTCCGGAGGCCCAAATGCAACAGCCACCTGCGCTAAGGCAGGAGCAAAAAGCATTAAGAGCACAACCGATATAGTTCCTCCTACGAAGGAAGATATCGCTGCAATAGCAAGAGCTTTCCCCGCTTCCCCTCGCTGCGCCATCGGGTACCCGTCGAAGGCACTTGCTACTGTTCCGGAAATACCTGGTGCATTTAATAAAATAGAAGAAGTAGAGCCTCCAAATACTGCTCCATAATAAACGCCTGCCATCATGACGAGCGCTGTGGAAGGCTCCATGCCATAAGTGATTGGAATCATAATAGCAATAGCACTTATCGGCCCTAATCCAGGAAGCATACCGATAAGAGTACCAACTATTACTCCAATCGAGACGAATAGTAATCCATACACACTAAACGCCACTTGAAATCCATCGAGAATATTTGCAAAAGCACCCATTTATACTCACACCTTTAAAAGGGAAGGATCCCTTGGGGTAATCGAATTTGTAATAAATAATGAAATAAGTAATATAACAAGGACGGGAATAAAACCGACACTATCGCATTTACTTTTACATTGGTATAGCCCAGAAACCTAGAGCAAATAAAAAGGAACAAGGCTGTTACCACTACAAAACCTAATAGCTCGAATAAGAATATATAACAGAAAATCATGAAAGCTACGACAGACAAGACCCCGATTTCCTTTTTCGGTATCGCCCTTTTCTCTTTCTCTTCGTTTGTCTCTGACTGCTTATCGAAATACAATAATACAGCGAGTACAACCATAATATAGCCTAATGCTTTCGGTACTAAGTCAGCGTCAACTGGAACATATGGATATGCCGGCAAATTATAGCTCATAACAAGATAGCCGCCTGAAAATATGAGTAAAAACAAGCTTATTTTTTGATTTAAGGTTTTCAGCATGTCACCACCACCCTTTTTACTTGAAGCCGGTGAGATATCCCACCGGCTGAATGATACATTATTTCGCGAGCCCCAATTCATCTAGTAAGGACTGCAAATCCTTAGTTTGTTCTTCTAGGAACTGCTTGTACTCTTCGCTATCCTTATACATCTCATTCCATCCATATTTCGAACGGATATCAGCAAATGCTTCTGATTCACTAACTTCCTTCAATTTCTCCTCATAATACTTCACTGCAGCAGGGTCCATATCCGCAGGACCAAAGAAACCTCTCCAGTTTACAAACGTAGCGTCAATTCCTTGCTCCTTTGCTGTTGGAAAAGTAGATAGCACTTCGCCATCCAGCCTTTCTTCAGACGTTACACCTAGCACCTCAATTTTATCTGCCTTTACCTGCTCAATCGTTTCTGCCACTCCGGTAGAATATACGTCCACGCTTCCATTCAATAGCGCCGTCAATGCCCCTCCATCCTGATCGGAAACGTATTTAATCTTCTTAATATCAACACCAGCTGCTTTTGCTATTTTGACAAATTGCATATGGTCCATACTTCCAGGAGAAGACGCGCCTACTACGGTAATACTCGAAGGATCATCCTTCATATCATCAAATAATTCCGTCAAGCTATCCCATTTCGCACCCTTCTTCACTGCAAAAGCACCGTAATCTGAAATCATATTAGCTAATGGCGTAAAGCTCTCGTACGTTAATTCCGTTTGCCCATTCAGCGGAACAAAAATGAGAGGCGGAGAAGAAACAAACAAATGGTGAGGATTTCCCTGCTTCCCGTTTATATAGGACCACCCTACTGATCCACCACCTCCAGGTTTATTAACAACACCAATGTCCTTCTCCACTATCCCTTCATCCTCCATTACCTTCGCAACAGACCTAGCAGTGGTATCCCAGCCACCACCAGCTCCAGCTGGAGCGACTACTTCAATATTCTGTTCAGGAGTCCATTCTCCGTTCTCCCCCGTACCAGAAGCCTGATCACCAGAAGAACAAGCCGCACCAAACAGTAACGAAGCACAAAATAAACTCACAAGCGTTTTCTTCATATCCTTTTCTCCCCCTACATAAGTAATACCTTAACTGTACTGCGTAACACATTTTTTGAAAACGTTTTCAAAATAAGCTTTATTTACTTCTTTAAAGCTAATAAAATGCATAAAATTTATGCTTAAGAGAGAGGCGCTATCCGTCCATGCATGTGATCCTTTTTGGCATGCAGCGTCTCTTTTCCGCCATACAGACCTACAAAAATAGCCATGTACGCCTCGTACATGGCTATTTTGCATAGTATTTTCTTTGTGGTCTGCCTACTTTTCCGAATTCCGTTTCTGCTAATGCTTTTCCTTCTGTTGTCAGGAATTCTAAATATCTTCTTGCTGTTGTTTTGGAGGCTCCCATATGATAGCTGAATTCCTCGGCGGTTATTCCTCTCGAAAACTCGCGTAATGAATCCTTTACTTTATGTAACGTATATTCATCTATCCCCTTTGGAAGATGCTGCTTTTCTTCCTGGCTTTCCTGTACCTTCCCTAATAGCTGATCGACGAATTGCTGATCATATTGTTTTACATGTTGCTTGGCTTGAAAATTATGATGAAATCGTTCTATTGTTTCCATAAAACGTTCCATTGTAATTGGTTTAATCATATAGTCAACTACACCAAACCGTATTGCTTTCTCTACCTGCTGCTTGTCATCAGCAGCTGTAATCATAATGATATCTACCGCTGGATGCCTTTCTCGCATGATAGGGAGTATATCGGTCCCTAGCTGATCAGGCATATATACATCGAGGAGTAATAAATCAACTTGTAAATCCTTTAAGGAATCTAGTGTTGTTTGTGCATTCAGTGCTTTCCCTACTACCTCTATTCCCTCTATGCTTTTTAGAAATGTTTCGTGTAAATTGGCTACTCGATAATCATCCTCGGCAATAAACACTCTCATCCTAGTACCTCCTTCGTGCTGGATTGTTTAGGTATAAACACCGAAAACACAGTACCTCCCTCCTCCGCATTATTCACCTCGACACTTCCTTCCAAATGGTAGATAGCATCCATCACATTAGAAAGGCCAAAGCCTCTCCCCTTTTCCTTGCTCGTCGTAAATCCTTTATGAAAAATACGGTCCATTTGATTGGTTTCAATGCCTATGCCATTATCCTGCACTTCCAGCACGATTTCCTTCCCAATATCAGTTGCAAAAAAAGATACTTGCTTCTTCTGCTGCTGACTTACTGCATCAAAGGCATTGTCCAATAAATTCCCTAAAATCGTGATGAGCAGGGAGGGCTGTATATGACTAGGCAGAGCGTGTAACTCCGTTTCTTCATTGACATGAAAATCAATTTTCTTCTCTGATGCAAAGCTGATTTTTCCTAGCAGGATTGCCTGGACCGTTTCATCTTCAATTTGGTCAAACAATATTCTGTTTTGTTGTTGTTGAATAGTAACCTCCTCGTCTAACAGTTCCCTTGCTTCCTGGTAATTACCTAATTGCAGGAGTCCAGATAGCACATATAATTTATTTGTATATTCATGTGTCTGGGAACGGAGGTCTTCTGAATACTTACGAACTTCGGTTAAGGTTTGAACCATCTGCTGGACCTCCGTCTTGTCTCGAAAACTAGCTACTACGCCAATGACTTCCCCCTGTTCTACAACGGGAGTTCTATTGACGATAACCAGCCTGTCTCCTAATAGCATCTCCTGGTCTGTTTCCTGCTGGCCGGATTGAAGTACTCGAAGCATTTTCGTATTAGGAAACACTTCCTCAATGGATAAGTCAATCGCATCGTAAGGGATATGGAGCATTTCCTGTGCAGAGGTGTTCATCATAGAAATGTTGCCATCTTGATCGATGGCGATGATGCCTTCTTTTATGGAATATAAGATCGCACTTCGGTCCCGATACAAACTGGCTATTTCCTTCGGTTCGAGTCCAAGCGTATCCTTTCTAATACTTCTCACTAGCAGAACACCCCATCCTACCCCTACTAGTAATATGAGAAACGCTACAATACTAATCTTCCATAATTTTTGATACATAGCTGCCTGGATATCCTCTATTAAAAATCCGACGGAGACGATACCAACAATATCCCCTTCACTATTTCTAATCGGTGCTTTTCCACGTAAGGATGGCCCTAATGTCCCTGTTGCTTCTGAAGTATAATACTCGCCCTTTTGTAATGCTCGATCATTATCTCCTCCGACCATTTTACGCCCAATTTTCCAAGCATCTGGATGAGCATAACGAATGCTATTCTTATTTCCTATCACAACGAATTCTGCTCCTACCTCCTTCTCTACCTCCTTCGCTATTGGCTGAATAATAAGAGATGGGTCCTCCAGTGTGAAGGCATCTTTAATGCTTGGCATAAAGGAAACGGTGGTCGCTACTTGCAGAGCAAGCTCTCCCTTTTGACTTTTCGTTTGTTTCACTTCCCAATAAGCAAAAATAGCGGTTAACGTAACAATAACGAATAACAGCATAGATATTACTAATCCCAAAATTTTGGTTTGCAATGATACTCTTAATATATTTCGCACACAACGTCTCCTTGCAAGCTATAAAACGCTTTCAATTTAATATAATTTTAATTTTTCTGTCAATTAACATCAACACTTTTCTTCGTTTTTAATACAAACTGTTCACGCTGCTGGTACAATTTTTATGCAGTCCTCATTCGGAAAGCGTTCCATTGGAGATAATCTGGTGGAAAGTTCCCCCCCAAGACTACATTCCTTGAACCATTAGCCTGATCCAAAAGCCTGATTAATAGCTTCCATATAAAAAAGCTGCACATTTGCAGCTTTTCGTTGTTACTTAGCGTCCTTCCTCCACACGCTGGCGATTGTCTGTAATGAGCAAGTAGATCAGTGCCCCTATAATGGGAATCAAACCAAGCCACCATAGCTTCTGGGATCGTTCGTGTAAGTAATAGGCATGGTGGGCAATGGCGACCATGGAAAGGAGTGTCAGCACGATAAAGTCTATCGTCATGACATGGACAAACCGGGATTGCATAAACATATCTGCATATACATTAACATCACCGTAGTAAAGACCAAATGCCATCAGCACTACCGTGAGTAGTAATAGTAGTATGTATAACCCACGATTTGACAAAAACAATCTCGCTCGTTCTGGAGTTCTGTTCTTCACTCGCCGTTTTTCTATATGGAATACAAAGTAAGGTAATATCGTAAAGGCACCGGCAACGAAAGACCCTAAGGCAAATGGCCATGCAGGGATAGATGCTCGATCATTTTCAAGTAGAAGAATACAGTACACAGCAGGCCATATCCCTAACAACGAAAACACGGTCATCAGTAAAGGGTCGGTATATTGGGCGGAGAAAAGGTGTTGCAGAAAGACATCTTTTCCTCCTTCTATTGGAGCCAGAAAAAAGGCATAGCTGATAAAAAGTAACCACAAGGCTAGAAGAATCGATTTAAGCTCCTTCATGAGCGACCATCCTGCCAATCCTTCTTAAATCGTTCTATCTTCCCTTCCAGCTCGTTCATTAAGTGTAGTAGTTGATCTAAGTCCTCTACTTCAACAGAGTGAGCATCCATTGATTGGACAACGTGCTGAAGCATGTTCACTCTGTTTTGGACATATTGAATTTGTGAATGACGGTTATCTGCTGCTTTCCCCATGGTATCCCTCCTCCATACTCTGTTCCTTTTCTGTATTATACTTCAAACATCATTCCTATGCCGAGGAAGAAGAATTTCCAATTTATGCTTACACTAATTGGGCTGCATTTCTTTCGTACACCGCTGATAGCTCCTCTGCCCGCATAGGTTTCGCGAAATAATATCCTTGTAAATAATCACAGCCATACGATTGCATGAGCAAATATTGGACGTTTTCCTCTATTCCTTCTACCACAATTTCCATTCCGAGGTGCTTAGCTAATCGAATGATGGTTTCTACTATAGCCTGCTTCTTCGTATCATGAGCAATATCTTGAACAAACGTTTGATCAATTTTCAACGTATCTATCGGGAGCATCTGTAAATAGTTTAATGAGGATAGACCTGTACCAAAATCATCTAGAGCAATACGAAACCCGAGCTCTCTTAACTGATGAAGGGTTGCTACAGCTTGACTCATATTCTTCATAACAGAGGTTTCCGTAATCTCCAACTCTATTCTGGAGGGATGGATCTCAATCTCATCTGTCAATCGCTTCATCAGGTCATACACATTTCCATATTGAAAATGGATAGCTGAAATATTAATTGATAGCTGACGGATAGATGCCTGCTCTTTATCCCACGCTTTCAGCTGGATTAAAGCAGTACGTACAATCCATTCCGTTAGCTCGGTAATTAATCCACTCCGTTCTGCTAGAGGTATAAATTCCCCAGGAGACACCTGGCCCAATTCCTCGCTGAACCAGCGAATTAATACTTCTGCTCTTCGATAATGTAATGGATGTGCCGACACGGTAGGTTGATAGTAAAGGGAGAATTCCCCTCTCTTCATTGCATGCTTCATACCGTTTAACAGCTGGTGTTCTCTTTCATTAGAATGAATATCTTTATTGTAGATCTGAATATTGTTCCGACCATTCCCCTTAGCAAAGTGTAAGGCTCTTTCTGCATGGCTAAATAAAGAGGTATAGCTCGGATTATCATATTCCTTCATACTAGCACCGATTGATAGGGTTGGGCGAAACTCTAACTGTCCTAAATCAAATGGAATTCCACGAAAGCTTTCCTGGATGCTTTCCAGCCTTTCTTGCAAATCCTCCACTGTCTTCCCCTTCCTATATAGCAAACCAAAGCGATTTCCATCCAGTCTTGCTACAACTGTTGTAGGATGAGCGTGATCTCGTATCTCCTTTGCAATCTGCTTTAGGAATTCATCACCAGCCTCATATCCAAATGTATCGTTAATCCATTTGAAATGGTCCACATCAAACAAGATGCACGAGATGACGCCTTTTTGTTTAGCCGTTCCTTTCAGAAGGTCATCGTACTTTTGAATAAAATATCTTCTATTCGGGAGGTTGGTTAAAATATCGTAATAGGCTAAGCGCTGCATGCTTAAGTTCTCCACACGCCCAAGCAATAAAACAGCGGCTAATAAAACCGTCATCATAATGGTAACGTTCAATACAAGCGCTGTATTGTCACTAAATGGAGTGGCAGTGAACACCTTCGTATCTCTCACGTAAATGGGCATGGCCTTTGTACCTATGTAATACAATAGCGTGTTGGCTATTCCTAATCCAATAGCGCTTCCTATTTTACGAAGGCGGGAACGATGCTGCTGTATTTTTCTTAGCAGACGTATAGAACCAACTGCTAATAAGAATGCTACAAAGCTCGCAAGGAAAAGATAGACTGCATGAAAACGCAATTCCACTCCAGGCATGACTAATGCAGTTCTTGCTACGATTTGCATAACGATCATTCCAGCTGAAATAATAACCCCAGCCAGAAACACTTGAATATAGGTAATAACTCCCTTATTAATCATATAAAACGCAACCATACTCGCCAGTACGACAGGCAAGATAGACAAGAAGGTCGCGCTGCCATTTTCCAATATAGGTATATGGACATGCAAAGCATTAACCCATATAAAATGTACCGACCAGAGACTCATCCCAAACGTTACAGCCCCTGTAAATAGCCAGGGGATTCTCATATCTCTACTTGTCCGAGCAATATGCTGTGCAATATCAAGAGAAATATATGCCCCAACCATAGCTACTACGAGGGAAAGGAGAACCAATCCACTCTCATAATTACCTTGCAATTCTTGCAACATCCCCACTCCTCATTACGGAAGACCTAGTGTAATAGACTTAAATTTTATTATAATATTGGAATATGCGGAACAGAATATCAGTAAAATTTTCGTTAAAATTCGATTTTTCTTGCTCATTCTAACAAATATATGACTATTTTTTATTTTTCTATAGTTTCTCCTAAAAGGAGAGAACGTGGACTAACAAAGGGTACATGCAGCTTTCACGACAGTGTTTCTTTTCTCATATTCCTCTTTTCTATTATCGTCACATGTTTACAATATTTGATTCTTCTATTATTCTATACTTGTGAACGAACTAAAATTGCATACCTAGCGTTACGCACTGGGGGAGCTATGTACATGGCTGAGAGGATGAATTCCGACCCTTATGACCCGATCTGGATAATACTAGCGTGGGCAAGTGCAGTCGAACTTGATATTTACGAGCACGTGCCTATCGTGCCCTATCTTATATTAGACTGCATTCCCCTGGGATGCAGTTTTTTTGTGTTTATAACACCTTGTGTCGTTCAAAATCATTCATTACTAGGAGGAATATTCATGGAACAACGAGTTTGCGGAAGTAATCGGATAGCTGGATGCAACTTTGCTATTTATCCAATGACAGATGATTTTGTACAGGTGATTCAATCTGCCTTAAAAGAAGTAGATACATCAAAGGTTTGGATGGAAACGACTGATATCGGGACATGCGTACGCGGGAGAATTACCCACATCTTTGATGTCACAAAGGCAGCCTTTCTGCAAGCAGCAAGCACTGGTCATCACGTTGTTTTTAATGCAACCTACTCTATTGGCTGTCCTGGAGACACATCAGGCGACACGTATATGGCAGAGGACGAATCACCATTAAACGCTGCAAACAGTCAAACCATTCATCAAGAAGCAGCAGGAATGTTCTCTCTTTATCCAATGGGAGGCGGCGATTATATGGATACTATTTACAGCCAAATTGAGTCTATGAAGCAGCAGGGTATCGAGGTATCCTCCGTACACTATGCGACCCGGCTAGATGGCGATGGAAATTCTATTTATAACGGGTTAGAGCAAGTGTTTACCGATGTAGAGAAAAATGGCTCCTCTCACACCGTCATGACTGTCACTATTTCTGCTAACAGCCCTTCTACTAAAGGAGGGAAAAAGGAATGAATAATTGGAGACTGAAAGAAATCGTTGTTATGTCCGTGCTTTCTGTAGTATTCGCTGTTGTCTATTTGGCATTTTTACCAGTTGGAAAGCTGCTAGCAGCAGTGATGGGACCAATTGGATATGATCTTATCTTCGGTATTTGGTTTATAGTTTCCATTATCGCAGCCTACATTATTCGAAAGCCTGGAGCAGCCTTTCTTTCTGAAACCATAGCCGCTACCATTGAAGTGCTGCTAGGCAACGCTATGGGACCTATCCTAATTCTCTCAGGCGTTATTCAAGGATTAGGAGCAGAAACCGCATTCGCACTGACTAGGTGGAAGCGATATACCTTAGCAGTCCTTATGATGGCTGGTGTAGGTGCGGCTGTTTTCAGCTTTATTTGGGGCTACTTCCGATCAGGTTACGCTGCGTTTGGAACAACCTACATCGTTAGTATGCTGATTGTAAGAATGATTAGCGGGGCTGTCATTTCTGGTTTACTTGGAAAAGCAATTAGCGACGGATTAGCGAAGACAGGTGTACTATCCAGCTTTGCCCTTGGTAAAGAATGGCGAAAGAAGAAAGCCGCATGAGCAGGGATACGTTATCCATCCAACAGCTTTCTCTTAACTATGAAGAAACAGAACAAAGCACCCTTTCTGACATTTCTTTTACTATTTCAGAAGGAGAGACCATGCTTCTTCTTGGCCCGAGCGGTTCTGGTAAAAGCTCGCTCACCTTTTGCTTGAATGGAATTTATCCAAGTGAATTAGATGGATACACAGCGGGTGATGTAAAGCTTAACGAAGCATCCATTTCCAATAGCTCTCCTGGGCAATGGAGTCAACGGATTGGAGTGGTATTCCAAGATCCAGAAAGTCAATTTTGTATGCTTACAGTAGAGGATGAAATAGCTTTCGGATTAGAAAATATCCAGACCCCCCCTGAGGAAATCGAAACAAGAATAGAAGAAGTACTATCATTAGTTGACATGGAGGAATATAAGGAAAGTACCATTTCCTCTCTTTCTGGTGGGCAAAAGCAAAAGGTAGCATTAGCTTGTGTGTTGGCGTTACAACCTGCCATTCTTATTTTAGATGAGCCCACTGCCAACCTGGACCCGAAAGCTACACAAGACTTTATAGATACGATTCATAGCCTTCATCTTCAGCATTCGTTTGGCCTGATTGTTATTGAGCATCAGCTGGAGGGATGGGCTTCCTTTATAGAACGAGCTGTTATTTTACAAAAGGACGGAAAGATGCTGTATGACGGTCCATTAAGAGAAGCGATAACCACATTTGGTGACGAACTAAAAGAACAGGGCATATGGATTCCGAAAGTCACGGACCTTTGGCTTAGCCATTTTGGTTCTTCTCTACAGCCCCTCCCGTTAACCATAGAGGAATATATGCAATCGTTGGAAGCGAACCACCTCCACGCCCCTGCTATAATCTCTAGGCCAAACAAACGGAAGGCTTTGAGTAATAATTTGCTCATGGCAAAGGATCTTCACGTAAGTAAACGGAATCAAGCAATACTGCGGGGAATTGATGTTGCTATTCACAAAGGGGAATTTATCGCAATACTCGGACCAAACGGAAGTGGTAAAACAACATTATCGAGAGCGCTCGCGGGTATTGAAACCAAGTACGAAGGAGACCTAATGCTGCACCAAAGACCGCTTTCCAGCTGGAAGGAAAGGGATTTACGCAAGGAAATAGGCTATGTATTTCAAAATCCAGAGCATCAATTTATAACAGATTCCGTGGAAGAGGAAATAGGCTATGGAATGAAAGTTCGATCCTTCTCAGAGGACTATATAACCCAACGCGTAACAGAAATAATGTCCTATTGTCAGCTGGAAGGGTTAGAAAAGCGCCATCCTTACACTCTGAGCCAGGGACAGAAGAGAAGATTGAGTGTAGCTACAATGATTGTCGATGAGCAGGGCTTGTTATTTTTGGATGAACCTACTTTTGGCCAAGATGCCCGCTCCACAGAAAGGCTGATGAGCTTGCTGGAACAGCGCTTTAAGGAGGATACTACGATTGTGATGATTACTCATGACATGGACCTTGTACAAAAATATGCAACACGAGTTCTTGTGATGGAAGAGGGAAGAATCATTGCCGATCAGACTCCTGCTGAACTGTGGAAGCAACCAAATCTAGCAAAGTGGAACTTGCTATTACCAACGAGTGTGTCGTTAGAGAAACGATTGGAGGCACTGCAAGATGTCTACTCTATTACATCAAATTAATCCAAGCTTGAAAGCCATCACTGTCGTGCTCACCGTCTGTTTGCTTGCCTTTGTATTTGATCCGTTCACCCCGCTCCTTTATTGCATTTTCACTATTTTATTGACAATTCTCTTTGGAAAGGTCGCCTGGAGCCGATATGCACTTTTCTTTCTACCCTTTTTTATTATTTCGCTCGGGATGCTTTGGACTACGATTGCTTTTGCAGATGAACCAACGAACAAAAATGATGTTGTAGCTCTATTATGGTGGAATGTCCCTCGAGAGGACGTAATGGTAGCTCTCTCTCTTTCCTTAAGGATGCTTGCCTTTGCATCTTTATCACTAATGTTTGTCTTTACCACTAATATGGTGCATTTTATATTAAGTTTGATGCAGCAATGCAAACTTCCTCCAAAGCTAGCATATGGAATTCTTGCAGGCTATCGATTCCTTCCGATGATGAAAGAGGAATTGGCACAGATAAGGGCTGCCCATCGAGTAAGGGGAGTCAACCGAGCAACAAACATTAAAGAATCCCTTCAGCAGTACAAACGTTTTGCTATCCCTTTATTAGCCGGTGCTATTCGGAAAGCCGAACGAACAGCCATTGCCATGGAATCAAAAGGGTTTACAGGAGACAAGAAGCGAACGTGGTATCGCCGTTTCACGCTAGATTGGCGAGATTGGGCTTTTCTAGCCTTTATGATCACCATTTTTTTCCTCATAGCATACAGCTCCTATCAGCTTGGGTATTTCCGCTGGTATCAGGGGCAATTTTAATCAAACCTCAGTGAAAAAGCAGCATCCAGAAGTGGTGCTGCTTAAGTTCATTCCTATTTTAATGCCCAAATATCTTCTAATATAGGCATTTCTTTTTTCTGCTCCTCCGTTACCTGATCCCAAACAATCCCAGTTGGCTTATCGTATGGCGACTCTACCTGGATAACCTCCCTTTCTGTTGCAATGTAATCGACGGTGACATCGTATGCATCCCGGGGGAAATCGTCTTGTACTAGCTGCAAAGAATGAATGGTCGTAACAATTGGCACAGCTGGATTGCCAAGCTCACGGAGTATGGCATATTCCCGATCTGCATAGCCTTCTCCCTTCCCTAGCCTGCGTCCATCCTCATGAATAGCCACCGAGCCAACCACAACTAAATCTATAACCGGCATATCTGACAAAGATATTTCTTCCCCATATTTATTCATATGCTTTAGACTAACCGCCTTTTTCTCTTCTCCACGCGGGATATCCTCTGGGTTTAATTGAATAAAACCAGCCTTTAGCCTTGGAGTTGGGATAAGTAATATCTTCCCGTCCCTTAGCACTTGTGCACGTAATGGTATTTGAGGGGAATCAGGGTTCACCTTTACTACTTTAGCTTTCTGATAAGCTTCTAGCTTACAGACTTGCTGCGCTGCAGCCTCAGCTCCTTTAAAATTTGGAATCCTCCCCTTTATAGGAAATGGAAATCGAGCTGCCTTCTGCTCCTCTAAAAGGTCCCAAACCTTATTTCTAACCTCTTCTTTTGACATAACGCACCCCTTCCTCTATATATTTGGTCTAACCTGCTGTTGGTATGATTTCTCCGTTGAGAACCATCCTACTATTGCGGTTACCACTAACACAGAATAGAAGATACCTTTCCACAACAGAGATTCTGGAAAATGGTGAGAAATGATATGAACGGATGGATGCGCCAATACATGAACCCCAAGCTTTACACCAACCCAGCCTACAATAATGAACGCGGCCGTTTCTAATCCAGGTCGTTGGTGCAATACATGCACGAATTTATTTGCGGCGTATCTCATTATGACAATCCCGATAATTCCACCTAGTAATACAACTAGAAATTTGCCGCCATCCATACCACCTATTGCAGGAAGACCACTATTAGGTAGAGAAACAGCCAACGCAACAGCAGCTAAAATGGAATCTACTGCAAAAGCCATATCTGCAAGCTCTACTTTTAATACTGTAGCCCAAAACCCTTTCCCCTTGCTGGATTCCTGTTCGTTATCATCGCCTTCTTTGTTTTTATTATTCCTTTTTCGTAAGTGGTTAATAGAGATGAATAATAGGTAAGCTGCTCCTAAGGCTTGAACCTGCCAAATATCTATTAATAATGTAATCACGAATAGGGAAGCAAACCGAAGAATGAACGCACCGGCCAATCCATAAAAGAGAGCTTTTTTTCGTTTTTCTTCTGGCAGGTGCTTCACCATTACAGCCATCACTAGTGCATTATCAGCTGCAAGAATTCCTTCTAGCAAAATAAGTACTAATAACACCCAGCCATACTCCATCACTAATTGTAGTTCCATGTATCCTTCTCCTTTTCCTTCTTCCTCTGCTCTCACCACAAATACCATTAAAAAAAACCTTTACCGTTATTGGTAAAGGCCCATCAAAAAAGACCTCTACACGAGTGGTGTAAAGGTCTTGCTAACAACCAAAATCGTTGCCAATAAAGCCGGAGATTTCTCTCGCAATGACGACTTTATTGTATAGCTACTCCCCTTTAAGGAAGAAAATGTTTATTTAATTATCTTTAGAATACGGTGCTTTACCGGAAAAGTCAACAACTATTTATTGCATGTCTCTAATTCTGTAATGTGCCCTTATGTGATTGAGCTGGAATCCCCTTTTGAAGAAAATAACCCAAACCTCACCGAAAATGTCTAACAGGGCCATTCCTTAAACTTAGTCAGGCTAAAACTCCATCCGTTCCTAATCGTCTACACTGCAGGTACTAATTTTTTATGGTAAATTGTAGAAAGGTACTATTCGAGAATAGTGGTATAGTATATGTTTTATCATACACATACAAGGGCAACACATACGTGGCACCTTTTTTAAACGAATGAACCAATTCATAAAGGAGAACATCAATGGGATATCGATATATTTTTATGCTTCTGCTGGCGTCACTTACAATGGCAATTATTTATGTAGTTGTTGATTTTGGAATTGAATCAAAAGGGTTCTCATTGAGTATGATGTATCCAATTATCGTAACCTTCCCTATGTTCCTAGCATTATATTGTGTCCTGTTGCTTCCCATTACCATACTGCTTAGAAAATGGGAAAGTCAGGATCGGTTTGACCTTATCCATTTAATACTATACATAGCGGCAGCGACGATTATTACAGTTCCGGCATACCTCATCTTACGGATTGAATCTACTTCCTGGATGAACGTGGAGTTCTATCTGTATGTATTAATTGCTGCGATTGTATATTGGATTTACGAAACAGTTCTGCTTCCTGATAATACTGAATCCGCATCCTAGCTCTGTTTGAGGACCCCCTCCTCTTTCGGCTCTATCGGTACCGTATCGTCAAAGCCTTCCCCTTTCACCCGTTTCAGTTGGGCAACAATAATGAAGCTTACTACTACAAGTAGAAACCAGGAGCTGATCTTCCCTATATGAACTATTTCCCACGTATCTCCCTGGTTTGGATAACGGTACCCATCCAATAGTGTGGAAATATTCTCAGCAATCCAAATAAAGAATCCGATGAGGAAGAAGGAAAGGGTCAGGGGCATCCAATACCGTTTGTCATGGATGGTGAAATACACCCTGCCTAACAGGAACAACAGAAAGAGCCCACCCGTAAGGAACCAACGCATATCGTAAATGTAATGGTGGGTAAAAAAGTTCAAATAGATGCAAGCTCCTAAGGGAACTGTCCAATACCAAGCCGGCCACTTCGTGATGGTTAATTTCATTCTACGCCAGGATTGAACAATGTAACTCGCTACACTGGCATACATAAAACCGCTATATAGCGGAACACCTGCTATTTTCGAATAGGCTTCCCCTGGATAACTCCAAGAGCCCATATGAACTTTGAACAGCTCTAAAGTAAGGCCTAGTACGTGAAACAAAGTTATAACCTTCAGCTCATCCTTCGTTTCCAATCCTGTCCACAACATACAAATTTGAATACCAATACACGCTAGTAAAATAAGATCATACCGCGGAATTCCTGGTACTGATATGATTTTAGTGCCTGCAAGCGTCAAAAATATAAGCGCCGGAAATAACGAAGCCATCGCTTGCTGGTATGTGAAGTGAAATAATTGTTTAAAGAAGTACATCGTCACCCTCCCTCTTTCCCTAATCCCTTCTAACGCTGCTTGTCAAAGCTTCTCATTAGGACGCTCATTTCTGCTCTAAAGCATTTCGTAAATATCGCTCGAATAATACATCTATGAGCATCATTAAGGTAGACCGTGCTGATAAGTCGTATCCTGCAAACATAACCCGCTGCACATGAGCACTAATAGAATCATTAGTCATGGAGTGTAGAGCACTGTCAGGTGTATTGGTAATTGCAAGAGACGGTACATCTAAATGGTTAACTTTATCGGCTGTTTTCGTTAACGTTTCCGTCTCCCCGCTAGAAGAAATAAACACTACAAAGTCATCCTTGTTCACCCAATTAGGCAGCAAATCAATCATATGGGATTCATACACGTAGGAGGATACCGTATTCATTTGCATAAGCCGTTTACTGAAATATTCTCCTAATGTTTTGGATAAGCCAACAGCCACAATAATAATTCGTTTGGCATGAAGCATCTTTAAGCTGACCTCATCCAGATAATCAATATCCAAAGAGGTGAAAACCTGGTGTAAATCCTTCTCATACCGCTCCATCGTGTCTTGTTCTTCCGGTAAAGCATCAAAGGTGAAGTTTCGTAGAAAGTATTTCAGCTCGGAATATCCCTCTAATCCTAGCTTATGACACATTCTCACAATAGTTGTTGTGCTCACGGTATTAATAGAGGCCATGTTCGTAAGCGAAAGCCTCCTTGATTGATCAAGATTCGCTTCAATATAATATAATACATGTCGTTCAGCATGTGTGAGCTTATGTATATCCTTGGAAAAATAATCTAAAATTGCTCCCATAACTATCCTCCGCTCTAGCATTTCTAGGTGAATTATACCACACCTGCTTTTTGTGGCTATTCCTTTCCAAAATAAGAAAGTACAAATGTACATCGAGTGTACATTCACTGCAGGCCATTCTATGATACAACTATATGTAAGCGATTTTAGTAAGGGTTTTCAACACTTTGAATGAGGGGTGGAATATATGAGATTAACAGAAATGACCAGTAGCTCGTTAATTACTTTTGATATCTCTTCTACGAATAAAGAGAAAGTAATCTGGGAATTAACAGAAGCTATGTTTAAGGAAGGCATGCTTTCCTCAAAAGAGGAGTATTATCAGGCAGTATTAGATAGAGAAGCTGTATCTGCAACAGGTATGGAAGCAGGGCTGGCAATACCTCACGGAAAATCTCCTGCAGTAAAAAAACCAGGATTTGCTGTCGCACGGCTTCAGAATCCTGTGGAAGATTGGGAAAGTATCGATCCTGCCAACGAAGTGGAGCTAGTTTTTCTTATAGCGATTCCAGACGGCGAGGCTGGCTCGACCCACCTTCACGTATTATCGGAATTAAGTACTAGACTCATGGATTCCGAATACTACGAGCAGCTCATGAAAGCTACAACACCAGAAGAGCTGTTCCAAACGTTAGACGATACAACACAAAGGAAACAGAAACCAGCCTCCTCCTACGACCAAACCGTACTGGTGGTCACAGCATGTGCTGCAGGTATTGCACATACCTACATGGCAGCAGAGGCGATGGAGCAAGCTGGAGAATCTCTTGGTATTCGGGTCCATTCCGAAAAGCAAGGAGCGAACGGTATGGAGGATCGACATACTGAGGAGCTCATTCAACAGGCAGATGCTGTTGTGTTTGCAACAGATATTGCACCAAAGGAAAAAGAACGTTTCAAAGGGCTGCCATATGTACAGGTAAGGGTTGCGGACCCGCTGGGTAACGCAGAGAAGCTGCTGCATCGTGCTTTACACAACCCTGATGGAACAGTAAAAGGAGAAAACACTGACTCTGTTGAGTACACAGCATCTTCTGAGAAAAAGCAAGGCTTATTTGCAGAAATGGGACAAGCCATATTAACAGGTATATCGTATATGATTCCAGTGATTGTTGCAGCTGGGCTCATGATGGGTATTGCTAAGCTTGGGTCGATGCCATTTGGACTCGTCAATGATATTAACGATGCAAGCCGATTTGCCAATCACCCTAATGAGCTTCTCGTTATTCTCCATCACTTAGACAAATTTGGTTTTATGATCTTCCAATTTATGTACCCCATTTTTGCCGCCTTCACTGCATATGCTTTAGCTGACCGTGTTGGCATCGTATCAGGATTCATCGGCGGAATATTTGCAGCCGGTATTCATTATCGCTTCTGGGGAATCGAAGACGGTGTTGCGTCTGGCTTCTTTGGAGCACTCATATTAGGTCTTGCAGCTGGTTATATTTCTAAATTCCTTAATGAGAAAATAAAATTGAATAAAAATTTCCAAGCCATGAAACCAATGTTAATCATCCCTGCTATAAGTGTATTATCTATTTTTCTATTAAACTTCTACATTGTAGATCCTGTCTTTGGCGGGATGAACTTAGCTCTGCGGAACTTCATTGAATCGGCTCAATCATCTGGTGAAATTGCATTAGCTACCGTCATCGCAGCTGCAACTGCTTTCGATTTGGGCGGTCCAATTAACAAAGCAGCAGGGGCTATTGCAATTGGACTTGCCTCAGACGAGATATTTCCTTTAACTGCAAGAGTATTAGCTATTGTTATCCCGCCAATTGGACTAGGTTTAGCTACTGTGTTAGATAGATTTTTAGTTGGACGACGGGTGTTTAGTCCTGACCTACGAGTGACAGGACAAACCTCTATCCTGCTAGGGTTAATAGCTATTAGTGAAGGGGCTATTCCATTTATGCTTCGTAACCCTATCATCACCATCCCCATAAATATAGGCGGTGCTATTATAGGGGCATCAACTGCTGTATTACTTGGTGCTGAACAATGGTTACCTTTACCTGCCTTTTGGGGCTGGCCTCTAGTAGAAGGTTCTATTTTAGCTTATTTATTCGGCTTGATAATAGGAGCACTATTTATTGCCGTAGCCAATATATTTGTTCGATTTGCTCTATTAAAACGAAATAGAATTACCATTTGATGAACTGTGAATACAGGCGCTATGGGAACGATTCCCTGCAGTGCCTGTTTGCTCTATTATGCTTAGGAGGGTATGTCATGACCAAAAAAACCGTTCATATCGTTCCCCACTCCCATTGGGATAGGGAGTGGTATTTTACGATAGAAGACTCCAATATTCTACTAATTGAAAATATGGATTATCTTATTCACCTGCTTGAGGAAAACCCTCATTACTATAGTTATGTGATGGATGGGCAAATGTCTGTTGTAGAGGAATACTTACGCATCCGTCCCGACAATCGGGAACGGTTAAAGAACCTGATTACGAACAAGCGTATATTTGTGGGACCATGGTACACCCAAACAGACTCTCTACTCGTTCACAAGGAAGCCGTCATTCGTAACCTGCTATATGGAAGCCGTATGGCTGAGGATATGGGACACAATATGAACATTGGCTATTTACCAGATATATTTGGCCAAAATGCGTATCTTCCATCTATGTTTAAAGGGTTTGGGCTAGGTTACAGTATCTTGCAACGCGGTGTGTATTCCGAACAATTAGATAACGACCTTCATTTCATGTGGAAATCGCCTGATGGGGAAAGTATTCCTACGAACCTTATGCTTTTCGGATACGGTCCAGGGAAGTTCCTATCAGCAGACCCAACCTATTATGAAGAAAAGCTGCAGCCTATTGTAGAGAAATTAGAAAATTACAATAAACACACGGACCAAATATTGCTGCCTTCAGGGGGTGATCAGGTACTGGTTCGGGACCACTTCCCATCTACGATTCAACAGCTTAATCAGCAAGATGAGGATCGAGATTATATCCTATCTGACTACGAACATTTCATGGAGCAGGCATGGAGTGAAGAACCGTTTGATACAGTAATTGAAGGAGAATTAACCGCGACGGAGCATTCCCGTATTCATCAAACCATCCGTTCTCAACGGTACGATATTAAGCAGCTGAATACGAACGTCGAGCATAAGCTATTACACCTGCTGGAGCCCATAGCGGTAATGGCTTCTACCCTTGGCTTCCGTTACCCACAGGAATGGCTTGATACTATGTGGAAGGATTTGTTCGATGTTCATGCTCATGATTCCATCGGCGGCTGCAATTCAGACGATACGAATAGTGACATTATGATTCGTCTTCGAAAGATAGATAGGAAGGCAGACGGGTTACTAAATATTATTAAAAAGCAAGTAACTCAAGCGGTGGCAAACGAACTAGGAGAAGAACAGATTCTGGTCCTCTTCAATACAATGCCGCAAGTGTGGGATGGTCAGCTGACGACCACTATTTTCACGAAGGATCCTGCTTTTACGATTACAACTATAAAGGGGGAACCACTGGATTCCACTGTTTTAGACCAGGAGTACATTAGTGGCGGGAAAAAAATTGTAGTTACAGCTGATGGGGAACAAGAGGTGGAGATTCCTGGTTATTATCGCAGTGAAATGTTAGTAACGGTTACTGACATGCCTGCATTAGGGTATGCCGCATACCTGATCCAAGAGGGAGTCTCATCCAGCTATAGACTGGCTGCAGCAACGGAAACTGTAATATCAAATTCCTTTCTACAACTAGAATGGACAGATAAGGGGACCATTTCTCTCACCAATCAATCGACTGGGAGCACCATTGAAAACCTGCTTTGCTTTGAGGAGAGAGCAGATGCTGGAGACTCTTATGACTTCTCCCCTCTTCCAGGAGATAGTCCAATCTATCTTGAAGACGGTGCCTTAATAGATGTACAAAGGAGCCCAGAAGTAGAGAAGCTTACTGTATCGCATACTACAGCTGTGCCCCACACCCTAGAGGAGCGTCAAAAGCAGCAGGCTACTACACCTTGTACGATTATTACTACATTTGAGCTTAGAAAAACAGAAAACTTTGTCCGCGTTCATCACGAAGTAACGAACCAAGCAAAGGACCATCGCCTACGTGTACTGCTTCAGTCACCAGGAACACCTCCTACTACTTCCTTCGCGGACCAGGGCTTCAGTTTGGTAGAGCATGCTGTGAACAATCCTCATTTGTCAGAGTGGAAGGAAAGAGGACATAAAGAGGCTCCTGTTTCTATTCATCCACTAGAAAGTATTGCGGGGATAGAGTCAGATAAAGGTACATTTACTGTTATGACAAAAGGAATGAAGGAATATGAGGTACTGGATACAGGGCAAATGGCATTCACCCTCTTCCGCAGTGTCGGGTTACTCGGTAGGGATAATCTGACGTGGAGACCTGGAAGAGCTTCAGGTATAAACAACAAGGTGGTTTACACCCCGGACGCTCAAATGCAGCAATGTATGACATTCGATTATGCTATTTCATTTGATAGCAGCTCCGCTTCACCGACAGTATTGTTTAATAGGCTTTATCAATTTAATGAGCACAACGCTAGCTATCAGAAGCAAAGCTTGAACTCTTTCGAAGAGCGATTGGATCGATTTGAAATTCCATATCCAGTGGAAACCCTAAATGCCCAATACTCTTTATTACAAGTTCATACAACCAGCTTATTAAGCGTTTGTAAGCAAAGCTATGACCAAGATGGTATAATCCTTAGGTGGTTCAACCCCTTACATGAGCCAGCAACACTGTCCCTGTCAAACTATAATCAAAGTATCAGCGTCACAAACCTGAACGAAAAAGTGAAAGAAAAGGTCGACAGGGTCACGATTCCTCCAAAAGGATACCAAACCATAAAATTATAGGCATAACGAAAGGCAAGAGAGCGTCTCTTGCCTTTTCTTATGCACTAGTATAAAAGCTTTGCATTACTTGCTTTGTCCATTGCAGACTATTGTTATAGCTTTTAAATAACGTTTCCATGCTAATCCCTATGGAAGATGCATTTTGTTCCATTTCACTCCAATTGGCCTCTTCCATTCGCATGCACAGGTCTAACACCCGTTTATATTCGTTATCCTCTCCGTTCAGTGCCTGCTTAATATGTTCATCCACCGGAAGGTCCAGCAGTATTTCCTGTAATGGCTGCTGCATAAAAAGCTCTATTAATGATAGTAACCCGGTTAGAAAATAGGCAGAGCTTTCGCGCTTCTTACCTAGCTCTATTGCTATTTGTTCACATAGCTTTGCGCGCAGGAAGGTCATTTTCATCGCTTCCTCATTAAAGTCCATTCGATATTCCCTCATGTCCTTCATTGCTAGTACATAGGCCCACTTCTTCACTTCCTGAAACCCTAATAACATGATAGCCTGTTCTATAGATTTGATCTTATCTACCCTGCGATTCGCTACTGTGTTAATTAGACGTAACAGCTTATAAGAAAGGGACATGTCTGTTTCAATAAGAGAGGCAACCTTTCTTACTTCGGGCTCTTCTTTAGAGAGCTCCTGAATCATGTTCATATGCTGCATAGGAGGAATGGCTACATCATGAGAGGTAACAATAGAGGGCTTACTGAAGAAGTAACCTTGGAAGTAGTCATACCCTCTTTGCTTGCAATACTGGTATTCCTCATATGTTTCCACCTTCTCCGCCAGCCACTGGACTGGAAAGCCCTGCAGCGCTTCGAATATTACTGTTTGTTGTTCTGGAGTTGTACTTCTTATATCTATTTTTATTATATCCGCATGCAGCAACAGCTCATAGGTGTATGGGTTGTCTTCATGAAGAATATAGTCATCTAATGCTATGCGATACCCTTTCCCCTTCAATAATTTGACGATCTGGACCATTTCTTCTGTAGGAGTAATCGTTTCTAGTAACTCAATAACTAATTGTTGTGGTGGAAAACATAGTGGCAGCTCGCTCTTTAGTAAATTCTCGGTAAAATTAACAAAGCAGCTTTTCCCTTCTGTCAGCTGATCAATACCCATATTAAAGAAACTGTTTAACACCACATCTGCAGTGGCCTGATCCCCATCCGGAGAAGCATATTGATTCTGTCTCTTATCTCCTCGATAAAGCAATTCATATGCGATGACTTGCTGCCTTCTATCCAGTATAGGCTGTCTTGCAACATACACTTCCACTACATACTCCCCCCTGCTGATTGTTCATACTCTCCTGGTTGCTTAATATGTATATCAACACTTTCATTCTTTATAATTCATCAAATGCTACCGTAATAAATATATATCAAAATTCCCTAATATGGAATATTACTAGACCATTTTCCTCTTTTTTTCTTCTGTAGAAGTTCCATTAGTAATAAAATGTACACAACTACATTGCTCAATACTTCACAATGAGATGTACAATAGAGATACATACAACAATAGGGTGTGATCATAATATGACAATTGGACAAATAGCGGCGGCTGTAATGCCAATTTTAGCAGTGTTCTTCTTTCTTATTCTGTTGCGTTGGCCAGCATCTATAGCAATGCCAATAAGCCTCGTGTTAACCAGTATGTTTGCTTTTATCTTTTGGAAGGTACCCTTGCTGCAAATTGCAGCAGCATCAATGGAGGGTATCATAATAGCTATTTCTATCCTCTGGATTGTGTTTGGTGCCATTTTATTACTCAATACCCTTCGTAATAGCGGGGCGATGGATTCTATCCGCTCAGGGTTTTCTGGCATCTCTGTTGATCGTCGTGTACAGCTCATTATCATTGTTTGGCTATTTGGCTCTTTTATTGAAGGCGCCGCTGGTTTTGGGACCCCCGCCGCTATTGGTGCACCCCTATTAGTAGCGCTAGGCTTCCCTGCACTAGGAGCTGCTTCTCTGGCACTCGTAGCAGATAGCAGCGCAGTATCCTTTGGAGCCGTTGGTACTCCCGTTCTAGTAGGAGTGGATCAAGGATTACGTCAGGGTACCTCCCTTGCTCCTCAAGTAGAGCAAGCCCTACAGAATGAGACCATGGCAGACTTTATTCAGCAGGTCACTCAAACAGCAGTCTTCATTGATATCTTTGTAGGATCCTTTATCCCGCTTCTTTTGGCAGCTCTATTAACCCGTTTTTTCGGGGAACATAAGAGCTTTAAGGAGGGGCTTCACATATGGAAGTTTGCTATTTTTGCAGGCTTCAGTTTTACTATTCCCGCCTTTCTTGTAGCTACATGGCTAGGACCTGAATTCCCATCCATTATCGGAGGTTTAACAGGCTTAGCCATTGTTATACCAGTCGCTAGAAGAGGTTGGCTCCTCCCCAGTGAACCATGGTACTTCAATGAGGAGGACCGGTTACGTCAAGAGAAGGTAAGTGCTAGTCTAAGAATGCCTTTGTGGAAAGCATGGCTGCCATATGTATTAATTGCTATCATGTTGGTCATAACTAGATTAGAAGTATTCCCTTTTAAAGATGTATTACAGTCTGTTCAAGTTGGATGGAAGAACATATTCGGAACTGCTATCAGTACATCATTTCAACCATTTTATCTACCAGGAACGATTTTTGTAGCAGCGGTATTGCTGACTGCTTTCTTCCATAACATGAGCAAGCACGCCATGCTGACAACGCTTAAGGATTCTGGAAGAACACTAGTAGGAAGTGCTATAGCACTAGGTACCGCTGTGCCGATGGTTCGTATTTTCATTAATTCTGGAGTCAATCAAACAGGTCTAGATAGCATGCCTATGGAATTGGCTCAAGTATTTGCAGCAAGCATCGGTGAGGGGTGGCCGTTCGTTGCGCCACTGGTTGGCACATTAGGATCCTTTATTTCAGGGAGTGCTACCTTTAGCAACATGATGTTCTCCCTGTTCCAATTCAGTGTCGCCGACCAAATAAGCACCTCTCCATCATTAATCGTAGCACTTCAAGTACTCGGCGCGAATGCAGGTAACATGGTTTGTGTTCTAAACGTGGTGGCAGCTGCCTCTGTCGTCAACATGGCCGGGAAAGAAGGCTCTATCATTCGCATGACACTCGGTCCAATGCTTTACTACGCCATAGCAAGTGGAATCATAGGCTTACTAATATCTTATGTTATCGTGTAATTTCTCTCTTACAAACCACTCCTCACGATGAGAGTGGTTTTTTTTATTAGAGAACAAGCAGGAGATTTACGTTTTTTGAAGAAACCGATATACTTGGAAAAGATTATTACGATTGAAGGTAGTGGAAGAATGTATAAAAAACGTTGGTTTCAAGCACTCATTACAACCATCTTAATTTTTATTTTATTTTGGTTGCTGCAGCACACTCAATATGTATTTGCTCCCGTTTTCAAATATGTAAAGGCTATTGCATTTCCCGTCATTGCGGCCGGAGTTCTCTATTATATTTCACGCCCTGTCGTCCATGCTTTGGACCGTTATAAAGTGCCAAGATGGATTTCGATTATTTTCGTCTTCCTTCTATTAATCGGTGTAGGATTTTTAATTGTTCGCTTCATTGCTCCTATTGCTCAGGAGCAATTCTCCAGGTTCTATGACAATCTGCCGGGAATGATTAACGAAGTGGAGAAATTAATTAACCTGTGGCAGAATAACCAATCCGTCATACCTGAAGAATTTATGTCGGAAATTAAAAGTGCTCAAGAGCAGCTTACAGGTTCTATAAAGGACGTAACACTGGGATTCACAGATTTTCTGATTAACACGATTGCGCAGGTTATCCAATTTTTATTCCTGCTTATCCTTGTGCCATTCTTCCTTTTCTTTATGCTGAAAGATGGCGAAAGGATGGAGCCATTTATTACTCAATTTTTTGAGGATAAAAAGGCCAAGAGTCTAAGGCTCTTATTAAGCCGTATTGATCACACCCTCTCTTCCTTTATACAGGGACAGCTCACTGTAAGTGTAATTGTAGGTATTTTACTGTTTATCGGTTATGTCATTATAGGGCTAGATTACTCCTTAACACTTGCATTATTTGGAATGATGACAAACGTAATTCCGTTTGCAGGTCCTTATCTGGCTGTCATTCCTGCTATTCTGGTAGCTCTATTTCAGGAGCCCACCATGGTGCTCTGGGTTATTATCATTATGATAATTGCTCAGCAGATTGAAGGGAATTTCGTCTCTCCAAATGTTATGGGGAAAGCGCTCAGCCTTCATCCTTTGACGATTATCACACTTATTTTAGCTGCTGGAAGCATTGCCGGCTTCCTTGGCTTATTATTCGTTATCCCTTTCTATGCGGTAGTAAAGACGATAATCAATCATTTTTATACTGAAGCACTAAATTCAAAAGAATTCTAGGAACGAAAAAGCCAGCGATGATTACGGTCGCTGGCTTTTTCGTTACGTTGAATAATGATAAATTGATTCTGTTTCATGAGGACGAAGCATATGCATATTACGCTGGTATTCCTCATGGACCTTCTGGGATTTAGGGACCTGAACAGCAGGATCTAATGTTTGAGCTAGCTTATCTTCCAGCTCACTCCTCGCTTGTAATATAGCCTGTGATGCTTTCGTTGCTACTTGCATATCCTGTGAGGAAGGATTAGCTGGTGCTAGCGCAGCTCTCCTAATTTGTTCCATAGCCCGAATCGTTTCCTCCGGATCATCTGTACTCGGCATACTAATCGGAACTTCTCCGCCTACAATATACTGTTGCCCATCTGGTCCCTTCTCTGTGTCATAGCTAATACCTCCTGCAAAGGAACCACCCACTGATTGATGTGCCTGTTCATGAGCTTTTACCTTCATCTCATTCATTTTCAATTCAGAAATATGTTGTCTGGCTTCAGGAGATAATTTGTTTCCATAATGTGTATCTTCAGCTGAAACAGAAAGAGTCGGGACCGTTTTCTTCTCTTGAGGTGCTAATTCTTGTGATGGATGTGTGAGATTTGCATGTCTTTGATTGGAAATCCCTGCTACAGGACCTGGAAATATGGAGCGTTGAAGGCTATTCATCTGCATTACATCATCACCTTTCATCAAGAAACAATGGAGTTATCCTTTATTTCGGCTGCTTTCTCCCCCTTTTCAATACTCCCCTACTACTTTCTTTATCAGAGCCTAAATTGGAGCAAATTCCACCCTCATTTGTTACAATGAAGTAGCTTTATACATAGTAAATGGGTCATTCCCTTCGAAGGTGGGTACTGTATGCAGCAACAAGCAACATTATGGACGAAATCGTTTATTTTTCTCCTTATTGCGAACTGGTTTACTTTCATGAGCTTTCAAATGCTTATCCCTACCCTCCCTCCCTATATGGAGGAGCTAGGTGGCAGCAAAACACAGGTCGGACTAGTCACTACTCTCTTTTCAATTGGAGCTGTGCTTAGTAGACCATTCATTGGACATCTTCTGCAAAGTGAGGCTCGAAAAAAATTAGTCCTTATTGGTTCTCTTTCCTTATTACTAATAACTACCTTATATTCTGTTACATCTGTCATTTTTGTGTTCCTACTATTCCGATTCGTGCATGGTCTAGGATGGGGCTGGTCCTCTACCACAAATGGGACAGCAGCCGTCGACCTAGTTCCGAAAAGAAAAATTGGGGAAGGAATGGGCTATTTCGGTTTATCCGTTACCATTGGGATGATCATAGCGCCGAGTCTTGGAATTTTTCTTTTTCAGAACTTTAATTTTTCCGTACTGATTATGACATCAGCAGCTCTTGGAATCATCGCCTTTATTCTATTTAGCATCACGAACTTCACAACACCGAAAGAGGTTCAAAAGCGCACTTTCGATGTGAAATCCTTCTCTTTCTTTGGATCGATGATTGAAAAGCCAAGCTGGTTTCCTGCTGTTGTTTCCTTATTGAATACATTTGGGTATGGCTCCATCGTGACGTTTATCGTTATCTTCGGTAAAGAGCAAGGCATTGAGCATATTTATTTGTTTTATTTATTTAACGCTGTTTTTGCTACTATTTCTCGTCCTATTACAGGTAAGCTGTTTGATAAACGAGGACCCTGGATTGTCATAATCCCTTGCTCCCTTTTCGCCTTCGCAGGTATGTGGACTATTGCATTAGCAGATAACTTTTATTACATCATCGCAGCAGGGATTTTGTTTGGCATTGGGTTTGGCTCGATGATGCCCGCGTTCCAAGCATGGGTCATATCGAAAACTACCCAGGAACGAAGCGGCATTGCTAATGGCATGTATTATTCATCCATTGACCTTGGAATTGGCCTGAGCGCGCTTCTATTAGGCATCATATCCAATTCATTCGGAGTATCCACTGCGGACTTATTCAAACTCTCCAGCGTTTGTTTCCTATTTGTGTTTGCCTTAACCATCTGGGATTATCAACGGAATAAACACCTTCCATGGAATGAAGCATCAGAAACTTAATTCTGATGCTTCTTTTCTTGTTTTCAAATCAGGGTATTCTTCTCAAATTTGAATGTTATTCCTGATGCGGAACAATCAAATGGCCATGCTCCAACTCCCAAACGGGTTTTACACGCATTTATGGTACCTCCTCAACATAGATGTGGTTCAACATAAAAAAATGAAAAGAAGACGATGTATGAACAGACAAAAAGTGCAAATACTAGGCTTGCTGTGGTCCACATAGAAGGCTGATCATTTACAATTTTTTCTTTTCAAAAATTTTTGATAATTTAATTGACATAGAAAATACCTCTTGTTAAGCTTTAATCAGCTCGAAAATTGTCAAAAAATAATATATATTTTATGAATTGGATAAGGTGAAGTCCTGTTCATGGCAGCTATTAGCTGTTTTCAAGGGGTATGTATTTGCTAAATGTCCTATTTTGTAGGAATTTGCCGGTTTTCCCCCGTTACCTTGGATATTTTTCTGTGAAGACTACCAGCATATGAGCAATCATTTATTGCTAACATTGCGTAGTCGAGCACAGATAACCCTCGTCCTACTCAGGAAAACGGACGGGCTTTTTTTATGAAGGCATTGAAACAGGCTCACCATTTCCAAACAGTACGTTTTATAGATAGAAAGGAGAGCTAAAATGGTTAAAAAGAAAGATACATTGACGATTGGTTTTATGCTATTTGCTCTTTTCTTCGGTGCGGGAAACTTAATCTATCCCCCTGAACTAGGCATCCAATCTGGAGTAAATTACTGGCTTGCGATTGCAGGCTTTATTATAACAGGAGTTGGTTTGCCAATTATTGGAGTCATGGCAATTTCCTTTGGCAGCAGTGACGCACGTTCACTTGGAAATCGAGTGCATCCTTTATTTGGTCTTATATTTACTTCTCTTATTTATCTAGCAATTGGACCAGTTTTCGCGATACCGCGTGCTTCTAACGTAGCGTTTGAAATGGGGGTTAAACCATTCACAGAAGGAGCTTCAACCTCGGTTGTGTTGTTCATCTTTTCCGTCATTTTCTTTGCAGTTGTGTATTGGATCAGCCTTAACCCTTCTAAAATTGTAGACAGGATTGGTCAATGGCTTACTCCTATGCTGCTCATAGCGATTGTAGCCTTAGCCCTGGCTAGTTTTTTCAATTTTGACACAGCTTTTCAATCCGCCAATGAAAAATACGCAGAGGGACCGTTCTTTGAAGGGTTTGTGAATGGCTATTTAACAATGGATGCTATAGCCGGTTTGGCCTTTGGGATTATTGTAGTCAACGCCCTAAAGGATCGCGGCGTACCAGCTGGTAACAAGATGATTAAGGAAACCATTAAGGCGGGAAGCGTCACAGCAATTGGCCTTATTTTCGTCTATACCTCTATTGGCTGGATGGGAGCCAAAATGGCCTCACTTGGTAATTACGACAACGGCGGGGACATTCTAGCTTCTGGTGCAGAAATGTTGTTCGGTTCTGGCGGAGCATTAGTACTTGGCCTTATCGTATTGTTAGCTTGTTTTACTACCTGTGTTGGTTTAACAGTGGCCTGCAGTCAGTTTTTCTCAAACACATTCCCAGCACTGAAGTATAATAACCTTGTTCTAATTATTACTCTCATTAGCTTCGGAGTAGCAAATCTCGGACTGAACCAAATTATTGCCTACAGTGTACCAGTACTGTATTTTATTTACCCATTAGCTATCGTACTCATTGGACTTACGTTCCTGCACCCGCTTTTCGGTGGGTCGAGCTATGTTTACCGAGGTGCTTTGTTATTCACTCTGATATTCAGTATTCATGATGGCTTAGAAGCCTTTGGTGCAGATGTTACAGGACTTCAGAGTATCATTAGCTTCTTCCCTCTATTTGAGGAAAATTTAGGTTGGCTAATCCCAGCCATTATCGGTGGTATTATTGGATATGTAGTTGACCTAATGTTCAACGGCCATCCCGTTGAGTCTCCTAAAAAGGTGTCCTAACAAAAAAGACCTCTTGCTTTTCATTAAGCAGGAGGTCTTTTTTTTGGTATGGGATGGAGGGGTAAAGCAATTACAGTGATTTTTCTTTAAGGTAGTAAATCTGCTGCTGGTGATATTGATACAAACAATAAAAATACTGATATAATTCACCATCCAAGTGCTGATATTGTCTAGCCAACCTTTCAAAAATAACCGCTTGCTTTGAATGAAAAACGAGGTCCTCCATAACCGCCCCTCCTTTTCCTATTCTCATATTAACCTTATGATTCTCCCCATTTGTCCCATACCTAATTAGTAGTTATTACCCATTTCAAGTCGTTTTCATGTTGAGAAATTATGGAACAGCACCCTAACATGTGCTTTCTAATTACTCATAAAGAATTCAAGATGGATTATTACTTTAAATAATGGGGTGGTAATGGTTTGGAGAGTCGTGGTTTTATAAGAAATAGGATTCCATTATGTTTGTTATGGCAGGAACATGCTAACACCGTAGGACAGCTCTAAAAACACCCCTGCCTCATGGAGGCAGGGGTGTCAGGCTTACTCTGGTTCTTCTGGTTGTTTATTTTCCGTAATTTTTTCCTTTATCTTCTGAAATTCTTTACTCGGCGGCATTAGGCTGACAACGACATCTCCGTTCTCTGCCTTTGGACGGGACTTATGGGTGAAGAATGACAGCTTACCAGAAGCCTTCACTAAAAATAGCATAAGCGTTTCTGGATGCTGCTCTTGTAAATATTTATCGTAAGAGTATTGAGATGTAATGTTCGTTTTCCTAAATACGTAGCCATTCTCCACTTTGTTATTCAAGTGCTCCCATGTAGCCTGTTCGTTAAATAACAACCGTCCACCAATGGTGTTACCCATAGATTCTAAATCGTCACCTCGACGATTGTGAAGGGTTAGCTGGAATAAATTCGTTCTGCCAACCTCTGGGACGAAGGTGTTACATACAAGTGCATTATAAGAATCAAGCTCTGATGCAGCAATCATATAGTCGTAAGGTGTTAAATCTAAGTGATACTCTGTCTGTTCGGATAGGATTTCCTCTTTTATAAAAGGAACTCCTGCTTTTCGGACAGGTATGAGTCGCTGCCAGGATGAATCTGTAATAAGCACTGGAATATTTAATTCCTTCAGGGTTTTTGCTATACCTGTTGAAAAGCTGCTTCCCCCTACAATTAGCACTCCTGGCTTCCCTTCGTTCGATAGTCCAAGCTTTTTCGCCAGCCATCCGATTGAAAAACCGTGGGCACATACCGTGGCGAATACAAGCGCGAATGTTAAGGATGTTAATATGGAAGCATCCTCAAACCCAGCATCTAGAAGTACCACTTGGAAGTATCCCGCAACCGTTAGGGCTACTATTCCTCTTGGTGCAATCCATCCCACAAGTGCTCTTTCCCCTTTGGATAGATCTGTGCGGATGGTAGAAAGCCAAATTGATATTGGTCGTACCAGGAAAAGCATAATTAGTACATACACAATGATATTCAGGTTAAATATTTGGAGAAGTGTATCTACAGTTAGAGATGCTGTCAGCATGACAAAGATGGCGGAGACTAGTAAGACGGATATATTCTCTTTAAAATTCCGCATATCTTCGATGGATGAGATGTGCATATTAGCAAGGGTCATCCCCATAGCTGTAACAGCAAGCAAGCCTGTTTCATGAGCAATTTCATCGGCAAGGGTAAAGCAGAATATTACCACTGCAAACATAACAGGAGATTTCAGAAACTCTGGTACGTGGCCATGCTCAAACATATAACCGAGACCTTTTCCTAATGCATATCCGATGATGACGGCTAAAAATGATGCGAAAAAGAAGAATAGTAACTCGTTTCCAGTTACATCCTCCGCTGTTAAGAAATCAATAATTTCAAAAGCAAATACAGATAACAAAGCCCCAAATGGGTCCACAATGATTCCTTCCCATTTTAGGATAGTAGCAGGTCTTGGTTTTAGCTTTGCTTGTCGTAGCAACGGTAAAATAACGGTAGGACCTGTTACAATAAACAGCCCCCCAATTACAAATGCGACAGCCCAAGATAAGCCAGCAACGTAATGGGCTCCGAGGGAACCGAGCAGCCATGCTATGAAAGCACCGACCGTAACGATACGCATAACAGGCTTACCGAGGCCCCTTACTTCCCGAAAGTCCAGGCTCAGACTCCCTTCAAACAGTATGATGGCAACGGCAATCGATACGATAGGATTAAATAGATCACCAAAATCTTTTGAAGGTTCTAAAATACCAAATACCGGACCGACTAGCAGCCCTACTATAGACATCACGACAATTGCTGGTACACGATATCTCCACCCAATCCACTGAGAACCAACACCGAGCGCACCTATTAACATAAAGTCAAAAAGTATGGAATCGAACATTAGGTCGCCCCCTTCTATGTTTATATATTCCAATTATTTCTATAATTGAGTACCATTTAGAAAACACACATATAGCAATATTCTAAATGGGGGAATGACATATGTAAATCATTTCACACTGATTTTAGTTTTTACTTAATATTTCTTCTCATGCCCTTCTATAATATGTTGAGTAAAAAAAAGCGCATCTAGCTATTCCCATGGGCTAGATGCGTTATCATAAAGGCAGTGTTTTTATTTCATTTCTATGACAATTTTCCCTTTGGCATGGTGCGTTTCACTTAAATCATGAGCCTCTCTTAGGCCTTCCTGTGAAAAAGGAAAGGTGTGTCCAACCACCGACCTTACCTTCCCGTTCTCCATCAGGTCAGCCATTTGGCTAAGCTGTTCGCCCTTTGGATTTAAAAAGATGGCTGTTGCCTCCACATTATATTTCGTGGCAAGTTCTTCGGAAGGCTGCTGCGTAATAGATACAAGATGACCACCAGGCTTTAACACCTGAAAGCTTTTCTCCTGTACCGCTCCGCCTAAAGCATCCAGGACCATATCATAATCACTTAACACCTCTTCAAAGTTTTCTTCCTTATAGTTAATAAAGCGGTCAGCACCGAGTCCTTCTACAAGCTCCTTGTTTTTCCAGCTTGCTGTAGTTGCTACAAAGGCGCCGGCTGCTTTGGCTAATTGGATGGCATAGTTTCCAACACCGCCAGAGCCAGCATGGATAAGCACCTTATCTCCCTGTTTTACATGAGCTGTCTCAAAAAGACATTGCCAAGCTGTTAAACCGGCCAGTGGAGCCGCAGCCCCCTCTTGAAAGGTAACATTCTCTGGTAGGTGCGCTACAAGATGACTTTCTACGGCTACGTATTCCGCATACGTACCATTAGGTGTTGTGGCAGGTCTTGTGAACACTCGATCACCGACCTGAAAATTAGTTACCTGACTGCCAACCTTAGCAATGACTCCAGCAGCATCCCACCCAAGAATAATCGGAAAATCCCAGTCGAGCATATCCTTCATGTACCCTTCTCTTACTTTCCAATCAATTGGGTTTATGGAGGTAGCGTGCATCTCCACTAATACCTGATCTTCTTTAATAGCAGGCGTTTCTAGTTCTTTTTCTACAAGCTGCTCTTTACCGCCATATTGTTCAATTACGATTGCTTTCACGTTAACCTCTCCTTTCTATGTGTCTTCATACCCCGCCGTATCTCTTCTTACACTTTTCTATAATTTGTAGATTACAGAATAGAAAAAGAGACGCAACTCCCGTTTTAGGGTGCGCCTCTTTGCTGTAATTAATCCATTTTTCCTTGTTGTTCGTGTAATAATTCCTTTGATACCTTCGGAGCAAGCCAAAGCATCGGTAACAGTAATATGGAAACAGGAACAGCTGTCACCACGATAAAGCTTTGAAGGGAATTAATACTTCCATTTCCTATATACAGTAAAATACCTGCAATCGATCCCATAAGGAGAGACCAGAATACGCGCAGCCATACTTTAGGGTCTCCTTCTCCAGAGACTGCCATAGCAATCGTATAGGACATAGAATCACCCGTTGTAATAACGAAAATAATTGTCAGCAACAGAAATAGTGGTGAAATAATACTGGCAAGCGGTAACTGCTCTGTAATAGCAATCATTGCTGCCGGCATACCTCCGCTATTCAGCTGTTCAGAAACAGAACCAGCATTTTGCAGCTCATAGAAAATTCCGGATCCCCCTACAACGGTAAACCAGAAGGTTGTTACGATTGGGGCAATAATACCAACTGCTGTTATAATTTGGCGGATGGTTCTACCACGAGAGATACGACTTACAAGGATAGCCATCATAGGACCATACCCTATAAACCAGCCCCAGAAAAAGACGGTCCAGCTGCCAAGCCAGCTCTTGTCTCCGCGGAATGTACTGATAGAGACGAAATTCTCTACGTAAAATCCAAAGGAGGAAATAAATTTATCAATAATAAAGCCGCCAGGGCCAAAGAGAAGAACAAATATAATGAGTCCAATAGCCAACCGAACATTAAAGTTACTAAGCGCCTGGATGCCGCGATGCAGACCAGTTACAGCAGAAATAGTTGTTACGACAACGAGACCAATGATGATGGCTATTTGAGTAGAAAATCCTTCAGGTAAACCAAACAATGCTGATAACCCATAGCTTGCTTGCAGACCTAGGAAGCCAATTGGTCCAATGGTTCCAGCTGCAACTGCAATGATAGAAAATGCATCAACAATCGTACCAAGGACACTATTTCTCAGCTTCTCTCCAAATATTGGATATAATAAGGTTCTAGGTTTCATAGGCATACCTTTATGGTAATGACCATACATCATCACCACGGCACTTAATGTACCAAGGATTGCCCAAGCTAGAAAGCCCCAGTGCATATAGCTCTGCGCAAGTGCTGGCATAATAGCTCCTTCGGTTTTAGCATCTATTCCCTCATGCAATGGCGGAACGGTCAAAAAGTGGTACATCGGCTCTGCAGCCGCCCAGAATACGCCTCCACCTGCAAGTAATGTTGCCATAATAATGGATAACCACTTAAATGTACTCATTTCTGGTTTTTCAAGATATCCAAGTCTCACATTTCCATAACGAGAAAAAGCAATATAAAGTCCAACTAAGAAATGAAGTAACATGAGAACTTGCCAAAATGCTCCAAAATATTGTGATGACCATGCAAAGCCACCGTTAACAAAAGCCTTTACTGCATCGAGATTCCAAAAAGCTGCTATTACAAATAGTACTAATAGTCCCCCGCTTAATCCAAAGACGGGCCAATCTATATTGGAGGTGCGTTCTTGTTTGTTGGTAGTCATTTTAGGTTAGTTAACTCCTTTAATTTTTTTACGTTGCTAAACACAGTTTCTCACTTTCTCATAAAATATAGGGTTATGTAAAGTAGGAACTTTTAAAATAATGTCGAATTAGTAATAGAATGCCAAAAGAAAAGTGAGTTTATTCTACTCACTTTTCATCCAACTCCCATATTCTAACTCTTTTGTCTGCAGAGGCTAGAGCAAGGTATTGCCCACTTGAGGAATACGCTACACCATAGTTTCCTTTTGGTTTAACTTGTAACCTATACTTCTCCTGAAATGATTCAGCATCTAGAATGACAATTTGATGCGGCATACTCACAGCCACCTCTTGTGCAGAAGGAGATATCGCAAGAGAATAGTACCCCTTCCCGCCTAGTGAAGCTTCCTTTATGACTGTATGCTTGTTTACATCCCACAGCTTTATGTCCCCATGATATCCGATAGAAATAGCTGTATTGTTATGGGTAAAGGAAAACCCCATCACAGCTGTATCATGAGCAGATATCTCATCTATCTTCTCTAATGTTTCAATGTCAAAAAAACGAACCGCTTCTCCAAGCCCGCCAACCGCGGCTACTTTATTGTGGTCCACAGCCATAATACCAATATTTTTCTGATCTGCCTTTCGTTTTCTAGCTACAGAACCGTCTGGAAGGGTCCTTACCGAAAGCATTGCCTCTGGTGAGCTTGTAAGTGCGTATTCTTCCGTCATTTTCAAGGATCCAATACCCTTCCGTTGATCATTATCACTATAAAGGCATTCCCCTGTTGCAACATCCCATTTACGAAATGTTCCATCAGCACTTACGGATAGTAAAGCTTTTCCTTGCTCTATGAAAGCCATGCCATTTACAGATTTCGTGTGACCAATAAACTCTTGAAGTAATGTTCCTGTTTTTACATCCCACTGCCTCAATTCCCCACTAAACCCTGCTGAAACTACAGATTGTTCATCATCAGAGAAAATAATTTTATTTACGTGAGAGGAATGCGCCATAATTTCGAGTGGTTCCATACCATCACCTCTTCTTCGAGAATGCCTTCATTATAATAGAAACTAAGAAAACAAGCTATCGGTTACCAAACAGACATGATACGATATTAGAAAGTTAGACGGATATTTTTAGTTGAACACGTATAAAGGATGATATTCATGCTAAAACAAGCTCAGCATATATTGGAACAATACTTTGGCTTTACAACGTTCCGCCAAGGTCAGGAAAAAATTATCGAGAATGTATTGAACGGCCAACATGCTCTCGGCATCATGCCTACTGGCGGCGGAAAATCCTTGTGCTACCAAATTCCAGGATTAGTGCTAGATGGGACAGCCGTCATTATTTCTCCGCTCATATCGTTAATGAAGGACCAGGTCGACTCTTTAACATCGCTCGGCATCCCTGCTACCTACATTAACAGCTCTCTTTCATGGGAGGAGCAATATGACCGCTTGCAGCAAGCCTCTCAAGGTACATACCAATTCATCTATGTTGCGCCTGAACGATTTGACTCAGATGGCTTCATTCGAGTCCTGCGGTCCACAAAGCTCTCCCTAATTGCCTTCGACGAGGCACACTGTATATCTCAATGGGGGCATGATTTTCGCCCAAGCTACCGCTCTGTAGTCCAGCAAATTCAAAAAATAGGGTCGCTTCCGCAAATAATGGCACTGACCGCTACAGCCACGAAAGAGGTTACAGAAGATATAAAGCGGTTGTTAACCATCCAGGAGGAGCATGTAGTAAACACAGGATTTGCAAGAGACAACCTGCACTTCCGCATCGTTAAAGGGCAGGAGAAGCACGATTTTATTCAAGGGTATATTCAGTCACGTTCAAATGAGTCCGGCATTATCTATGCATCTACCCGAAAGGATGTGGATCGCCTTCATCAATGGCTCACACGCGAAGGATATAAAGTGGATAAATATCATGCGGGATTATCTGAGGAACAGCGGAAGGCAGCTCAAAATTCATTTATTCAAGAGGAAACCACCATCATGGTAGCAACAAACGCTTTTGGGATGGGCATTGACAAATCTAATGTACGCTATGTGATACATTACGCCCTACCGATGAATATTGAATCGTACTACCAGGAAGCTGGCCGTGCTGGCCGAGACGGTGAACCCAGTGATTGTATCTTGCTATTTTCCGCTAAAGATATACAATTGCAGAAGTTCTTAATTGAGCAATCTATGATGGAAGAGGATAAGAAAGCCGTTGAGTACCAAAAGCTTCAACAAATGATTAATTTCTGTCATACGGACCGATGCCTTCAGCAATATATGCTGACGTATTTCAAGGACCCATTTGAGCATCCCCCATGTGAACGATGCGGCAATTGCCAGCATCAAGGAGAATTAAAGGATATTACTAAGGAAGCGCAAATGATTCTATCCTGTGTAAAACGGATGGAACAGCGCTTCGGTTCAGGGCTAGTCGCAAAAGTATTAAAGGGCTCAAAAAGCCAGAAAGTCATAGAAGGTCGATGGAACAAAATATCAACCTATGGTCTGCTGTCTTATTTAACCGAAAAAGAAATTACACAAATGATTCAGTTTCTCGTAGCAGAAGGGTATTTAGCTGTCGGAGAAGGAAAATTCCCTCTTCTGCGCCTGACTTCTGAATCCGTTCCGGTTTTAAAAGGGGCAGAGCAAGTCAATATGCTATTAGAGACTACTTCTGCTATGGCAAAGGATACAGATTACGACCAGGAACTGTTCGATGAACTGCGGACGTTACGGAAATCTATTGCAGAGGAGCACGACATCCCACCATACATTGTATTTTCGGATGCTACTCTAAAACAATTTGCTATCCATCTCCCCAAAACAAGAGAGGACATGCTCGCCCTTAAGGGTGTAGGAGAGAAGAAATATGAACAATACGGTGAGTTGTTTTTACAAGCAATTGAGAACTACGCTGGCCAGACATCCTAAAAAAGATGCTCCCTTTCCATCTCGTAAAATGTACCCTATAGAGTAGACACTTAAAAAAAGTCTCTCTATAGGGTACTTTTATGTATACTTAGAATTAACTAAATATATGGGGGATGGTCTTGTTGAGTAAAAGAATGTTTACAGGCCAAG
>NZ_JBHLTP010000012.1:0-193551 GCF_042434395.1 Pontibacillus salicampi | reverse complement strand
TTCGGGCTTCGTAGCTTAGCTGAACGATACGAAATGCTTCGTCAAACTTGAAGGAACCGCCAAGTACGGTCCCGTACGCTTGGTGGTGTGAGAGGACGGGAGTTAGTCACTCCCTCCTACTCGATTGTTTTCCACCATATGGTGCACTGTCGAATACTTTTTCTAGAGGAGAGAATGTAATGATTGTAGATACTCATTGTGATGTTTTAATGAAGCTATGGGAACGGCCGCAACGCTCGTTCCATGACAGCGACGAGCTTCGTATTAATTATATCAAATGGATGGATAGTCCTGTACAGGTACAGTGGTTTGCTATCTTCGTACCAGAAGAGGTGCCTTCATCCCGGAGATTTGAAGTTGCATTAGAAATGGTTGGGCTATTCTATGACCGTATTATTGCTCCCTACTCTTCTATTAAGCTAGTAACTTCCAAAGAGGAAATTGCAGCTTTACAGCCTAATGAAAAGGGAGCGCTGCTCACTCTTGAGGGGTGTCATCCGATTGGAGATGACCTTACTAAGCTGCTGACTTTGCTTAGACTTGGGGTTACATCTGTAGGGCTGACATGGAATCAGGCGAACGCGGTCTGTGATGGCATACAAGAGGAACGAGGGGCAGGGTTATCTTCCTTTGGTAAAAAAGTGGTCCGACTGTTAAATGACTATAAGGTATGGACAGATGTCTCACATCTTTCCTATCAGGGGTTTTGGGACGTGCTGGATATTGCGGACTATCCGATGGCTTCTCATTCTAATGCCTATACCCTCACCCCTCATATTAGAAATTTAAATGATAAGCAGCTAGATGAATTAATAAAAAGAAACGCCTACATTGGAGTAACCTTTGTTGCTGATTTTTTAACAGAGCAGCCCCCTGCTACCATAGATGACATAATGATCCACCTGCAATACATAATAGACCGCGGAGGAGAACGATGTGTAGGGTTAGGGTCTGATTTTGACGGAACGAATTCCATTATTACCGGACTATATGATATTTCGGAATATGAACATCTGTATAGGGAGCTATCCAATCGGTTTTCCAACGACATAGTGGAAAATATAACGAATCGGAATATCTTGCGTATGATGCCGAAGTAAACTTCTTCTAGTAGAATTGAACAGAAGCTGTTGTTTTTTTGACCAGTAGGTACAAGCCTCCATTCTTTAGGGAACGCCATATCCCCATTGCCTTATGTGCAAACTCCTGCATATCAATATTAGAACAGAAATGTTAATAATCAGCTCACCTGAAATAGGCAGAACTTTATCTCTACACGAGTAGATCTTTAAGCATTTAGGAGCATAGGTATGCTTAGACTCATCAATTAGAAAATAAGAGTGGATTTTAATATCGATGCGTGTGATTCGGTCCTCCAATAGGGAGGGCTCTTTTAATTCTGGGAAGAGTCTCGTAACTTTTATCATATCCTACTAGTGTTTGTGCGTATAATGATATAAAAGCTAACAGGTACAAGCATATAGCATGGTAGCGCTAAGGTGCAGAAAGGGTGTTCGTGGATGAGAGAACAGCTGTCTTGGAAAGTTGGAGGGCAACAAGGGGAGGGCATTGAAAGTACCGGCGAGATATTCTCCACTGCTCTAAACAGACTAGGATATTACTTATATGGGTATCGCCATTTTTCTTCTCGTATTAAAGGGGGGCATACGAACAATAAAGTTCGAATTGCTACAAAACAAATTCGTGCTGTTTCAGACGATTTAGATATTCTTGTTGCATTTGATCAAGAAACGATAGATGTGAATGCACATGAATTAGTAGCAGACGGGATTATCATTGCGGATTCCAAGTGCAACCCTTCACTACCTAGTGGGATACAAGCGACATTATTATCGGTGCCATTTACAGAGATAGCATCAGAGGAAGGCAACGCACTAATGAAGAATATGGTAGCCATTGGAGCTACTTGTGCGGTTATGAATTTAAAAAGTGACATATTTCAGGAGGTAGTTGCAGAAAAGTTTCGCAAAAAAGGAACAGCTGTATTAGAAAATAATAGGAGAGCTTTGGAGCGGGGGAAAGCCTATGTTTCTAGCTTGAATCAGCATGCTAGCCTAACGCTTCAGCAAGGGGATCAAAAAAGAAGGATGTTCCTGATAGGAAATGACGCGATTTCTCTTGGTCTTCTTGCAGGTGGGTGTCGTTTCATGGCAGCTTATCCTATCACCCCAGCCTCCGAAATCATGGAATACATGATAGAGAAATTACCTAAGTTTGGCGGCAGTGTCATCCAAACAGAGGATGAAATTGCTGCTGCGACAATGGCCATTGGAGCCAATTATGCAGGTGTTCGCACGGTAACTGCATCAGCAGGTCCAGGGCTTTCGTTAATGATGGAATCGATTGGACTTGCAGGTATGACAGAAACACCGCTCGTCATTATAGACACCCAGCGAGGTGGACCAAGCACAGGACTTCCAACAAAGCAGGAGCATTCAGATCTCATGGCGATGCTGTATGGTACACATGGGGAAATTCCTAAAATTGTCATGGCTCCAAGTACGGTAGAGGAAGCCTTCTATGATGCTGTGGAAGCTCTTAATCTAGCTGATGAATATCAGTGTCCCGTTATTTTACTATCGGACTTACAATTGTCCTTAGGAAAACAAACAGTAGATCCTTTCCTGTATGAAAGGATAACAATTAGAAAAGGGAAAATAGGTAGCGGAATGAAACAGGATAGCGACCCTATTAAACGATATCAAGTAACTCCAGATGGCATTTCTACCAGGGTTTTGCCAGGTACGAAAAACAGTATCTTCCATGTAACTGGAGTAGAGCATAATGAGTCAGGAAAGCCGGATGAGTCCCCAGTTAATCGGAAGGAGCAGATGGATAAGCGTCTCCGCAAGCTACAAAACCTACCTGATACATTCAAAGAGCCTGTTTATATGTCCAATTCGCTTCCTGAAGCTGATGTGTTGTTAGTCGGCTTTAACTCCACAAGAGGAGTGTTGGAGGAGGTTCAAGCCATGCTGGAAGAGGATGGGTTAACAGTGCAGCATGCCCACATTAGACTGCTTCATCCTTTTCCTGAAAAACAAGTAGCAGGTCTTATGGATAAGGCGAAAAAGGTCATTGTCGTGGAAAACAATGCAACCGGACAGCTTTCCTCTTTAATTCGAATGCACGTTGGTGGGATTAGTAAGCTACAACCAATATTGCAGTACGATGGTACTCCCTTTTTACCTAATGCACTATATGAAGCGTGTAAGGAGCGGATATAATGGCTACATTTAAAGATTTCCGTAATAAAATAAAACCAAATTGGTGTCCTGGCTGCGGTGATTTCTCTGTGCAGGCTTCGATTCAACGTGCTGCAGCAAATATCGGGCTGGAGCCAGATGAGCTTGCGATTATTTCAGGTATTGGCTGTTCAGGCAGGATATCGGGTTATATTAACGCATATGGATTTCATGGCATACATGGACGGGCATTACCACTTGGGCAGGGAGTAAAGATGGCCAATCAAGATTTAACTGTAATCGTTTCAGGTGGAGATGGAGACGGATTTGCTATTGGGATGGGACATACTATCCATGCTATCAGAAGAAATATGAATATTACGTATATCGTAATGGATAATCAAATTTATGGACTAACCAAAGGCCAAACCTCTCCCAGAAGCGATGCTGGCTTTGTGACGAAAAGTACTCCAGATGGTTCGGTGGAAGAGGCGATGAATATTATGGAAATTGCCTTATCTGCTGGAGTGACGTTTTTAGCTCAAAGCTTTTCCAGTGATTTAAAAGAGCTTACTTCCATTATTGAACAAGGTGTCCAACATGATGGGTTTTCGTTCATCAACGTTTTCAGTCCTTGTGTGACATATAACAAGGTCAATACGTATGAATGGTTTAAGAAGCATCTTGTTTCTGTCAATGCGATAGACGGATATGATCGAACCAATCGACAGCAAGCTATGGAAACTATTATGAAGCATAACGGGTTAGTGAAAGGGATATTGTACGAGGACCAAGGTTCAAAGTCCTACCAATCCAAGCTTCCTCATGTTAAGGAAGAACCGCTGGTAAAACAATCGGTGCATCTCGATGAGGAAACCTTTCAACAATTGGCGTCAGAGTTTATGTAAGGAATAGACAAGCTAGCTATTCTTTTGAACTAATTCAGTCAAATGAGACGAGAAAAACACCTTCAATTGTCGTTTAAATATACGACGCTGGAGGTGTTTTTTCTCGTTTCCTATTCGTGGGGACTCTATTGAACAGGTTGGTTTTATTTAAATCATCATGAAAAGTGTAGGCTGTTTTATTTTCAGAATAATCATATTCCTTGCGTGAATTCATTACCCTACACTATTTTACAGCGTTTTTATGAAAGCGATTACGGATGGCGGTCAAATGTCCACTTCATGTGTACAAACAAAAAATACGGGGTGGAAATAAATAAAAAAATATGATTATAATAATGTATAAGGACGTTTTGGGAAGTTAGGAGTGTTCACCATGAATGGAAAGATGAAAGCGTTAGTGAAACATTATGAAGGAGAAGGGGCACAATTACAGGAAGTAGATATTCCGGTTGTAGGTAAACAGGAAGTTTTGATTGAAGTAGAGGCAACATCTATATGCGGAACGGATGTCCATATTTATAATTGGGATGATTGGTCTAAAAGCCGAGTAAAACCGCCATATGTATTTGGCCATGAGTTTGCAGGGAAAGTGGTAGCCATTGGAGAATCTGTACAGAGGGTTTCTGTAGGGGATTATGTAAGTGCTGAAACACACATCGTATGCTATCGATGCCCACAATGCTTAACGGGAAATTATCATATTTGCGAAAATACGGAAATTATCGGTGTAGACCGCCAAGGCTGTTTTGCGGAGTATGTAGCATTGCCGGAAGAAAATATATGGATTAACCCAAATGATATGGAGAAAGACATCGCTTCTATTCAGGAACCAATGGGCAATGCAGTGCACACAGTGCTAAATGGAGAAGTGGCAGGAAAAAATGTAGCGATTATCGGCTGTGGACCTATTGGATTAATGGCTGTAGGTGTAGCAAAGGCTGCAGGTGCATCTCAAGTTTTCGCATTAGATGTTAACCCCTATCGTCTCGAGCTAGCCAAACAGATGGGAGCAACAACAGTCGTTCATTCCTTAGAAGAGGACCCAGTCCAAAAAGTGAAATCGCTGACCGTCGGGCACGGTGCAGATGTCGTATGTGAAATGAGCGGCCATCCAGTTGCCATGGATCAAGGATTTAAGATGATTACAAACGGTGGCAGAGTTTCTATTTTAAGTCTGCCTGTGAAACCGGTAACATTAGATGTGACAAATGATATCGTTTTTAAAGGTGTTCGAGTGGAAGGCATTACAGGAAGAAAAATGTTTGAAACGTGGCAGCAGGTTTCTAGGTTGCTGCATTCCAAACAAGTAGACGTCAAACCAATTATCACCCATCATTTTGCTCTGGAGGATTTCGAGAAAGGCTTTCAGCTCATGAATGAAGGGAAATGTGGCAAAGTAGTATTACATCCAAAAGGGTTGTAATTCAATACAAGGAGGTTTAACTATGAAAGGCTTTGAATATTTACAGGAAGAATTAGATCAAATGAAGGAAGAAGGTACTTTCCGTGAATTGATACCACTGGAATCTCCTCAAGGTTCAAAGGTGTCCATCAAGGGGAAGGAAGTTATTCAGCTTTCTTCAAATAACTATCTTGGACTTACTTCTCATCCTCGGTTGAAGGACGCGGCGGTTAAAGCTGTGGAAGAATACGGTGTAGGAACAGGGTCTGTAAGAACTATCGCTGGTACTCTTGCCATGCACGAGGCTTTTGAAGAAAAACTAGCAGCATTTAAACATACGGAAGCAGCATTAGTGTTTCAATCTGGTTTTACTACGAACCAGGGCGTATTATCTTCCATGCTTACAGATAAGGATGTCGTTATCTCCGATGAATTGAACCACGCCTCCATTATTGATGGCATTCGGTTAACGAAATGTGCTAAAAAAATCTATAAGCATGTGGATATGAAGTCCCTCCAAGAAAAATTAGAAGAATCAAAGGAATATCGTACAAAGCTCATTGTAACGGATGGAGTATTTTCCATGGATGGTAACATAGCTCCCCTGCCTGAAATTGTTGAGCTCGCTGAGCAGTACGGTGCGTTGATCATGGTAGATGATGCTCACGCCAGTGGGGTTCTAGGAGAGAACGGTCGTGGGACAGTCAATCACTTTGGATTAGATGGACGTGTACACATTCAAGTTGGGACACTAAGCAAAGCGATTGGAGTGTTAGGTGGCTATGTTGCTACAACCAAAACACTCAAGGAATATTTAATCCATAAAGGTCGCCCATTTTTATTCAGTACATCTCATCCTCCAGCTGTAACCGCAGCATGCGATGCCGCAATAGATGTGCTGTTAGAGGAGCCTGAGCTTATGCAAAAATTGTGGGATAACAGAGCCTTCTTCAAGGAAGGGTTGGAGAATCTAGGCTTTGATACTGGTATTAGTGAAACTCCAATTACCCCGGTACTAATTGGAGATGATGCAGTAACACACCAGTTTTCTGATGAATTGTTTAAGGAAGGTGTTTTTGCACAAGGGATTGTCTTCCCAACTGTTCCAAAGGGGAAAGGGAGAATTAGAACCATCGTAACTGCAGAGCATTCCAAAGAAGAACTACAAGAAGCACTGCAAGCTTTCGAACGAGCAGGTAATACTCTAAACTTATTGTAGGAATTAAAAAGCTTAGACCATAAGCCTCCTTAGCTTGAAGAGAGACCACCGTTTCTCTTCAAGCTTTTTTGGTATCCGGTTTCAACCTACAAGGATAATGTACGAGAGACTTAGTCCTTTTTTTATTGAAAACGCTTGAATGAAATGGCGCGTAATCTTTATTTTTTTTCAGCAGCCTGATATAATATTACAGTTAGAGTGATGTTTGAAAGGGGTTCTCTGAAAATGAACGAACAGCAGAGAAATGAAATGAATCAAATAAAGGATCCAGCGGACAAAAAATCCGACCAGGATAAGCCTTTAAGTGAAAAGACGTCAGCAGATTTTGCTAAATATTTTGAAACAACATATCAACCGCCTTCTTTAAAAAGTGCAAAGAAGCGTGGAAAAGAAGATGTAACCGTACATTATGACTTTGGAATTCCAGAAGACCTACAGAATATTGGTGAGGGAAAGAAGTTTCTCATTCGAACGTATGGGTGTCAGATGAATGAGCATGACACAGAGGTTATGGCAGGAATTCTGGCAGATATGGGATATGAATCTACATCAGATCAAAATGAAGCGGATATAATCTTGTTAAACACATGTGCCATTCGTGAAAATGCCGAAAACAAAGTGTTTGGTGAGATTGGCCACTTAAAATCATTAAAACGAGAAAATCCAGATTTAATATTAGGTGTATGTGGCTGTATGTCACAAGAAGAATCCGTAGTAAATCGAATTCTGCAAAAGCACCAGTTTGTCGATCTTATCTTTGGAACGCACAATATCCATAGATTACCCCATTTACTAAAAGAGGCAATGTTTGGAAAAGAGATGGTAGTTGAGGTTTGGTCCCAGGAAGGGGACATTATAGAAAACCTGCCTCGCCAACGGAAAGGTAACATAAAAGCTTGGGTCAATATCATGTATGGCTGCGATAAATTCTGTACGTATTGTATCGTTCCATATACAAGAGGGAAGGAAAGAAGTCGCCTGCCTGAGGATATTATTCAAGAAGTTCGGCAGCTTGCAGCACAAGGGTATAAAGAAGTAACGCTGCTCGGTCAGAATGTTAATGCGTATGGGAAAGATTTAGAGGATTATGAAACCGGCCTTGGTGATTTAATGGATGAACTCCGTAAAATCGATATCCCAAGAATTCGTTTCACAACCTCTCATCCACGTGACTTCGATGACCGTCTTATCGAAGTGCTGGCAAAGGGTGGTAATTTATTAGACCATATCCATCTTCCAGTCCAGTCTGGCAGTTCGGAAGTATTAAAAATTATGGCTCGTAAATACACGAGAGAACGCTATTTAGAGCTCGTTGGTAAAATTCGCGAAGCCATGCCGAATGCAACCTTAACGACTGATATAATTGTTGGATTCCCAAATGAAACAGAAGAACAATTCCAGGAAACATTGTCCTTAGTGGAGGAAGTTGGATTCGAAGGAGCATATACCTTTATTTATTCTCCTCGAGAAGGTACTCCTGCTGCCAAAATGCAAGATAACGTACCGCAGGAAGTGAAGAAGGAACGTCTGCAGCGATTAAATACCCTTATTAATCATCAAGCTGCTCAAGCGATGAAGAAATACGAAGGACAAGTTGTCGATGTACTTGTAGAAGGGGAAAGCAAGAAGAATGAGGAAGTGCTTGCAGGTTACACACACCGTAATAAGCTAGTTAACTTCCGTGCCCCTAGTTCAACAATCGGATCTATTGTACAAGTAAAAATAACAAATGCGAAGACCTGGTCTCTTGATGGAGAATTGGTTGAAGAAGCTGCAGAGGTGAAATGATAATGGCAAATTACACAAAAGAACAAGTGGTAGCAAGAGCTCATGAGTTGGCAAAAACAATGGCAGATACACCTGAAATTGATCGTTTTAAGCAAGTAGAAGCCAAAATTAATGAGAATAAGAAAGTACAGGAATATATTAGCCGCATTAAATCGCTACAAAAGCAAGCCGTTAACTTTCAATACTATGAAAAGACGGAAGCTTTGAAAAAAGTAGAAAAAGAAATCAATCGATTGCAGGATGAACTAGATAGCATTCCAGTTGTTCAAGAATTTAAGGACACGCAGACAGATGTGAATGACTTCCTGCAAATGGTAACAAACACCATCGCAAATGAGGTTACGAATGAAATTATTCGTGAAACAGGCGGCGACCTCTTAAACGGCACAACAGGCTCTGCACTTCAAGCTGGCTCAGACAGTTCTTGTGATCATTAAATTTTAAATGGTTGAAGCCATTCTTTGAAGGAGCTTCCTAGAAAAGCGAATAAATACGAACAGAGAGGACGGAATCTTTCAAGATTTCGTCCTTTTTTTCATTAGCAAACACATAAGATGAGATAAGGGCTTATGATATATAGGGTCGGTTATAGAACGGTAGATGTTAAAGAAATCCGCATAATGGAGATATAGGGGGAGGACTTGGATTTAAGATAGTTTTGTTAGAGTGGTCGGTTGATACATTTCTCAGAGGAAGGTATAGCCTGAAAAAACACTCGCTTTTTGCTTGTTGTTGAAAGACGAGTTAAGCGTAGCTATTTCCGACCACTCAATTCACCTTTCCGCAACAGACCAATGATCTCTACTTCAAGTCTTCCGCAGATGGACGCTAAACAGGAAAATCAAGGGACAGCATAGAAAATTACCAGCCCTAGAATAGGTTTTCCGATGTATGGTGAACTTTGGTCTTTCATATGGATGTAGTGCTGAGGAGACCTTAATCTAATGTGAAATTTACTTTTTTATAGCTTATTTTCACTTTTTCGTAAAGATTCCTGGGCTGTTGCATAGAATGAACTAGGTAACAAATATGGGTAGTCTAGGTTCGCTATGATTGTGACTCATTTTCATTCATTTGTGCACTTCGGGCGTTTGTCTCGCATAGGATGTAGATGTAAGTGAACAAAGAAGGAGGAGGTTGGGCTCTTATGTCATTTTTCGATCAAGAATATCGTGAGATAATAACAAAAGCAGTATGTGGGAAAGGGAGAAAGTTCACCCAGGATACCAATACTGTTACCCCGTCTCATCGCCCAACAAGTATTTTAGGATGCTGGGTGATCAACCACATCTATAATGCCAAGAAAAAGGGCGATTTCGTAGAAGTCTCTGGAAGCTATGATATTAATGTTTGGTATTCGTACAACGATAACACCAAGACAGAGGTAGTAACAGAGAAAGTACATTACACAGATAAAGTTAGGCTGTCGGTCAAGGATGAAAACTGTCTGGACTGCGATTTTGAGGTGCTGGCACGAGTAGTACAGCAGCCAAATTGTCTCGAAGCGAGAATAGCTAACCACGGTCATAAGATTGTAGTCGAAGTAGAACGCGAATTTATCGTTGAAGTGGTCGGGGAAACGAAGCTTTGTGTGAAGGTAGACCCTGATGGATGCATGCATGAAGATGAAGACTGGTTATATGATGTATCCGATGATGAGTTTGCAGAGGTGGATCCGGACTTTCTCGCCAAAGAAGAGGAAGAGTAATAGACGCCTGAGACGGCCCTTTACAAAGGTAAGGGGTCTTTTTGTTGTGCATAATGAGAGGTTAATAGAGAAAAGGAACGAAAATCTAAGCGTTAGAGGGAAAGGTAGGTGTATGCTATAATAGAGTACATGTGATATTTAATCCATGGAGGATCAAAAAATGGCAAAATTAACACCAATGATGCAACAATATATGCAGATAAAGGCAGATCACCAGGATGCCTTTTTATTTTTTCGTTTAGGCGATTTTTATGAAATGTTTTTCGAGGATGCTACAAAAGCAGCCCAGGAGCTGGAAATAACATTAACGAGCAGAGAAGGTGGGGAAGATGGACGAATACCTATGTGCGGCGTTCCATTTCACTCTTCTGAGAATTACATAAAAAATCTAGTTGAAAAAGGCTACAAGGTAGCTATTTGTGAACAAGTTCAGGACCCAAAAGATGCTAAAGGTGTCGTGAAGCGGGAGGTAGTGCAACTCGTAACGCCTGGCACGGTAATGGAAGGGGCGATGCTGGAAGAGGAAGAAAACAATTATCTTGCTTCCCTAACCCCAGCAGGTGAAGATACGTATGTACTCGCCTACAATGACTTAACGACAGGGGAAAATAGCGTCGCACTTGTTTCGGACGGTTTTGACGGTGTGTTAAGCGAATTGTTCAATCGTCCTGTTAAAGAAATTGTCATCCCTTCTCTGTTACCAGAAGAAAATCGGGCGGCATTATCCGAAAGATTGGCACTAACGATATCGGAGGAAGACCGTATAGACGTGACAAACGAGGTGGAGGTTCTAGTAACGGACTTGCGTCAGGATGTGCTTAAGGAAGGCTTCGCACGGCTATTTCATTATATCCAAAAAACGCAAAAAAGATCGATGGACCACCTTAAGTCAGTGTACTATATTGAGCTTCATGATTATATGAAGCTGGATATGTATTCGAAACGTAACTTGGAATTAATGGAAACTATTCGGAAGCAAGGGAAAAAAGGTAGTCTTTTATGGGTGCTCGATCAAACAGTAACTTCTATGGGTGCACGGATGCTAAAGAAATGGATGGAGCGTCCGTTATTACAAAAACAACAAATCGAAGAGCGTTTTAATCAAGTGGACGGTTTATTAGGACAGTTTTTTGAGCGGGAGATGCTGAGAGAATCCTTGCAATCTGTCTATGATTTAGAACGTCTCGCCGGCCGGGTTTCTTATGGTAATGTGAATGGGAGGGACTTAATACAATTAAAGCAATCCTTATCCAAAATTCCAGAGGTGAAACGAATTCTGGGAGAGTTCGCTCAGTCGGAATTACAAAGGTTAGGAGAGAACCTGGACGATTTGCATGAGGTGCATACACTTCTGGAAAACAGTATAATGGATGATCCTCCTGCCACTATTAAAGAGGGCGGATTGATGAAAGACGGCTACCATAGTCAACTAGATGAATACCGTGATGCGGCTAAAAATGGAAAACAGTGGATTGCAGAGCTGGAGGCTAAGGAGCGTCAGGAAACGGCAATTAAATCCCTCAAGGTAGGGTATAACCGTGTCTTCGGCTATTATATAGAAGTGACAAAGGCTAACCTTCACCTGTTACCAGAAGGTCGATACGAAAGAAAGCAGACGCTTACGAACGCAGAGCGATATATAACTCCTGAATTAAAGGAGAAGGAATCCTTAATTCTTGAGGCGCAGGAAAAAAGTGTTGATTTAGAATATCAATTATTCCTCGAGGTAAGAGACAGGGTTAAAGCATATATCAAGCCTTTACAGCGACTAGCTGAACAAGTCGCTAGTGTTGATGTGCTGCAAGGCTTTGCGACCGTAAGCGAACAACATCATTATACCCGTCCTTCGATTAGAGATGATCGGTCCATTCATATCGAAAACGGGCGTCATCCTGTTGTAGAGAAGGTTATGAAGGATGATCAATTCGTTCCAAACGATGTGAGGATGAACGATCATTCAGACATTTTATTAATTACAGGTCCTAATATGAGTGGTAAGAGTACGTATATGCGTCAGGTTGCCCTTACTGCAGTTATGGCCCAAATTGGCTGTTTTGTCCCTTGTGAAATGGCGGACCTTCCGATTTTTGATCAAATATTTACACGAATTGGAGCAGCCGATGATTTAGTGTCTGGTCAAAGTACGTTTATGGTAGAGATGATGGAAGCACGTCACGCACTAACCAAGGCTTCAGAACGTAGCTTAATCCTCTTGGATGAGATTGGCCGCGGAACTAGTACCTATGATGGCATGGCACTAGCCCAGGCAATCGTTGAATATATCCATGAGCATATTAAGGCAAAAACGTTATTTTCCACACACTATCATGAATTAACAACGCTTGAGGATTCGCTCAGTCATTTAACAAATGTCCATGTTCGAGCAGAGGAATATGATGGGAAGGTGGTATTTCTCCATCGTATTCAAGAAGGAGCGGCAGATGAAAGCTACGGGATCCATGTTGCAAAATTGGCTGAATTACCGGACTCCCTTATAACGAGAGCGAATGAAATTCTGTCCCAGTTGGAATCAGGCGGTAGCGCTGCAGGAGAAGTTAGTTCATCTGAGGTTAAAGAAACCATTTCCAAAGAACAACTCACCTTCTTTGCGGAAGAGCCAGCTTCTGTACCAGCACAATCAAAAAATTCTCAAGAAGAAGAGCAGGTCTTAACGGCTTTAAGAGAGCTCGATTTATTAGAATTAAATCCTATTGAGGCAATGAATCAACTGTATCAGCTCCAGAAAGAACTGAAAAAGTAATAAGGAGGGGCTACTATGGCGACAATACGTCAAATGCCTGAAGCCTTAGCGAATAAAATCGCTGCCGGTGAAGTGGTGGAACGCCCCTCATCGGTTGTAAAGGAACTTGTAGAAAATAGTATAGATGCCGGGAGCTCATGGATTAAAGTCGAGCTTGAAGAAGCTGGCTTAGCTAAAATAAAAATTATGGATGACGGAAAAGGGATGGAAGCAAAAGACGGAGAACAAGCTTTCCTACGTCATGCAACAAGTAAAATTTTTGATGAGAATGACTTATTTCGTGTGCGGACTCTCGGTTTTAGGGGGGAGGCATTAGCAAGTATTGCTGCAGTTAGCCGCTTAACCTTGAAAACGTCTACGGGTGACGAGGCAGGCACCTATCTTTATTTAGAAGGCGGCGCTGTTAAAAAACAGGAAAAAAGTGACGCCAGGCGAGGAACTGAAATTACAGTGGAAGAGCTATTCTTTAATACACCAGCTCGCCTGAAGTACATGAAGACCATTCATACGGAGCTTGGACACATTACGGATGTTCTGAATCGAATGGCTTTATCCCATCCTGATATTCGCTTTGAGTGCTGGCATAACGAGAAGCAGCTATTCCAAACAAGTGGACGCGGGGATTTGTTACAAGTGATTGCTCACATTTATGGGATGAACACGGCAAGAAAGATGATTTCCATTGAAAAGGAAACATTGGATTTCCATATTAAAGGGTATATTGCAAAGCCGGAGATTACGCGAGCATCACGAAACTATATCTCTACTATTATTAATGGTAGGTATATAAGAAATCATGCAATTAATAAAGCGGTTCTGCAAGGGTATCATACATTGCTTCCAATCGGGAAATACCCCCTTGTTGTATTAGAAATCGATATGGACCCTGTATTAGTCGATGTTAATGTCCATCCAGCTAAACTAGAGGTGCGCTTCAGTAAAGAGAAGGAGCTGTTTGATGCAGTCAAAGAAGCGATGACAGACGCCTTCAGAGAGCAGACACTCATACCTGAATTAGATCAAGGCCCTAAACGAGTAAAGGAAAAGGATACGTCTATTCAGGGTTCCTTTTCTTTTGAGGAGCAGCCGCCTGCCGAACATAAATCAACCCAATCCGATCAGAAAACAGTAACTCAGCATCCAATGATAAAAGAGCAGCCATCATCACCTGCCTGGCTTCAGGAGGAGCGGGCTATAGAGGACGAAATAATACACCGTCAGTCAGAGCGTCCTGTTACTCAAGAGGAGAAGGAACCATTCACAGAAAAACCGGATGTATCATCAGCAGAACCGGTATCAAGAGTGCCTGTCCTTTATCCAATAGGTCAGCTGCATGGAACGTATATCCTTGCTCAAAACGAGAACGGGCTTTACATTGTGGACCAACACGCTGCACAAGAGCGGATTAAATATGAATTTTTTCGAGATAAGCTGGCCGAGCCGAATAAGGAAGTACAAGAGCTTTTAATGCCAATGACGTTTGATGTGACGAAAGGGGAAGCCATCCTTATTAACGATCATCTAGAGGAACTAGAGCAGGTTGGCCTGTTTTTGGAATCATTTGGAGAGCAAACGTATATTGTTCGTTCCCATCCGCAGTGGTTCCCTAAAGGGGAAGAGCAAGGAGTCATACAAGATATGATTGACCAAGTTCTGGAGGAACAGCAAGTCGATATCCTTAAGCTTCGAGAGGAAGCGGCCATCCTTATGTCGTGTAAACGCTCTATTAAAGCGAACCACTATTTGAATGAACAGGATATGACGCGCTTGTTAGAAGATTTACGAGCGTCTACGGATCCCTTTACTTGTCCTCATGGACGACCAATTATAGTTCATTTTTCGGAATATGATATGGAAAAAATGTTTAAACGAGTCATGTAATGTAATTTGAAAGTAGGAGTGATTGTGATGGATAGAGCATTACTTCATGAACGAGTGTACGCCCTTAAATATGTCTTAGAGGGAGGGCAGGCTGATTTAGGCCCCTTACAAAAAGACATAGAAATGGATTTGGATAAGGTGAAAACAGCTAATGATGGAATGATCGACCCGGATTCAGTATCTGAGCGAATAATGGAAATTGTACAAGCGACATTAGATAATGAACATTAGAGGTACCAGCTGAGGTACCTCATTTTTTTGGGGTAAGTCTTTAGATTTGTAGACTGGTAAATACCCATGCTTGCCTGAAAGCGATATGTGTGCTGAACCTCGAATTTGAGGTCAATGGTGAAGGAGATGCTATATTGAGCTCTTCGGTGTACATACTCAATTAAAATAAAATGTATTATTTTTTGGATAGTATGATTCCAATTAACATGACCTAAAATCAAAAGAGAACGAGACTTCTTTTCTTTCCCTATTAAAACATGTATAATAAACATGTTTTATGACAGGTCATATGTTCGGTTTGGAGAAAGGAGGATGCCATCAGATGAAGCAACCTGTAGTGGCAGTGGTCGGACCGACAGCAGTCGGGAAAACGAAACTAGGCATAGCCATTGCAAAGCGTTTTAATGGAGAAATTATTAGTGGTGACTCCATGCAGATATATAAAGGAATGGACATAGGAACTGCAAAAGTAACACAGGAAGAATCAGAAGGGATTCCCCATGCGATGATTGATGTGAAAGAGCCTCACGAGTCATTCTCTGTTGCGGAGTTCAAGGAACGAGTTCAAGGACATATTGATGATATTGCTCAAAGAGGAAAACTTCCTATTATTGTGGGAGGTACCGGTCTATACATACAAGCTGTATTATACGATTTTCATTTCTCCAATCAGCAGCGAGATGATTCTTACCGAAATAGCCTTGAGCAACGTATGGAAATAGAAGGAATCGAACCTTTGTATGAGATGCTTAAACAAGTGGATCCAGAACAAGCACAAAAGGTACACCCGAACAATCACCGAAGAGTACTTCGAGCTTTAGAAGTATATGAGAAAACCGGTATGACAATGAGTGAATACCATGCAACCCAGCAATCCGAATCCCCCTACGAGCCATACTTAATCGGCTTGACGATGGAGCGGGACTCCCTATACGAGCGAATCAATAGGCGAGTAGATAAGATGATTGGGGAGGGGCTGGTGGAGGAAGTAACCAGGCTTACGCAGCAAGGTCTGGAGCATTCTCAAAGTATGCAAGCTATTGGATATAAGGAAATGGTGCCCTACGTAAAAGGGGAAATTCCTCTAAAGGATGCTCGTGAAATGCTCAAGCTTCATTCTCGTCGATATGCCAAACGACAGCTGACCTACTTTAGGAATAAACTGGACGTGGATTGGTATGAAGTGACGGTAGAAAATATCGAGAAAAAGTTTGAAGAAATTTTGCAAGATTTAGCAGGAAAGCTATAATAATTATAGAATGTATCCATTACAGATAGAAAAGAGGAGGAAGCATTATGGCACAATCAGTAAATATTCAAGATCAATTTCTTAATCAACTTCGTAAAGATCATGTACAGGTTACAGTATTCTTAACGAATGGATTCCAGCTTCGCGGTGTCGTGAAAGCTTTTGATAATTTCACCGTTTTACTTGAAACGGATGGAAAACAGCAACTGTTGTTCAAGCACGCTATCTCAACATTTGCTCCGATGAAACCCATTTCCTTGGACAAGGAATAGTCATAGTACCGATAAACGGATGCTCCTATAGGGCATCCGTTTTTTTACGTACTCTGACCATATCCCTTTCTTTGGATTGAATGCTTTCACATAAGCATGACGGATGAGATTGTTCATGCCAAACGTTAGGAAATGGGCGTTTGTCACACCTTTCCTATCAGGTGCGTATAATGGTTTTGAATAAGGGGTGATGTCGGTGGGGACACAAGTGACATATAAAAAGAATGGTCAAATAAATGTTACGCTTCAGGAAAAACGAATCCCTGTTGCTGAAGGCAGCCGAGCTATAGTAACAACTACAAATGCTAGTAACCCTTTTCAGGCTATTGATACAGAATTTAAAGATTTTATCGGATTGGATGCACTAAAGGAAACCATTAAAGAAATTTATGCGAGCATTATTGTAAATCAGAAACGACAGGAGTTAGGCTTGAAGCCATCTCAGCAAGTACTGCACATGATGTTCAAGGGGAACCCTGGTACAGGGAAAACAACGGTAGCCAGAAAGCTTGCAAAGCTATTCTTTGATATGCAAGTGTTGACCAAGGGACATTTTATTGAAGCGGAGCGAGCAGATTTAGTTGGTGAATATATCGGTCATACAGCGCAGAAAACAAGAGATTTAATCAAAAAAGCAATTGGTGGTGTGTTGTTCATTGATGAAGCCTACTCCTTGGCGCGAGGAGGAGAGAAAGATTTCGGGAAAGAAGCAATAGATACGTTGGTGAAGCATATGGAGGACAATCAAAGTGATTTTATACTGGTTCTTGCTGGCTATCCAAATGAGATGGATCAGTTTCTTAGGTTGAATCCTGGGTTGCAATCACGTTTTCCCATTATCTTAGAATTTAAAGATTACAGTATCCATGAGTTGATGACCATAGCTCGCCAAATGGTTTCAGAACGAGAATATGAATTATCTAAAGATGCAGAGTGGAAATTAAAGGATCACCTTACTCGTAAGCAACAACAGCATAAAACAAGTTTTTCCAATGGACGTTATGTACGAAATGTTATTGAGCAATCTATACGAAAGCATGCGATGCGAGTAATGACCTATCATCATTTTACTCATCAAGAACTCATTACACTGACAAGTAGAGATATTACCTTTGAGCCTCTCCCAACATAGTCTCCTGGTCTCTAGAGCCAGGAATTTTACATAGATGGATAAGAATTATATATAAGGGAGCGGTTCAAGCTTTGGTGGAACAGCCTTGGTCGTATTGGCATCATTCGCATTCCCACCGAAGGTTTGGTATCATATATTCATTACAGGTTGTGTAAAAGTATAATGCTAAAAGAGGGATTTTATGGATCAACAGGAACGAGTGCTTATTGCAGCATGCCAATTACCAGGAAAAGATGAGGAACGATTCCAGTCGTCTTTAGAAGAATTGGGTTCTTTAACAGAAACCGCACACGGTGTGGTGGAAAAAATTATCACGCAAAAACGACAAAGAAGACACCAGGCCCTTTATATGGGGGAAGGTAAAATACAGGAAATACAGCAATACATAGAGGAGATGGAGATTGACCTCGTTATTTTTAATGACGAATTAACTCCGGGCCAAATGAATAATCTTGCTGATTATTTAGATGTCAGAATAATTGATAGAACCCAGCTTATTTTAGATATATTTGCCCAACGTGCACACACAAAGGAAGGTAAGTTACAAGTAGAGCTTGCGCAATTACAATATATGCTTCCCCGTTTATCTGGACAAGGGAAAAACCTGTCAAGGCTTGGCGGAGGAATTGGAACGAGAGGACCTGGTGAAACAAAGCTTGAATCAGATCGCCGCCACATTCAGCGTCGAATCGATGATATAAAAAGACAAATTCAACAGGTTGCTAACCAACGACAACAATATAGGAAAAGACGTAAAGAAAATAAAGCATTCCAAATTGCTATTGTCGGATATACGAATGCTGGGAAATCCACGCTGTTCAATCGAATTACTAATAGTCAGTCGTTTGAAGAGAATCAATTATTTGCAACGCTTGATCCTTTAACGCGTCAGATTAATTTACCAAGTGGTACGCAGGTGTTGTTATCAGATACCGTTGGCTTCATTCAGGATTTGCCTACTACCTTGATTGCTGCCTTTCAATCAACGCTAGAAGAAGTGACAGAAGCAGATTTCATTGTTCATATGGTTGATGCGTCTCACCCTGACCATATACAGCATGAACAAACGGTTCATAAGCATTTGAAGGAATTAAAGGCAGATCATCTACCGACGCTTACCGTATATAATAAGAAGGATTTACTGGATGAGCAATTTATGCCGGTATCTCTTCCTGCAATTACGATCAGCGCGCATGATCCTATTGATATCAAACGATTATTCGCTAAAATAGAAGAAGTATTGAAAGAAGAATGGGAGCCCTTCCAAACATATGTGAATCCTTCAGAAGGGGCATACCTCCATCGGATTACCCGCCACTCGATTGTTACAGACCGGGATTTTTTAGAGGAAGAGGAGCTGTATATGATTCGAGGGTATATACATCCGGAGCATCCTATCTATCAGCAGATAAGACAAGAGAAATAAAGGGGAACCACTATGATACACAATCAAGATACGCAGCGCTTAGCTCAAGAAGCGGAGCAGGATATTCGATCCATTCACGAGGCAATAAATCAATTAGTAGAACGAAACCAATCACGAGTTTTAACAGCATTCCAGGAGGAGCAGGTAAGTGACAGCCACTTTAACCCAACAACAGGTTATGGCTATGACGATTTTGGCAGAGAGAAGCTTGAAGCAGTCTATGCTCGAATTTTTGGTGGAGAAGATGCTTTAGTTCGACCGCAAATCGTCTCGGGTACGCATGCTATAACGGTTACCCTTTTTGGGTTGCTTCGCCCAAATGATGAGCTGCTTTACATAACAGGCCGCCCTTATGACACGTTAGAAGAAATTGTAGGGGCAAGGGGGTCTAATAACGGTTCATTAAAAGATTTTCATATTGGATATGAGCATGTAGAGCTAACGAACAAAGGAACAGTGGATTATCAAAGGGTAAAAGAGGCTATGACTGAATATACGAAAGTTATTGGGATTCAGCGTTCCAAAGGGTACGCGGACAGACCTTCCTTTACAATGAGTGAAATAAAGGAAATGATAGAGTATGTAAAGCAAATCAATCCAAATGTGATTGTATTCGTGGACAACTGCTACGGTGAATTCGCCGAAGATACTGAACCTCTTCATGTAGGAGCAGATATTATCGCAGGCTCCCTAATTAAAAATCCAGGAGGCGGCATTGTACGAACGGGAGGATATATTGTAGGGAGTGAGTCGCTCGTAGAACAGTGCGCCAACCGATTAACTGCTCCAGGTCTTGGCAAAGAAACTGGTGCAACATTAAACACTTTGCAGGAAATGTTCCAGGGTATTTTTCTAGCTCCTCACGTAGTGGGCGAAGCTATGAAAGGGGCTGTGTTTACGTCTAGATATTTAGAATTATTAGGCTTTCAAACCTCTCCTCGGTATGACGCACCACGCACGGATTTGATACAGTCTGTTACCTTCAACACTGCCGAGCAGATGATTTCCTTCTGCCAGGAAATTCAACAAGCATCACCAATTAATTCTCATGTAAAGCCCTATCCAAGTGCTATGCCCGGCTATGAAAATGATGTAATTATGGCTGCAGGAACGTTTATTCAAGGTGCAAGCCTAGAGTTAACAGCTGACGGGCCAATTCGTGAGCCCTATATGGCGTTTGTGCAGGGTGGTTTAACCTATGCTCATGTGAAGCTGGCGATTAAAGCGGCTGTGCAGAAAATAGCTCAAGCAACATAGAACAGCTTCAGGCTGTTTTACGAGTAAAATGTAAGCGTTTCCCTCTATTGGTTGATTATCCCTTGTAAGCTGGAGAGGTTGGGTATTCCTCGTTATCATGATTTATGTCAAAAAACCTAACATAGATTGACAGATTTAAAAACATTGCATACAATTAAAGTATAGCAAAGACAGCAAGGGAGGGACAGATAACGATGAATGATGATACGCGAAGAACAATGCCGCTTTTCTCAATCGGAATTGTAAAATCGCTTACAGAATTATCTGCCAGACAGATTCGTTACTACGAAGAACATCATTTGATTCATCCTGCAAGAACAGAAGGGAATCGAAGATTGTTTTCGTTCAATGATGTAGAGCGCCTCCTTGAAATTAAATCGCTTATTGAGAAAGGTATTAATCTTGCTGGCATTAAACAAGTGATGGAACTGCAACATCCAGAGCCAGAAGAGTCCTTTACAGCTGAAGAAATTCAAGAAGCTCAAGAGGAACTGTCAGAAAAGGATTTACGCAAAATGTTGAAAAATGAAATATTCCAAGGTCATCGCCATGGAAAATCTTCGTTGCGTCAGGGAGAATTATCGCGATTCTTCCATTAGATATACTATTCTATATAAATTTACACTTTGGGAGGAATTAGTGAATTATGGCTTCGAAATTTACGAGAGAACAAATTTGGAAAAAGATTGAAGAAGAAAATGTGAAATTTATTCGTTTACAATTCACAGATCTTCTAGGCACTATTAAGAACGTAGAGATTCCTGTTAGCCAGCTGGACAAAGCACTGGATAACAAAATGATGTTTGACGGTTCTTCTATTGAAGGATTCGTTCGTATTGAAGAATCCGATATGCTATTACACCCGGACCTCGATACTTTTGTGGTATTCCCTTGGACATCTGAAAAAGGGAAGGTAGCTCGTTTTATTTGTGACATTTGCAATCCTGATGGCACACCATTTGAAGGATGTCCTCGCTATAATTTAAAACGGAATTTGAAGAAAATGGAGGAACTCGGTTTCTCTGCGTTTAATCTCGGAACGGAGCCGGAATTTTTCCTCTTCAAACTGGATGAAAAAGGCGAGCCGTCGATGGAGCTGAACGACCGTGGTGGATATTTTGATCTTGCACCGACAGATCTTGGGGAAAACTGTCGTCGCGATATTGTGTTAGAGCTTGAGGAAATGGGCTTTGAAATTGAAGCATCTCACCATGAGGTAGCACCTGGTCAGCACGAAATTGACTTTAAATACGCAGATGCTGTAAAGCACTGCGATGATATTCAAACGTTCAAATTAGTAGTAAAAACCATTGCAAGGAAGCATGGATTGCATGCAACCTTTATGCCAAAACCGTTATTTGGTGTAAATGGTTCGGGGATGCACGTAAATATGTCCCTTTTTACTAATGGAGAGAATTCCTTCTTTGATGAGAATGGTGACCAGCAGTTAAGCAAAACAGCTTATCAGTTTATTGCGGGTGTTATAAAGCATGCAACGAACTTTACTGCTGTGACTAATCCGACCGTTAATTCCTATAAACGTCTCGTACCTGGATACGAAGCTCCATGCTATGTTGCATGGTCAGGGCAAAACCGTAGCCCGCTTATTCGTATTCCAGCATCCCGTGGCATGAGTACACGTATCGAGGTTCGTTCTGTTGACCCTGCTGCGAATCCATATCTAGCCATGGCAGTACTATTAGCATCAGGTCTGGATGGTGTGGAGAATGATTTACAGGCACCAACACCAGTAGATCGTAATATCTACGTAATGGATAAAGAAGAGCGGGAACGTAATGGTGTACAGGATTTGCCTGCTACGCTTGCTCAAGCGCTTGACCTCTTGAAACAGGATAAAACAATGGTCGACGCTTTAGGTGAACACCTATATGAGCATTTTATTGAGTCAAAAGAGATCGAATGGGATATGTTCCGTACACAAGTTCACCCTTGGGAACGTGAGCAGTATCTATCCACTTATTAATACTATTTTTATTTTAATATGTAAGGAGCTCTTGATGTTTTACGATCAAGGGCTCTTTTCATGCTTTGCATCAGTAACTTATTAATACTTAGTAGCAACTCCGAACAATATGAAAGAGCATAATCCATAATTCAAGGACACGGGATAAGAAACATGATTTACCAAAGCATGGCAGAATTGTAAAATGTAAAAGAGAGGAGGAACGATATGCATTTGGAAAGTAAGTATTTAATTAGATGGGGAATACCTGGCTGGATTGTTATCTTTTATGGTGCTGTACTTAATAGGCTCTTAGCATACAAGCCGATAACCTATAATAACGTGCCGCCACAGGAAGTAATTGTTGCCTTGCTTACGGCCGTTTCGATTGGAGTAATTGCAGGTTATCTAGTGCATCAGATTTATTTTGCGATGGATTGGATTCTATTAAATCGCTCTAGACAGGTGTCAGAGGAAATACTATCAGAGCTTAGCGCTGTTGGTATTGCTATTGAGGAGGATGCCATAGAACGAAAATACTTCCAAATAGAGTATATGTGGCAAAGTGCTCTTGCAAATGTTAAGGAAAAACATAAAATGGATTATTTGGCTGAACGGTATGCTTATCTATTAACCAGGACACATGAGCTTGGGATTCTTCAATTATCGTTGATTATCTGTTTAGCCATTTCCTGCTATTATCTGTTTGCTGGAACAAACGTAGTGATAGCATTTCTATTCTTATTAGCGAATGTAATAACCTGTTTCTTGGTCACTCGTTCCAAAACGTATTATTCTAAAAATGCTCAATACTTTATGACGAATGTATTGAAGGATTTATTGCACGAACAAAGAAGCAGCAGCTAATCGATACATAGGTAGGTAAACACTCATTGATGAGGTTCGTCAGCCTCTTCTTTCTAGTTACTATTACCTCATGATTTATGGGGGTTTCTAGGTCTTAGAAGAGTATGGAAAAGATTTCTGAAAAAACACCCTGATGGTATTTCCATCAGGGTGTTTGTCATTACATCGTTTATGGTTAGTAATTAGTGAATATTTCGATACAGCCCGACAACACGTCCTAAAATAGAAATGTTTTGTACGATGATAGGTTCCATCGTAGCGTTTTCTGGCTGCAGTCGAATATGATTGGATTCCTTGAAGAACCGTTTTACAGTTGCTTCTTCATCCTCTGTCATCGCAACGACAATATCACCGTTTTGAGCAGTTTGCTGTCTTCGTACGATGACCATATCTCCATCTAAAATCCCTGCTTCAATCATACTTTCACCTTGAACAACAAGTACAAATACTTCATCATCCTGGGTCGCCAGTGTGTCTGGTAACGGGACATATTCTTCAATGTTTTCAATTGCTGTAATCGGCATGCCTGCAGTGACCTTACCAATGACAGGAGCATAGGTCGCCTCTCCTCTAGGGATTTGGTTTGCACCTTCCTCCTCTAATTCTAGTACTTCAATTGCTCTAGGCTTAGTAGGGTCACGTCGAATGTATCCTTTTTTCTCTAATCGTGCCAGGTGACCATGCACTGTAGAACTAGATGCAAGGCCGACTGCTTCGCCAATTTCACGAACGGAAGGCGGATATCCTTTTTCTAGTACACGATCTTTAATGAAATCTAGTATTGTTTCCTGCCTTTTCGATAGTTTTGTCATATTCACTACACCTCGTACATATTCTTTATTACCTACATTGTACCACGCTTGGTAAGGATATACAAACATTCGTTCGCAAAAATAGTTGACAAGAACGGATGTTCGTATATAATAGAATACAGAAGCGAACAAAAGTTCTTATCGGAGGGGATCATATGTTTCAAAATCTATCAAAACTAGACATTGCTTATATTCTATTATTTGTGGCGAGCTTGGGATTTATGTATTATGCTATGGTGACGAGTTAATAGACTTTGAGTAATTCGTTAAGTTAGACGGAAAGTAAGGAGAGCATATGAAAGCAGTTATTTATTGCCGGGTGAGTACAGAGAAAGAAACACAAGTATCATCTTTGAAACGACAACGACAGGAGCTTCTCGAACTAGCAGAAGCCAATGATTTCGAAGTAATAAAGGTAATTGAGGAGCAAGCGAGTGGATATGATGTGGAAAGAGATGGGATATTTGAAGTGTTAAGCCTATTCACCGCCGAGGAAGCGAATATGTTACTTATTCAGGATGAAACAAGACTAGGTCGAGGAAACACCAAAATAGCCTTGTTTCATCAACTGAATAAGCTAAATATCCCTATTTATTCTGTTGCTCATAATGGAGCGTTACAGCTTTCTGAGTCAGATTCTATGGTGCTGCAAATCGTTGGAGTTGTTGAGGAATATCAAAGAAAGATTCACAACCTGAAAATAAAGCGGGGAATGAGAAAGGCTATAGAGGAAGGGTATGATCCTTCTGCTAATCTTTCTAATCAACACCTCGCGAAGGGACGGGAAAAAAAGGAATTTCCAGTAGAGGAAGTAGTAAGACTAAGAGATAACGGGCTTACCTTCCATGAAATTGCTGCAACGCTAAGAGGAATGGGACATGATGTCTCTAAAGCAACGGTTCACAGGCGGTACAGAGAAGTTCAATTACTTGAAAAAAACGATTAATCACGTTATTATAAAGCATGCGCAAGGCAAGCATCGATATAAATCGAACTTGCCTTTTTCCAATGAGTCCACAAACGAAATAAGATGCTCAAATAGGTGAGAGGACAAGTTTTATCATAAAGGAGAATGTTTATGCTATCTCAAGACAAATTAGATCGTATTAATACACTTGCTAATAAATCTAAAAGTGAAGGCTTAACCAATACAGAAAAAGAAGAACAACAATCATTACGTCAGGAATATTTGAAAAATGTCCGTAAGTCATTTAAGAATCAACTACGTTCTGTGACAGTCATGGATCCAGAAGGTAACGATGTAACACCTGAAAAATTAAAGCAAGATAAAGAAAATCAAAAAAAGCACTAATGGCATCTGTTAGCCAGTAGAGTCACTATCCTGTTACAATAGTAGTTGTAGCGGGATTTTTTTGTATAATTGAATCCTTTTGTCACACCCTATAACGATGAGAAAGTCCCGTTGTGACATTCTTTTTGCAAGGACCACTTGTCACTAAACCCATTTCATTATAGGATTAAACTGATACATAGTTCGCCTCTTGCGACGAGGAAAGGAGTTTTATTATGGCACCACAAGTAGAACAACAATCTATTAATACTATCCGTACTCTTTCAATTGATGCGGTAGAGAAGGCAAATTCAGGTCATCCTGGTATGCCTATGGGAGCTGCGCCGATGGCGTACACGCTCTGGACAGAATTTATGCAGCACAACCCAAAGCATGCGAGCTGGTTTAACCGAGATCGCTTTGTACTATCAGCAGGTCACGGTTCTATGCTTCTATACAGTCTTTTGCATCTTTCCGGTTATAACGTAACGATGGAGGATTTGAAAGAATTTCGCCAATGGGGATCTAAAACGCCTGGCCACCCTGAATTTGGCCACACGGAAGGAGTAGAGGCTACAACAGGACCTCTGGGACAAGGTGTAGCTATGTCTGTGGGAATGGCAATGGCTGAAACTCATTTAGCAGCGAAATATAATAAAGAGCATTATCCTGTTGTAGATCACTACACTTATGCCATTTGTGGAGATGGAGATTTGATGGAAGGTGTCTCTCAGGAAGCAGCGTCTTTAGCTGGGCATCTTGGATTAGGGAAGCTAGTTGTCTTATATGACTCTAATGATATTTCCCTCGACGGCGATTTACATCGTTCCTTCACAGAAAATGTAGAGGATCGTTTCCAGGCATACGGCTGGCAAGTGCTTCGCGTGGAAGATGGTACCGATATCACTACTATCCGTGAAGCGTTAGCAAAAGCCAAAGCAGAAACAACAAAACCGACCTTAATTGAAGTGAAGACGGTAATTGGCTTCGGTTCTCCTAACAAATCCGGTAAATCTGCTTCTCATGGTGCACCACTTGGTGAAGAGGAATCTCAACTAACGAAAGAGCATTATAAATGGGAGCACGAGCCATTCCACGTACCTGCAGATGTGTATCAGGATTTTGCCACGAAAGTACAAACTCGTGGAGAAGAAGCTGAGCAGCAATGGAATGAGCTTTTCGAAAGCTATAAGGAAGCATACCCGGAATTAGGGGAAGAGCTTGCTAACGCCATGAATGGTGAGCTGCCAGAAGGATGGGAAGACAAGCTGCCAAGCTTTACTCCTGGAGAAGATAAACTCGCAACACGCGCAGCTTCTGGTGAAATGATAAATGCCCTATCTAAAGAAATCCCATATTTCTTTGGAGGAAGCGCTGACCTAGCTGGCTCTAATAAAACAACTGTAAAAGAAGAAGAAGACTTCTCAAGAAATAATTATGCAGGACGGAATATTTGGTTTGGTGTTCGTGAATTTGCTATGGCCTGTGCCTTAAACGGTATGGCTCTTCATGGAGGCCTAAAAGTATATGGCGGTACGTTCTTCGTATTCAGTGATTATTTACGCCCAGCCATTCGTCTATCTGCATTAATGGGTACACCTGTAACGTATGTATTCACACATGATTCGATTGCTGTTGGCGAAGATGGACCTACACATGAACCGATTGAGCAGCTGCCATCCCTTCGCGCCATGCCTAAGTTGTCTGTTATTCGTCCCGCCGATGGAAATGAAACTAGAGCAGCTTGGCAATTAGCATTGGAATCTAACGATCAGGCAACCGCTCTTGTTCTGACTCGTCAAGGGCTGCCTACTTTAGAAGGTACCAATTACGAGGGTGTGAAGAAGGGTGCTTATACAGTAAGCAAATCACAAAAGGAAACTCCGGATGCTCTGTTGCTTGCTTCAGGGTCTGAAGTGCAGCTAGCAGTCCGTGCTCAACAAGTTCTTCTTGAAAAGGGAATTGATACTAGTGTTGTTAGTATGCCTTCTTGGGATCGTTTCAAAGCACAGGATAAGGCGTATCAGGAAGAAGTCCTTCCTAGCACAGTAACGAAGCGTCTTGGCATTGAAATGGCTTCCCCATTCGGCTGGGAACGCTATGTGGGAATCGATGGTGATGTGCTTGGAATTGAAGAATTCGGGGCATCCGCACCAGGAGATACAGTGATGGAAGAGTATGGCTTCACTGTTGATAATGTAGTTGCAAGAGTAGAACGTTTATTCCAATAAAATGAATCAGTTTGATTTAGCCTCCGGCATTTACGCTGGAGGTTTTTTTGTGTGACCCATAAGTTTTTAGTTTCGACAAAATTTGTAGGAGATCATCTGCTAAAAATGACACATTTTTCAATCCTATTCGGTTACTATGGTTCTAATAGGGAGGGACAGGCTATGCGGGAGTATGTCATATATTGGATTAAAGATGAATTCTCTGTTCACTATTTTCATAAGACGAACGTATTGTTTCAATTTTTCCAAGAATGGCGCCAACATAGAGGGAGCTCTATATATGAACAGCAATTTCAAGAGATTACGAAGCCATTACCTCTAGAGATTCTAGTGCAGCATGTATCTAAGAAGATTCGTAAGCCAGTTGAACTGTCATTTCACGAGCAGGAAGCATCCTTCTACATTAACTATAAAGGTAAAACATTACAGCTTATTCAACAAAACGACCGGGAAGTTCGTTTCTATGCAGAAAGCTTACATCAGGCGGAAGAAATATTATTTAATACGCTGCGGACCTTTCATCCTTCGTTTTTCATTATAGATACAGCCTATAGTCATTATGGGTGGATTGCACCTATTAAAAAGCAAGCGATTTTATGACCGTGCTATTGTATTATCCCCCATGTTCTACTATAATGTTTGAGAGACAACATGAAGGAGGATATTGGTACGATGAGTACGATTTGGGTTATTGTTATTGCTCTCATAACTCTACTAGCTGGCGTAGCGCTAGGCTTTTTTATTGCCAGAAGGTATATGATGAACTATTTAAAGAAAAATCCACCAATTAATGAACAAATGCTAAGAACATTAATGATGCAGATGGGGCAAAAGCCATCGCAGAAGAAAATTAATCAGATGATGCGCGCCATGAATAATCAGCAGCAGCAAAAATAAATGTTTGTAATTGGGAATCCTTCTTCGCCACAGAAGAAGGATTTTTTATGCTTTGTGAAATAAATGTGAAGTTGGATTCGCTCACAAAACTGTCATAAAGAAAATAGGGTTAAACGATAGTAAGCATGTCTTTTTTTCATTACAATGAAATAAATTACTATTATTATGAAGTTGGAAGAGAAAGGGAGAATCACAATGGGAGATCTCACTATATTTTTAGCATTTGGAGCTGGATTTCTATCATTTATATCACCATGTGTGTTACCGCTTTACCCGGCATTTTTATCCTATATTACGGGAATGAGTGTAAATGAGATTAAATCAGAGAATGCTATGCTTAATAAACGAAGTATAATACATACGATTAGCTTTCTAATTGGGTTTTCAAGTATCTTTGTTCTACTTGGCTATTCAACTACTTTTATCGGAGAGTTTTTAAACCAATATCAGGATTTAATTCGACAATTAGGAGCGATTTTAATTGTTTTCTTCGGTTTTGTCATTATCGGAGTATTCAACTTTAACTTTTTAATGAAGGAGCGGAAGGTGCATTTTAAAAATAGGCCGACTGGCTATCTTGGCAGTGGTATTATCGGTATGGCCTTTTCTATGGGGTGGACTCCGTGTACAGGACCAATACTAGCGTCTGTACTTACGCTTGCAGCAGCGAATCCAGGCAGCGGTATGATTTACATGATCAGTTACTCTCTTGGATTTTCAGTACCATTTCTAATTCTTTCCTTCTTTATTGGCAAGATGAACTGGATAAAGAAAAACAGTGCGAGGCTAGTTAAGATTGGTGGGTACATTATGGTATTTATGGGCGTTTTCCTATATTTTGACTTAATGACGACTCTTACTTCCTATTTAGCGACCCTATTTGGTTTCCAGGGATTCTAATCAAGATTGGAATTATCGTTTATTTTGTATTATCATTAAGGTATGCTGTAAAAAAGGAGAATTGTCAATGAGGACCAATGACTTAATTTTACGTACCACAACTATCTTAATCGCGTTTATTTTATTGGCATTTTCCATCTATTTATTTTTTGCTGGACATAACGCACCGGGTGGAGGATTTATCGGAGGGTTGATGACAGCCGCTGCGATTATCTTAATGTACATGACTTACGGATTTGAGTCTGTAAAAAAAATTATTCCTATTAATTTTCGGTATGTTATCCCTTTCGGTTTGCTCACTGCTGTATTATCGGGAGTTGGCTCTTTTGTATTTGATGTGCCGTTCCTTAGTCATACATTTGCCCACTTTTCCCATGTCCCTATTTTGGGCGAGGTTGAACTTGCTACGGCAATGTTTTTTGATTTGGGAGTATATTTAACCGTTGTCGGTGTAGCGTTGACCATTATTTTATCTATTGCAAATGATCAATAGATAGGCGAAGGAAGGGAATGTGAAATGGCCAATATATTAATTGTAGATGATGCTAAATTTATGCGCATGACACTAACCAATATTTTGCAAAATGGCAGCCATAAGGTAGTAGGGGAAGCAGAAAATGGGAGACAGGCAGTAGAGATGTATGAAAGCACCCATCCCGACCTTGTGACGATGGATATAACCATGCCTGAAATGAATGGAATTGAAGCCTTAAAACGTATAATCGGATTATTTCCTGAAGCGAAAATTATTATGTGTTCAGCTATGGGGCAGCAGAAGATGGTGTTAGAGGCGATAGAAACTGGAGCAAAGGATTTTATCGTAAAGCCTTTTGATGAAAACCGTGTACTAGAGGCTATCAGCCGCGTATTAGGATAAGAATTCCTACATAAGCCTTGTGGTAATCAAAAGAAAGAGTTGATGATATGTGGATCATTGCTAGTTCTATTGTTGCTGTACTAATGGCGACGACGATGATCTTTGTTAGATTGCGGGCATCTAGAAAACCCGCTTCTGTAAAGAAAATTATATTACCGCCTTTTTTTATGAGTACAGGTGCACTAATGTTTGTGTTTGAACCATTTCGAGTAGAATGGATACAAGTGCTGGAAGCATTTTCGGTAGGGGTTGTTTTCTCTATTTTTCTCATTAAGACCTCAAAGTTCGAAATAAGAGAAAAAGATATTTACCTTATTCCGTCCAAAGCATTTGCATTCATTCTGTTCGGATTGTTAGCATTGCGGATTGTATTAAAGACCTTAATCGGTCAACACGTTTCATTTGGTGAAACGAGTGGAATGTTCTTTCTTCTAGCCTTTGGGATGATTCTTTCCTGGAGAATAGCAATGCTTATCAAATATAAACAGGTAGAACGTAAACTATTAGAACGCGATATGGCAGCAGCTGTTGCTGCACAGAAATAACCCCCAGGCTACAAGCTGGGGGTTATTTCTGAGTGTCGAGAAATTTCCATCGGTTCTTCTATGTGTATCGAGGCGGTGTTGGCGAAACGACTCGCTTTCCATGGGCGTCCGCTGAGCCTACTCGCTTCCTCCGGTCGCTGTGGGGTCTCATCTGTACTCCAGTCCCATAGGAGTCTCGCCCGCCTTTTCGCCAACACCTTTCGAACGATGAGCTTGAACCTCTTCTGCTTCCATGAGGAAAGGAAGAGGTCTATGTAGGCATGGAATTGAACAGGGGCTTTTATTGTCGTAAGGTTCTGTTCCCACTAATTATCGCACAGTGGGGTGGAAATGGGCAGACTCCTCTGGGATGCATGGACAACTGCGAAATCTCACAGGGGCTATTTTCCGCCCATTCACAGTATTTGTAACAGAAACCAAACCGCCCTCCATACTTTTTCGAGAGCGTAATAACCCCCAGCCTACAAGCCGGGGGTTATTTATTTGTTCCATAAACCTTCGTTGAGGCTAGGAGGATCTATACAAAGGTACTGTCATGGGAGAAAGATTCGGTTAGCATTAAACCCTTGCACCATTATGAATAGTTGAATTTAATAATACATTTTCACTTAAAGGCACGGAGGATAAAATTATCCCCTTGTGAGGAGGAAATCCTCTCAAGGGGATGAAACATACACAGTATCGTTTATTGGTCAAATAAGGGCAGGTATGGATGTACATCAATATTTTTATCATGTAGTGTTTTCTTCAGAAACTTATGATCGCGTTTTGGGGTGGCGAGAATATAGCCTTCTATTATGATATCTTGTGAAATATAGTTAGCTTTTTTTCGAAGCGCAACTTCACTAATTTTGCCGGCAATTTTTTGTTTAGCTACATCTCGGAATAACTCGGGAACAGGGGCAACTAATTCTTCTAGAAATGCTTTCTGTTCTTCCCCCCACATATGCAAGGTTTGCTCAATATAATGTTCTTCCCAATCTATTATGGATTTCCCGTCTTCCTTTGGCAGTCGTTTCAAAAATTTCCGAAACATGAAATATCCGCCAATAGCCAGCAGCACGACCATAATAATGGTCCAGGCAACTATAAACAGGGCGAAACTAGTATTCATTGTCATCACCTTTTTCGTCTTCTCTCTTACTGCCTAGAATAGCACAGAATGGTTTAGTGGTCTATCTCTCATTGTCATATCCAACAAGGAGAGAGCGAAGAATTTCGACAGTAATATTATAAAATTCTCTGAATAGAATGGCAAGTAACAGGAGCAATATTGAAATCCTACCAAATATAGAGCTTTTTCCCGGTTTTTTTCATTCTTGCTTGAAGAGTCATGATTTTGTGGGATAAAATGTTAGTATGTCCTGTATAGTTGAGGGGGCGAATGAATGGTAGATCATTCTAAACAATATCGTAATGAAGATGAAGATTGGGAGCAGCACACACCACATGCCCAATCCAATGGGACTAGTGCACATTTTTCTTTTCATAACTTACCAACTACATATTTATCATGGATAGAAGAGAATGGGTTTGATGTTATTTGTGTATGTGACAAACGAGGAAGACTCCAATATGTAACTCCTTCCGTACACAAATTATTAGGATACAATGCTGTTGAAATGAAGGGCAGCAGGGCATTAACATACTTATCTCCTCACGACCAAGAAAAGCTCCTGCAGATTTTTTGGAAACATCCTGAGCAAGAAGCAACGCTTGAATTGCAAGTTAGGCAAAAAAATGGCAAGTATATTTGGGTTGAATCAAAGATGTCTATGCTGGTTCAGGAAAATGGGGCACAATCCATACTTGTTGTTACAAGGGATATCTCCGATCGCAAAGAAGCTGAAGAGATGATGATTCGTTCTGAGAAGATGTCAGTAGCTGGTCAGCTGGCTGCAGGGATAGCTCATGAAATACGCAATCCCCTTACCTCTATTAAAGGCTTTTTACAGCTCCTGCAACTAGGGGTGGAGGGGAAAGAGGGATATTATTCTATAATGAATGAGGAAATTGAAAAGATGGAGACCATCACCTCAGAATTATTATTTATATCCAAGCCGATGACAAACGATATTAAATCGGAATCGCTAGCCTCTATGTTAGAGGATGTATGTACTCTGCTGGAGTCACAGGCTAAGCTACAGCATATACACCTTGTTCTGGATTGTAATCAAAATTATTACGTACATTGCGATCGCTCACAGATTAAACAGGTGTTCATAAATGTCATCAAAAATGCGGTTGAGGTCATGGAAGATGGTGGGCAAATTACAATAGAAACGAGGCAGATAGACTCCTTTTACGCAATCGATGTGAAAGATGAAGGGCCTGGAATACCGAGACATCTAATCAATAAAATAACAGAACCATTCTTCACGACGAAGAAGAATGGAACAGGACTTGGTCTAATGATTACGAAGCAAATATTAGAACGCCATCATGGAAGATTAGAAATTATTAATAACGAACCGTTCGGTAGTATTTTCCGAGTTCTCTTGCCCATACAAGAAATGGATGCTTAAAGTAATTTAAGCATTCTTTTTTGTGTATTCTTCTAGATAGTATTATACAGTAAGATAAAGAGGAGGGGATGTATTGTATTCCGTAACCTTACGTGAAGAAACAATAAATGTTGTCTATGATAAATTCATCCAAACCCACCCAGAATTAATCGTGTATTATGATGAAGAAAAGCTGGAGCATATTCGACAGGATACGCAGTACCATATTGAACAACTGGAAGCGGCGGCAATGTATAAAATGGATTCGATTTTTCTGGATTATGTAGAATGGGTAAACGGTGTTTTGACTGCTAGAGGAATAGCAACCTCTATGTTAATAAACTGCTTTGTATGGATGAAGGAAGTATTAGAGAAGCATACACAAACCAAGGAGCATACATATTATACAGATTTGCTTACGAAGGGGATTCACATCTTAACAAAGAGCTCTACTCTGAAATAATAGGCAGTTACACTTAGTTCCAAGTACAGCCTCAACAAAACAAATATGGGGAACGTATCTAGGGGGATGCGGTAAGCATTCCCCTACAAGTTTAAGTTGTTACATATCATGGGATGCGTGGTTTTTCTGACGAGTATGGTTCCCATTTTTCGTGCGATGTGAGCCACTCATCTGTTCACCGTATGGCTGTGGTTTACTTTTAGGAAGATTTACACGGTCTTGCTGCTTTGGTCCTTTTGGTTTTCCGGACATAGCAATTCCTCCTTTCCTATTGTAGTTTTATTGTTTGACGCAATGAATTCTCCTATACATCCCAATGTATGGGCTTTTTTTAATTAGGTCATACTACGGTATAAAGAAATAAAGGTGGTGTCTATATGCCCTATCATAAGGATAAGCAACAAGCTTTCCAAGCTGCTCAACAAGGCTATACACAGGCTGTAAATGCTAACGAACAGCGAATTACGTCCATTGGAAAAGCAGACTATGGCAAAGAACTTGCCCATTTAACACAAGAAGTGAATGAAGCGTATGTTCAAATTGATAAAGCGTTAGAGGTTGCCAGTGAACATCAATACGAGCAATTAAAGCAATATCAGCAAGATTTGCAATCATTGATGGATGACATATCTCAATAAAAAAATCGGTCTTCCGTTATGGAAGCCGATTTTTTTATGGAAATAAGAATTATTGATTTTTTTTGCGTTTTTGATTATTCATTATTTCTTCTGGCATTCTTGGGTTTTGTTTTCCCTCTTCATTAAAACCAGCACCCTTACCTTGAGCCTTGGCATGGTTCATTCCAGTTGCTGCATGATTTGATTTTCGTTTACTGTTCACTTTTTACCACCTCCTGATCTTTATTATTAGAAAATTTGTAACGAAATATTTTACTTATAAATCGTTTTCATTTAAAATGTAAATTGCAGATTTTCTTTTTAATAATCTGAAAGTTATCATTTGGGGTAGGAGAAGCCGAAGAGGCTTTCTCGATTTATATTGTTTGAGGGGGTAAATAGTTTATGGCACGAAACGATACTTTTCATGCGCGTAATCAATTTGAAGTGAATGGCAAAAAGTATAATTATTACCAGTTAAGCAAGCTTGAAGATGCAGGCTACGGGAAGATATCTCGTCTCCCATACTCCATTCGTGTCCTTCTTGAATCCGTTCTTCGTCAGGAAGACGGAGAAGTAATTCAAAAGGAACACATCGAGAAATTAGCAAAATGGGGAAGCAAAGATGCGGAAAGCGTTGATGTTCCATTTAAGCCTTCTCGTGTTATTTTACAGGACTTTACTGGGGTTCCAGCAGTTGTGGACTTAGCTTCATTGCGAAAAGCTATGGTTGATATGGGGGGAAGCCCTGATGAAATCAATCCAGAGGTTCCAGTTGACCTTGTTATTGACCACTCTGTGCAAGTAGATGAATATGGTACGCCAAATGCCTTAAAAGCAAATATGGAATTAGAGTTTGAACGTAACAAAGAACGGTATGAATTTTTGAATTGGGCTAAAAAAGCCTTTAACAATTATCAGGCAGTTCCACCTGCAACTGGAATTGTTCACCAGGTAAACCTGGAATACTTAGCGAACGTTGTGCATGCCGTTGAAAATGACAACGGCGAATATGAGACATATCCAGATACACTAGTGGGAACAGATTCCCATACTACTATGATTAATGGTCTTGGTGTTCTGGGCTGGGGAGTTGGAGGCATTGAGGCCGAAGCAGGTATGCTCGGACAGCCTTCTTATTTCCCTGCTCCAGAAGTAATTGGTGTTAAGCTAAAGGGAAGCTTCCCATCTGGGACTACTGCTACTGACCTTGCACTAAAGGTTACACAAAAGCTTCGTGAGAAAAACGTAGTAGGCAAGTTCGTAGAATTCTTCGGACCAGGCTTGACAGACATGCCGCTAGCTGACCGAGCAACCATTTCTAACATGGCTCCAGAATATGGAGCAACGTGCGGATTCTTCCCTGTAGATAAAGAATCACTGGAATACCTTCGTCTAACGGGACGTACAGAAGAACATATCCAGGTAGTAGAACAATATTGTAAAGAGAACGACCTTTTCTATTCTCCTGATCAGGAAGATCCAGAATTTACAGATTTAGTGGAAATTGACCTTAGTGAGCTGGAACCTAACCTGTCTGGTCCTAAGCGTCCTCAAGATTTAATTCCACTTTCAGAAATGAAGGAATCCTTTAACCATGCATTAACTGCACCGGAAGGAAATCAAGGCTTTGGCCTAAGTGACAAAGAGAAAGATAAAGCAGTAACGATAGAGCATCCAAATGGAAAGAGCTCTAACATGAAAACAGGTGGTGTAGCTATTGCTGCTATAACCTCTTGCACCAATACCTCCAATCCTCATGTAATGCTTGGAGCGGGCTTATTGGCGAAAAAAGCTGTAGAAAAAGGTCTAGAGGTACCAGAATATGTTAAAACATCTCTAGCTCCAGGCTCAAAAGTAGTGACACGCTACCTAGAGGATTCAGGGCTTATGCAATATCTGGAACAATTAGGCTTTAACCTGGTAGGCTACGGCTGTACAACCTGTATCGGAAATTCAGGACCGCTTGCACCTGAAATTGAGGAAGCTATTGCAGAGAATGATTTAACGGTATCCTCTGTTCTTTCTGGAAACCGTAACTTCGAAGGACGTATTCATCCGCTTGTAAAAGCAAACTATCTTGCATCTCCACCACTTGTTGTTGCATATGCCCTAGCAGGAACAGTAGATGTGGATCTTTACAAAGAGCCGATTGGTCAGGATAAGGATGGGAAGGATGTATTCTTCCATGACCTCTGGCCAACAATGGATGAAATCAAAAATGAAATCGATAAAAATGTTAATCCGGAAATCTTCCGTAAAGAGTATGAAGATGTATTTGATTCAAATGAGAAATGGAATGAAATCAATACAACGGATGAACCATTGTATGATTGGGATGAGGAATCTACTTACATCCAAAACCCTCCTTTCTTCGTTGGATTAGCTAAAGATCCAGACAAAGTGAAGGATTTAAAGAATCTGCGTGCCATTGGTAAGTTTGGTGATTCTGTCACTACGGACCATATCAGCCCTGCAGGTGCTATTGCGAAGGACATGCCAGCTGGTCAATATTTACAGGATAAAGGTGTATCGCCTCGTAATTTTAATTCCTACGGTTCTCGTCGAGGAAATCACGAAGTTATGATGCGAGGAACATTTGCCAATATTAGAATTCGAAATAAATTAGCCCCAGGCACAGAAGGTGGTTATACAACGTACTGGCCTACAGAACAGGTTATGCCAATTTATGATGCTGCCATGAAGTATCAAGAAGATGGTACCAACTTAATTGTAGTTGCAGGTAAGGATTACGGGATGGGAAGCTCTCGTGACTGGGCTGCAAAAGGTACAAACCTTCTAGGCATTAAAACAGTTATAGCGGAAAGCTTTGAGCGTATTCACCGTTCTAACCTAGTTATGATGGGCGTACTTCCTCTTCAATTTAAAGAAGGAGACAGCGCTGATTCACTAGGGCTAACAGGAAAAGAAAGCTTTGATATTAACATTGATGAAACAGTTAAGCCTCATGATTTGGTAGAAGTTACAGCTACGGATGAAGAAGGAAATAAAACGCACTTCAATGTAGTAGCACGTTTCGATAGTGGGGTAGAAATTGATTATTATCGCCACGGTGGTATTTTACAAAAAGTATTAAGAGATAAATTACAAACAACATAGTGTTAACAATGGAACGAACCGTTAAGGTATGAATGCCTGAGCGGTTCGTTTTGTGTTACATATTCCCCATATGGGAGATGAAATGAAAAGAGTACGGTCTGGTCAAATCAATAGTGACAAAATCCTAACATCTGACGTAAGCTCCTTTACATCTCTTCCATTTCTCCTTAATATTAGAATCAAAAGTTGCATGTAAGGAGAACATACATGAATTATACATTAGCCTTAGGGCCATTTGTTTTATCAGCACAATCTTTTACATACATCCTTTCTGTTCTTCTTGCGATGCTGTGGTTATACATACTACAACGAAAGCATGCCATTGTAACGACCCAATTCGTTCCGATGGAATTAGCCTATGCATGTACAGCGGGTGTTCTAATTTGGAAAGGTAGCTATATAATTTTACATCCCATTGATGTCTTCGCTAACCCGCTACGGCTTATATATTACAATGGCGGTACCTTAGGGATAATGCTTGGATTGACATCAGCAATAGGCATGTATTACGTTATTCTTCGGAAGGATTCGTTGAGCACTACACAGCTGTTTCAACTTACTATGTCATCATTATTGTTTTTTGTTGGGGTATATTGGAGTGCAAGTACATATATATTTACCATATATAAGGAAGGCATTGTGATTGGTATCATTTGTATTTTTGCCTCGCTTTCCTATTGGTTTGCAAAGAATGCTCTTCATAACGGAATCTTTAGTGTTCGTGTCGCATTATCTATTATTCCTGCCCTTATTTTCACCTATATTATCTTTCATACTGTTCACATAACCGATTGGTGGATTTGGACGGGGTTTGCCGTTTGGCTTGCCTTGTACGTATTAGACTTCAGAGTAACTGGAAAAAGGAAGTGTTTAAAATGATGAAACGCATCATTGGTGCTGTTATTATATTAGCTTTATTTGGATATACCATCTACAGTGTATTAGATACAAGCTCAACCGCTAAAAGTGACCAGCACTCCACGAGTGAAGCACCTGAGGGATCAGCTATGACACCTCCCAATGCACCGAAGGGATTAAAGGTAGGCGAAGAAGCACCTGATGTTCAATTAGAAACGCTAGAGGGAGAAAAAGTGCATTTATCTGATTTTAGAGGGCAAAAAGTATACTTAAATTTCTGGGCCACCTGGTGCCCACCTTGTCGAGAGGAAATGCCAGAAATGCAGCAATTTCATGAAGAATATGGCGAGGAAGTAACCATTATTGCGGTAAATGCAACAGCTACGGAAACAGGCGGAAGAGACAAAATTGCTCAATATGTGAAGGAAAATGGATATACATTTAAGGTGCTGCTTGATCCTAACAATGATGCAAACAGCCTTTTTCGAGCCCAAGCCTTGCCGACCACTTATTTCATCGGGACAGACGGAACCATTCAACAGGCTCCAAAGGTAGGTCCTATGAATATGTCCTATATGAAGGAGATGAAAGAAAAACTCAAATAAACAGGTATATTTTCTGAAAATTAGGGTAATCCTTTAGTAACAACCTAAAAGGAGCGAAATCCCCATGAGCAGAAAGAAAAAACCTACTTTTGAGGAACTCATACAGCTAAATCGTCAGGCTATTATTGAGGATGAAGATTTAATTAACCAAATTGAAGAAAAAATAGATCAGCGAATGAACGATACATTAAACAGGTAACCAATGGTTATCTGTTTTTTGTATATTTGCCTTCCATCAGCAGACAATATAGAGTGAAGATCTTTAAGAGGAGTGACACCAATGAGTAATCCAAAAAAAGATTCTAAACATTTTACTCCAAGCCACCTAGGAACAAACTCCCGAGAGGCTGGAGGAAATAAAGGCAAGCAAATGCAAATGCAAGACGCTCATAAACCGAAAGTCATTCAAACAAAAGGGAAAAAGTAGGAGGACACTATCGTGGCTAAACAAAAACAGCAGGTTAATCCAGATGATCGCAGTGATAACGTTAGTCGATTAATCGAAAATGTTCAAAATACTATTGAAAATATCGAGGAAGCACATGATTCAATGCAATTTGCATCAGAAGATGAAAAGGCGCAGATTGAAGCGAAAAATAAACGTCGGGAAGAGTCCATAGATGCGATGCGTAATGAAATAAAAGATGAATCACATTATCAGCAAGAGGGAGACCTCTAAGTCACGTAAGATAAATCCTGGTGGATATGTCCCACCAGGATTTATTTAATAACAATGATTTATTATTGGAGTTCATCTGAGACTTGCCATCCAGAAAAATAAACTACAAGCATAAACAGAGCTTGTGACAAAGTAATTACTCTAGTTTGTCAGCCCGGTTGTTTTGCTAGCTGTTAGACATAGGATACTGTGGAACACGTTCATTGACAGCGCTTTTTGTTAAATTTTTTGTCTGGTAGTCCATGCATCCTGCCTTACTTTGTCGTTATCGTGTGATAAAATGAAATAATGGAATATAGAAGAACAAGGATGATTTGATGACTATAGAGCAGGATAAACGGATGAAACTACAAAGTTGGACGGATATAACGATGCCCCCCCCTTTACATGAGGCGGAGGCGTTACGATATATGGATAGAGTCGAGCAAACAAAGGATGAACTGGAACCGGATTTGAGGAGTCGTCTTTATGCTCTGATTGCTTATTATAGAATGCAGCGATCCACTATGGAATTAGATGACCTTGCTAGTGAGTTTGTAGCGAAGGCAAAGCAAAATGGAGAGCAGGATGCCATAGTTACACACCTGGATGAGCTAGTAGATATAAGCCGCCATCTCCAGCTCATTCAAAACGAGCAATTTCGTGAGCTCATGATTCATGGGTCAGACCATCAATCCGTTAAGCGGAAAAAGGTAGAACAAATCATACAGAAGGTAGAGACATTAGAGGAGAATTGGTCCACACACGCAACCACCTACCCTTCAGTAAGAATGTCTTCCACTACCTCATTATTACAAAAAGGTCAGGAAGCACTGGATGGACTAGTACGAGAATTAGAGCCATTTCAGGCGAATGAAATGAATGGTGTTAATCATATTTCGGAATCTAACGTAAATGAATGGTTGAGGCAGCTGGATGCTCTTGTATTAGATTTAAGACAGATGCTTCCGAACAGCCTTACAAAAGATGGAGAGCATGATGCTTTAACCCAATTGGATGATATGGTTGGGTTAGATGAAATCAAGTCATATATTCATCGATATTATCAATATTTGAAATATCAACAAAAGAGGAAGAACTTAGGGTTTCACATGAGTGATGAGCCAGAGCTTCACATGATTATAAGCGGAAACCCTGGGACGGGAAAGACTACAATTGCTCGTTTGCTAGCGAACATTTACTATGAGCTGGGACTGTTAGACACGAAGGAAGTCATTGAAGTAAACCGTTCTCATCTAGTTGGGTCCTATGTTGGGCAATCAGAGGAAAATACAATGAATTATGTGCAGCAGGCCATTGGTGGGGTTCTATTCATTGATGAAGCATACAGCTTAAAAAGAGAAGGGCAAACTGGAAATGATTACGGGCAGGCTGTTATTGATACGCTAGTATCAGCCATGACTAGTAAAGAGTATGGAGATAAATTTGCTGTAATCATGGCTGGTTATCCAGAAGAAATGCGTCAATTTTTATGGAGTAACCCTGGACTACGCAGCCGCTTCCCCGAACAAAATCATATTACACTGCCAAACTACACAATGGACGAGTTGATTTATATAGGCGAAATGACAGCATTAGAGAATGATTATTTCTTCACGTATGAGGCGCTGGCTCGTTTAGAATCCGCGATAGATAAGCGTAAAGTGGATGAGAGCTTTGGTAATGCCAGATCTGTAAAGAATATTGTGCTTCAAACTATTTTCCATAAGGGAGCACATGCATCCTATCATAATGAAGTAAACTGGCTCGATTATATGCGTCTGGAATCGGAGCATTTTTCAGAAGTGCTCGATGGAGAGAAGGATAACGTAGCTCCGCTCGAGGAGTTAGAAGCGTTAATAGGGCTACAGCCTGTTAAAGAAGAAGTGAAGAAGCTATCCTCCTTTGTTAGAATGCAGCAGGATCGACGGGAACAAGGGCTGCCGACTGTACCCATTCAATTGCATGCTGTCTTTTCTGGTAACCCTGGAACGGGAAAGACAACAGTTGCTCATATTTATGCGGGTGTATTAAAGGAATGCGGGTTACTAAAGCGTGGCCATGTGGTGGTTGCATCGAGAAGTGATTTAGTAGCCGGATACGTTGGCCAAACCGCTATGAAAACGAAGAAGAAGATAAGGGAGTCTCTTGGGGGCGTTCTTTTCATTGATGAGGCGTATTCCCTCTTTCAATCTGGTGGCAATGATTTCGGAAAAGAGGCAGTGGATACTTTAGTGGATGAAATGACTAAGCATAATGAAAATCTAGTTGTCATCCTGGCAGGGTATAAACAAGAAATGCGCCAGCTCATCCAAAGTAATCCAGGATTATCCTCCCGCTTTAAAAAGTTTTTCCATTTTCCAGATTATGAAGCAGAGGAGCTGGTGGACATGACCACCTATCAGGCGCAGCAATATAAATATCATCTAAGTGAATATGCTTTGTCCTTTTTAGAAGAACAATACAGGGAGCATACGACAGAAGGTAACGGTCGATTTGTCAGTAACCTGGTGGACGAAGCGGTACAATATCAAGCCCTTCGGATAGATAACGGAGACGGTGAAGATCCATTTGAACTTGCGAAGGATGATGTAGAAAAAGCTTGGCAGGCAGTGAAAGGAAGAGAAATATGATGGTTACAGAAACAGAAGTAAAAGTACGATATCAAGAGACAGATCAAATGGGAGTCGTCTATCATGCTAATTATTTGATTTGGTTTGAGATTGGACGTACTGTACTAATTGAAGAATTAGGTTTTCGTTATCATGAGATGGAGGAGAGCGGTATCCTCTCCCCTCTGGTCGATGCTGATCTGCAGTTTAAAAAGCCGCTCCGTTATGGACAAACAGCCAAAGTGCTCACCTGGGTAGCGTCCTATGATGGATTGCGGGTAACCTATGGGTATGAGGTGCAAACCCCTGAAGGAGAAACAGCTGTAACAGGAAGCACAAAGCACGTATGTGTGAGAAAAGAATCCTTTAAGCCAGTATCCATCAGAAAGGTTTTTCCTGATATTCATCAGGCTTATATGGATGCAAAGGGAGATGCGTGACGAGTGGCATTTGGTGTAACCAAACAGGAATTAGCTGAATGGAAACGGAAGGTGAAACAGGGGGATATTGCCTTTTTGACTCATTATTGGCTAGACGATCGGTTTCCTGATGCAAAGACCGTTACGAAGGTCGGCAGTTGTAATCAGGATAAATTGATTGCTTGGGGAAAGCAATATAATTTACAGGCTCACTGGATACATGAAAATCCGTATCCTCATTTTGATGTTATGGGGGAAAAACAGCTGGAAGTTTTGCGATCGGAAGGTTTAACGGAGCACATTAAACGATTTAATTTATCCGAATAGGAACTTTAGCATGAAAAAGCCCTTCTTTCTTCACCGGAAAGAAGGGCTTTTTATGCCGGAAATAGAATATCATGAAGTGGTGTCTTTATATTCGAAATCTGGCTCCTGCTTGTCTTCATTGTAGTAGACTGTAACATCATGATGATCGAAATACCATGCATCTTCTTGTTCTATATAGAACTGTACATCTTTAACCGTATCCTCGGCAACTGGTTCGACTGGTTCTTCTGGTCGAATGCCTAAGGAGAATCCAGGCTTCAAACCTCCTACACCACCATACCTAACAAAGAAACGGAGGGATGAATCCTTCTCTAGCTCTAACTCGTCTTTATACCAGTTTGCTGCTTGTTCTTGAACAGATAATTTCATGCTTTCACCCCTAGTAAAATCAATTGTTCTTCATATTAATGGTAGTACATGGATGAGATAGTTTCAAATGGTAAGGCTTTAGACAATCTAAAAACAGGAAGGTAGGAATGATGATGCTAATAGAATTATCATCACTTCAGAAGAAATTCTCCCAGCACGAAGCGGTAAAATCCATTAACGTAACGATACAGAAAGGAGAGATATTTGGATTGCTTGGACCCAATGGAGCAGGGAAGTCCACCACAATCTCCATGATTGCCACCTTGTTAAAGCCTACCTCAGGTGATATACGATACAAAGGCGCATCCACCCTTCATGATTCTCGTACACTTCGTGCTTCTCTTGGCTATGTTCCTCAGGAACTAGCTATCTATCCTGAATTTACTGCCAAAGAAAATGCACAATTTTTTGCAAAGCTGTATAAGGTTCCAAAGAAAGAGAGACAAGAGAGAATTGATTCTGTTTTGTATAAGGTTGGTCTTCTAGATAGGGCATCCGAAAAAGTCGAGCGCTTTTCAGGTGGTATGAAACGTCGCTTAAATATAGCCTGTGCATTGTTACATAAGCCAGATGTGCTAATGCTAGACGAGCCAACTGTTGGGATAGACCCTCAATCTAGAAATTATATATTGGAAATGGTAAAAGACCTAAATACTGAAGGGATGACGATATTATATACAAGTCACTACATGGAAGAGGTTGAGTTTCTTTGCGACCGTATCGCCATTATGGATCACGGAGACGTTATTGCCTTAGGTACAAGAGAAGAATTAACCGATATGATGGAGCATCAGGATATAATTTCCATGGAAGCAGCTCCCATGCATGAAGAGTTTCAAGCGAGGATTACAGAGCTGCCTGATGTTTCTTATACCGAATTACATAATGGTATTCTTCAAATTGGCATACATAAACAGGCGGATGTTCTTCCTGAGATATTTACTATCGCAAAGGAATTAGGTATGCGGATTCGCAACGTAGAAGTAACTACACCAAGGCTTGAGGATGTTTTTCTATATTTAACTGGCAGAAAACTTAGAGATGAATAGGGGGGGTAGCAATGATTTGGACCCATGCATGGAAAGATATCAAACGAATGCTGAAAGATAAGAAAGCACTGCTGATAATCTTATTAATGCCAGCATTATTAACTATTTTGCTTGGCTTTACTGTTGGTCAATTGATGAGTAGTACTAGTGAAATAGATACCATTCGTGTAGCAGTGGTACATAACGCTGAACCAGCCTCCTTCAAGGAGCCTGCTGTTCAACAGTTTCTTGCCGGTCAAGGTGGTGCAGATAGCGCTCTTTCCGAATCAGCCGAGCTTGATTTTGTAACCCTCTTTACAGAGCAGGTATTGGAAAACGATTCACTGAAAGATCTAATAGACTATGAGATTGTTTCGTTAGAAGAAGCGAATGCACAAATGAAGGAAGATGAAATTGCTAGTATTATCTCGTTTCCTCCTACTTTCAATCAAGACGTTCTAGAGGGTATGATATTGCCTGAGACTATGGATGTGCCTATTACTCTAATTCAGCATCCAGATCAAGCATGGAAGAACGAAATTGTAAGCAGTCTGGTTACTACCTTTTCTACTCAGTTATCCACTTCTATCCTAAAGAAGGACATGCTGCTCTCTTTCATGACCGAGCAAGGAAATCTCGGAGAAGAAATTGGTATGTCTATACGGAATATGATGGAGGAGGCTAAGTTTACGGATAATCAACAGGCGGAAATTAAAATCGAAAAAGCGAGTATAAATGGATTAACCGCAATATCTGGATTACAGTATTATACTGCAGGGATGGCGGTTATGTTTATGCTTTATCTCGCTAGCTTTGTTAGCTTGTACACGAAAGATGAAATAAGGAATAAGACATATGATAGAATCAGAGCATCGAAAAGCAGTGTGTGGCATGTTCTCCTTGGAAAATTTACAGGAGCTTTATTATTAACGTTTCTGCAATTTATTAGTTTATTTGTACTAGCAAAGGTCATTTTCCAAATTGGTTTTGGAGATGTGACGGCTTTGTTGCTTGTTATGCTGATAGTCTCGGTTAGCGTTGCTTGCTTAGCTGTATTTCTCTCTGCGATGACGATGGTTTCCTCAGAAGGGTTCGATATCAATAATCTTTTTCAAAATGTTCTTATTCCCTTTTTAGCTATGCTTGGGGGAAGTTTTATTAAAACAGCTTCCTTGCCTGAAAGCATACAGCTCATTGGAAACTCTATTCTCAATGGCGCATCTCTCCAAGCATTCCTTCATGTTATGCAAGGAATGCCTCTTGCTGAAATGTCTGCCTCTTTTCTTGCTATTGGTATGAATGGAATCATATTTATCTCCTTAGCGTTTCTCCTTTTATGGCAGAAAAAGGAGGTATTCTAATGAGAGCGTTACTATGGGCAAGATGGAAGGGGTTTAGAAAACATAAGTGGCTGTTTGTCATTATGCTCATTCTGCCTATCGCTTTCACTTTTTTCTTTTCCTTATCCGGCACAGGCTCCCCCTCCACATTACCGGTTGTGGTGGAGGAAAAAAGTGCTGCAACCGAACGTTTTCTAACCTTGCTTGAACAACCGGATTGGTTCGAAGTAGAAGAAGTGAGCGCGCCGGAGCTTGAAGAAGGCTTGATTAGCGGAGCGTATGGAGCAGGAATAGAACTAAACGCGGGGGCACTGGAACAAGTGGAAAACGGGCAAGCAGTATCGTTTACCATCTATCGCTTAACAGACTCCCAGGAGGTTCAGCTCGTGGAGCAAAGTGTGCAGGATGCGGCAAGAAAGCTCCATTTAGAAGCAGCAATGACTACTGATATAGTCCAGGCTTTACCTGAGGATTTGGGAATGAATGAATCTGTCATCCGAAGCAATGTAGAGACCACATTAGCACAACAGACCCCGGTATATGTTAATAAAGCAGCTTTTGGCCAGGAGGAAGCTGTTATATATGATGCAACGTTTCAAGCATTAGTTGGCTTTACACTATTCTTTACTATGTACACCATCATTTTTACTTTGGGAGAAATGATAGAGGATGAACAGAAAAAAATATTGAATCGATTAGTTATCTCCCCAGTATCTACTTGGAAAATATATAGTGCTAATATTGTCTATAGCTTCCTTATTGGCTATAGTCAGCTTCTTGTCCTTGTATTAGTCGGGAAGTATGTATTCCAAATAGAGTGGGGAGAACGATTGGGTGCTGTGGCAATTATGCTAGCGTTATATGTTCTTGCCACAATGGCTGTTGGGATGGTGCTGCTTTGCCTATCTCGCAATATGCAGCAATTAAGTGCCATAACACCGATTGTTGCTGTCAGCTTTGCGATGCTTGGCGGAGCTTATTGGCCGATCGAAATTGTCCAAAACGAACTGCTTGTTTCTATGGCAAATATTGTTCCTATTTTTCATGCTATGAACGGGTTGAAAACCGTTGTGCTGTATGATCAAGGGTTAGGGGCAGCCAGTGACTCGTTGCTATGGCTAATTGGAATGATCATTGTTTGGTTTTCTGTAGGGGTCAAGCTGTTTGGAAAAAGAATTACTATGTAAATGCTGCCGGCGTTGTGCCAAATCCTTCGCAGTATTTTGGTATCAAAACAATAGAAATCCCCCTCTGGTACTATAGGCAGAGGGGGATTATTTATGCCTTTTCCTTTTTTTCCGGAACAGGGTCAAACCCGCCGGGGTGAAGTGGATGGCATTTTGATATTCGTTTAATGGTCAACCAAGCCCCTTTAGTGGCTCCATGCCGTTCTATAGCCTCCATTCCATATTGGGAACAGGTGGGATAGAAGCGGCAGGATGGAGGCGTCATAGGTGATATTCCCTTTTGATAAAAGCGAATAATAGCAAGGAAAAAGCGTTTCATCCTACATCACTCACTTGTCTTATCATAGGTGATCTCAGCGATAGCATCATGCAAATGAATAGATTCCTCGTTACGGCAGGAAACATAGAACTTCTCTACATAGGACAGCTCATATAAGTCTGCTGATACTAAACGTACGATGTCCTCCACAAAGCGAGGGTTTTCGTAAGCTTGTTCCGTTACAGCTTTTTCATCCGGTCTTTTTAGCACTGGGTGAATGCGGGCGCTAGCATTAGATTCAGCAGCTTCTAAGAGGGCTGATTTCCAATCTATGCTGTTTTCGTCAAAATCATCCGTTAGTGTCACTGACATGGAAACCTGGCCACGCTGGTTATGAGCTGAATATTCACTAATTTCCTTAGAGCAAGGACAAAGGGTCGTGATTGTACCGTTCAGGCTGACTTCTATGTCGTAGCCTGTATCCTGATGGTAGTGTACTTTCATGGAAGCATCAGCATGGTTCATGCCGGCGAGGTCTGAGAATGGGCCTTTCCGTTCAAAGAACCAAGGGTACGATACTTCAATAAAGGCGTCCTTTTGTTCCAGGCGGTCAGCTAATTCTTTCGTAAATTTCTTTAACGTAAATAAATCAATCGCGAATCCTTCGTTGTGATACTTTTCAAGTTGTTCTGTGAAGCGGCTCATGTTGGTACCTTTACTTCCTTTACTAATGCTTGACGAGAAGCGGAACGTACCGACTGTTGTTTGGATTTCCGGCTTTTTGGAGCTGTGAATTCGGATAGGGTGCTTCACATTCGTAATCCCCACCGCATCTAAATCAAAGAGGAAATCTTCCCTTGAATTTTGTAAATCTGGCATTTTATCTTTTTCTACTGGTTTAGTTCTTGGTCCTGGATCGACAGAACCAAATAATTTATGTCGTTCTTCTTTAGAAGGTAGCTGCTTTTTCGTGTTAAGATCGGTCTGATTCATAACGATGACTCCTTTCATACTACTAACTGGAACTATTCAAAGTATAAAGGATTGGAGTTTATTTATTCAATTTTTATACTTACAGAATGTGCTATGTTCCTATTATTAGGTCGATTGATTTCCATTATACCTGATAGTAAGTCGTGTTCCAAAGAGATAAGTTTCGATTATTACACAAATTGACTCCTATCTCTCCTTTCTCCTGCATATACTAGTTCAAATCCTGTCCATTTGGGAGGTCAACCATATGAGAGGTACTGCCTTACTGCATAATGAACATGAGGAGTTATTGTTAGTCGAGCAAGTAGACAGTAAAACGTATGCAATGTGGAAGATAGCCGGTGGTTTTAAGTGTTCGTTTGTACAAAATAAAACGGAGCATTTTGATGTGTATTACTACACAAGTCATGACATTGATTTTGACTATGGATATTAGGCATAAGTATCTAAAAGAACCCTCGCTAGTTGTTGGACAAGCGAGGGTTCTTTTAGTATTTCTTACTACATCCACGTTATCTTTGGTTCTGTCTTGTTAAGAATACGCTTAATGTTTGTGCGATGACGATAGATGACAAACAATGTTAAAATAGTTAAAACAATCGTTATTGCAATATGCTGTAATAGAATCGAGACAATGATGGTTACCATTCCAGTAAGCATGGATGATAAAGATACATATTTAGTTATATATAGGGTGAGAAAGAACGTTAGAAGCATTACGATGAACAGGATAGGTTCTACAGCTAAGATGACGCCTGCTGAAGTTGCCACTGCTTTTCCACCTTTAAAGCGCGCAAAAATGGGATACATATGACCTATAACAGCAAAGATTCCTACAATTAATAAATTGGCTTCGCTATCCAAAACCCATGGAATTCTAGCTGCTAGCGTTCCTTTCAAAATATCAGCAATAGTTACTGTGAGCCCGGCCTTCACCCCTAATACACGAAACGTGTTAGTTCCTCCGAGATTGCCGCTCCCGTGTTCACGAATATCGGTTTGGTACCACCATTTCCCTACAATTAAGCCGAATGGAATAGAGCCAATCAAATAGGCAATAACACCGAATAATAAATAATCCATAGCAAAAAACTCCTTTATACAAAAACATGTCACTTGGTGTAATACAATGATAGAAAATTAGTCCTTCGTTTAATGGGTTCTGTACCGACTATGGTCTATCTGTTCTCTATATTTTATCAGAAAGCATGTCAACACAGAACATATTTATTGTTTTTATTAAAAGGACTATCCTGCTTAGAGAGAAATACAACGTTCGAGAGGAATAATTAATATGAGAATACAAACTATGTTAAAGAAAAGAACCATCCTACCGATATTGCTCGCTTTCCTGTTCATTATTTCCTCTATAATGGTATGGATAACTTATTATTTTCCTTCTGATCAGGAAGAAACGTACTTTACACAAGCAAACACGATTATTTATCAAGAAGGTAAGCAAAAGGAGCAAGGTCTTTACCAAGATGGACAAGCTTATCTTCCTCTCTCGTTTCTTACGTCGCATATAGATGAAACGATTAGATACGATGAATCCTCCTCCTCCGTTATTATAACGACAGACACACATGTCTACCAGCTTCCTATTCATCGTAACGAGGTGCAACAAAATGGGGAACCAGTTACATTGAAGTATGACGCAGCTACCGAGCGTCAAGGGGAGCAATATATAGCAGCATCCTTGCTGGAGAGAGTGTACCCAATCGCTGTCCAATACACAAAGGAAACAGAAGCGGTCCAAGTGCTTTCTGATGAGCAGAAGCTGCAATACGGAGCTGTCAAGAAATCAGATGGTGTCAGACTGCGTGCAAAGCCTTCCGTTGCTTCTCCTTATGTGAAAGAAATGAACGAGAGTCATCAAGTAGTGATTGAAAAGGAGAAAAGAGGGTTTTATTATGTTCGTGCGAACGACGGAACAGCTGGATATGTAAAGAAGGGTACGATTGCTAAAGGCAACACTTCTATTGTGCAAGCAGCTCCGGAACAGCAAGCCTCCTCCTTTTCTCCGGAGGTTGCTTTTCCTGTACATGTTACGTGGGATTCTGTAAATCCCTCTTTATCGAACAAAGAGCAACTACCAGCATTACCTGGGGTGGAAGTCCTGTCTCCGAAGTGGTTTACACTACAAACGGGAAAGGGAAGTATAGAAAGTAATGCTTCTAAGGGATATGTGAGAGCGGCTCATGAAAAGGGGTACAACGTTTGGGCGTTGTTCTCTAATGCATTTGATGCACCGTTAACAAAACAGGCTCTATCAACCTATGAAAATCGCAAAACCATCATAGAGCAATTGTTAACATTCGCCAACACCTATCAATTGGATGGAATAAATGTCGATTTTGAGAACGTTTTTGAAGAGGATGGAGAGCTGTTCACCCAATTTATCAGGGAATTAACACCAAGGGCCCACGAGCAAGGTCTTGTCATCTCTGTTGATGTAACTTTTATTTCCTCCAGTGGGCAATGGTCTAAATTTTATAATAGAAAAGCGCTTGCAGAATCAGCTGATTTTATTATGGTAATGGCCTACGATGAACATTGGAAAGGGTCCTCAGAGCCTGGAAGTGTCAGCAGTTTACCGTGGGTAAGATCAAATCTGGAACGAGTATTGGAAGAGGTCCCGAATGAACAGCTTATTCTAGGTATTCCATTATACACTAGACTTTGGAAGACAGAGACGGATGACCAGGGTACCGCCTCTACTTCTTCAAAGGCTCTTACCATGGAAGAAGCAAAAGCGTGGATGGAGGAGCGTAACATTACACCTACTTATGATGAACAAGCAGAGCAGGAATACATGGAATATGAGGTTTCTGACCAGAATATAACGTATAGGATGTGGCTTGAGAATGAAACCTCTTTGCAAAAAAGAGCCCAAATAGTTCATACCTATGACTTAGCTGGCGTAGCATCCTGGAGTATGCATTTTGCCAATGAGCCTTCTTGGGAAGTACTGAAATCCTCCTTATCCAAGGAAGAATAATTCTCTATCGGACATAACCGATTGAACCGGGCAGGTTACATGCATTTCTAGCTATATTCGTTTAAGATGAAGGACAAGACATGATGATAATAAAGTAAGGAAAGAATGGGAACATAGGGGGAAAAGTATGATTGAATTTAAGGATGTAAGTAAAGTGTACCCTGATGGTACAAAAGCAGTTAAGGATTTTAGCCTTACTGTACAAGAGGGGGAATTACTTGCATTAATTGGACCAAGTGGCTGTGGGAAGACCACGTCATTAAAAATGATTAATCGGTTAATTGAACCAAGCTCAGGCCACATTCTTATTAACCATAAGGATATAAGCGATTATAAATTATCCGAGCTTCGTTGGAATATTGGCTATGTCCTGCAGCAGATTGCCTTATTTCCACATATGACCATCGAAGAGAATATTGCTGTAGTTCCAGAGATGAAAAACTGGAAAAAGGAAGCATTGCATAAGCGTATCACAGAATTAATGGAAATGGTTGGGTTAGATCCTGATACATATCGAAAGCGTAAGCCTAGCGAGCTTTCCGGTGGACAACAGCAGCGAGTCGGGGTTATTCGTGCACTGGCCGCTGATCCTGACATTATTCTAATGGACGAGCCTTTCAGCGCTTTGGATCCCATTAGCAGAGAACAGCTGCAAGAAGACATACAGAAGCTGCAAAAGGAAATAAAGAAGACGATTGTATTTGTTACGCATGATATAGACGAAGCATTGGCATTAGGAGATCGGGTGTGTTTAATGAAGGATGGAGAGATTGTTCAATTATCCACCCCGCAAGAACTAATACTCCATCCAAAGAACGGCTTCGTCAAAAGCTTTGTCGGCGAGCGCCAGTCACCTTGGCAAACTGCAGTCGATGTGATGATAGACCAAACTCGTTCCCATATCCGCCAGGAAAAGGACGAAATTCTCCTAAGCTCAGAAGGCACCTTTCTTCTCGAAGGAGAAGATGGATCCTATAAAGGGGCAATCCATAATGGACAGCGGGTAACATTGCCTATGATTCCAAACAGTATGCATCTCCGTAAAGCCACTCCGTTCTTTGAGCAACAGGAAGCCGAAGTATTGCCAGTAGTGAAGGATAATCAGTTGGTGGGGTCTTTATCCTATAAAGATATCGTTCACTATTTACAAGCACAGACCACGGTGGAAAACGGGGTGGTGCAGTAATGAACAGCTTTATAGATGTACTGCAGAACAGACAAAGTGCCTTACTGCAAGCAATTTGGGAGCATCTCCAGCTGTCGATTGTTGCCCTGCTGATTGCTATTTTGATTGCCGTTCCACTTGGTTTAATCCTGACCCGATTTCGGCGCGTTGCAGAGCCGGTCATTGGCGTAGCTGCGATACTGCAGACGATTCCGAGTCTTGCCATTCTTGCTTTTCTAATTCCTTTCTTAGGTATCGGGAAACAGCCAGCCATCGTAGCACTTATCGTATATGCACTCCTGCCAATTTTACGCAATACGTACACTGGGGTTAAAGAGGTGGACCCGGCTTTAAAAGAAGCGGCAACTGGAATGGGAATGAGTTCCTTCAGACGGTTATCTAAGATTGAGCTTCCTCTTGCCATGCCTGTAATCATGGCAGGTATCCGGACGTCCATGGTCCTGATAGTTGGCACAACGACGATAGCTGCTCTTATTGGTGCAGGTGGCCTTGGAGAATTGATTCTCCTCGGTATTGACAAAGGCGGAAACTTAAATCTGATTCTTCTAGGTGCTATACCAGCTGCACTTCTGGCCATTGTATTAGACTTAATTTTGCGATTGTTTGAACGAACCTCAGCTAAATCAGGCTTTCGTTCATTAGGAATTATTATGATTGTTTCTCTTCTTGTCGTAACAGTCCCGTTTATAGCTAGCAGGGAGCGTACACCTGATTTGGTAATAGGAGGAAAAATCGGGGCGGAGCCTGCAATCCTAATGAATATGTATAAATTATTGATTGAAGAAGAAACAGATTTATTCGTAAAAACAGAACCGAATCTTGGCAAGACAGACTTTGTTTTTGAAGCTTTAAAAACAGGGGATATCGATATTTATCCTGAGTTTACAGGTACTGTTATTAATACGCTGCTTGGGGAAACTGCTCAAAGCAATGATCCAGTAAAAGTGTATCAGCAGGCTAAACAGGGAATTAAGGAAGCACAGGGCATGACCTTATTGGAGCCGATGCAATATAACAACACCTATGCGGTTGCAACCACCGAGGAACTTGCTGAACAATATGGACTTGAAACAATAGGTGATTTGAAAAGCATCCAGAGTAACATTACTGCTGGTTTTACGCTGGAGTTTAAAGACCGCCAGGATGGATATCAAGGCATGAAGGAATTGTATAACCTGAATCTGAATATAAAGACAATGGAAGCCGGAGTTCGTCAACAGGCTATTAAGTCAGGGGATGTGGAAGTCATCGATGCCTATGCAACAGAAGGATACATGATTGAATACGACTTAAAGGTACTGGATGACCCTAAAAACCTTTTCCCTCCATATCAGGGAGCTCCATTGCTGCTTGAAAGTACATTAGAAGAATATCCAGAACTGGAGGAAATATTAAATAAACTTGGTGGTAAAATAACGAAACAAGAGATGCAGGAAATGAACTACCAGGTCGATTTTGAGGAGCGGGAACCAATTTCCGTTGCAAAGGAATATCTTAAGGAAAATGGGATGCTTGAATAAAGGAGTGTAATCATGACCATGCAAAACCCGAGTAAAGAAGAGATGAAGAACATATTAGAAACATCCAAAACCATAGCGGTTGTAGGATTATCTGATAATCCATCAAGGACCTCTTATCAGATTTCCAAAGCTATGCAGGAAGCAGGGTATAACATTATTCCGGTTAACCCAACCATTCAGGAATCTCTCGGAGTGAAGGCAGTAGCCTCTTTAAGTGACATTGATGAGCCTATTGATATCATTAATGTGTTTCGACGCTCTGAATATTTACCTGCATTAGCCAAAGAGGCGGCTGCTACAAATGCTGACGTTTTTTGGGCCCAGCAAGGTGTTGCATCTGAGGATGCATTTGCTTATCTTCAAGAACAAGGGTTCACCGTTATAATGGACATGTGTATTAAAGTCGCTCATTCTGTTACAATAGGAAAGTAAACCAACAAAAATCCCTGCTATGACAGGGATTTTTTCTGTTTTCAAATAAATTTCATTTCCATCCATGATTAATTTATTTTATACTATTTTTCAACGCTTCTTTTCGAGGCACGCTAGTTACATAGGATTCAAGTAATAGGCAGGTTTTGCTTGTTCAGGAAAAAGATTGTTTGCTAAACGTATGAAAAAAGCTACAATAAGATACAGATAGAGGTAGGATGGTACAAACAATGACCTCCTGTGGCTCTTATTTACAAAAACGAACGTTTGTTCTATGATGAGAATAAGATTATCAATCAGCAGAGTCATACTATTTACCTAATGAGCGATGATTCGTTACACGTATATAATGAGCAGGTTGATCCTGCTGAGGTTTACACCGAAAGGAGTTCAATAGAGTGGTCACAAACAATACACAATATAATGATGATTCCATACAAGTATTAGAAGGGCTAGAGGCGGTTAGAAAGCGTCCAGGAATGTATATCGGCAGTACCGATCATAGGGGATTGCATCATCTTGTCTTTGAAATTGTAGATAATGCAGTGGATGAGGCGCTCGCAGGGTATGGAGAGCGGATAACCATTACTATTCATAAAGACGATAGCGTTTCTGTCCGAGATGAAGGGCGTGGTATGCCTACAGGGATGCATAAATTAGGAAAGCCCACCCCTGAAGTCATACTAACCGTGCTTCATGCCGGAGGTAAGTTTGGACAAGGCGGCTACAAAACAAGTGGAGGGCTTCATGGTGTTGGGGCATCGGTTGTGAACGCTTTATCCGAATGGCTGGAGGTTATCATATACAGGGATGGGGAAACCTATTATCAGCGCTTTGAAAATGGAGGAAGCCCCGTAACCTCGCTTGAAAATAAGGGAGCTACGAGAAAAAGCGGTACACTGATTCATTTCAAGCCTGATACCACTGTATTCTCCACCACAACATATAACCTCGAAACCCTGTCAGAACGGCTTCGAGAAGCAGCCTTTTTGTTAAAAGGGTTAGAAATCGTCCTGGAAGATAAACGAGTAGATTTCAAAGAAAGTTATCAGTATCCAGATGGACTTAAATCTTTCGTAGATTATTTGAATGAGGAAAAGGATACGTTGCATTCCGTTGTTTCCTTTGAAGGTGAGCAGGAAGATATTCATTTAGATTTTGGATTCCAGTTTAACGACGGTTATGCAGAAAGCGTTCTATCCTTTGTGAATAACGTACGAACACGTGATGGCGGTACACATGAATCAGGTGCAAAATCTGCAATTACCCGTAGCTTCAACGACCATGCTAGAAAGACAGGGTTGCTGAAAGAAAAGGATAAAAATCTGGAAGGAACAGATATTAGAGAGGGCTTTACAGCTGTCATTTCTGTGCGAATTCCGGAAGAAAAGCTTCAGTTTGAAGGACAGACGAAAAGCAAGTTGGGGACATCGGAAGCACGCTCTATTGTAGATTCGATTGTTTCAGAGAAATTATCTTACTTTCTAGAGGAAAATCCGGATGTAGCAACGATGCTTATTCGAAAGGCCATCAAGGCCAAGGAAGCAAGAGAAGCAGCCCGGAAAGCACGGGAAGACGCACGCTCAGGGAAAAAGAAAAAGCGAAAAGAAACCATGCTCAGCGGAAAGCTAACACCTGCCCAATCCAAAAACCCTCAAAAGAACGAATTGTATTTAGTAGAGGGAGACTCGGCAGGCGGTTCTGCCAAGCAAGGTCGGGATCGGCGCTTTCAAGCTGTATTGCCGTTACGAGGCAAGGTTATTAATACAGAAAAAGCAAAGCTTCAGGACATCCTGAAGAATGAAGAAATCGGTACCATCATTAATACTATCGGTGCCGGAGTTGGAGCAGACTTTAATATTGAAGATTGTCAATACGATAAAATTGTAATTATGACAGATGCCGATACAGATGGTGCTCACATTCAAGTGCTCTTGCTGACTTTCTTTTACCGGTATATGCAAGAGTTAATTCGTGCTGGAAAGATTTATATTGCCTTGCCTCCTCTATACAAAGTTTCCAAAGGAAAAGGAAAAAAAGAGCAAACGAAATATGCTTGGGAAGAGGATGAGATGAAAGCTATTCTAAGAGAGTTTAAAAATGGCTATACCATTCAGCGCTATAAGGGACTTGGGGAAATGAATGCCGATCAATTGTGGGAAACGACCATGAGCCCGGAAACGCGAACCCTCATTCGTGTTACCATTGATGATCTTGCTCAAGCAGAACGACGTGTTACAACGCTTATGGGAGATAAAGTCGAGCCTCGCCGGAAATGGATTGAATCTCACGTGGCGTTTGGCCTTGAAGAGCAAACCAACATACTAGAAAATGATAAATTGCAGTCCTAGAGGGGGATTACGTTTTGGCTGAAACAGAGAAATATTTAGACTTACCATTGGAAGAAGTACTGGGAGATCGGTTCGGAAGATATAGTAAATATATTATTCAAGACCGTGCTCTTCCAGATGCAAGAGACGGATTAAAGCCTGTTCAACGAAGAATTCTTTATGCGATGCAGCAGGAGCGGAATACTCACGATAAGCCGTACCGTAAATCAGCTAAGACTGTCGGTACTGTCATCGGTAATTATCATCCACACGGGGATACCTCTGTGTATGATGCGATGGTACGTCTTAGCCAGGATTGGAAAGTGCGAAATTTATTAGTAGAAATGCACGGTAATAACGGAAGTGTGGATGGGGATCCCCCTGCCGCCATGCGTTATACGGAGGCTCGTTTATCGAGTATTGCGTCTGAACTGCTGCGGGATATTGAGAAGGAAACGGTTGACTTTATTCCAAACTTTGACGATACCATTCAGGAGCCTGTAGTGCTTCCTGCCAAATTTCCAAATTTATTAGTAAATGGCTCAACTGGTATTTCTGCCGGATATGCGACTGAAATCCCGCCCCATAATTTAGGTGAAGTGATTGACGCCGTAATGAAGAAAATAGACAAGCCAAATAGTACGATAGAAGACATCATGCAGGTAATGAAAGGTCCTGATTTTCCTACAGGAGGTATCATCCAAGGCTTTGATGGGATAAAACAAGCCTATGAAACAGGAAAAGGGAAAGTTGTCGTCCGTGGCCGTGCCGTTGTGGAGCCGATTAGAGGGAACAGGGAGCAAATTGTCATTGATGAGCTGCCTTATGAGGTAAACAAAGCCACGCTGGTTAAAAAAATGGATGAAATTCGTCTGGATAAGAAAGTAGAAGGCATTGCGGAAGTGCGGGATGAAACAGACCGAACAGGGCTGCGTGTTGTAATTGAATTAAAGCGAGAAGCGGACAGTACAGGGATTCTAAATTATTTATACAAGAATACCGATCTGCAGATTAGCTATCATTTTAATATGGTAGCTATTCATAATAAGACTCCGAAGCTGTTACATTTACACGATGTACTGGATTCATATATTGAACACCAGAAAGAAGTCGTCACAAGACAATCTGTACACGACCTGCAAAAAGCGCAGGACAGAGCACATATTTTAGAAGGTTTAATGAAGGCTATCTCTATTCTAGATGAAGTAATCGCAACCATTCGAGCATCAGAGGACAAACAGGATGCAAAGAACCGTTTGATGCAGGCGTACGACTTCACAGAAGCACAGGCAGAGGCTATCGTTAACCTTCAATTATATCGTTTAACTAATACAGATATCACATCGCTTCAAAAAGAGGCAGATGAACTGAAGCAGCGAATTGAAGAACTAGAAGCCATACTAGCTGATGAGAAGAAACTTCTTAAGGTGATCAAGAACGATTTAAAGGCTATGAAGAAAAAATATCATACCGATCGCAAAACGGAAATTCAAGCGGAGGTAGAAGATCTGACCATTAACCTCGAGGTGATGGTTCCAAGCGAGGAGGTTCTCGTTTCTGTAACCCAGGAGGGCTATATGAAACGAACGAGCCTTCGTTCCTATGCTGCCTCCAATGGAGCCGATTTTGCGATGAAAGATGGAGATCACCTTTTAGCTCTTTATGAAATTAACACGACGGACACGCTGTTATTGTTTACTAGTAAAGGGAACTATCTCTACATTCCAGTCCATGAACTGCCAGATATAAGGTGGAAAGATCTTGGCCAGCACCTCGCTAACATCGTTTCCATCGAGAAGCAGGAACGGATTGTCAAAGCCATCCCAATAAGAGAATTTGATGAGAATAGATATTTGTTATTCGTTACGAGAAACGGCATGATTAAACGTAGTCAGCTATCTTTATACAAGGCGCAAAGATATTCCAAACCTCTTGTAGCCATTAATGTAAAAGCCGATGATGAGGTACTCGATGTACACGTCACAGACGGAGATATGGATGTCTTTCTTGCTTCTAATAAAGGGTATGGATTGTGGTATCATGAGTCAGAGGTTAAGGCAATCGGCCAGCGTGCAGCTGGAGTCAAAGCCATGCAATTGAAAGAAGATGAAGTGGTAGTTAACGGAAAGGCGTTTGAAAGCCAAAAGGATCCATCCATTCTTCTTGCTACCCAGCGAGGATCGGTAAAACGGATGAAATTGAAAGAATTTGAACAGTCGACTCGTGCGAAAAAAGGAGTCGTTATGCTCCGGGAATTAAAACGAAACCCTCACAGGGTAGCTGCTTTAGAGATGGTAGAGAACCAAGAGTTACTTTACTTACAAACTGCTAACAGCACGATAAAGGAAATTCGACCAATGGACTTCAAAGTAACTGATCGTTATAGTAATGGATCGTTTGTAGTGGACACAGAGCAATCAGGAGATGTACTGGATATGTGGAAGGCCACTCACTATGAGAAAGTGTTTCAAGAAGAAGAAGAGATAAATAATTCCTAACCACTGCCCTCAAAGGTGTTATAAGCTGCCTTTGAGGGCTGCTTTTTTTGGATGGAAATTCGATTGATTTATAGAGGTATGGAATGTAAAGAGAATTTGAGTGTAGAAAGAGCGATTGTAGGAACTTAAAGCACTCCGTCATCCCTGTTTCATGTAAAAGCAAAGGAAGCACCATAGCTCTCCTCCAACCTGTCCCCGTAACAGCACGGGACGAAAGAATTCATACCTTCTATTATCTTAAAAATACTTAGTAGCAACTCCAAATGAATATCAACATAAAACCAAATAACAGTAAAAGATCTTTTTAACCCAAATTGTAGGTGAGATCCACGTAATTGGAAGACAATGGAGAGCTTAAAATTTCAGATATCTTCTTAGGAATTGGTCCTATATGTTATTTAGAGAAAGAAGTGTCCAGCAAAACCTACGCTATTCTATTGTGCCACATGAGGTGGGATTGTTCACCGCTGTTACAGGATGCAACGATTGGAGGTAAACTTCCTGTTTGATTCAGAGCATTTCTGAATAAAATAAATTTTTATTTTCAGAAAACTATGATAAAATACAAATTATAAAGTTTGATTTTTGGTTTAGATTGTCAGAATTGAGGCGAAGGCATTATGGCAGAATTGAAGGAAAGAATTATGGATTCGGCATTAGAGCTGTTTGAGAGGCATGGCTACCATGGCGTTTCTGTTAATCAGATCGTCCATCATTGCAACGCATCTAAGGGAGGATTTTATCATTATTTCCATTCCAAGGACGAATTGCTGTATGTGATACATGATACCTTTATTACATATGTATTAGACAAAGCCAATCAGGCAAAAGAGAAGTATGATACTCCAACTGAGCAGCTTCAAGCCATCGTTCATTCATTTGTAAGAGTGTTTGACTTGTATAAATCACATATCTCCGTATTTTATCAGGAAAGCACCTACTTAAAGCCAGATTATGAAGAGCAAATTAAGAAAAAACGTGATCAGTTTAAGCAGAATATCTTTGAGGTTGTTCAAGAAGGTCAGGAGCAAGGGGAATTTCGAGCAGAGCTTCCACCAAAGATTGCAGGGATGGCAATTCTCGGAATGGTCAATTGGACATACAAATGGTATAGAAAAAATGGGGAAAAAAGTATTGATGATATTTCTACTATTTTTGTAGACATTATTCTTCATTTCCTCCTCACAAATGAAGCCATGGAGAAAGATGCGTACCAGCAATACCTCTTGAAGCATATGGTTAGTGATACATGGGCTTAAGGAGATTGCATATGTAAGCATGACCGACCGACTGGTTGGTCTCTTAATACATGAAGGAGTGTGAAGAGATGGATTTCTCATTGACAAAGGAACAAGAAATGACCCAAAAGATGGTACGGGACTTTGCACAGGATGTTATTGCACCAAGAGCAGTGGATATGGATAAAAACGCTGAGTTTGCAAAGGATATTTTTGATGAGATGGGTAAGCTCGGGATTTTAGGAATCCCTTTTCCTGAGCAGTATGGTGGTGTTGGCGGTGATACTGTTACGTATGCGCTTGCGGTAGAGGAAATCGGTAAGGTCTGTGGAGGAACTGGTCTTAGCTACGCTGCTGCTGTATCCTTAGGAGCAAGTCCGATCTATTATTTTGGTACAGAGGAGCAGAAGCAAGAATATCTTGTCCCGCTTGCAAAAGGAGAAGCACTGGCATCATTTGGTTTGACGGAGCCTAATGCCGGCTCTGATGCAGGAGGCACCCAGACGAAAGCCGTTTTAGATGGGGATGAGTATGTTATCAATGGGGAGAAATCCTGGATAACGAATGCTGAATATGCAAGAAATATAACCGTAACGGCTGTTTCCGGAAAAGATGAGAATGGTAAGAACATAATTTCTGCCTTTATTATTCCGGAAGGGACCAAGGGAATGACGATTACTAGCAATTACGACAAAATGGGAGTGCGAGCATCCAATACTTCTGAAATTGTGTTGGAGGATGTACGGATACCAAAGGAGAATATATTAGGAGACCCTCAAAAAGGATTTAATCAATTCCTCTACACGTTAGATGGGGGAAGGATTTCTATCGGAGCGCTTGCTGTCGGCATTGCTCAGGCATCATTGGATAAAGCCCTCGCCTACGCCAAAGAAAGAAAGCAATTTGGTAGATCCATATCGAAATTCCAAGGAATTCAGTTTAAATTAGCAGATATGGCTATGGAAGTAGAGCTTGCGCGTAATATGGTATTAAAATCAGCGTGGCTTAAGGATCAAGGCAAGCCGTTTAAAAAAGAATCAGCGTATGCTAAATTGTTCGCTTCTGAAACCGCTTTCCGTTCGGCCAATCAAGCTATTCAAATCCATGGAGGATATGGGTACATGCGAGAATATGAGGTCGAACGCTATTTGAGAGATGCAAAGCTATTAGAAATTGGGGAAGGAACTTCTGAGATTCAAAGATTAGTGATCAGTAGAGAGCTAGGCTGCTAGGAGCCAAAATCGTATGGATGTAGGGAGGAAGAGGATGTCTCTTTTAAAAATGACGGTTGGGGAATTGTTGGAAGAAAAAGCAAGAAAGCACCCGAAGCAGGAAGCGTTCATTTATCCAGAACATAATATGCGTAAAACGTATGAGGAATTCAATACGTTGGCAGATGAAGCAGCGAAAGGTTTTATGGCGTTAGGCATGGAAAAGGGAGAGCACGTAGCCATTTGGTCAGATAATAAGCCGGAATGGCTCATTACTCAATTTGCTACAGGGAAGATGGGGGCAGTGCTCGTAACTGTAAACACTAATTATCAAGCAAAGGAACTAGAGTATTTACTAAAACAATCAGATGCTACTACCCTCATTTTAGCGGAAGAGTTTAAAGGAGCTTCTTATCTTGATATTTTATATGAAGTATGTCCACAGCTGGAAACCTCACCGAAAGGAGAATTGTTTGCACCGAATCTCCCGAAATTAAAGAACATTGTTGTATTAAGTGAGGATAATTATGAAAACCTTTACAATTGGAATGAGATAGTGGAAATGGGTAATCGTGTATCAGACGAGGCCCTCCATCAGCGAAAAAAGAGCCTGCATTACCAGGATGTCATTAACATGCAGTACACTTCTGGTACGACAGGATTTCCAAAAGGTGTGATGCTATCTCATTACAATATCGTGAATAACGGAAAGCAGGTAGCAGAGTGTATGGAGCTATCCGAGAAGGATCGACTTTGTATCCCAGTCCCCTTCTTTCACTGCTTTGGTTGTGTGTTAGGTACTCTAGCAGCCGTGTCGAAGGGAACGACGATGGTTATTCTCGAGCAATTTGATGCGAAGAAAGTCCTTGATGCGGTAGAAGAGGAAGCCTGCACTGCTTTACATGGTGTTCCTACGATGTTTATTGCTGAGCTCAACCATCCTGACTTCACCCAATATGAGTTTACGCACTTAAGAACTGGTATTATGGCTGGTTCAACTTGTCCGATGGAAGTCATGAAACATGTCATGAACCAGATGGGAGCTTCCGAAATAACGATTGCTTATGGACAGACCGAATCCTCACCGGTTATTACGCAAACGAGGACAGATGACCCTATTGAATTAAAGGTTAGCAGCGTAGGAAAAGCTCACCCAAATGTAGAAGTGAAAATAATAGATCCCTCTACAGGGGACCGATGTGAAGCAGGAGTTCCCGGTGAATTGTGTACAAGAGGCTACCTGGTAATGGAAGGATATTACAAAAACCAGGAAGCAACATACACGGCCATAGATGACGAAGGGTGGCTTCATACTGGAGATATCGCAGTAATGGATGAGCAAGGCTATGTAGAAATAACTGGCAGGATCAAGGACATGGTAATTCGAGGGGGAGAGAATATATATCCTCGTGAGGTGGAGGAATTTCTGTATCAGCATCCAGATATACTTGATGTTCAAGTGGTTGGAGTTCCAGATGAGAGATATGGGGAGGAACTGATGGCGTTTATCATTCTGAAGGAGTCCGCTTCCCCAACGGTTGAGGATGTAAAAGCGTTTTGTGAAGGCAAGATTTCACGGCACAAAATACCTAAGTACATGGAATTCATTGAAGAATACCCGATGACTGCCAGCGGAAAAATACAGAAATTTAAGCTGCGTCAGGAAGCAGAATCGATCATTAATGCTGATATATTGTAGGGAGGAATCCGCATGTTTCAAAAAGTAATGATTGCAAATAGAGGAGAAATCGCTTCTCGAATTATCCGAACGTGTAAAAAACTGAATATCCCAACAGTAGCTGTATATTCAGAGCCAGATGCAGATAAACCATTTGTTCAGGAGGCGGACGAAAGCTACCCTCTTGGCGGCTCAAGAGTAAATGAAAGCTACCTCAATGTGGAGAAAGTTTTGGAAATTGCTGAAACAGCTGGTGTCGATGCCATTCATCCTGGCTATGGTTTATTAAGTGAGAACGGTAATTTTGCAAATCAGATTGAAGACAAAGGTATTACCTTTATTGGTCCTTCGCCAAAGGTAATGGCTATGATGGGAAGCAAAGTCGAGGCTCGAGCCACGATGGAGAAAGCAGGGGTGCCTGTTATTCCAGGTACCGCTTCAGCAGTTTCTTCAAAAGAGGAAGCCATTCAATTTGCAGAAGAGATAGGCTATCCTATCATGCTGAAGGCTTCCGCTGGCGGTGGGGGAATTGGTATGCAAGTAGTTGCCTCGGATGAAGAATTAGCTAAAGCCTTTGAGAGCAATTCCAAGCGAGCAGAAATGTTTTTCGGTGACGGCACAATGTTCTTGGAGAAGAAAATCGTTGAACCACATCACGTAGAGATACAGGTGCTTGCGGATAAGGTTGGGAATACTATTCATTTATTTGAACGGGAGTGCTCCATTCAACGAAGGCATCAAAAGGTAATAGAGGAAGCCCCTTCTCCTTTTATTACAGAGGACACGAGGCAGAGGATGGGGGAAGCAGCCGTAACTGCTGCAAAAGCGATTGGGTACGAGAATGCGGGTACGATTGAATTTCTAGTAGACAAGGATCAATACTTTTACTTTCTGGAAATGAACACTCGCCTCCAGGTTGAACACCCAATAACAGAAGAAATTACAGGTGTGGATATTGTAGAGGAACAGCTGCGTATCGCTGCTGGGGAAGCTCTCCGCTATCAGCAGGAGGATTTGTATATCCAAGGTCATGCGTTAGAGGTACGGGTGTATGCGGAGGATCCGAAAACCTTCTACCCTGCACCTGGGCAAATAACGGGACTAACGCTGCCTGAGCAACAGTATATTCGTCACGAGCTGGCAGTAGATGGAGAATCGTTTGTCTCACCGTTTTATGATCCTATGATTGCAAAATGTATTACTCATGGCCCTACTAGAAAGCAAGCTATCAGCCAAATGGTGGAGGCATTATCAGTCTATAAAGTAGAAGGTATTAAAACGAACTTACCAATGCTTATACAAATTCTTCAACACCAACAATTTCAAAATGGAGATACCAATACAAGCTTTGTAGATATGTACTATCTTAAGGAGGAAGCAAAATGACAGAGGTTAAAGCAAACATGGCAGGAAGTGTATGGAAAATCGTCGTAGCAGAAGGAGAAGCAGTAACGGCAGGACAGGATTTGTTAATATTAGAATCTATGAAAATGGAAATACCCATTCCTACAGATGATGAAGGGACTGTTAAAGAGCTAAAGGTCCAGGAGGGGGATTTCGTAAACGAAGGTGATGTCATAGCGATTGTAGAGTAAGTTCTAATTGGGAGGACTAGATATGCACATTCCAAAGCAGGTGACCGTTAAGGAAGTTGGTCCAAGGGATGGACTGCAAAATGAAAAAGAGTTAATTGCAACCGAGGACAAGGTAGAGTGGATTAATCAGTTATCGGACACTGGCCTCTCGTATATTGAGATTAGCTCTTTCGTTCATCCAAAATGGATTCCTCAGCTTGGTGATGCACTCGATGTAGCAAAGCAAATCAAACGCCAGAAGGATATAACCTATGCGGCCCTTGTGCCAAATGCCAAAGGGTTAGAACGCGCGTTAGAAGCAGACGTGGATGAGATTTCAATTTTCATGTCTGCTTCTGAGACGCATAATAAAAAAAATATTAATAAAACCATAGAAGAAACGTTTCCGGTTCTAGAAGAGGTAGTAAAAGGCGGGCGACAGGAAGGTAAATCGGTCAGAGCGTATATCTCTACCGTATTTGGCTGTCCCTATGAAGGACATATCCCAATAGATAACACGCTAAGAATTTGCGAGCGCTTGTTTGAAATGGGAATTTATGAGCTTTCTATAGGAGATACCATCGGTGTTGCAAATCCGCTTCAGGTGGAGCGAGTTCTCACACGCATGAAGGATACATTCGAGCACGATAGCTTAGCATTGCACTTTCATGATACTAGAGGAACGGCATTGGCAAATGTTCTGACAGCGCTTCAACTTGGCTTTACAACATTTGATAGCGCTTTAGGTGGATTAGGGGGATGTCCTTATGCACAAGGAGCGACAGGGAATTTAGCAACGGATGATCTCCTTTATATGCTAGATGGTATGGAGATTGAAACAGGAATCCATAAAGATAAGCTATATCATGCAGCATCCTTTATCCAAAGCAAAATGGATAAATCATTACCGAGTCATCAAATGCAAATTGGTGATTCAATATAAGGAGGAACAATCATGTCAACTACAGTCCAACTGGAAGTAAAAGACGATCATATTGCTCTCATTACGTTACAGCGTCCAGAAGCTGCAAATGCCTTCTCCCATCAACTAATGGATGATCTCCACCTTGTAGTCGAGGAATTAGAGAAAAAAGATGACATACGCTGTGTTATTATTACTGGTTCTGGGGACAAAGCGTTTTGTGCGGGTGCAGATTTAAAAGAACGAGCAACAATGAATCAGCAACAAGTAGTGCAAGCAGTACATAGAATTGGTGAAACTGTAAATCTAATGGAAAATGTACCTGTTCCGGTTATTGCTGCTATTAATGGGGCGGCTTTTGGCGGAGGCTTGGAGCTAGCGCTCGGCTGTGATATTCGATATGCATCGGAGACAGCAAAGATGGGGTTAACAGAAACCTCATTAGGTATTATCCCTGGTGCAGGCGGAACGCAGCGTTTACCTAGATTAATAGGGCTTGGTCGTGCGAAGGAGCTTATATTCAGCGCTAGAAGAGTAAATGCAGATGAAGCCTATGATATTGGTTTAGTTGAAAAGGTAGTACCGCAGGAGCTGTTACTGGAAGAAGTAATGCAGCTGGCTGAACGCATCGCAGCTAACGCCCCACTATCTCTAAAGCAAGCAAAAACAGCAATTCAAAAAGGGCAAGACGTAGGGTTAACAACAGGGCTTGATATGGAATGGATGTGTTATCAGGTAACCATTCCAACCGAAGATCGTTTAGAGGGACTGCAAGCATTTAAGGAAAAACGGAAACCTATCTATCAGGGAAAATAATTGAGGGGGGCTGCTAACATGGATACGAAGCTCGAGCAATCGTTTCAAGAAAAGGTCGATCAAGTCAAAAAAGGTGGTGGTGAAAAGTACCATCAGAAGAATACCGAAAAAGGGAAGATGTTCGTTCGAGAACGTCTGGAGATGCTATTTGACGATGATTTAGAAATAGAGGATGCTTTTTTTGCTAATTTCAATGCGGGTAATTTACCAGCAGATGGAGTAGTAACGGGTATTGGGAAAATTAACGGTCAACAAGTATGCGTCATGGCCAATGACTCTACTGTCAAAGCAGGGTCGTGGGGTGCCAAGACAGTAGAGAAAATTATCCGCATTCAAGAGACAGCAGAGAAGTTAGAGCTGCCGATGCTCTATTTGGTAGATTCAGCTGGAGCTAGAATTACCGATCAGGTTGAAATGTTCCCTGGTCGACGTGGCGCGGGTCGTATTTTCTATAATCAGGTGAAATTATCTGGAAGGGTACCGCAAATCTGTCTATTATTCGGCCCATCTGCTGCGGGCGGTGCTTATATCCCTGCATTTTGTGATATTGTAGTAATGGTAGAGGGAAATGCTTCTATGTACTTAGGGTCACCGAGAATGGCCGAGAAAGTCATCGGGGAGAAGGTATCCCTTGAAGAGATGGGCGGAGCAATGATGCACTGCTCAGAGTCTGGCTGCGGTGATGTACTAGCTAAATCTGAACAAGAAGCGATAGCATATGCAAGACAGTATCTTGCTTATTTTCCTGCCAATTTCCGAGAAAAACCGCCGGAAAAGAGCCCTCTTCCTATTAAAGAAAGTGTTACAAGTATAGAAGCGCTAATACCAGAAAATCAAAACGCTCCGTTTGATATGTATCAATTCATTGATCATCTCATAGACGAGGATTCTTTTTGTGAAGTGAAAAGGCTCTTTGCACGGGAACTAATAACGGGATTGGCTCGCATAAATGGGAAGACAGTAGGTATTATCGCCAATCAGCCTCGAATGAAAGGCGGGGTGCTCTTCCACGATTCAGCTGATAAGGCAGCTAAGTTTATTAATCTATGTGATGCCTATCATATTCCATTGCTCTTTCTTGCCGACATCCCAGGATTTATGATTGGTACACGAGTAGAGAAGGCTGGTATTATTCGCCATGGAGCGAAGATGATTTCAGCCATGAGTGAAGCTACCGTACCGAAAATCTCTGTCATCGTTCGAAAGGCATATGGAGCAGGTTTATACGCAATGGCAGGTCCTGCATTTGAACCAGATTGCTGCCTTGCTCTTCCGAGTGCCCAAATAGCAGTAATGGGACCAGAGGCTGCTGTAAATGCAGTGTATGCCAATAAAATTGCTGAACTAACAGAAGAAGAACGTCCTGCGTTTATTAAAGAGAAGCAGGAAGAATATAAAGAGAATATTGATATTTATCGATTGGCATCTGAAATGGTTGTGGACGAGATTATTACGCCAAATCGACTGCGAGATGAGCTGATAACAAGATTTGAAGCGTATGAAACGAAGCAGGTTACCTTTACAGAACGGAAGCATGGGGTATATCCTGTGTAAGGAAACATAAACCCTCGGGCATTTCAGTCGAGGGTTTTGCCCTTGTTATACGCTAATGCTGGTAGATTAGAACAAGAGGGATTATAAGGGAAGGTGTTATACACATGTATGTAAAGGAAGCAATAGCAGCTATTGATTATGAATTAGTACAAGGATCCGTTGATACGTATATTGAAAGCATTTCCTGTCATGCTAAACATATTGACCAAGACTCCCTCTTTGTATGTATGCAGGGGATTAGAGCAGATGGGCACGATTATATTGCCCAGGCAGTCATGAAGGGCGCCTCAGCTATTATGGTGGAGCGTAAGGTAGCGCTTGAATTTATTCCTTCTGACTGTACCGTTCTGCAGGTAAAGGATGCACGAGCCGTCCTTCCTGCCATAGCAAGTGCTTTTTATGAAGGTCCATCGAAATCATTTCATCTATATGGGATTGCAGGAACACACGGCATTTCACCTGTCGCTCATTTTCTGTCTCTTATACTAGAGAGCCAGGAGAAGCGGCATGGGCATATAGGGACGATACAACCGATGGAGCAGAAACAAAAACGACACATCCGTTTCCCGTTTTCCACTCCTGAGGCATCAGATCTTCAGCATACCTTTCATCAAATGAAGAAAGAAGCCATAACCGACGTCATTATGGACATTAGTACTCTAGAACATACTTATCACCGAGTTGATGGATGTTCGTTTGACACGATTCTGTACATGGGAAGCTCTTTTGATACCAATTGGAGTGAAAGCGAGATAGAACACTACACCAATAAAATGAGTCAACTGTTGTCTGAGAACAATCAAATTATCGTAAATCATGCCGCAGTATCTAATGATCCATTGATAGACAGAGAAGCCCCTTGTATAACGTTTGGTACCGATTCGGATGCAGATTATTATGCTAGTAATGTGCAAAACGATGGTGATTATATTACTTTTACGTTTCACGGAGCTGGTATAGAGGAAGGTTTTACCATCCCAACTGGTGGTGATGAGTCCGTATTATATGCGACCGCTGCAGTTACTATTGCATTACAGAATGGCGTGGAAATCGATCTGATTCGTGATTCCCTATATAATGCACGGACGTTTCACCCAACGGAACGCATGATTACAGAGGAAGGGTATTCGCTGCTTGTGGAGAATACTCATTCCCTTGAAGAACTGGAGAAGCTGATGTTTAATGTACGAGCAAATACACCAGGTAAGATTATTACCGTGATGGATGTCGAGATTGATGAGCATCACGTAATGCGCAATGAAATAAATGGCCCGATTACGGATTTGAGCGATTACTTAATCTTAACAACGAATCCATCCAGTTCGGTTCATTATGCTTCCATCGTCCAACGGATAGAAGAGGTCATTATGGAAGCGGATTATGAAATTATGGAAAATCGAGACCATGCCATCGAAAGAGGTATGCTCGTTGCAGAAGAAGGGGATACTATCTTTATCACTTCCAGACATCATCAACAAGAGATTATGGAAAAATGGCTAGGGGAAGCAGATCGACCCTCCCTATCAACGTAAAGCTCTTTCATTAGACCACAGGCAAGGTTGTGCCTGTGGTTTTCCTATGAGAAGAGACACTATTTGTTGCGGAAGATTTCGCAAAGATTTCAAATTTGTTTAGTACACTTGTGGTAACACTTCGGTAAGATGAAGAGTGTACCCTTATCCTTGGTAAATGAATGCGCTTCATAAGGTTGTTATACTTAGAGAGAGCATTCCATAGAAAGAATGAATTCGGAGTAAGGAGGTGGGCAGCTCCATGCGAGATAGAATATTGATAGCGGATGATGAACAGGATATGATACATCTCGTAAAGTCCTATTTAGAGGATCATTATGAAGTGTACACAGCATTAGACGGTGCTGAGGCATTGTACATCGTGGAACATCATTCCGTCGACCTTGTATTATTAGATATCATGATGCCCAATATGGATGGTATAACAGCGTGTAAGAAAATAAGAAAAATATCTGAGGTTCCAATACTGATGCTTACAGCCAAAAGTGACGAATATGACCGGGTTATGGGATTACAAAGCGGAGCGGATGACTATATCGTGAAACCGTTCAGCCCAAAGGAACTGGTAGCAAGAATTGAAGCTTCACTGCGGAGAGCAAAAGGGTTCGCTACAGAGGAGAGCTCTGTGTATCAGTTCCAAGAAATCACGCTCGACAGGAATAGCCATGTCGTCAAGGTGGCAGGAAACAGCATTTCGTTAACGAGGAAGGAATTTCAACTTCTGTCGCTCTTTCTACAGAACCAGGATATAGTATTTACGCGAGAGCAGCTGCTAGATAAAGTATGGGGGTTAGAGTCAAGCGGAACTATTCGCACGGTAGACACCCATATTAAAACGCTGCGGATCAAATTACATACGGCTGGCAGATACATAAAGACAGTATGGGGAGTTGGCTACAAATTCGAATCATAGAACGTATACGAGGTGTTGGAATCCGTAAACGAATCTGGCTGACTATCTCGATTATTTCTTTTGGCACAATTATGACGGCTATCGGGCTTACGTATTTTCTTTATGAGAACTTTTACGTAGATAATCAAAAAGAATCCCTACTCCATCAAGGAGAAAACCTGGTGGAGGAGTATTATGCCAGTCATGGAGCAGATGCCTTTGAGGCAAGACTACGATGGACTAATGCGAATACAAAGGCTGAAACAATTCATCTAAAGGATCCGAGACAGTTAAACGAAGATTTGCCCTTCCAAGTAAACGGCACATCCTTCATTTCTAAACAACAATTAGAACAGCTACAAACCAATCAAACCGTTACCATTATTAAAGCGCACCCAGCATTGGACCAGGATATTCTCGCCATTATTCATCCATTAATGGAGGAGGGGGTCTTAACGGGGGCTATTTTTTCCTATTTGCCTCTCGAGCAAGTATATGCTCCCTTTGAGTCTATTCGGGTAATCATTATGGGCATATTGCTTACCTTAATTATTCTTGTAGTGTGGATAGGAAAAAGCATGACGGACCGACTGCTGCATCCGCTTAAAACGATGGAGGCTATATCGGAACAAATGGCAAGAGGGGATTTCAGCAAACGTATTACATTAAAAGGGAAAGATGAAATTGGCTCCCTTGCTCAATCCTTTAATACGTTATCTTCTTCTCTTCAAGAAGTAGAGAACAAGCGCAGAGAGTTTTTACAAAATGTATCTCATGAATTAAGGACTCCACTCAGTTATGTGCATGGGTACACGGAAGCATTGCTGGATCAAAAAGTAAGGGATGAAGAAGAGCGGGAGAGATACGTTACCATTATCCATCAGGAGGTTCAAAGGATGAATCGACTCGTCAACGATTTACTTGACCTAGCTCAGCTGGAGGGAGAATCCTATCCTATGCAGCAGGCTCCTATTCCTTTCGCGCAACTGGTACGTGATGTAGCGGAACGCTTCCAGCTAAGAGCAAGCAAGGAGCATAAACGATTAACTCTTACTGTAGATGACGAAATTATTGTTAAAGGAGACAGTGACCGGCTGGATCAAGTAGTAAGCAATCTTCTTGATAACGCCTTTCATTATACAGGTGAAAACGGTACAATCGACATTGCGCTGCAAAGGAAAGAAGGGGAGGTCTCTCTTTCCATTTCAGATTCTGGAGAAGGTATCCCTCCAAAGGATGTTCATCGAATTATGGAGCGGTTTTATCGAGTAAACAAAGCAAGGACAAGATCAAACGGTGGCGTTGGACTAGGTCTTGCTATCGTTCAACAAATTGTCCAAAGACATAGTGGCACTATCCATATTGATTCCACACTGGGATTAGGAACAACATTGGAAGTTATCTTGCCTCTTTATCTACTAGAAGAATGACAGAAGGAGTGAGATAAGATGAGAAAGATGTACCTCTTGCTATTACCTGCCTTACTTATCGTACTTAGTGCATGTAATCAGAAGATTGAAGGAAATATGTCCGAAACGGTAGAACCATTCTCCTTTACGAACCAGGATAGAGAAACCGTTGAACTAGAGGATTTAGAAGGAGAATGGTGGGTCGCGGATTTTATCTTTACTAGCTGCGATACAGTTTGTCCCCCTATGACCAATAACATGTCCCAATTGCAGGAAATGACGAGTGAGAAAGATGTAGATGTTCAATTCATTTCGTTCACTGTAGATCCAGAACAGGATAATCCAGAAGCATTAAAGCAATTTGGGAATAAATTCGGGGCGGATTATGAGAACTGGTCCTTCTTAACTGGATACGAATTTGATGAAATTAAAACCTTTGGCTTGAAGTCCTTTAAGACACTAGTCGAAGATATACAGGATTCAAATCAAATGATGCATGGTACTAGCTTCTACTTAGTCAATCCAGAAGGGAAAGTCATAAAGAAATATAGCGGGGTGAAAAACGGAGAGTTAGAGCAAATCGTAGCGGATTTGCAGAAAGTATCGTAAATAACCAATGAAGAAGGGAACGAGTGGAATGAAACAATGGAAAATCGCAATGATATCAATGTTGATGATACTACTAGCGGCATGTGGTACAAATCAATCTGAGGGAGCAGACAATAGTACTGGGGAAGAGGACCTGAAGCCTATTAAAGTGTCTATCTCAACAAACCCTGCAGTGGAGGAGGTAACACCTGGTGAGGCTTTTACCATTCAATCTAAAGTGACACATGATGGAGAAAATGTGAATGATGCTGATGAAGTTCGTTTTGAGTTTTGGAAAGAAGGACAGTCCGAAGAAGAGCACCAAATGACCGAAGGCGAATTCACAGAGAACGGAGTATATACGATGGAAACAACGGTGGATGAAGCGGGCACGTATTACGTCATCTCACACGTTACAGCCCGGGGCATGCACAATATGCCACAACAGGAGTTAACCATAGGAGATAGTTCCTCCTCATCACAAGGTCATCATAATTCACATGAAGAAGAGGAAGCAACTCATGACCATGGCGATCACTCCTCTAATACCCATGAAGGAGAGGGGCATCACAATCACGATGTTATGGCCCACCTTATGCTAGAGGATCAGCAATCTGTCGGTGAGGAAGTATCAATCGTTGGTCATCTTAAGCAGCAGGAAGCGGCATTAGAAGGTGCAGATGTTCAATTTGAAATATGGAAAGAAGGCGCTGAGAAACACCAATACGTGGATGCTAAAGAGGGCAACAAAGGAGAGTACACCGCACCTTTTACATTTGAAGAAAAAGGGAACTACACGGTTAAACTACATTTTAGAAAAGGTGAAATGCACGACCATAAGGAAAAATCTATTACGGTAAAATAACGAGAAAGCTCCAGAACCTGTTAAAGGGAACTGGAGCTTTCTTGTCTTTATGGCAAAGAAGGCTGACCTAGTTTTCGAATAGTTTCGACTATTTCTGGATTCTCTAAAGCAGATAAATCGCCAGGGTCTTCATGTAGGTATGCTGTTTTAATAGCTCGTCGCATCACTTTCGCATTGCGCGTTTTCGGCAAATCCGGTACGACATACACATCGCTTGGTGCCATTGCCTTCCCTAACATTTGTGTGGCATGTTCTAGTATTTCTTTTTTTATTGCATCAGTCGCAGAAGTGGTACTTTTAAGCACGACGAATGCAACTGGTGTTTCTCCCTTTACCTCATGAGGGATGCCTATTACTCCTGCTTCCATCACAGCATCGTGCTCTACTAGGACGGATTCGATTTCAGCAGGACCGGTTCGTTTCCCGGCAACATTTAAGGTATCATCTGACCTGCCTGTTATCGTATAAAATCCCTCATCATCCTCGATTACCCAATCACCATGAACCCACGTATCCGGCCAACGATTCCAGTAGGTTCGTTCATAGCGATCATTATCCTTGTAAAAACCACGTGTCATGCCTACCCATGGCTTCAAGAGGACTAATTCCCCAACCTCATTCTTAACAGGATTTCCATCTTTGTCATATACGCCAACGTCCATTCCAGGAAGCGGAGCATTAAAGGTGACGGGACCAATAGGCTTAACTAACACATTCCCAAGCATTCCTCCAGATATTTCTGTTCCGCCAGAATAATTAAATATAGGAATCTGATATTTACCAACATCGCGAAACAACCACATCCACGGTTCTGGGTTAAAGGGCTCTCCTGTCGCACCAATGACTTTTAAGGACGACAAGTCGTGCTGCAGAGCCCATTCCTCCCCGTGAGACATTAGCGAGCGTATGAGGGTGGGGGATATGCCAAGATGACTAACGTTGTGCTTCTCTACAAGCTCCCAAATCCGGTTTGGTTTAGGATAATCTGGAGTGCCTTCAAACATAACGATGGTAGCACCATTGACCAGTCCTCCATATACCAGGAAAGGACCCATCATCCACCCCATATCCGTGTACCAAAATAATGTATCTCGTTTCTTGACGTCCATTCCAATTCCAGCGTCAAATGCAGATTTAATAGGAAATCCACTATGAGTGTGCAAAGCCCCTTTAGGAGTTCCTGTCGTACCGGAGGTATAAATAATCATAAACGGATCATCAGCGTTCATCTGCTCTGTCTTGTAATCGGTTTCATTTTTCAGCATATCATTCCAGCTTACTTCTCTATTATCAGAAGAAGGAACGGTTTCTTGAAGTCGATCGACTACAATCATTGTCTCAATGGAGGGACATTCTTTCATAGCTTGAAGAGCCTCTTCCTTCATTCTGTGCGTTTTACCTCTCCGATGAAAGCCATTTGCTGTAATAATCATTTTAGATTGCGCTGCCTTTACCCTTGTAGCTACTGCCTCTTCCTTATACCCAGAGAAAGCAGGAGAGAAGATGGCCCCAATTTTTGAGATGGCAAGCATGGCTATTAACGTTTCCGGAATCATCGGTAAGTATAGCGTTACAATATCACCCTTTTGTAAGCCTAAGGAATGTAGTCCATTTGCCGCTTTATTCACCTCAGCTGACAGCTCCTCGTAGGTGAATATTCTGTTCTCACCATCATCGCTTTCCCATATAAGTGCTTTTTCTTTAGCCATACCAGGATCCTTTATCCACTTTTCAAGGGCGAGGTGGGTTGCATTCAATTTTCCGTTCACAAACCAATCGGGATATTTGACTCCCTTAGAAAGATCTAGGGTTTGCTCATACCGTTTAAACCACTCGATGTCCAATTCTTTAACGGCCTTGTCCCAGAACCAATCAATGTGATCGACAGTTCTTTCTTGAAATGCATCATAATCTGTAAAACCGCATTTTGTCATCAAATGATACAGACGTGTTTGCTGCTTATATTCTTCGCTTGGAAACCAAACAGCATGTTGTGCCACCAAAAAACCTCCTCAAAGATACAAAATTCTGAATCTTTACACCTATTATTATATAACAACAAGTCAGGAACTTAAAAGGGGAAGGGGTGTTACGAATACTTAGATACAGAAAAACGAGCAAATAGGAAGACTTCCCCATTGCCCGTTTCATAAATGTATTATTGATAAATTTCATTCATTATCTTCTTTAAAATATCTAATTGTTCATCAAATAACAGCTTGTACCGTTTCTTTAACACCTCAAATTCCTCTGATCCTTTCTCCGTGACACGATACCAGTACACTTTCTGCCGTTTTTTTTCATGGGATTTATAATCTTCCTTCCTCATCAACAGCCCTTCATCTGTCATTTCATGAAGGGTATCAAGAAGAGTAGAGGGGGCAGGTCGCCAATTTCCAGTTAATTGAGCAAATTCTTCTTTAAAATGTTCACTTATCATGGACGGCTTTTTATGAAGCAAATGCAAGACATAGAACTTCGTAAACTGAGCAGCAGACATATTCAAAGCAAACTTTTTTGGATTATTTTTACTAGACACGCTCAACCCCACCTTTAGTAATGTTATAAATCATAGTAATGCATCCAAATTTTTCATTGTTTTCTAATTATATCATATATATACTTAGTAGTAACTCATAATGTAAAAAACAACACCAAACAATAATGAAAACAAAGTAATTGTTCTATGTACCATACGGCAAAATATGCTACAATGTTGGATGTTTACAAAGATTTCATCAACCTTACATATTCTTAATAAATATCAACAAAATTACTAATGATTTTTACCGACCATTATTGATATTATTAATATGAGATGAAGTACCCAGGTTGTTTCAACATCAACCAGGTCATGGTTCTAATGCGTTTGATTCCATTTTTATAGGGCTGAAGCACTTTTTATTGCTTCAGCCCTTCGTTTGGATTTTATATTAAAGGGTATTTCCATTAAGGATAGAACTATTTGAATAGAGAAATACTTAGTCATAATCGTTATATAAAGGAGTATGTAAAGTGAAGATTGCGATAATTACGGAAACATTCCTGCCTTCCACGGATGGCGTAGTAACGAGGCTGACAGAGGCAATTAAATATCTTCGTCAACAAAATCATGAAGTTGTTGTTATTGCACCTGACCTTGGCGTTACAGAGTTTGAGGGCTGTGTAGTAGAGGGGGTTAAGGCTACAAAGCTACCTTTTTACAGATATCGTCCTTTTGCCCTTCCAAATAAGAAGGTAAAAGATATATTAGAGAAACATCAGCCAGATTTAGTGCACGTCGTCAATCCGGCTTTATTAGGAGTGAGTGGAGTTAAGTATGCCAAGCAGTTGGAATTCCCAATGATTGCTTCTTACCATACCCACGTTCCAAAATATATGGATTATTATAAGCTATATCCATTCAAACCAGTATTATGGTGGTATTTTAAACGTCTTCATAATCAAGCTGACTTAAATCTATGTACATCTCAAGCTGTAAAGGGAGAGCTAGATAAACACGGATTTCACAATGTTCACGTTTGGAAACGCGGAGTTGCAATCGATCGGTACCATCCGAATTATTATAATGAAGATATGCGAAATCGTCTTTCTGGAGGAGAACCAGAGAAGAAATTACTTGTATTCGTGGGACGTCTTGCTCCTGAAAAAGAAATCCATAAACTAAAGCCTTTATTAGAGCAGCGAGATGATGTCCGCTTAGCGATTGTAGGAGATGGACCAGTAAGAGAGCAATTGGAGCATAAATTTGCTGGAACGAACACGATCTTCACTGGTTTTCTACACGGGGAAGAGCTCTCCCAGGCGTTTTCTTCTGCTGATGCGTTTATTTTCCCATCTATTACCGAAACATTAGGCTTAGTAATTCTGGAAGCGATGGCTTCAGGACTACCGGTTATTGCCGCTAAGAGTGGGCCTACTATGGAGCAGGTGGATGATGAACGAACAGGTCTGTTGTTTGAAAATGAAGATACACAAAGCCTGATTGACGCTGTTAGAAAGCTCGAACATGCGGACTTACATCAAACTATGAGAGAAAACGCGCGAGATGAAGCAGAAAAATTCAGCTGGACGAAGCCATCCGAGCAAATTTTAGAGATATATGAAGAAGTGCTTGGGATATCTCCCATGAAGCAAGCACAATGAAAAGCAGGAGAAAAGACTAAGCCTATGTAAGGTTTTAGTCTTTTTTTATTAATAACAAGCCAGTTAGTTAATGGAATAAGCATAAGGGGGAAGAGCAGTTGATTAAATTAGCGTGCAATTACTCAACAGAACTAATGGAACTAATTCAACTCGAGCAGGTCATCGTCGATTGGATCAAATTATCAAGATGGGACGTATATAATCAAGAAGTACAACATGCAAGACCCATTCGCCCTGTTCTATTACATACATTACCAACTGCAGCACAGGCTGATTTACCTGAGCTCAATTGGAATCGCATTAATGAAGCACTACAAGAATGTAAATCCCCGCACATAGCCATTCATTTAACAGGTAGACATCGTTTTTGGCCTGAGCAAGAACCAAATCGGGTGCAATTAAAAGAACGTTTGATGAAAGGAATCTCTTATTGTAAAGAACAATTAGACGTTGAATTATTAATTGAAAACATCCCATATTACCAAAATAGTGATGTGTATCGCACAGTAACAGATCCAGAATTTATTACAGAGCTTTGTGAAGAGGCTGACGTTGGTCTGCTGCTCGATACAGCCCATGCAAGAATAGCAGCATGGCATAGAGGCGAATCCGCCTATGACTACATTGACAAGCTGCCTTTAGAAAGAGTACAGGAAATACACGTATGCGGACCGGAGTATAACGAGGAAGAAGGATTAGTCGACAGACATCTCGAAATGTCAGAGCAAGACTACCAGCTGTTAGCCTACACACTCGAGAAAACCTCACCACAGTTTTTAACACTAGAGTATGGTGGCACTGGCAGCAAAATGGAATGGCGTACGGATAAAGAAACAATAAAAAGACAGCTACAGCGACTAGTGAAGCTTTTGGATAGTTAAGGAGTGGAACAAGTGTTCTTGTAAAGGGGAAAGGGTTAACAGTAGGCGTTAACATATAAAAAATGAAGTTGAGAAATACGTAGTATTAATAAACGAATCATAACATTATGTTATGTACGAATGGATGCTAAACATTCTTGGCTGTGTTAGGTGCTAATAGATTATTCTAGAGAATCTATACTATTATAAAAAAGGATACACATGGTTCATTTGAATACATGAATAACCAAGGAAAATACTAAGCAAGAAATAATTAGCAGCAATGGATCAAGAAAGTTCTATCATATCTCAATATCACAAGTATACTTAGGTATTGAGATATGATGGGTTGTTTTTGAATGACTTCCTATAATATATATTATGTAAACTAGAAAATGAAATCGAATATATAGGATCTAATATTAGTTTCTTAATCCTGTTTCTTCTTCCATTACTCTTTCTCTTAAAACTGCATGTTGAGTGGATTCTCCAGGTCCCCTTTGGGATTTGAATCCCTGCTTTAGCAATAGGATGTCGAAATACTAATACCTGTGTCATACCTTCTTTTTGCCTTGTTACGTATCCATTATGCTTTTTTAATAGGTGTCACTTTTTATCTCTCCTCTCAGAAGCTACCAAACCATTTTCATAAAAAAAGCTGCGATAGTGAAAAAAACAACAGTTTATACTGAACAATCGCCCCGTTTCTTTAAGACCTGATTTAGAGATTTCATTGGAAGGCTTTAACTTCCCCCCTTATTTAAACAACACATCTCAATAATGTATCTTGTTGTTTTTCTTGCATAGTTCATTTGCGACACAAGGTGACCAATTTGTGGAGTAAATCCTTTTAATGGCTCTATTTTTACTTCCAATTGTAACAATTCCTTTCCTAGTAGATAATTTCTAGCAAAAGATAACTAATACTTGATTAATTTAACTATTGCCCCCGCTTCTGTAGAACTTAGCTTCAAGATGACTCAATGCTGTGTCATATAAAAGGCTCTTAAATCACCTCAACGGGTACACTAACTGAATGCCATCAATTTTCTTTAGTGATTGTTTATACCAATAATTATGATCGGCACCATGAATACAAAGAATTCTCTTATCTGGATACTCTTTAATTGTATTCTTTACCCTAGCAAGCATAATATAGTGCCTGGAGTTCCAGACGATATTCTGAACATCAGGATTAATAGTCTGAAGCCACGTGTACATCTCGTTAGTAATAATGTCATATTCAGGTGAGTTCAAAGGGATATTACCGTTATTCCAAGTAGAAAGTTGCTTATCATTCCATTTGCTTAATTCATTTTCTAACCTTTTCCTAGTTTCGTAATCGAACTTATCAAACGGTTCTTCTTCAAAGACATCCTCTTCAAACCAATTTATTGGGACGAATTCACAGCCCCGCTCTTCACATAATGGGTAAATCAAATTAGGATATTCATTTTGCGTTTCTCCTAAGATTCCAAAGGGCTCGCCTTCATTTAAATAAAGTTTCCAACTTTCCGGATGTACTTCTCCGCAAATCACATCAGGATTAAATTCTTTAATTAACTCCTCGACCAGAGATAAGGGGTAATTATACTTCTTCTGCAATTCTTTATCATGTGTCATTCCTAAGATACCTACTACTACCAACACAAACACTCCCAGGTTATAGTTGTTTTCAAAACACTCATAATTCCAAAAAAATAAGTCTTCTCAATTATTAATCTTCTTAACAATAAAAGAACCTATATTTTTATAGATAAGCCCGCGTTACTTGAAGACTTGAGATCGAGATAATATAAAGGTTTTATCGATCGTTATCTTTTAAAGCAAAACCTAAGGGGAACAATTGGGATACAAGTCCACACATCCATCCAACTAGTATTGAGTACTCAAAATATTGCTTAAAACCTATTCCACCTGCAATAAAAGCAGCCCCCAGTATAGCAAAAACGACTGCTACCTTTTGATATTTATTAATAATCTTCCTCCAATTCATTAGTTTCGTTCAAAATTATTAAAATAACGCGGACAATAAACTTATTCCCCCTTAGCTATAAATTCTTCAGAAGCTTATATGCATTAACTAATTTGACCCTTTATAAGGAGGATCCCTCAACTTCTCCTAATGTTGTATCTTTATAAAGCTCATGTACATGAATTAATTCGACACCTTTATGAGCACCTGCTGTACCTTGAACTTCAACCTCTCCAAATGCCTTAACTTCAATTTCTATTTTCAAATTCTTCATCTCCTCTAAACCATTTAGGAATTGAATTCTAAAATGTCTCACTACTTGTTTTGTTAGTACAAAGAGCTATAGCCACTGTTCAACTATCGCCCCCCGTTTATGTAAGACTGGGCTTCGAGATATCTAACTGTTCATTTACTTTATCAACTTTTAAATCAAGAATAGATGAGTTAGATTTTTCAATCTTTTTAAGCTGTATTTGTATCAATTGCTGTTCCAACTGTTATTCCAAGAACTAAACCTATACCAGCTCCTATTGCTAGATCATCAAATATAGTTAATCCTACCAACGCTCCTAAAGGTAACCCTATACCAATTCCAACTGCTAGATAAGTATCTTCTGTTTTTTTTAATTTTTGCCCATCTTTTATATTCTCCTCTAATATCTTTAATTACATTTATTCTTACACAATCTTGCTCAGTCAGTTTATAAGCTGTCCTCATGCTTTAGTAATTAGCGATGGTCCTCACTAAAGCATTACCCCCATTAATGGATTTACAACAGGCTTTGAATAAGCACAATGGATATAAATAAAGTAGATAAAGAACCAACAGACAGTAATGTTATCATCTTCCCCCGGCTTATTTCATTTGAAGACTTTGCAGCTTCTTTAGACACCATCACCCATATAGCCATAGATACTATAACTAAGAAAAATATAAATACTTGAGACATATATCACACCACCTTTATAGATATATTACGAACAAGACACTATCAAGTTTCAAAATTATCCATATGTAGCAATTACCTTAAATCTCGTCCTTCAACAAATCTGTCCAAAACATTAAAAAGGAGCCAATTCTTCATTGAAAGAATCGCTCCCTTTACTGAAAGACTCGAATTTGAGGAATCTTAACTCTATATCTTATATTAGCCCTCAATCACCTATAAAATTTTAGTATTCCAGCTTTATAATTCTTTCTTTAATCCCATATTGAATTAAAGCTTCATAAGGGTCCCCAGCAATACCTAATAGCTTACAGAACGCTGGTTCAGTCTTATATCCCTGTTTCTTAAGTTCAATAACTTTTTCTCTAAGCGTTGGATTATCTTTTAATAGTTCATATTCAATAATCATATGCAAATAGGCGTTCTGAAAATAAGTGGATTGGTCTTGGCCAAATAACTCTAAATCAAAGTTGTGAGACGAAAAATTTGCCTTAACAACCTCACGACCTCTTATGGTTGTTCTTTTCATGGTAAAGCCTGGCTTATTACCGTAGAGATTGTCTAGCTTTTTTTCAAAGAATGTTAAATTTTTTACATCCATAACTATATCTAAATCTGAATTATCCAAATCAATGCCAATGGGAATAGTTCCACAAAGCACAGGATTATATATACTCAATTCGTCATATATACAGAGTTCTTTTATAGTTGTATAAGCATCTCTTTGCTTTTTATTACCTATTTTCATCCTCTCGAAAAGATCAAACAACTTATCACCCCTTAAGAATGTACATGTACTCTAGAATATATTATTGAGATATAAGGGCTGGATCTATATCTTGACTATTTAACTAAAGCCCCCTTATACGGAATATTTGAATTTGATTATAATCTTATTTAAAGCACTCTCGGTTACTTTAAGATGAATTTTATTTTTCAGGCATTTTAAAAGTTGTAAAACTACTATTACCCTCTCGAATCTTTATGTATATTTCATTAAGAATTTCTGTTGCTCGTTCGCTCGATTCGTACTTTCCTAGGGTTCTGCTCCACTCGGTAAAGAAACTTCTACCTATAACACCTTGAATGTACTTCCCCTTAACCGAAACCTCTTTTACATTGATTAAACTGTTTTCATTCTGTGTAATAACCCATAGCATGAAAGCCCCACTCCTGTTTGAAAAATTTTAGACTGCTCAGTGGAAATACATCAATATGCTAACCTGCTAACTCCATTAGCAGAGAAATTTGATAGTCTCTTGTTCAAATATGTCCCCTTATATTGAAGCCTCGAAATCAAGGCATTTGCCGGCTGTACTTCCAATAAAATTATTTGTTCATCATACTCTCTATTTTCCCTTTTATTGATGTGTTGTTGGTGAAAAGGATATAATTCTGCTTATTTGTCCTTATAAAAATTCTTTCAGTCGTGGCATATGGATATCCCATTCTTACTGCAGTTTGCTCTTCGCCACCATAAGTATCATCATCAATGACTTCTATAATGTCACTTTTAGTTATTTCCACTTTGCTAAACTGCCACGAAATAATAACATATCCATCTTTCTCTTTTACATTAATTCCAATCATAAATAATCCTCCAGAACATAGACAATATTTGGTTTAAGAACTCATAGTACACGTACGATTTTGTTTCAATTAAGTTTCAAAAGCTAACTATCTCGAAACGGAGTTTTCAACTAACCTCCCTCTATATAGAAGACTCCGCTTGAAGATAAATCAAAAAATCGGTTCCTTTACAACGTTTAGGAACCGATTTTTTGATTTATTCAACTAAAGCCCCCTTGCTATAAGAGGAGCAAGGCGTGAAGGGCGCTAAATAAATCTGTTATATTAACTTCGTCTTTCAAGACTTCTCCATATGCGCTTGGATTTATCTATTTGCTTTTATCTATGAATCGTATTAAAATTGCTACTATGAAAATACCTTATCATCCACCCATAGATAGCGTTCATTTTACTAAAGTGCTTCACGCATTAAGTGAACCAAATAGAGTGAAAATTATCCGTTGTTTAGACGAAAGTATTGAAAATAATTGTACAGCGTACTCCCTTGAGCTAAAGATGCCAAAATCAACAATTTCTCACCACATAAAAGTGCTGCGAGAGGCTGGACTTATTAAAGCTAGAATCGAAGGAAAGGAGCACATTTATTCTCTTAGAAGAGAAGAAATTGATCAGAAATTTCCAGGTTTATTACAAACGGTTACGGAAATAAAAGAAGAAGATATATAAAGTCGATAGAGCCCTGAGTGGCTCTTTTTTTATGCTATTACGTTTATCAAATTATAGCATCATTCTTAAAAATGATTGAAATGGTTGCATTTGAAATAAAACGGTGCTATTATTTTCAACGGTTCGATGGTTTTCGAACTATAAAACTATTGGAGGGAATAACATGAAAAATATATTAGTAATTAATGGACACGAATATTGGTCGTTTGCACCAGGGAGACTGAACAAAACGCTATTTGAGGAGATTGTTAGTAATTTGGAAGGATCATATAACATCAAAACGACTGTAGTTCAGGAAGGATACGATGTAAAAGAGGAACAAGAGAAATTTTCATGGGCTGATACAATCATTTTCCAAACACCGATTAATTGGTTCAGCCTACCAGGTGCTTTTAAATCTTATATCGACGCTGTATATGAACCTGGTCTTTTCTTCGGAGGAGATGCTGAATATGGTTATAACGGAATGATGGGTGGAAGGAAATATATGTTCTCCACAACCTGGAACGCACCCGAGTATGCTTTTAATGATGAGGACAAATTCTTTAAAGGTCAGGATTTAGAAGCTGCACTTGGTCACTTACACAATATGAACAAATATGTTGGTCTTGAGCCACTAAAAAGCTTCGGAGCTCACGATGTTATGAAAAACCCTGACATCCATAAATATCTAACAGAACTCCGTGCACATTTGAAAGAAGTGTTTAACGTCTAATTCACATTGGTCTTGTTGATGAGTATGTATATTCCATCAGCTAACAATCAAAACCTCCTGTTCAAGATGGACAGGAGGTTTTGATTGTTAGTGAAACAGAAGTTTGACTTTGGAATAATGAAGAATCATTATCCTATAACACAGTGCCCTTTCCAATCCAGCGAGCTTTGCACAAAAGCAATGGAAAGTCCCTCCTTCTCCTTATATAAATAGTATGGAAAATGCAGCTACGTCCTAATAATGATAAGCAAGAATTTTGATAACAAAAAACGAGTGAGATATACTTGCGACTATTCAATGGTATTGAATAAATATTGATTAGTTACTATAAATAGAAGCAACAAGGAGTGTGAGAAGATGGAACTATTTAATAACACAGGTAAAGTAGCAATTGTAACAGGAGGCGGCAGCGGAATTGGGAAGACAGCCGCTGAAGCTCTTTCTGAAAGTGGAGCAACGGTTGCCATCATAGGTCGTACGTTAGAGAAAATAGAAATGGCTGCGGCTGAGATTCAAGACAAAACTGGTAATTCAGTGAAGGGCTATCAAGGGGATGTCACGAAGTCAGAGGATATTCAGCGCTTCGTAGCAACCATTTATGAAGACCTTGGTCAGATTGACATTCTTGTAAACAATGCAGGAACATTGGCTCCAGGCTTGATTGACAGTCTTGATGAAGCAGGATGGGATCATGTAATGAATACAAATGCGAAATCCATTTTCTTCACGACTCAAGCAGTAGTTCCTTATATGAAAGAGCAGAACTATGGTCGTATTATTAATACAGCTTCTGTAGCTGGTGAAGTGAGCTTATCCTTTAGCTCAGTGTACGGCACTAGTAAAGCTGCTGCGATTCATCAAACGAAGCAACTCTCTTTAGAGCTTGCGCCATATAACATTACAGTGAATGCAATTAGTCCTTGGTTCTTCAAGACTGAGATGAACGAAAGTGATCTTGAGGATGAGAATTTCCGTACGGCTGTAGAGAATCGTTCTCCAATGAAACGATTAGGACAATTAGATGAATTGAAGTCCTCCTACCTATTCTTTGCGTCACCCGCCTCTAGTTATGTGAGTGGGCAGAACATATTTGTTGATGGTGGTATGACTGTGTACGGTTTATAAAAAAAAGAGTCGCCTTCTCCATGTTCGGAGGGGCGGCTCTTTATGTATTTACCTGTCAGATCTCAAATTATATTTTTATTCTACTACGAATTTAAAGTTCTAAGCTGTATTTTAAACGGTGACGTAAGGTGACTTAAAACTCAGGAACAACACTAGTTATGTAGGTGATTACTGCAGGTTCATATCGAAACCGTCCTGCAGCGTTGTTATTGAACATCTACAAGGAGAAGGGATACCGTTAGCCAAATTCAAAAACGAAACATATAAGAAAAAGAAAAATAGATACGGGATTTAAGGGTCGGTTTCAGTAATGAAACTCCTCTTAAAAAATTGTTTTTAAAAGATCTATTGTAAATAACAAAATAAGCAAGCCTAGGAATATAACTGAAGCTGTTAAACCTGCTCTTGAAAGAAGGTCCTTAGGAAATTTCCACCCTAGAGTAATAGCTATAACTAAAAGAACAATTGAAATAGAAACTTCATGGATATTTACATTGAAGTAATCTACTATGTGTTCTCCTATTAATTTTTTATTTACTGTAAGGAATAACACGATAGTGCTAAAAATAAATAAAATCAACGAAAAACTTCCCCATCCAAAAGACTTAATGTTTTTCTCCAATTAAATCACATCCTCCTTTATTCTATTTTTTTGAATTTAATAAAAAATCCATCAACTGTTTTCTCGTTATTTAAGTAGTATGTAATCGAAATATTAAAAAATAGTATTCCATTGTCTATCTGTTAAACCGTTGTTAGAGTATCTTGTACCTCAATCACCCAGATTTTGTAATTTTCACTTTGCTGCTGCTATTGTTTGAAGTTCTTCTTAAAGCAGCGCCTAGCACCCCTATTAACAATAAGAGCGCTCCACCACTACTAAAGAGCATGGCTGTTGAAAATAGGCCAAGAACGGAACTAAATGCCCCCAATGAAATCGTATCACACGCATAATTTAAGGATGAAGATGTACTAAAGACTTTCCCAAGCATATGGGCAGGAACTTGATCCTGAAGAAGAACTACCCGAGATAAACCTTCTGAGGCTTGTCCCAACCCAATCAAAATAGCAGCTAAATAAATAATCGACATACTGGGAAACATTCCTATAATAAGCAGTCCTATTCCCCATAAGCCCATCCCCATATTAAAAACAAGAAGAGGAGCATAGTTTTTGGTTAAACCTAATGCCATTGAGGTTATAAACGAAGCTGCTCCCATTACACCAGTTATGTATCCAAAAGCAGTAATATCTTTATTTAAGGTTTCTTCAAGATAGATTGGCAGTCCAACCCTCCATAGTCCTGTGTTAATTAAAATAGCAAGAGCTTGAGCTGCTATGATATACAATATCTCACGATTCCCTGTTAGGAATGTTAAGCTTTCTTTTATATCATAGATTGTACTTTTGTATTTTTCTCCTCTTGCATAAAGACGCGTAGAACGATACGTAACCATAAGTTGAAAAACGACAGCTACACCCATTAGGAGGAAAGCTAAACTAAATAGATGAATCTCCGAAAAGAACTTAAGAATGAAGCCAATAGATGCAGGAATTAATATGGATACACCTCGTTGAATGGAATCTAATAAGGCATTTGCTTGGTTTAGTTTCGATCTAGATAGCAATTCAGGAAGTATTGCTCGATAGCAAGGTTCTGAAAAACAACTAAATATGGTTATAGCAACAGTTATGAAAAATAAAGTGAAATAGTTTAATAGACCTGCAAAATTCAGACAAGGGATACTTAATAACAGGAGAGCACTACAAGCGTTACAAATTACCATAACGTGCTTCTTGTTCCATTTATCTGCTTTCGCACCTCCATATATACCGAACATAATAAACGGTAACGTCTCCCCCATCGTCATAATAGATAAATACAAAGGGGAGCTATTAGTTAACTCCATAGTCAGCCAAATGAGTTCTAATGTGAATAGAGTCAAGGCACTCCGTTTGAAAAGCCGGCCTAAAAGTATGAAGGAAAAATTTTTATTAGCGATGATTTCTTTATATAATTCCATTTTGCCATCTCCTGAACATTAATAGTTAATAGCATAATATTAACAGTGTTGATGACAAATTTACCTCAGTGGAAATATGGGTTTGTTCTACAACTTTAGACTGAGAAATTCAGTATAAGATTATGAGAGAAAAAATGAGCGATTATCCATAGGGGAATCGCTCATGTAAAAAAAAGATAATGTATTCTTTTATATTAATCAATCGAAGCATGTTGATTTCTTCAATGAACTTTCTGCATTTCAATCAATCTAATAACCTTTTGTTCATCACCTGTATCAATGTAAACCTGCTTGGTTTGTGTAATGATGTCGTGATAAAAATCCTCTCCGGCAGGGTATTTGCCGTCCCATCGCAACGGAACATTGTAGACATTTATTGTACCGTCCCCATTGCCGCTATAAGTAACAGATCCATCCACTAAGCGCGACCCTGATAACTGGATGACATCTTCTGGGTAGCTCTCACTTGTTTCATCGTCTGGATTAACCTTTTTCCCCTTAGGTATATGCCTAACATTTAGTTCATCGATTTCCTGATTAGCTCCTAGCTGTAACCAAACCCTAGCATACTCTATTTGATTACTCGAATAGTTATCTAGCTCTTCCATATCTAAGGGCACTCCACTATTTTCATGATCCTGATTTTGTTCTTTGGAAGACTTGTCTGCTTCCGTAGAGTTAAATTCCGCTTCCTCCTTTTCATGGGAATCATCAGTAGAAATTGGTTGCGTCTCTTCTTTTGTTTTCGTGCTATCCTGTTCCCCTTCAGCCTGTGAGCAGCCTGCGGCTAAAACCAGTGGTAATGCAAACAACATAACGATAATAGGTTTCCTTTTCATATACAACCATCCTTCATATGTACTTTTATTCAAAATTTGTCATATTTTCCTGATATGTAGCATTAGTCCAAATAATTCAATTAACACTGTAGATGATAATAACGCTTAAGACATTCATGAAACCAAGTACTTGTTCGAAACTCAACATTCCTTGTTCTGTCGTTAAGTGTAAATGCAAAAGGAATATGATTAATTATGCTCTAATTCTTTTTATCGTAACTCAAAACGATTTTAATCGCCTCCTTTTTTAGATGAATATTAATATTCTCAGCCAGTATAGTAAGAAAATGGTTTTTCTATCTATCATTTATTACAATTATTGCAAAACTATCACATAAACACAATCTTTCTCTTTTCAGAACAACCTCATATAAATAAGGGCAACTTCAGGAATGTGGGAGTACACAATGTTAATAGAATAACATCGTAAAAAAATCGGTTACTTTACAAATCAGAAACCGGTTTTCTGATATAGTCTATTAATTTAATGCTAATGAATGCATTTCTTTAATAATAGCTTTCATAATATCAAAGAACGAAAAAATAAAAATAACCCTTGATATAATCATTGTTATATCAAGGGTTATGGAGCAATAACTAATAGAACTTTTTATTTGAAATTTAATAAACACTAACTTTCAAAATCATTTTTTAAATTTTGCAATCCTTATAAATCTAATTTTTTGTTATACTCCTTATTTATCCATTTTATATGTTACAAACCCAGCCGGCATGAAACCATTATAAATACTAAATGAAATACCAGTAAATAATCACCTAGATATTGTTAGATATACTACAAGTTCTCCCCTCAGTTCATAAGTAATATTTATATTATATCTCCCATTTCACTGCCTTTAGTCAAGAATTGAAACACCTTTCGTTGTTCTCTTATACTCCCTAACAAAAAATGAAAACTTATAAATAATGTATTTGATCAGCGTGCTTTTCCATCATTTCTTTGTTATATTCATCCCCTCCGTCAATGTTGGCGCTCCTAAAGATGGGTATGTCTAGTCCTCTTTCTTCCATAATTGAAATCATATAAAGAACAATAGAATGAATAACAAAACTACCAGTAATGGTTGATGTAGGTGCTGCTTTTTGAGGTATCGAGTCAATAGATACAGAAGCATCACCTGGCTCACCTAAGTTGTCGATGATAAAGTCACTAACTTCAAACAATCTTTTTCCAGTAGAATGGCGCGACTCGACTGATTTAGAATAAGAAAGGTTAGTTAAAGCAAGAACTTTCATTTCTTTTTCTTGAGCAGCCAAAGCCATATCTATAGCAACTGGATTTCTTCCAGATACGGAATGGATAAATAATACATCACCTTTTTGAACAGGTTTAGAGTCTAAAAGAATATGACCTTGCCCTTCAAGACGTTCCATTTTAGATGTGGTGGTTACAGGTCTTACATTAAGCATCAATGATGGGCTGAAAATTGGATTAAATAAAGCCATTCCCCCTGCTCGATAAAATGCATCTTCGGTAAAAATACCTGCATGTGACGCACCAAATAAATAAAGAGAATTGCCTGCTTGAATGGTATCTACCATTAAACGAGCGGATTCCTCAAGAACAGAGGCCTGTTTTTCCATCATTTGATCTAGTGTACTCTTAATGTTTTGATGATACTGCCCCACATAATTCATATTTATTTTCCTCCTAGTTGAATACTGATGCTACTTTATCTGAGATGAAGGACCAAAGGGAAAAGTCATTTCCCCCAAAAATTACAATCCAATCTGCAGAGGTTCCATTTAGGACTGGCACGGAGATTCCGACTAAAAGAATCATTACCACTCCAGCAACCGCAGAGCCTGCCACTGCACCTCTTAATCCACCTGTTCCGTTAGCAATAATTGCGGCTGTTCCAATTTCAAAGAAGCAGGTAATCGTTAAAGGCACAATGACGAAACTGAAAACTCCAGTAGCCCCTGTTATAAAAATGGTTATAACAGAAGTAAACATAGATACGATAAATCCAATAAGTACCGCATTTGCACCATAAGGAAATAGAATAGGTGCATCTAGAGCTGGAATTGTGTTAGGTATCAGTTTCTGAGAAATGCCTTGGAAGGCTGGTATAATTTCAGCCAGCATCATACGCACTCCTAATAATAAAATGGTGAGCCCAGCCCCGAACAATATTCCTTGCATAAGACTATAAATGATAATGTTTTGATCGGTTCCAAAAGCTTGGGAGGCATGTTCAAACCCAATTATTAAATTTACAACAATATAAACAAAGAACATGGTTATGGAAGATGTAATACTTATTTCCCTTAGGAATTCCGTGGAATTTGGAAAGTTTATATCTTCTGATGAACGGCCTTTTCTTTTGAATAATTTTCCTACTAAACCTGCAATTAATGACAAAATAGTAGTTGGGTGTCCGATAATAAAATCGTCTGATCCTGTAACTTTTTTTACAAATGGTTTTAGTAGAGCAGGAGCAATTATAATGTAGGCGGCTGTGAATAAAGAAGCAAATATTATTAACTCTAAGTTAGTAAGATCATTTTCAACCCCTACAGAAACAAAAATAAATGGGAACCAGAATAGCATGTGACCTGTTAAAAAAACATGTTTAATTGGAGTGAATCGGGCAACTAGGAGATTAATGACAAAGGCTGCTAACATAGCAATTCCTATTTCTGTACCATAATCATTAATAATGGTATCAGAACCAATTGCTGGTTCTATTTTACTTTCATCAATTTCGTACATTAAATTAAAGCCAGTAGTTAGAGGTTCAATGGAGCTCGTTAATATATTTGTTCCTTGTGTCAGGATAACAACTCCTATAATTGTTTTTGCGGTGCCTGACACAATTGTGGAAAAATCTTTTTTCAACAGTAATAATCCAAGTAATGCTATGATTCCTAGAAATATAGCAGGCTCACGAATAATCTGAATTACGAAATTAAATATAGCTTCCATCTATACCATCCCTTCCTATGAATAGTTGTCCTCTCATATTGACTAGATATTTTCTAGAGCTGCTTGCTTGATTTCATCCTTTGATACAAAATTGTTGATGATGATAACTGGAACAGCGGTAGATGCTTTTAGCTTATCCCCAAGTTCTTTGCTGGTAAAAATGTAATCTGCAGGAGTACTCTGAGCTGAGCTTACATCTCCAGTAAAGACTTCTGCTTCTATTCTTAAATCTTTTAAAACGCTTTCTAAATTCATTTTCAAAACCATAGATGACCCAAGACCAAACCCACAAACAGTCATAATTCTTAATTTATTCATCAAAATTCCTCCCATAGTTTAATAATTGATAGACAATTTCTGGAGAGTCTGCTGTCCTTACCTGAGACAATGTGCTTTCATCTAATAGTATCTTAGATAATCTCTCCATAATGTTTAAGTGTTTGTTGGCGTCAGAAGCTGAAAAGGTAAACACAAGATCAACAGGGTCATTTGTTTCATGCCCAAAATCGACACCATCTGTTAAAATCGCAAGAGATATAGCGTTGTGAAAGACATCCTGACTAGGACGAGCATGAGCCAAGGCTATCCCTGGACCAATAACGATGTAGGGACCATGGTCCTTAACAGATTGAATCATCTGGTTAATATATTTTTGTGAGATATACCCGTTATTGACAAGAAGGTTACCTGAAACTTGAATAGCTTCTTTCCAATCGGATACTTTAACGTGTGTGATAATATTTTCTTTCTTAATATTTTCCTGAACCATAATTATTCTTGTTTCCCTCCTATAGCAAAGAGACGTTGTCTGATCTCTTCTGATTCCAAGTATTGAAATAACTTTAAAAAATCTTGGTTGTGTGGTTCTTTCATAGCTAACACAACAATAATCTTCACCTTCTCTGTATTAAAACTGCCAAAATCCATTTCGTTATCAAAAACGGTCATAGTTAATCCTTCTTCTACAACATTGTCGGGTGCTGCATGGACAAAAGCGATTTTAGGTAAAAGTACCATATAGGTGCCGTTTTGCTCTACAGACATAATCATTTCTTGAACGTACCTCTCACGGATTATTATTGAGTCCAGCAAGGGTTTTGAAGCTTGTTCAATAGCTTTTCGCCAATCATTTGTGCTCGCAGTATAAATTGTTGCACGAAATAAAATGGACTTTAGATCGTTTAAAGGCGTAAGAGATTGATTAAATTGAGCAAGCTTATTTCGGTTAATAATCTTCTGAGTTTCTTGTCGTATTTTATTTTTGTCATTATCATTAAGTAATGGGCTAACGCGAAAGATTTTGGTGTTGTTTGGGGGACTGAAAGAGATCTCCTGGGTAGTTAAAACAAAGTCTATCTCCTTCGTTTCTAATTCATGCTGTAGTTCTTCTGTACTCACCACATTGATTAAGTGCACCCCAACATCCAATTGTGCCAGCTTTGTTGTTAGAATCGAAGATGTAGCTAGACCAGTAGAGCACACTACCACAACTGTAGGAGAAAATTTTTTAGGAGCAACTCGGTCAAGACACGCACTTATATGCATGGTAATGAATGCAAATTCATCATCTGAAAAGAAGTGTCCCATCCCCATTGTCAGTTGTTGAACAATCTCATAAATAGCTCTATATTGAACTTTAATCTCTTCAGTGTAGGGGTTATTAATCCTTCCACCATTTTCTAATATGAGGAAAGTTGCTTTTAAGTGGTGAGTGAGATCTTTAACTATTTTATGATCTTGAAATAAATCCACTTGTAGGACATTTGAGATTTGTTCAACTAGCAAGTGGCTGAATTGTTTTTCTTTTTCATATTCAGCCCATTGCATGAAGCTTTCTTCGTAATGGACAACTTTGGCTTGATTAAATAAATTAACAAGGTATTCTTTCTCTTGATGAAAAATATCTTTATTACCTACCTCAAAATACAACCAATTTAGAATACCTCCTAAATCATAAAGTTCCCTCTCTTCTTCCCAAGAAAAGTGTTCTATAAATCGGTTTTGACGTATGCGAGAAGTCCACCAACATATAAATACTCTTAGAATTGCCAAAGAAGATTCACTATAGAAAATTTGTCGCACTTTTTGAAATGACTTTAACCAATGTCTAACTAAATCAAGGGTATTATTCATTTCATCTGCTACCCATATTTCTGCCCTTTTAACATGGGAAGGACTATTTGAAAGCATATGATAAAGAAACTGTCTCTTGTTCTTTTCCTGACCAGTTACAACTATCCCCTTCCAAGAAAACCTTTTCAATTTTAAGTTATACTCTTCTAGTTTCATTTCAATATCAACTAGATAGTTCTGTACGCTTGAACGACTTATTTGAAACTCATCTGTAAGTTCTTGAATAGTGAGTGATTCTTTCATAACTATAAAAATACTCATCATCTTAATATGAATTGATTTGTCTACAACTTGCTCATTTCCTTCAATAATATGAAACAGTAGCGTCCTCTTACCTTCACTTACTCTAAGTAACACACCCTTTCCAGGAGTACGAGTTAACGAGGCACCCATTTTTTGTAGAATGCTATCAACTGCATCTAAATCGTATCTTATGCTTCGTTGACTAATGTTTTGTAAGGAAGCTAAAAATCCTATGGTTGTGTACTCACTCCGATGTAACAAAGTTGAAAGTAATTCCTTTTGTCTAGTAGAAAGCATTTATGTCTCCCCTTGGTTTCTATAATAAATATAATTTTACACTAATATAAAGTTTGAACTTTGGCACAACTGTGGCAAACAGTTGGATACTTCCTTTTAGGTAATAGAATTTTGAATAAAGAATTCAGAAAAAAACATCTCATTTTATAAACACAAACAAAACCCCCACCTGTAAATCGGTGAGGGTGTACTTAAGACTATATTTATTTATGTATATATATTACAACATATTTGGCTCTTCGCAATAATCTGATACTTCTTTGTATTTGTTTATGATTGACTCTGTCTCGACTATTTAAATGGAAGATGTTATTAGTAAGAACATAAAGTCCCTAATTTATTAAAATCGGAGATAACGATCACCCTCTAAAAGCAGAAGGTTACATATTGTATTGAAGTAAATTTCAAATTACCTCAGCTGTTATTCCTATATACTCAACTCAAATTATATTGTGCTTTTAAGTTATACTTCGTGTTCCCACTTTCAAAAACCCCTTACCTCAAAAATGTCCAAATCTATGCGATTAGAATTGAAATTCACCATCTTTCATTAATAAGGTTTCAGCTCCGCTTTCTTTAATACCCACTACTTTCATATCTTCAGTACCAAAGGCCACATTGACTAACAGGAGGGAAGAATTTAGTCCTGCTTGTTTCAACTCTTTCCCCGATAGATTACTCCCATTTTGGAGGTTAGAAGGGGAGGCGTTACCTATTCCGATATGGCAAGCCGTATTTTCATCAAACAAGGTGTTGTAAAAGAGAGTATCCGCCTGAGAAAGAGGAGAATTGTTAGAGACCAAGGCTATTTCACCTAGATAATGTGAACCTTCGTCTGTTTCAATAAGGCTTTGTAACGCTTCTTCCCCAGTAGTGGCATAATACTCTGTAATCCTTCCATCTTTAAAGGTCAGATGAACATCATCCATGACACTTCCCTCATAAATAAGCGGTTTAGAGGCTACTAGTTTACCATTCACCTCATTTTTCAGGGGAGCAGAAAATATTTCCTCTGTGGGAATGTTCGGAAAAAACGGTATTCCCTTATTATCTACAACACCTCCACCGATAAAGATGTGATGATTAGGCATGCCGACTAATAAATCAGTTCCTCTGCTATTTGTAAAATGAAGAGATTTAAATTGGCTATCGTTTAGAAACCTTTTTCGGGACTCGAAGGCTCTGTCATGATTTTCCCAGTCTATTATAGGATTTTTTCCATCTGCTCGAGCTCCACGTATGATTAATTGCCATAACGATTGCAGGGCTTCTTCTTTACTTAAGTGTGGAAATACTTTAGTTGCCCATGCGTAGTACGGTACAGCTAGAAGACACCAGCGTACCTCATGGGATCTAATCTTTGCGTAATAATCCTTCAATTTGGTGCGAGAGGCCGTTTGGAAGCGCCTTATCCGTTCTGTGGAAACATCCTTAAAGACTTCTAAGTTTTCAGAAACTATATGGATATAAGCAGCACCTGCATCTTCCCACTCCCTAAATCGAGCCTTTTGCCAATCGGGAAAATGATCGATGTCATCCTCTGCTGCATTTAAATAAAATTGTTTGGTGGACTGTTCATCTGTCCAATCCATAACCACATTTGAAGCCCCCGCCTCATAGGCTGCTATTTGTACTAGACGTGCAAACGTTACATTTTTAATGTCACTATGAATAATCACTAATTGATCCTTTTGCACATTTACACCAATTCGTACAGCAAGCTCAGCATACTTTTTCAACTGTTCTTCGCTAACATGATCCTTCATTTCTTCAATCAAAACCACTCAGCTCCTAACTTTTCACCTGTTTATAATAAAATATCTTACTAGAGCTGTCTAAGTACTACTGGGGCTTACCAGAAGACGCTAAAATAATGTAATTCCCTTTTGTAGTACTAGGCTTTAGACTTTATTCTTCTTGTTGGAGAATCGCCCCCGTTTGATTAAGTACATTTGAAACTAACACTTACCCAAAGTAATTATGAAAACACCACACAACAAGGGATATACTCACTACTCCCCAAGCTATGGTACTCCATATCCACCAGATTACAGATTTTGCGTTCGTTGAACTTTCCTCACTTGCTATATTTGCTTTTACAAAATCGACCTTACTTTCCATACCTTTTTTCATAGTAAGGAGAGCAACAAAACCGATTATTATAAAAGCAAAAGTAATCCAGAGTAATAGGTCCATTTTTTATACCTCTTTTTTTGTTAATTCCTTTTCTTTCTATCTTCTATAAATCTCCTCGACTATCCCGAAACAACTGAAGCTGCGCCTTGTTCCAATAAGCTGACTGTTAGCACAACAAGTGATATCTAAGTGCAGCTATTGCCCCTTTTTTGTGGAAGAATTGGATTCAAGATATTAGAATGAAACTTTTTCAAACACACCTGTTATTTGATATGATTCTCGATTTTTATCAGGTAAGAAAATACAATTTGGCTGCTATATTATTTGTTTATTTTAGATCATCCGGATTGATATATTTCTTTAGTGTACTTACGTTTACGAACCGTATTGAAATTACTTCCCCACACTGTAAACAGACAGTTAGTTCTTTTTCAAACTCTGGTACTTTTACAAATGAATCCCCACCACAGCTATTACACTTTTCCATCACATATCTTCCCACTTTCTTAAAGTCTTTCGTTATGTTATAAGTTCCACATCTATATCTTCTACTCAACCTTTAAAAAGGTATGTAGACTGCAAAAATTAAGTAAATCTAGAAATTCCCGTTACTCCCCCCCTCCCATACTGCTCATTTATAAATAGTAAATTTGTCTTTATTGAACCTTTCAGTATTACTGCTCCCTTAGCACAACTAGCAATAGATAATGTGCATGTACTTATCACTTTCATAAAGGAATTTCTCTGTTTAGAGACATGTACTACCTAAAATAATTACTGTTAGACCTTCTAGTATTGATAATAATCATATATACCAAAGGGAAGAAAATTATGGATATAGCTGAAAAGTCTAACAACCCTTTCCAATCCCAATTATCTCTATATACAGAAGATAAAGTAAAATAAATTACAATTCCTAAAAAAATAGCCTCTTATTACTCTCATTTTTAACTCCTTTATTGTTTGAGATCTCCCCTATACTTGAAGAATTTTAGATGAAAAATCATAACTAGGTAAAAGTTTTTGACAGTTCTCTTTGAATCGTATATACTAATCAATCTTGTTTGTTAAGAGTGAAAAATAATTTTTAACAATAAAAGAGGGAGGCACTTAAATGGATGTTAATGTATCTGACTTAGTTGAAGCAAAACGTCAAATTAACTCAACACTACACAAACTTAAAGAGACAGTAAAAACTTTTGAAGCCAAAGAAAATCCTGCTAAATATAAATCTCAAATCACCCTAGCTAAAAGACGGATAAAAGCCTTTAAAATTTCTGAGTATCTTATTGAAAGAGAAATTAACGATTTTCATGAAAAGACTAATTCAAAGTAACTTCTGCTACTAATGCATTTACTTTGTTTAGTAATTGCCCATTATGTGAAAGACTTGGGTTTGAGATATATTGAATTAAACCTTGAACTAACACATCCTTTAGTTTAAGGTTGATTTTCTATATCTTCACTGAAAGTCGTTTTTATCTTCGTAATACTCCAAAATATAATGATTATTTTAACTGGACGTCTACAACTTCTGTATAGGACAACTCGTAAGTATTACGAAAGGTGGTATATGTATTTAAACAATTAAAAATATACGTATTGGCTACTTATGCCCCCATTTTCAATACTTCTACGTGTAATCGTCCCAAGAAGTTTTCCAATTACTAGATTGTTTGATTAATCCCCTCTTTTAAATAACTTAACTACCCTCTTATACCAATGTCCGTCTTACCGTTATATTCATCATAATAATGATAACATTACAACTCTATTCGTTTTTCGTTAAAGACATATACCGTTATGCTTATATATTAGGGATAAACGCTCTATGGACCAATCCAACTTATTCGAAAGAATTCATTTAAGAGTCGTCAGCGCTATCAGACTTCTCAATATACCCCTCATATATCCATTTAAATACAGTTGCAAGGATAGATGTCGCAATTATATTTACATATGTTTGGCTATCTAATGAGAACGTCATTTTACATAAGCACAGTACTACGATCATACTTAAACAAAACCGAAGATTATGTTCCACTATAAACACCTCTATACTCCATCTAATACTTATGAAGAGAAAGTCTCTTGGCTTCCTTCAAATACTATTACTTCTGTTCTCAGTTGTTTTTTGTGCTTTACTATTTTTACAATTAACATAATCACAGAATTATGAAGACTAGGTTTAGAATTTGGAATTCAATATCAAACCAATTTATATCTCCTAAAGATTAACTGTTATCGTGGGTCTTTTAGTGTAACCAGCTGGAATGCCTTCAATAGCTTGGTTCTACTTACTATTCGTCCTAGTTTTTCCCCCAAGTATATCCAAACTTTCCCATAAAATAAAGCACCCCGACTGTAGATAAGATAACTAATAGTGCTATAATAAGTTCCATCATTGCCCTCCAATGCAATTGATTTAAAGTAATACTTTTAATACTAAACAGGTACGTTCCTTTTAAAATACGTAACATCTTTTAAACAAATAGGTGTGAATCCATTATCTATTAGCTCCTATACCAATCATCTAGGAAGTGTGACATAATTATTACCTGCGTTAGCTTAAAGTTAAGCAGCATGTAAATACGTATGAAACAGACCTAGAAATAATAGGTTGTCCTCTTCAAAGTCTTGATTATAAATTTGGTAGTAGGCTTTAAAGGGTGGCTTTATGGAGCTATACCACTCAGCGATGATCGTATCATTTTTTTTAATTCTCGCTTTATCCATTACACCCTTCTCTAATTTATATTGCTCTCCTTTATATGTGAAAGAGGTTACCTCTCCTACATCCAATGCTTTTTCATCTTTGAGGTGAATTGTCTCATGTTTCTTTTCGGTCTTGTATTCTATGTAATATTGACGTTTTTTGAAAATATTTAAATCTCTTTTGGAATGGAACTGTTTAAGTTTAGAATGATCATATACTCTGTAATTACCGATGTAACGCCCTTTCATTAGGACATCTGCGGCTCTTTCCCAGAAATTATTGTAATACTTTTGTACTTCGCCTATCACAGCCCCCTCTTCGTCTTTAATTTCAGCAGGTTTAGTTGAAACGGTAGTGTAAAATCTGTATTCATACATTGTTACGTACTCCTTTTTATACATTTGTTTATTCATGTCATATTGAGAATGTAAGTAAATCGTAAGCTTTATCATACTTTGGTATTATCTCTTGGAAGGTTCTCGTCTATAGTCATATACGAACTCATGAGTTTACAGTTTCACCCTTTTTTTATTTAATTTGGAATAAAGATAATATGAAAATGGATTTCACCTTTCATTCTTGCTGAAATAGTAGCAGATTTGAATGTTGAACTGAATAACATGATTGATTAATCAATCAATATTTGCTATAAGCTACATACTTTCCAATTTAGAATCTTCTTCTTTGCTTTCTTCTCTTTTGGCTGATTGATTAGTAGAAAGGTAGGAATTTACCCTTAAGAAAAGCACTAGCCCCATTACGCCTAAAAATACATACTTCATCCCCATAAGCCACGCTGGCACAAAGCTACTTAGAATGACGCTAAGTGCAGCGACCAACATAGCTATGTATCCAGTGAACTGAAAAACAGCTAAGTAAGAGCTTTTTTTATCGTCTGGTGCTAAATCAGCAAGCATACTTTGTTTAACCGGAATGTACATTAACTCGCCAATGGTTACAAAGGCCATTAATACTATTAATATCCACGGGGATTCCACTATCGTAAACAGAGCATATCCTATTGTATAGGTGATTAAACCTACTAATAAGACAGATTTATTTCTCCATTTTTTTATGAGCCATGTAATGAAGCCTGCAGCGAATACAACGAGAAATGTATTTTCAGAACGTAATATTCCAAGCATTAATAAACCATCCACATTAATATCAATGGTGAAGAGGGTTATTAAATTTTGAGACTCTATATTATTTACAAAATATATCGCTAAAAAGTTGGTTAGCTGTTCTTCAAGGGATGAAATAAATATTCCCGCGAAAAGAAGCATTAGAAAGACTCGATCTTGAAACACAATTTTGTAATTACTCCAAATGCTGCTTTGGATTTTTTGGGTCGTTTGTTTTTCTTGTGGTGGTTTTATGTAGGATTCTGTGATGAAGAGTTTTGTGATGATGGCGGATAGTATGGAAACGGCGGAAATGGCCAAAAACAATTGGAAAAGGTAATGCTGAAATAAGATTGCACCAATTACTCCAGCAATAGCCGATGCCGTGTTCCCAATCCAATATAGTAAAGTAAATACATACCGACGGTTTTCACTAGATGTTACATCCAAGACCATGGCCTGGGATACTGGTCCAATGAGGCCGCCGAAAAACATAGCAAAAATAAAAAGGCTGTATGTTAAATAGGGAGCATCCAGCCATGGAGAGTTTAGCCAGGCAATAATGAAAAAGCTAATGGCTGAGCCTATTTCCGACCAAACCATCAAGCGTTTTCGTCCAATACGGTCGGAAAAGTAACCACCGATAATTCCTCCAGCAATTCCTAAAAAAATAAGGCTGACTACCATTAATCCGGTCACAGTTTCCCCTACTTTCTGCACAAAATATACAGTAAGAAATGGCAAGACCATCATATTGGAAAACTGGGTGAAGAATTGGGTGAAGACCCTGATTTTAACGTTCGGATGGAGCTGTTTATACGACATGACTCTTCCTCCTTTTATATGAGTTTTGGTCCAAATAGCAAATATGCTTGTCTCATAAACATATCCCATGCTTTCTCATTATCAGCTGAATCAGTGAAAGTTAAGCGTGCACCATTTATAAAGGCTAGGTAAGAATCACTGATATCATTTGGTTCAATTTCCATTAATACCCCCTGCTCTTGCCCTTTTACAATAAGCGGTCGAAGTGCCTCCCTAAGTTGGATGGAGAACTGATCTAGTTCGATAAATAATTCCTGAAATCTTTCTGGTTGTCCAATAACATATTGAAGCATACGTGCGTATGTGGTTTGTTGGGCGAAAAAACGAAATTGCTTTGCTATTACTTCTTGAATTTGTTTCGTGGGATCATCAGAAGGCTCAGGGACTGTAAGCATCACAGCTTTAACTTCCTCTAGTGGCTCCAAGACAGAGGCTTTGAATAGATTCTCCTTATTCTCAAAATAAGTAAATACCGTACCAAAGCTTACCCCTGCCTTCTCTGCAACTCCCTTAATTGTTGTATTGGAGTATCCATTCACAGAAAAAGTTTGAATTGCTGCTTGAAGTATTCGCTCTCTTTTTTTCGCAGACTTTTGTATTGCCATAAGTACACTCTCCTACCTGCTATTTTTAAATGATTGACTAATCAATCATTTTCTTTATTATAAAGGTCATCTTTGAAATTGTAAAGTTTACCAATTCAAGATGACCTTAAGGAATTGTTAACACCAGCAAACCACCTATAGTAGATACTAATAGGAGCTTAGTTAGCTATTTTCTAATGAAAAACTAGGCTATTCCTACTGCCCCACCAACGATCTTAAACATTAATCAATTCCACGACATTCACATTTATTTACAGATAACGAGTTATACTATAAGTATTTTTCAAAGTGGTAGATGTATGTTCCTTGCAGGGTTGTATCTTTCCAGCCAACTTTCTGTTTCTTCCTCCATCCAACTTCCGAAACGATTTAAGAAATTCAATATTTGTTCTGAACTTGATACAGGATTGATAGCGTACCAAAGAGCTGTTCTCATTTCTTGCTGTTGTTCAGGATAGTGCTTTGTAAATAGTTGATACGCTGGGAACAGATCTCTTGTGTATGCCTGTTCTTGTACGATAACAAGTGCACCACCAGCTCTTACGATTATTCTCATAATCCATGTACAGCAATCTTTTATATCCTCCAGGTCGTTATTTCCCCTTAAATCCGCCTTAGCTTTATCCAATAACGAGGTTAGGTGAATGAGATGTTCGTTCGCTAAAGAACTATCTGGTTTATAATCAGGGAGCCTGTTTATGAGGTTGTCGCCATAAACACAAATACTATAGGTTTTTAGAATAAATGGAATCATAGAGCAATAGGTTGATTCCATCGCTTCCTGTAAAGGGAAAAATCCTAATTCTACACCATTTATAAAACTATATTGTTGATCAATCCATTGTTCAGTCTCCTCAACCCACTCCAGGTCCATGTTTTGTGGATTCGAATAGGTTACTATTATTACGTCTACATCAGAAACACCTTCTATGTCTAAACCTCTTGGCACAGATCCTCTTAGATAAATGCTGTGAATTTCCTTTGGCAAGTTAGTAAGACAGCTTTCATTTATTAACCGGAGTACTTCATGAAACTTACTATTAATATTGTTAGCATTAGACTCGTTAATGATATAGCCTTCTTCGTTTATAGAACACAAAGACCCTATTTCCTTAATGTCGGTCATATTTTACAGTCCCCTTTTCTTATTTCTTTTTACCCTTGTTACATAATAGAAGCATAGCATATTCAAATCTGGCAATGTGTAATAGTTAATTTTCAACACTAGAGTTACGAAAGAACCGTTACTTATATGATTAAAATATAGGTATGTAGGAGTTGTTCTATAACTTCTATATATATATCAACTACAGCCGCTTCGGTGCTTGCTAGAATCTCTTTTTTTTGGTGTAACGCCTGAGAGGTATTCTTCATAAATAATCATGAATTTATGGAGCACTTTATGTTATTCATTTATTGTTAGATTAACTTAATCTGTTTCTTTCCGCTAAAAAGCAGATAATTAATAGTAGTTAACAAGGCTTACACAAAAGTCCCCATGACTTATTATTAAGAACTAACTTGAAAAATTCCTTCATCCCCCCTTCTTCTAACAATATAGATTAATCTTCAACATTATTAGTAACTATCTCTCTTTCTAAGCTAACATACAAGGAGCTTCACAAATCAAAACATAAAAAAGACGCCCTGTTAAAAGGACGCCTAATACAAACTTTCGAATTAATATAGCTTTTGCATAGCTTCTTTATTAAAGGCTAACATATCATCTGTTCTACCTTCATGGACTTTCTTCACCCATTCAGGGTCCATTAATAACGAACGGCCAATTGCTACAAGGTCAAACTCATCACGGTCAAGTTTATCTACTAAACCGTCAAGACTTGATGTTTCAGCACCTGAGAAATCTGTAAAGACGCTGTCCAAACCGACAGAACCTACAGAAATAACTGGTTTACCTGATATTTGTTTAGTCCAGCCTGCAAGGTTTAAGCTAGAGCCTTCAAACTCAGACTCCCAGAACCTACGAGTGGAGCAATGGAAAATATCCACACCAGCTTCAACAAGTGGTTCTAGGAAGCGCTCCAGCTCATCTGGAGACGAGACCAATTGTGCTTGGAAATCGTTCATTTTCCATTGAGAGAAACGGAAAATGATAGGGAAATCTTCTCCAACCTCACGACGGCAAGCTTCTACAATCTCTACGGCAAACTGTGTCCGCTTCACGAAATCACCGCCATAACGATCGGTTCGTTTATTGGTGTTTCCCCAGAAGAACTGATCAATTAAGTAGCCATGAGCACCATGAATTTCAATAGCATCGAAGCCGATACGCTTCGCATCCGCTGCTGCTTTGGCGTAGGATTCCACCAACGCCTCTACCTCTTCAGTAGATAAAGGTTCATTCACTTTTTCCCCATTGAGGTTTAAGCCTGACGGACCTACAGGTGCCGCTTCCTTATTTGGCAAATCTCCTGTGCTGCGAGTCATTCCCACGTGCCAGAGCTGCGGTGCTATTTTACCACCTGCCTCATGTACTTCCTTGACGACATTGGCCCAGCCGTTTAACGCCTGCTCTCCATGAAATACGGGAATGTTCTCACCAGATACAGAAGCTGGATGATTAATCCCTGTTCCTTCTGTAATAATCAATCCGACTTCGTTCTCAGCACGTCTACGGTAATATGCTGCCACTTCCTCGTTAGGAACATTTCCAGGTGAGAAACCTCGCGTCATCGGCGCCATTACCGTCCGGTTTACAAGATGTAATTTATCACTACTAAATGGTTTAAATAAAGGTTTTGTTGTTTGGTTTGTCATTCTATTGCCTCCTCATCCAACTCTGAATGTAATTATCACAGATGATAGAAGGAAACGAAAGAAATCTGTTTCTATTCCACACACCCATCATGTTAAGGGAAGGGGCGAGTCAGCATTACTGATTGAAAATACGTCATTTCTTACTATATTTTAATTATAGCCAGTTTAGTTTGTTCAACCATTTCCGTGAACAAGAGGAGTCTATGCCATTTTTTTAATTATACCGTTTGAGCAACTTTCGTTTACGCTCATTTAAGTTGTCTGGTTTACATCATCGACCTTCATACCAAGAATAACCCACCAAATGAAAAGGGGCTGAAAGAGCAGCCTAATCCATAAGTAGTAAGGTATTTGCGATTCAAGTCCTCCTGAGAGTAACGTACCATTTAAAGCATTATTTACATTAACGGGAAACACGACGATGAAAAATATGATTAAACTATAACTGCTCACCTTAAGAAACCTATTGAAAACAACCCCAATTCCTAAGAGTATTTCAATTATGCCAGTAAGGTAAACAACCAACGATTTATACGGTATAAAGTCAGGAAGCATTTGTTGAAAAGAAGATGCCATAAAAAAATGACTCATTCCTGTTGTTAATAGCATAGCAAACATAGAGTACCTAAAGCAGTTACTCTTCGAGATGGAGATAACTTTTAACTTCTTCATGACTAGTAAAATAGAAATCGATGATAAGAGAATTATGACTGGTATAATACTACATTCTCCTTTCTCAGTGGTTTCTAATACTTCATCTAAGAGAGCCTATCCTTGAAGCGATACATTAGATTAAGCGGGCAACGTAATTTGCTATTTTAAAAGAGAGTATAGCTGCTCCCTATTTGTAATCAAATCCTGCAATGTGTATTGATCTAATACTGATATAAAAGCATCTAATGCTTCATTTAGGACTCCCTTTAATCGACAAGCACCTGATATAACACATTGATTATTTTCATGATCAAAGCACTCTACTATGTGAAAATTCTCTTCCATATCCCTCACAACGCTTCCGATATTAATAGCTGCTGGCTCTCTCCTAAGTCTCATACCTCCATTTCGGCCACGGATGGTTTCAATATACCCTTCAGTACTTAACCGACGAACAATTTTGATAAGGTGATTATTTGGGATGCCGTAAATATCGGCAACCTCTTTCGAGCGGACAAGCTGATTTTTCTGTCGTGTGCCAAGAAACATTAATAATCTTAACGAATAATCGGTGTAATAAGTTAAATGCATCATACCCACTCCCATATATTGTATTTGTGAACATTTTAGAAAAGTTGCATGTAAAATGTTGTTTTTATTTATAGTTTACCATAGCCTTAATATATAGGAGGAACAAAAAGTGAGCAAACATCAATTAATCTACTAAAAGAGAGAAAGGAAGTAATATTATGTTAGATTCAAGGACAATTGAAATCGTGAAGAGTACTGCACCAGTTTTAGGAGAGAATAGTCATGCTATTGGAGTTCGGTTTTACGAATTACTTTTTTCCAAAGCACCTTCCCTTTATAACATCTTTAACCAAACCAACCAACAAAGAGGAATACAGCAAGACGCATTAGCTTATGCTGTGTATATGGCAGGGGAACACATAGATAACCTGGGGGCCGTAAAAGGAATGGTCGAAAGGGTAACTGAAAAGCATAGAGCTCTTGGCGTGAAAGCAGAACAATATCCAATTGTCGGAGAAACCCTACTAGAAGCGGTCAAGGATGTGCTTGGTGACGGTGTAAATGAGGAAATAATGGAAGCATGGGCACGAGCTTATCAAGAGATAGCAACTATCTTCATTGATATTGAAAGTGAGCTATATAAGCAAGTGGAACAAGAGGTTGGAGGTTGGAAAGGTCTACGTTCCTTCGTTATCGATAGGAAAATTAAAGAGAGCAACGTCATTACCTCCTTCTACTTAAAGCCACAGGATAAAATGCCGTTACCAATCTATCAAGCTGGTCAATATATAACATTGCAGGTTGACATTGAAGGAGATCAATACTCTCATATGCGGCACTATAGTCTCTCTGATGCTCCAGGAAATGACTATTATCGCATTAGTGTGAAACGAGAAGATGGTACGGAAGAAACACCTGCTGGGAAAGTTTCGAATTATTTACATCAACAGGCTGGAGAAGGTGATGTTCTACAAGTTACAGCGCCTGCTGGAGAATTTACTGTAGCTACTGAAAGCATGCCTCTTGTCTTAATAAGCGGAGGCGTAGGGATTACACCAATGATGAGCATGCTTAAAAATGCAATTCACGAAAACCAAGCACGGGAAATCACTTTTATTCACGCGGCACAGAATGGCGAGGTGCATGCTTTACGGGAAGAAATCTTAGAGATAACTAGGCAGCATGATAATGTAACATCTTATTTCATTTACTCTAACCCAACAGAACAAGACAGGCAGGATGGTAATTTTGATAAAGAAGGATTAATAGAGAAAGAATGGTTTGAAACTATTTTAGATGATAATAGGAAAGACTTTTATTTCTGTGGACCCATTCCGTTTATGAAGGTAGTAAATAACGCACTACAAGAGTGGGGAGTTCCAGATCAGCATCGACAGTACGAAGCATTTAGCCCCGTCAGTACGATTGAAGAGTAATATACATCTGTTATAGGAAAAAGACGTATTACTTGTAAAGGTAATGCGTCTTTTCGTTATTTCAATAGATTCATTTGGAATTAAAATAATAGATGGCTTCAAAGTTGTATCCATTGTCGAAATGGATGTCAATAAGTGTAATAGGTATGTACGCTAACACTTTTTAAAGGCTGTATAATTAAAGAAATGGGCCTGATATTTTACTTGCACATTATAAACTTATTTTTCTTTCAACATTGCATACTGTCGATAAGTTTTATAATAAAATATACTGAAAAAGATTACCATAAGCCCAGGAAGCAACTTAACTAGGACAAATGGAGTTTCAAAGAAAAATGCTTTCCAAAATAAGGAGCCATTCATTCCCCAAAGATCTCCGTGATATAATCTTGTATCCTTGTAAATCATAGAAGAATAAGCTAAACAAAGCATTCCCGGCCAAAATGAGTAACTTAATAATCTTTTATAATAATTACTCTGTGATTGGCGATCAGAGAAGATTTCATTTTGACCATCATCTTCTTTTTGCCAAAACCTTTTTCCGCCGAGCCAAGGACCCTTAATATAGTTCCAGCCAAAATCCTCGTAAATCCCTTTGTATTCCTCGAATGCTTCCTTAGATAATTTATCTTGATAATCAAGTCGAATAATATATCTCTTATCAGTTTTTTCAAATGTGTACATCCCATATCCATTAACCTGTGTACATCGAAAGCCTTTCTGTAATTGTTCGTTCAGCCATTGCTCTTCTTTTTCAATATTAAAAAATACCTTAAACCTCTTCATCCGATTCACCTTCCTCATACAAGGATAACATATGCATTAACCTTTCTTTTTCTGATTTCAAAATGGCGCTTCCTTCAGTGGTTATCCTATATATTTTTCTGCGACCTGAACTCCCTACAGGTTCAATCCAGCCTTGTTTATTCAAGTTGTCCATTGCACCGTACAATGTACCAGCAGCTAAAATGACTGAACCATTACTCATTTTCCCTATCTTTTGCATTACTGCATATCCGTGAAGTGGCTCACGGAGAGCTAATAAAATATAATGCATGGTTTCAGACAGCGGCAGTAATTTATGCTTCATACTTTCACCTCATATTCAGTTGAACTATATAGTGGGGCTTTATATAAACTTAATACAGTTCAACTGAATAGTCAATAGCATTTGATACATTTATGAAAGTAGTGTAATGAAAACTATCGTAATGGGGGAAAATCTCCGATTGTAAGAGGAATATTATTTCACTGAAATAGGCTTAGACTTTTTACTTTATTTCAACGTAGTTACCCAATTAGTAAACATAAATTACATTTCGACCTTTAGCTTAATTTTGGTAGCATTTTATAAGTTTATATTATGGTTTCCATTCCAATCGCTTCAGTGACATTAAGGAAGTATATAGATGCCTAAAGTTATTAAGGTTTTAATAGCTACATAAGTATTTTAGTAGCTTTTTATTCATTTATCTCCGGAAACTATGAAATATTAATGCCATCATTAGTACAGTTGGTTACTGGTTTTATTATTGGTGCAATGGCTGTCTGGGGGATTCTTGAATTGAATAAGAAAAGAAAAGGAATCGGTTTCCTTTTCTTGTTCGCTACTATGATGATAGCCATACCGTTAATTAAGACGTTTCTCATGAAAATATCCTAAAAAGCATTTATCACGCATTGAGACATACACATGCGAGCTTGTTGTTTGCGGCCGGTGCTTGTATTAAAGATGTTCAAACTCGACTCGGTCATATTCAAACTACGATGGACATTTTCATGTGACTGAGGAAACTAAGGAAAAAAACAGCGGAAATGTTCCAGGTGTACATAAAATTTTACTCGGGGTATTCAAACCTATGTTCGCATATTAAAAAACCCCTCTTTGGAGCATAGAGGGTAAACGCTTGGCATACAAGGTTTTGATAATTGAGGCGCGACGTGCACCTTTAAAGACCGTATTTCTTACGCTTTTAATACGCCTGTCCACGACATGACTTTGTTTAAATTATGTAATAGCATGACTCTTCGGTACATATTTCCCATTAATAGTATCGAACATCTATCCAGCCATCTCCTACCCCATCATACATCCCTGTGTTTAAATAAAAACAAAAAGGGAATCCAACATCTAGTAAAAGCTTCTTTCTCCTTAGAGAAACCTCCTAAATATTTTGGAGAAAACAAGAATTTTTCTCCTTGTATGCTAGAGGTAGTTTTTACACTAATAATCATTTGTGCCAACGTAAGGAGGCAATTTTTTTATGAGTCGTTTTACTATTCCGCGTGATATTTATTTTGAAGAAAATGCCCTTGAGGTATTAAAGTCTTTTGAAGGGAATAAGGCCGCTCTTGTTATTGGAGGAGGTTCTGTTAAACGTAACGGAAATCTCACTAAGATACAAGAAAACCTGGCCGCTGCCAATATAGAAACAGAAGTACTGGAGGGCTTCAATACCGAGCCAACCTTTGAAATGGTCAAGCAGGGTGCAAAGGATCTGGAGCAGTTCCAGCCTGATTGGATTATTGGTATCGGCGGCGGATCTGCAATGGATTCAGCTAAAGCTATCTGGCTCTATTATGAGCATCCGGACCTTGATTTTAAAGATGCAATTAAGCCATTTGAATTGCCGCGTCTTCGCAATAAAGCAAAGTTTGCTGGTATTCCGACTACAAGCGGAAGTGGTTCTGAAGTATCCAACCTTTCAGTTGTAGCAGATGAAACTACGAATGTGAAATATCCAGTAGCTGACTTTGAACTAACACCTGACGTTGCTATAATTGATCCGGTTATGATTGAAGAGCTTCCAAAGCACATTGCTGCATACACTGGTATGGACGCATTCACACACACTATCGAAGCTTATGTAGCAAAACCGCGTACAATGTACACGGATATCCTGTCACTAGGCGGAGCTGAAGTAATAAAAAATAACCTTCTTGCCTCTTATCAAGGCGACCAGCAAGCTGCTAAGAAGATGCACACAATCCAAGCAATGGCAGGCATGGCCTTTGCTAACGCTGTACTTGGTAACGTGCACAGCCTTGCTCATAAAAGTGGTCCAACGTTCGGCATTCCGCATGGCTATGCTAATGCAATCTACCTCCCTTATGTTATTCAGTTTAACAGAGAGGTTGTGGAAGATCGTTTTGCTGAAATTGCCCGTCGTCTTAATCTAGGAGGAAATAACGACACAGAATTGACTGATTCCCTTGTCGATTATATTTATCAATTGAACAAGGATCTTGGTCTTGCTACTACCCTACAAGACTACGGTGTAACCGAAGAAGAGTTTAATAAGCATGTTGACACAATGGCTGAAAATGCAATGGAGGATCCGTGCACAGGCACTAATCCACGTGAAACTAGTCTAAAGCAGATGAAGGATTTATTTAAAGCTTCTTTCTATGGCAAGGAATCTTTAGTAAAAGCGTAAATAATTAGAACCAGAAAGAAACAAAGCTCAGAAATAGAATTAAGTGCCCTCTATAGAGTAGACAATTTGAAAAAGTCTACTTTATAGGGGGCTTTTCTTACGTGGAGAAGAGAATTCTACTCTTAATGTATATTTCAAGTCCATTAGTCTATTAAGGACGCCAATCATATTTCAAAGGGGACCTTCCATTACGATAACTTATCATCATCTGTAGTCTTTAACAGTTCCATTGAAAAAAGATGACCGCGGTACAATACCGTAATCATCTTTAAAGGCTTTGTATTAAACTGTCTTAATGGAGGATATTTCAGTATAAGCTTCGCTCGTTTTTCTATCATTTACCTAGAAGGCTGGAGACCACGTAGTCTCTCTGCTTGCGTCCAGTCGGATCGGCTTCGGTTTTAAATTTGGTGAAGTTCTCGGCCCATGAGGATGTGCGAATGCGAAGCGGCAGTTCGTCTGCGTTCAGTTGTTCGAATATTACTTCTGCCACCTCTTCCGGTGTTTGGAAGACGCCTTCTTCGCGACCGATGCGTTCTCCCGTGTAATCGTTAAATACTTGCTCATAATCCCCTTTAGGGAATCCCCCATGTTTCTCTAAATCGGCAATAATGGAATTCACGAATTCAGATGAGATGCCTCCGGGCTCAACAATCATAAACTCGACACCGAAATATGGTGTGATGTACGACGCGAGGCTCTCGTAATACCCCTCAAGCGCGAATTTGGATGCGCAGTAAATTTCATTGAGTGGCTGTCCAACAAGGCCTCCTACTGAAGAAATCGATACGATACGCCCCTGTTTTTGTTCTCTCATGTGCGGTAGGACTGCTTTGGTCGCGCGGATCTGTCCAAAGGTATTAATATCGAACACGTTCTGATACTCTTCTTCTGTCAACTGCTCGGTTGTCTTAACGAAGCCGATACCGGCGTTGTTGATGAACAGATCAATTTTGCCGTCCTTATCTATAACCGTCTGAATGGCCTGGTCAATTGATTCCTGTGCTTGCACATCTAGCTGCAGCAGTTCAATATCAAATCCTTCTTGCTGCAGGTCGTGAATTCCACCTGCTTTTTCAAGATTTCTCATCGTTGCGTACACTTTCCACCCAGCTTTTGCTAGTACTTCTGTCATCCCTAGTCCTAATCCTGTTGAAGTTCCTGTTACTACTGCAATTTGCTTTTGCATAGTCATCCCACCTCTTCTTATTAATAAATCTGCCAACCTAACCTTATCCTGTGATGTCTTGTCATACTCAACCATTCTTTGATTTTAGCTGGGCGTTTTATCTGTTTTGTCTTCTCATCTGGCTGATAAATAATACTATAGAGGTTGAAGTGCACTTTAGCGCAAGGGAAACAAGAAATATTTTTAGAGATATAAAAATGTGGACGGTATTATAAAGTTACATTGGAGGTTCCAACATAGTGCTTATAAATTCCTTATTCTACTTTAATAGAAAAAGAATATTTTCCATCCCCTTGTTCCCAGTTAGCTGTTATGAGGTAAAAATAGGTTCCTTTTTGGGAGGGAGCATGTAACTTACTATGGTTAAGCTTAACCTTCTCAGAGGATCCCCCTTCTATCCATCGTTCTATCTTTAGACTATTTTTAGTAGGCATCGTATCAAAGGTAATTTTAATTGTTTGGTTCGGCATTACATCTGTTGGTTCATGTTGTTTCCCCATTTCTATAGGGTTGGCGTAAACTTTATCTACACAATTAGCAGATAAAGGGCCTTCCCAACAATAAGAACCCTCTGTTACAGGTACGCTAATTCCATCTGTTTTCACATGTGGAATTGGATGTTCTGGAGGTGTTAACAAATAAAGAAATGTACCTATGGCAGCTACCAATAATAATACAAGTCCTATGACTGCTGATGTTTTTTTAATAATAATACCTCCCCTCTCTGGTAATAAGACGATTATTTAATATGAACGTTACTATTCAGGGCGTAATGATTACACTACATAATTGCCTCCTTTTACTGAAAACTTAAAACCAGCCAAAGTCTCATTCCTATACCTGCCAAAAACAGAATTATAGCTATTGATCATAGGAATTTTCTGTTATATCATATTTCAAAAGTTGTCGGCTGTCGTAAACTTTCTCGTATATGATTCCTAAGCAATAGTAAAACAGGAGCCCAAAGCTAATATGAAGAAAGGTAAATTTAACCCCGAAAGAAGATATTTCATAGATTACTACTGGTAATTTAGCAGTTGTCCAGACTCCTAAAAAGAACACGATATATCGTAGATTCGCTCCTTTTTTCAAAAGCAACACTGCAATCGGAAATGCTACATAGAGAGGTCCAGCAGCAATCCCTCCTAATAGTAGCCCAAAGATTATACCGTATATTCCAGAGTTTTTCCCCATGTATTTAATCATTGTCTCTTTTTCTACCCATTTATCAAGGAGACCTACGAAAATCAATACTGGAGGAAGTAGAAATAGCATATCTACCATGCTTTTCCCAGTTAATTGAAATGCTTGCCACCCGATTGGCTGGTTTATCCATGTTATAACAATAAGCACGAATAACAATATGAAAAAGAAACGATATTTTTTTAATACATCCATGTCATCACCAGCCAAACAATAAGTGCAAATAGGATAGACATCATTACAGATGCAGCGTTTCTAGTGTAAGCAAAGCTTCGTCCAAATATCTTTTGTTCCATTTGTAATGTTACTATTCCCACACACATTAACGATGACATCATTGCAGCAACTTGAGGAAGACCAGCGCCATTTTGAACTAACGTAGCACCAAGTGGATAAACCACGAAACTTGGTATCAAAGAAACAGAACCAATTAGGATAGAGTAAATAACTCCGATTATTCCGGACTGTTCACCTATAATAGAGGAAATAAGGGATGGAGTTAAAATAGATAAAGAAAGACCGACAAACAGCATGATAGATAGAACATCAGGAATAATATTTCTGAACATCCTCCATGCTTTATACAAAGCTTCATTAGTTTTAGTTTTATCTTTCTTAAAGGATATAAGAGTTACAATAATTGCTGTTACATAAAGAATTACGCCACTAATCATGTTTAGACTCATCATTCCATTGATTATATTTATCCATGAAAAAAGTTAAATTTTTAATTTTTGATTCAATATCAACTTGGAAATCGACTAATTTCTTCTTTCCTATTGTAGTAATCCTGTACTTTTTAATTGGTTTATCATGATTACTTGTGTCCAAATACGATTCCACTGCACCTTCTGTCTCTAATTTTTTTAATGTGCGATAGATAATTGCACTATCAATTGGGTTTACTGGAAGCTCCTTCTCGCACTTCTGTAGAAGCTCTCCCCCGTAACGATCTCCATCTGTTAAGAATAACAAAAGAAATGCATCTGTATGTCTCCCTGTATGCTTCATAACACACCAGACCTCCTAAATAAGAATTATTTTGATTCATATTATGTTACTGTTAATGACAGTGTACTGTTATTAACAGTAAAAAGTCAACAACAACTTTGTAGGAGAGCTTAAACATATATCGTTATTCATAAAGTTGTGTTTCCTATATAAATCAAGTTACTGTTTCAACAACAGAAGGTGGTCCTAACAAGGGAATGTATTTATGTATAAGTTTTGATAAAATTAAACTTTTCTAATAAATGGTCTTGAAGCACAAATACTCTTGTGTTTTTGATAAAGATAAGCTAATGATAGCTCCATAACAAATAATGCTGTATTTGGCATTTATTCCATAATGAAATGGCATTATATTTTTTGAATATAAAAAGACCTTAAATATTTTCATCAATGTATAAAATGATGCATATTTAAGGTCTTTTTGTTCGCGAAGTTTGTTAAAGTAAAGCCCTTGTTTGTGGAAGAATCAGTTTCGAGACTTCTGTTGAGTGGATGGGGGCTGCGAGGAATAGCTCGCTTTCCGCGGGAGCGCGGTGAGCCTCCTCGGACTCCGTCCTGTGGGGTCTCACCCTGCACTTTTTCCCGCAGGAGTCTCGGCATTCCCCTCCGCCCCTCGGTCTAATACATATCTTGAAATCACTTTCAGAATTAGGTGCATTCTATACGTATAGGAACTGTAACACAAAGCTTCCATTGTATGGATAGAGCTCATAACCGCTTGGAATAGAGCTCTTTCTTGCTATAGGTAGTGATGGTGGGTAATACACCTTCCTGGTATAGGGGTTCGTTTCTCACATAATTGAAGGGGTGGTTGGGAAGCTGCGAGACTCCCGCGGGAATGGATTGGCTGGCGAGACCCCGCAGAGCTTTAGCTCGAGGAGGCTTGCCGTCATCCCCGCAGGAAAGCGAGTGGCTTCCCAACCACCCCTTACTCTCCAATCAGCAACGAACCCCGTAAAGTCTCGAAACGGAGTCTTCCACAATCCTTTCCTTTACTTAAAGACTCAGTTTCAAGATAATTGCCAAACATTGAATGATAATACACGTTAATGCACTGTATAACGCGTTTATTTATACACCTTGTCTAATAACATGTTGCCAAAACCTACAAAAAATAAATGCCATATACAATAATGCATAATGCAGGCATTAAAAGAGTCTCCCCTGCCTTATTCTTCATACCTTTCCTATTACTTAAATATGAGAAAAGATCCTGCCAACCAAATAATAAATATCACACCTAAAAAAATGGTTCTAAGTATTTTGTGGACCTTGGTTTGAGCTAAAAATTCACTTTCTACATATCTAAGAAAACTCCCAAAACAAATAAAGCCTACAATTGCTACATATATACCTCCTAACTCATCTGTAACTAATAGATACCTTAACAGGGAAACTATAATTAAACAGTATCCTATATATCCAATGCTCAAGTAAAAATATTGCTTTTTTATTTCTTCTGACATAATTTCCTCCTGATAATCGTTGATTTATATACAAACATTTCGTCTTGTTTTGAATTGTTCGTTCGCGTAACAACAATCTATTATCAAACGATTGTAACAAATAATCCTCGCCCCCTCTTGTTAAAGACATACAATCTAATTTCCTTGCCTACTAACAATTGAGTGTGAAATTGTTTTGCCCTGGAATACCCACACAAGTCTTGATTATAAACTTTGAATATGAAATGGAATATTAATACCGTATTTATTGTGAATCAACTATTACTTACAATTATTTCAACATCATAAACCTTTCTCAAGTGTAAAATGTAAAGGGAAGATGATGCCTACAATAGAAATAGAACGAATCCTAATGTAAGGATTCGTCCTAGTACAGAGACTCAGTCAAAAAGCTTTTTACAACACATTTTCAATTAGTCTAAAATCGAAACAACAAAAAGAACGAATATCATTACTAGTAGGATGAAGGGAGTTATCGCTCGCCTTATCTCCTCTTCTCCGTCAGCTTCTAACGCCCTCTTCCTTAGATCCTTCCAAGAAGCATAGCAACTAAATAAAATTAAGGCTGACATGACGTACATTTCACTAGATGGGAAGTTAATAATTAGTAACAATCCGAGTATTATCGTTGGGGTTAGAATAGCATAATACTGCTTATTACTCATATAATCCCCCTTTAATCACTCATTATTGACTCCATTCTTCACCAAATTCCTTCCATTAATAGAATACTATTTAGTAATCCTGCATGCATGCTTATATGTATTGTTTTGTCCAGATAAATAATCCTCAAATACTTTGATGCTAATTATTGATTACATTCGTTGCTAGTATTACGAAAATTATAATGGTCATAAGGTAGGAAGAGCCAATATATATAGACTTCGCATAGGTTGGCTTGAGCCTGCTTATGAGTACTTCAATAAAGAAAAAAGCACAGCCACTATGATCGAAAAGAAGCTCATTCCATATAGAGGTAGTGCATAGATGACACTGAATATTAATGCTACCATTATATAAATAATGAATTTATACGCCCAAATATTTTCTTTCATTTGAACTTTGCTTAACAATATATTCGTAAGTAGTGATAGTGGAAAAGCTAAAATAAAAACCCCAAGAAACAAGAGGTAGGAAATCACTGAAAAACTAGTTATGATACTATGAAAAGAATTAAAGTCTGTATTTACAAATTCTGTCGGACTTATTATGCCAAATATAAAAAAACATGAAATACTAAATGTCATAATAGTACTGTTTAAACTGTCTTTTATCAACTTTATCACACCTAACATAATGAAACTTTGCTAATACGCTTCACGAAGAATTGGAGTTAATGTCACCAGAAATTTAATAGAGAGACTTCTATTTAGCGCTTGCGGTATATCACAATGTACACTATTCTTTTCCAGATAACATATCTCCTTCAATTGTATAATAACAAATTTTCTTTTTCTCAAACTTCTCATGTAATTGGAATCCATATCTCCATTAAATATGTGTCTGTTTCTTCTTTACCGAGCATATCAGTTTTAACCATTTCTATTTCAGGCATTCCCTTTATAATCCTCTTTCTAGTACTATTAGGCAAAAAAAGAGAAAGCCTTCTCCCATAATGCATTAACAGTAATAATACATTAGCGAAAGAGGCTTTCTCGTCTGGATTATGTTATTTTGTTTTAGATGCTGTACCTGCATCTGCAGGGTGGACTCCATGTCGATAGAAATCGGCATGGATTGGATCTAATGGTTTTCGTCCAAGAATTAGGTCTGCTGCTTTTTCCGCCAACATTAAAACAGGTGCATGGATATTACCGTTCGTCACATAAGGCATGGCTGAGGCGTCTACCACTCTTACATTGTCGAGTCCGTGTACCTTCATGGTGTTAGGGTCTACTACAGCCATTGGATCTGAAGCAGGTCCCATTTTAGCTGTACAAGATGGGTGGAGTGCCGTTTCTGCATCTTCCTTTACCCATTCTAAGATTTCCTCATCCGTTTGGACGGAAGGGCCCGGTGAAATTTCGCCAGCGTTATAGGATTTCATTGCTGGTTGAGACATAATTTCTCGAGTAATTCGGACGGCTTCCACCCACTCACGTCGGTCTTGCTCTGTAGAAAGATAGTTATAGACCATGCTTGGATGCTCTTTAGGGTCTGTGGAGCGAATTTTTAAGGATCCACGGGCATCGGAGTACATTGGTCCAATGTGCACTTGAAATCCGTGTTTTGTTTCTGCTTTTTGGCCATCGTATCTTACCGCTACAGGGAGGAAGTGGAACATTAAATTCGGGTATTCCACTTCTTCGTTTGAACGCACAAAGCCTCCTCCTTCGAAATGGTTAGTCGCTGCTGGTCCTGTTCGTCCAAGCATCCACTGCAAACCAATCCAAGGCATACGTACTTTACTTAAGTTCGGTTGTTCGGAAACCGGCTCTGGACAAGCATGTTGAATATACACTTCAAGATGGTCCTGAAGGTTTTCTCCTACACCTGGTAGGTCTACAACTGGCTTAATACCAAGTGATTGAAGGTGTTCCGCTTCTCCCACTCCTGATAGCTGAAGAAGCTGTGGGGTGTTGATAGCACCACCTGCAAGGATGACTTCCCCTGCTTGTACCTGATGAATTTGTCCGTTTCTTTGATACGTCACGCCTTTAGCACGAGTTCCGTCGAAATCAATACTCTTCACAAAAGCACGAGTTTTCACGGTCAGGTTCTCCCGGTCCATTACTGGGTGGAGATACGCTCTTGAGGCGGACATACGCTGGCCTTTGTACACATGCTTATCAAATGGACCAAAGCCTTCTTGGCGAAAGCCATTAACATCAGGAGTTCGGGAGTAACCTGCCTCTACTGCTGAGTCAAAAAAGGCCTGGAACAAAGGATTTTTGGCTGGGCCTCTTTCTAATTTTATAGGTCCATCGTGACCGCGAAGGTCGTCATTCGGTGACCCTAATGCATTTTCAAGGCGTTTGAAATAAGGAAGGCAGTGGGCAAAATCCCAGTTGTCCATGCCTTCATCAGCTCCCCAACGTTGGTAATCCATTGGGTTTCCTCTTTGATAAATCATCCCATTGATGGAGCTGGAGCCCCCAAGTACTTTTCCTCGAGCATGTTTAATTCTCCGTCCGTTCATGTGTGGCTCCGGATCTGACTCGTACTTCCAATCATAGAGACTTTTCCCGGCAGGAAATGGCAAAGCTGCCGGCATTTGAATTAATAGGTCCCAGGAATAATCATGACGTCCTGCTTCTAATACCAAAACACTCTTATTTCCATCCTCACTGAGACGGTTGCTGAGTACAGACCCTGCGCTTCCGCCTCCGACGATAACAATATCATATGATTCACTCATTATCTGTTCCCCCTTGTGTCGTAGTTGCAATGGAAGGGTTTCAATCTCTAAGAGAAGACTTACTTCCCCTTATTACCTTTACAAATTTAGATATTTAAATGTGATGATATATTGTTTTACTTACAAAATGTCTTCTATGATTCATAGATTGGTAGCTTAAAACCAATGAAGAGGCTCCGGTTTTAGGTTTTGGAATATATGTTTTGTTTCAGTATATTCTTCTATCCCTAGCTTACCTAGCTCACGTCCAATACCAGATTGTTTATACCCACCCCACGGTGCGTGTGGGAAATAAAGGTTAAATTCATTAATCCAAACAGTCCCCATGCGCATCTTTGCAGCACAGCGTTCAGCCTTGGCTATGTCGTTTGTGAAAACTCCGCCAGCAAGTCCATAAATAGAGTCGTTTGCCAGCTTCACGGCTTCTTGTTCTGAACTGAATTTTTCGACTGTGATTATCGGCCCAAATGCTTCTTCCTGAACAATGTCCATATCAGTTGTACAGTTTGTGAAAATGGTAGGTAAGTAGAAAAATCCATTCTGTAATGCTGGATTCTCTGGACGCGCTCCACCAACAGCTAGTGTAGCGCCTTCTTTCATACCTGTTTCTACATACTTTTCTACTTTTGCCAGATGTTCAGCTGAAATGAGTGGTCCCATTTGAGTTCCCTCCTCAAATCCACTTCCCAGCTTGAATTGCTTTACCCGTTCAACGAGTGCGTTCACGAATGTATCATGGATGCCTTCTTCAACAATTAATCTTGTGCCTGCGGAGCATATTTGTCCTGCATGGAAGAATACTCCATTCATCGCTTGATCAACAGCCAGGTCCAGATCCGTGTCAGCAAAAATTATGTTAGGGTTCTTTCCGCCAAGCTCAAGGGCGAGCTTCTTTACATTCCCGCTTGCTGCTTGCATAATTTTCTTTCCAGTTTCAATGCCACCTGTAAAAGAAATAAGGTCTACATCCACATTGCTGGATAATTCTGCTCCAACTGTAGCACCTGCTCCAAGAACGAGATTTGCAACTCCAGCCGGTACTTCTGCCTCCTCTATTAGTTCAAATACTTTAATAGTAGTAAGCGGTGTAATCTCACTCGGCTTCATGATCAACGTATTTCCTGTAGCGAGAGCTGGGGCGAGCTTCCAGGATGCTTGCAGTAAAGGATAATTCCAAGGTGTGATCTGGCCACAAACACCTACTGGTTCGTGAACCACTTTACTTATAGAATTTGGCACTGGAGAATCAATCAACTCTCCCCCATCTTTGTCAGCGAGCTGGCCATAATAGCGGAACACTCCTGCAATATCAACCATGTCTCCTCTGCTTTCTTCTACTGTCTTACCAGTATCTAAAGATTCTAATTCAGCCAATTCTTCTTTATCTCTTTCAATCAATTCAGCAATCTTCGTTACAATCGCTCCTCGTTCAGTTGCCGGGGTCGTTGCCCATTCTCCGTTATCAAATGCCTCTCTTGCAGCAGCAATTGCTGCTTTTGCCTCTGATTCATTGCCTTCTGGAACAACTGCAATAATTTCTTGGTTATATGGATTTATTATTTGTCGTTTATTTTCGGATTCTGCACCTATCCATTCCCCATTAATGTAGTGCTGTAGGTTGAGATTCATTGTAATCAACTCCTATTTTGTGTCTGAGTTAAGTTTATTAAGAATTTATTTAACAAATTAAACGTTACCATGTCTTCTCAAACATGTCAAAAACGAGAGTATATATTTTCAGAGCTTAAAGAAATATATAAATGGTTACGGTTTGTAGGGTGATGGACATTTTCAACTCCTAAATTTAAGATTTGCATTTGACATTTTATTTATAAGCGTTAACATAAGTTCGTGAAGAATATTTGAAAAATATTTAACATGATTTACTGTATGTTGAAGGAGCGACCTTATGAGTGAATCTACTGAAAGACCTAGCACGAAATTAGCTGAAGCCCAGGATAAGGTTATTGGCGCCATTGCAGAGACAATGGATTTATATGGAGTAACTCCAGCTGCTGCAAACTTATATGCGACTATGTACTTTAAGGATCAGATGACACTAGATGAAATGCGGACAGAGCTCGGGATGAGCAAACCGAGCATGAGTACTAGTGTTCGCAGGCTGCAAGAAATCGAAATGGTTAAAAAAACATTCACACGCGGTTCAAGGAAACATACTTATGTAGCTGAGAAAGATTTCTTCCGTTCCTTTATGGCTTTTTATTGTCAAATGTGGGAACGTGAGGTGAAAATGAATATGAGTGCTATTGAGGAAGCGCAAGAAGATTTCATCAATGTTATAAAGGACCCTAACAGCACACCAGGTATTGTGGCTGAAGCAAAGAAATACTATGATCAATTAGAGGAATCAAAAACTTACTATCACTGGTTGAGTGAGTTAGTGGAAAGTATAAGAAGCGGAAAGATCTTCGAGTTCTTACCGAAAGATTAGGCACAAATCGGTTTCGGGTAGTCTATAGGAAGAAACGATAGACTACCTGAACATATTGGATAAATTCACTTTGAAAGAATAAGATATTTTTTTAGCATCTTCATTAAATTTTTTCTTAACAAATTTAACGTTACTAATACGTTGAATAGATTATCACAGAATAAAGGAGAGGTTTTACATTGAATATGTGGAGAAGAAGATTTAGTTTTATGTTAGCGGTACTACTAATCACAGTGCTTACAGCATGTGGGAGCGCTAATGAGGAAGCAAGCAGTGATCAATCCAGTGGAGATTCAGAGGAAGGCAGCAAAGAGCTAGTAATTGGCCAAATTAATTGGGCAGAAAATATTGCGGTAACAAACATGTGGAAGGTCATTTTAGAAGATAAGGGGTATAGTGTTGAATTCAACAATTTAAATATGGGTACTACGATGAGAGCACTGGAAACTGGCGATTTAGATGCTAGTTTGGAAATATGGCTGCCAGTTCAGGATGCTAATTATTTAGAAAAATATCAAGATACGGTGAATTTCTCAGATGCTACGTGGTATGACACGGCTAAAGTGGGACTAGTTGTTCCAGCTTATTTAGAAGAAGTGAATAGCGTAGAAGACTTGAAGGAACATAAAGAAAAATTTGAAGGTGAAATTGTAGGATTTGATCCTGGCGCAGGTACGATGGAGGTTACGGAACAACTAATTAAAGATTATGAGCTTGATTATGAATTACTATCAAGCTCCGAATCTGCGATGATAACTGAAATAGGAGAAGCTATTGAAAACGAAGAACCAATCGTAGCACCACTTTGGAGCCCACACTGGGTATTCTCCAAATATGACTTGAAATTTCTAGAGGATCCTCAAAACACATTTGGTGGTGTAGAAAAGATTCACCATGCTACTAAACAAGGATTTGCAGACGAGTATCCAGACGTAAGCGAATGGTTTAAAAATTGGAAGATGAATGACGATCAAATCGGTCAGCTTATAGAATATGTACAAGATGCCGAGGAGCCTATAAATGGAGCCGAAAAATGGGTGGAAGAAAATCAAGATGTAATTGATGAATGGGTTAAATAATCGCATAACCATGTGGCATAAACAAGCTAGTCTTTCTTCAATGAGAGGCTAGCTTGTTTTGTTGAGGCATAAATAGCAGCTTGAAGCTGGATTGAATCCCAACTAAACAGATCTTCCTCATAACCTCACTTATCCTTAAACCAATCAGAAATTAAACTAAATGCCTAATGTATGTTTTTATTATGAATGTTGACATTAACCTTCCCATTAGCATAATAAAAAGTAATTTACATCATAGAGTCGCATAACTCTACATGAACATTTGAAGTATGTGCGGGGTCGTTATTTTCTTGGTACAGTTCTATATTCCAACTATGATTAGAACGGGGATACTCATTACATTCCATCCATTTATGTAATTCTGCATAGCTGGATTGTATCTGATTGTTTGGTCCTTTGTGTAGTATAGATGCATACTTTTGTGATGGAATGGTTAAGGTTATCATATTAGAAGGGATATTATCATATTTGCTGACTGGAACCCCAATCCAATATCCATCTTTATCTGGTGTGGGGGTATCAACAATGAATGCTCCTATTTGTTGAACAGGGTGTACGATATTACTAATTTCTGTTGTTCTTTCTTTTAACTCCGAAGCAGCTTTTGGGATTTCTTCGATATATTTTTCCCCATCGCAAAGTACTCTAAAGCCTACTAATTGTACTTTTCCAAAATGTTTAATAGACTTCCCTCTTTCCATTTTCTGATGCATATCCTCATGCCTCCCTATTTGTATGGTTACTATTCATTTTAGTAGTTATTTTCATTGGCTTATCCCTTTTGTAGGCGATACGCGTCAATGAAACCATTAAAAACACTGTGATTGTATAGAAAACCATGTTTTTCATAAAACTTTCCTACTGTCTCATTGCCGTTTGCTACATAAACCCATAAATCCTCTACATCGTTATGGCTGTTTAGCCACTTCATAATCATACGGGTTAAACGGTCTCCAATATGATGCGTTCTATAATTAGCATCTACGTATAGCAATTTGAAAGTTCCTATAGTTTTCGGTACTTTATAGGTTTCTGGATAGAACCCAATCCCTTCCAGTTGCTCTGCCCAAGGAGGTCTAACTTGTTTATTTTTCTCTGTTACCAATCCGATTGTGGCAAAAGCAAACCCAACCGGCATTTCTTTATCAAATGCTACTACCATATGCTTCCTTGTGCTGTTCTCATAATCTATTTTCAATCTGTTATTGAAATCCATGCTAGCCAATATATCAGGGCGTATAGTTGCATGGTCTGCTTGGAATGTCATTAATTTATTGCATAATTCCTCTAAGAAATCTATATTGTCCTCTGTAACTATGTCATACTTGATATGCATCATGTTTTTCTCCTTGTTCCTATTATACCAAGGAGAAGTGTACCCCCCGTTCTTTCAGTATTGTAATTTTACTTACCTTATCCCTTAAGACTGCTTGATATAAACATGGAGGCATCTTGATTCTTCTGGTAGAGTTAAACCCTATTTCGATTAAGCTTGACCTTTGTGCTAATTCAACTCTCTCTTCTGAGTCATATTGTTTAGCCAGCTTTTCAAATACATTATCCTTATCCTCCATGTTTTCCTCCTAAATCGTTAGTGTTTTGTGTTATAAATAGCGTTTATAGTGAACGAACTTTACAGCTTCGCCATTCATTTCAAATCTCTCATCGTTATGTTCCACTTTACTAAAATCATTTTTCTCTAAGATCCTCTGGGAAGCTATATTATTAGTAGTAGTCTTTGCATAGACCAAGGAGATCCCTTTATGTTTTATTGTATTCATGAATAGAAGTAAGGCTTTCTGCGCAACCCCTTGCCCTGTATGCTCCTCTCCCATTCTATAGCCTATGTATCCTGTATGGTGAATTCGGTCAATGTTCACTAAGTTCATCCTGCCTAAAATGTTACCTCCTCTATCCTTAATTAAATAGAAATAAGCTATTCCTTGCTCTTGTTCATGCAATATAGCTATTTGCTGCTTTAGAAAGGTCTCATATTGATAGTAAGTATTTCCGCGACTAGGGACCATCTTCTCAAAATAAGCGCGATTATTATATTCAAAATCAAATAATGGTTTACTGTCTTCGTACGTTAAAGAATCAACTGTAATGTCCATCTTATCATCACCTGTTATTTTTATATTAAATAATTTCTCTCCTATCCTCTCTACTTCATTTCAATAGAATAAGTATATTCCTTTAAAAAATATACTCTATAAACTCATTATATACTATGGAGTATAATAGAGTTCGTTTTGGAGAAAGACGTGTTTACCATCATCATCATTCCACTTGTGTAGTACTTTATCATGATTATTTCTCAAGTACATTATCATCATCTAATGCAACTTTTTCTTATACCCAATACTATTGGAAGGATAATGAGGCAAATTAATATTGTACAAAAAACACCATATAATTTTATGTATAAAGAAATCTAGTAAATATATTCAATTAAATCAGAAAGACTATTATCAATCATAACGCATATTAAAATCTGGACTTAATTCACTCCAAACGTCAAAAGCATTTCCGTCTGGATCATAAAATACAAAATTATAGCCAGGATGCCCTCGGTCTTCTATTTTTCCTACTGATATACCTGCATTTATTAGATAATGGTGAAACTTTCTTAGTTGATCCATTCCATCTACCTCAAAGGTGAATGGACAATGTTGCTTTCCACTGTTATCGAGAAATTGTAAGTTCTGTCCTTCTTGAGATTTTATGAGAAAGAAACTCTGATTTGCGAAGGCAAGAATTGCTTTATCATCTGAACGGAAATTTTCGATGGCATCTAAATGTTCTTGATACCATTTTGATGATGCTCCTACGTTTGATACTGGTAAATAAGCGGTGCCTATCCTTTTCAAAAAAGAATTCATAACATTCCACCTCCTTTATAATATGGCTCTTTTCATGCTGTAATTGATTTTACTGTATGCTTCCACTCCTCTTTCCCCCTACAACGTGGGAAAGGACGGTGTTGCTAATGGATATAACGATTTTAGCGGAACAACCCTACTTTCGTATATTTATTTCATAGGCAGTCCTTACCCCCGATTCAATGGCACCCTCTATCCAACCGTGGAATGAGGATGTGTGCTCCCCTGCAAAATGGAGTCTGCCTTCTGGTCGTTTTATCACATCTGAGAAATCCCTTCCTTGACCTGGAAGAAACAATGTAAAAGCCCCTGCAGAAAATGGATTATCCATCCAATTATAGGCGAATGCATTCATGTATTGGGTATATACAACGGTACCATATATTCTGGCTAAATCATCTAACAGCTCTCGGACTAATTCCTTTTTGGGTAAGCTTCCCCAAATAATAGCATCTTGTCCCCAGCTATAACTTGCTAATAATACTGCTGCTCCATTTGTTCCAAGCCCATGACTGGGGATATAGGAAAAACGGGAAGGAAAATCTGTTATAGCATTCCCTACTCTTGCTTTTTCCCAAAAGCGGCTTTTAAATTCTATGCCAACTTTTATGGCAGGAAGGTTAACAAGTTCTCTAATAATCTGCCATTTATCAAATGAAATGGAACGATAAGGATAGACATCTATAAGCTGAAAAACGGGAAACGGGATTGTGATGATGGCATAATCCCCTTCATAATGATGCCACCTTCCTGAAATTAGATCTTTCGCTTGAATGTGTACACTATCTTTGTTCTGATAGATTTTGTCCACTTTACGGTTCAAACGAATATCAGATCCCAGTTGGTTTTGGAATGATAAAGGTAACCGATCATTCCCTCCTTCAATTTCAAAGAATTTTACTTGTTTACTGAATATCGGAAAGATAATGTCAGTCAGAATGTCCACGAACGAGAATTCTGGAAACCCCTCAAGTCCAAGCATTACACCAATACTTCTTATAGCATTTTTTGATAACGGTTTTCCGAGCGGATTATATTCGAGATATTCCCCCATTGAATATTCAGAGAATTGTTCTCTTAGTTTTTCTTGTTCTTTAGTAGTACTGTTGGCATAAAGATCGAGAAATGGCTGAGTAGCTTCTAGAAAAAGCTCTGTAGCAGTCTTTCCCTTCTCATTGTCATTTACGGGAAATTCTAAAATATCTGGATTTCTCTCGTATTCTTGTCTTGTAGTTAATATGTTATTTACGTAGATTAAATCTACAGGCGTAGAGTTAAGGAAGTGGTTGAGCGGTAATTGAAAACGTCTTATATATTCGAATACTAACGGATGTGTATCAGGAATTCTCATAGCTCCTACATCCAGATAATTCCCTGATGTGAAAGGGTTTCTGACCGTATATACTCTTCCCCCAATACGAATATTACCCTCTAATATTGTTACCTGATGTCCAGCTTGCTTCAGTAATGATGCCGAAACCAGTCCAGACATTCCACCCCCAATAATGAGCACCTTTTTTGGTGATGATTTATATGTTAAGCCGTGTTGAATGATATGTAGCATTCCCTCTGGATAATCTAGGTGTTGGTTTGTGGAGCTATTCAACGTGGATTCCTCCTCTCTTTTCCATTTATGTATATGTAACATAATGGAAAATAGAAGATTGGAGATATAGTGGCCGCTTTTGTTAGACTAATTCTGTCTTTACGGAGTTTAATAGTTTGCAGTAGTGTGCTGCATCTATTTTTGTATTGGTAAGGGGGCTTGAGGGTTCCTTTGCTTTAAACCCCTTCTTCTTTGTTAATAATTATTAGCTAAAGAACAAGGAGTAGATTACAAACCCGATTATAGCAACAAGCAGTACTATTCCTGTACCCTTCCACCCTAAGCCTCCTACTAAATCCACGAGACTGCCGTTACTGGACCGATGGAATCCATCTGTTACATTACTGGCAGCATTATTGTTTCTTTCTTTTTGTCTTAACCGCTCTCGACTGTTGTCTGGCATTTCCTTTTCTTTATTATCATGGTACATTGCCAATTCAACCCTTTCGTACACAGTGTTCATACCTTACCTTGCTTACTAGTCTCACCTTTCTTCCACCCTTATTTTTAACAGTAGATTAGCACTGTCTTCCTCGAGTAGCTGCTCTAGCTGCTCCTTCTCCCGAAAATCAAAATTTCTCATAGCATTTTCAGCCTTACGATAAACGGCTAATATTTCTGTTTCGCCGATTTCTAGTTCCATGGGATCTTCCTTATTCGCATAGCGCCAGCTACCCATGCCATCCATGGTGACTGCGTTAGCAGGAACTCTCTCAGGTGCAGACCTAGTCTCTGGTCCGTATAGAAAGAACAAGGTATTCCCTTCATTCGTGTTAATGATACCAAAGCCTAGATGGCCTTGTTCTGATTCGTTATGACTCAACCCGTAGGAAAGCTCTGATAAAGGCTCTTCTTCCTTCACTCCATCTTTATAGCTCTCCACCCAGAGCCTAACCCACCTCTGGTCTGCATTAGGTAAAGTGAAATGAAAATCAAACAACGGTCCAAGAGATAATTCGTTAAAGGTATTAGAATAAGTAGAATCTGGGCGAGCTTCAATAGTAATGTTATCATCTGTAGATATACTACACCCTGCCATGATCCATAAAATGAATGCTAACATAAGTGATAAACGAATCAGCTTCATAACCAAGTCCCTCCCTTTGTTATATAGTAAACTGCTTACAATATATGACTTCCACATTTACTAATAAATCCCTTTCTTGTGTACATTTCTTTTGTGAACCTTATCTACATTTCGCTTGGATAAAGTCATAACATAACAAATAGCCCCTGGCTAAACATGCCAGGGGCTATTTGTTATCATTCTATTTATCCAAACGTGTAACCATCGAATACCTTTAAGCCTTCTTCATTTAATACTTGTTGGACAACGGAAGGCTTTAGCGGGCTCTTTTCAAATACCTCTAGACATGGGATCATTATGTTATCCCCTGCAATATGTGCTAGTTGGTCGTGTGTAACGCTATATACCATTTTACCAAGATTAGACCAAACCATTGCACCAGAGCACATCACGCAAGGTTCGCAGCTCGTATATAAAGTATAATCTCCTAAATCAAATAGCTGATTTTCTGAACAAAAATCTCTAATCAACCCTATTTCAGCATGATAAGTAGGGTCAGAGTGGGTATGTACTTTGTTCTCGGCTATTTTTACAATCTTTTTATCTTTGACCAAAATGGCACCGAAAGGTTCGTTTCCTTCTGCTCTTGATTTTGAAGCCTGTTCAATTGCTATTTTCATGAAATATTCATCGTTGTACGTCATAGAAGCACTCCCATTTCCTGTTGTTGATTTCTTTCCCATTATAAAGGAAATTCTTCTCGCTTACCATCCAGTTCTCTATTCAACAGAAATTATTTCACCCTGCTTTTTCTTGAAACTGCAGTGGTCCGTAAAAATGAGCATACGTTTTCAGTAAATCGAACGCTTCTTGTAGCCGTTCTCAGAAAAAAATTTATAAACTCACCATTAATATGAGGCTAATTTAGCTACATTGTAAAGATATAAATAGGTGAAATGGCGCGGGCCTTCATAATCAAAAGCACCCCCCCATTACTATGCCAAATGTCAACCTCCTTCTCTATGAAAGAAACAATGGCAAATCCCTTTTGAGGGGGATATTTAACAACGGTATGAAGAGGATTAACATATCAGTCATGTCTTCACTAATATTTCAGCTCTTGCATGTGTTTATCTTCATATGCACCACATGGCAGGGTAGGCTACACTCTTGTTCTAAACGCAAGGCCTCTCTTATCATTAGGACTCTAACATGATAGCTTTCCAATGGTGTACAAGCGCTTCTATTCGATGGTGGGTATTTCAACCCATTCCTTCTCTAAGCGAAAATAGGAAGTAGTAAACCAATCTATTTACCTATTGGAGCACTCTCTTATTTTCTATATGATTACATATTGTAATAGTCAGAAAATTCTTAATAGGAGAGTGTTATATCATGAAAGGTTTAGTAAGTGTCTGTTTGGTATTATTTTTCTTTGTTTTTATGTCACAAGAAAGGAAAGCGGTTACATACGCGGCTGCAAACAACGATTACCCCATCATTCTCGTTCACGGAGTAGCCGGATGGGGGAAAGAAGAAATGAAGAATTTCTATTATTGGGGCGGTATAAATGACGTGGAGGGTCAGTTGAATCGAAATGGGTATGAAACGTATGTTGCTTCTATGGGGCCACTTTCTAGTAACAGGGATCGTGCTGCGGAATTATATGCATTTATCAAGGGGGGTACAGTAGATTATGGTGCTGCTCATGCCGCTAAGCACAACCACAGCCGATTTGGTGATACCTATCCTGGTGTGGAACAGCATGCTGGTGCAGGTAACAAGGTTCACTTAGTAGGACATAGTATGGGCGGACAAACTGCCAGAATGTTAGTGGAGATGCTGAAAAGCGGCAGTAAGGAGGAGAAAGACTATCATGCTAATCACCCATCTGAAGAACCTATCTCTCCGCTCTTTGAAGGAGACCAAAGCTGGGTTCATAGTGTGACAACCATAGCTACTCCCCATAATGGTTCCCCGGTCTCTAATCAATCAGAGGACTTTATACCATTTCTAAAAGGATTGGTATGGAAATACATTACTTTAGCAGAATCCCATACCGGCGAGCAGATCAATTATGATTTTGATTTAGATCATTGGGGACTGAAAAAGAAAACGAATGAATCTGCATTCTCCTATATGGACCGCTTGTTCCACCATCCATTCTGGGAAACAGAGGATACAGCCCAATATGATTTGTCTCTAGAAGGGGCCAAAGAGTTAAATCAACAAATACACACCTATGAAGATATCTATTATTTCTCCTATACTGGTGACGCCACTAACCCTTCTGTGTTTACAGAATATAGACTTCCAATTGTAACGATGAATCCTATTTTTTACTCGACGGGGTTTTATGTAGGACGGTATAGCAATTCTGCATTTGGAATAGATCAATCATGGTATGCAAACGATGGATTAGTCAGTGTTCCATCCTCTCAGCATCCACTTGGTCATCCATCCACCAAGAATATAAGTAACCAGCCAACTAAAGGAGTTTGGAATGTTAACCCTACGCAGCGAAGGTGGGATCATCTTGATTTTGTAGGAATCGATGTAGCTGATAGTGTGGGATGGAGCGATATTAATGCTTACTATCGAGAAATTGCCTCTAAGCTATATAATTTGCCTGCAAACTAGTATCTAGCAGACTGTAATTATCATTTTTTACACAAAGATTCTTTAAAGACCAATGTGATCAAGCCAAAATCATTACATTATGATGTATGAATAGTAGACGATTGTACATGAAGTGGGATGAAATTACAGGTACCCTCCCTTATTTATTGAGTAGAGTTTTACACAAAAAAGAAGCATCCTATCCATCTGGATGCTTCTTTTAGTGAAATAAATATATAACTATTCTTCTCCTTCAGGAATGCCAGGCTGTTGCTCTTTTGTCCATGTGCTTTTTGCAGGAATTTTTGAAAAATCTGCACGATAAGCATATTTCTGAGCTACTTCTGTCACTTCCTGTAACAATCCTGCCTCTAGCGTTGTCGGATTAAGACCCTTGGATAAGAAGAGATCGTTTTTAACGTGCAGATCATTCTCTGGCGCTTCTTTCCGTGGATTCGAAACATAGGCTATTTCCCCACCTGATAACTCACTGACGAGTTTAGCGAGATCATTTACACGATGTGTCTCTGTCATTTGATTAAAAATCATCACACGCTCTTCGATTTGTGGAGGGTTCTCAATAGCTAGCTCAATACAACGGACGGTATCCTGAATATGGATAAAGGCCCTAGTCTGTCCGCCAGTACCATGAACCGTAATTGGATAACCAACCGCAGCCTGCATCAAGAATCGGTTTAGAACAGTGCCATAATCTCCGTCATAATCAAAACGGTTGATTAGTCTCTCATCCAACTTAGTCTCCTCCGTATTGGTACCCCAAACGATACCTTGATGAAGGTCTGTGATACGTAAACCGTCATTTTTATTATAGTAATGGAATAATAATTGATCCTGTGTTTTCGTCATATGATAAATGGAACCAGGATTAGTTGGATACAGAATTTGTTGTTCAATTCTCTCTCCAGTTTCAGTCTTCACTTCAATATCCAGATATCCTTCTGGAATCTTCATTCCAGCAGTACCATATCCGTAAACACCCATAGTTCCCAGGTGAACAAGGTGAATATCTAATCCAGATTCAGCTATCGCACATAGTACATTATGAGTTGTATTAATATTATTGTTAACAGTATAGCGCTTATGTTTTGGAGATTTCATGGAATAAGGTGCAGAACGCTGTTCAGCAAAATGAACAATAACATCTGGTTTCTCTGTATGTAGCGTTTTCAGCAAATCATCGTATTCCTCAGCTATGTCGAGATTAATGAAGTCAATCTTCTTGCCTGCAACCTCTTCCCATACCTTCAGCCTAGTACCCATTGGCTGAATAGGTGTTAACGATTCTGCCTCTAGTTCATTATCGATATTACGTCTGGACAGATTATCGATAATTACTACGTCATGGCCCATATTTGATAAATGAAGGCTGGTTGGCCAACCGCAGAAACCATCTCCTCCTAGGACGATTATTTTCTTCTTTGTTTGTACATGTTTTCTTTCTAAATCCATTTCGATACACCCTTTATCAGTTAGTCTCTCATTTTCTTAGGAAAGAAAAAGTATAGGGATAACTTGTCCTTTTATTACTATGATGAACAGTAAAAACGAGAATGATGTTGTTGTCCTATTTACAACAACCACTTTTTCATCATATCTAAAGGGGGCATGCAGTGCAACCATATTCAAAAGCATCACTATACTTTTTTTATTATATCATTCCCTTCCTATGCTTTTCACACCTCCCTTCCACCCCAGTATTTTCCTTATACAATAGAGAAGCTTCGTTCAAGAAACCGTATCTTTGACTATTTAGAAGAAGTTTATTAAGGTTATAATGATAAGATTTCTGAACATTCAAACGAAATGTGCGTCAGCAATTACGTTAAGGAGGACGAATGATGAAGGTGAAGAAATTAGAGGACATAATTGGAACAGAGAAAGAAGTTAGTGACGATAACTGGGTCAGTAGACGCTTGTTATTGCAGGAAGATAATGTAGGCTTCAGTTTGCATGATACTGTGTTAACAGCTGGTACAGAAACGTACATATGGTATAAACACCATATTGAAGCAGTGTATTGCATTGAAGGCGAAGCTGAAATAGAAACAGTGGAAAATGGTGAGACATACCGCATTACCCCAGGTACAATGTATTGCCTAGATAACCATGAAAAACACTATGTTCGTGCTATAACGAATTTCCGAGTAGTCTGTGTCTTTACCCCTGCTTTGATCGGGGACGAAGTCCATGATGAGGAAGGAGTTTATCGAGCACCTGAATGATTACCCAAAAAGGCACCTTAATAAGGTGCTAAGGCTGTCGAGAAAGTCTCGACAGCCTTATTTATTTCTTTTTACTTTCATTATTCACCGCGTTAATTTGTTACATTAGTTATATATTCTCTAACGAAAGGTGATTCGATGTTTCAATCCAAAAAAGAGCGTCAAAATGAAATCGAAATGATCACGATTGAAGAGCTTGTTCCTGAAGACCATCTCCTCCGTAAAATCGATCGGTACATAGACTTCTCCTTCATTCCAGAAAAAGTGCGATCTTACTATTCCGAAGACAATGGTCGTCCTTCACTTGATCCTCAAGAAGATTGCCCTTCACCTATCAAGGGTGTGTTAGGTGAAGGAGAGTCTTTTTCGGTGAAGGGCTGGCAAATACCAGGAGACTCCTGCGGAAAAACGGGCGATCCGAGACCCCCGAGTGTGGGTTTCACGAGGAGGCTCGGGCGTTCGTCCGCGGAAAGCGAGTGGTATTTGCCAGCCCGCATACATGAAAAAAGCTTGTAGGAAACAAGGGGGGGGTTTCTCTACAAGCTGGGCACCTTATTAAGGTGCTCCTTTTAGTGTTCTTCAAGTTAGCTCATATTACATAAAAATACATTTATTGAATATCATAGTCCTGGATGGTTAGTCCCCTTTTTATAAAATAAGCAAAAAAGCATGCTAAATTCCCACTCAAAAACTGGTGAATTATAACCTTGATGTACCTCCTCTATTTTTTTATAGTATAGAAGATTCAAAAAATTTTAGGAGGTTACTATGAAAAGACTCTCGTTTACGTATGTACTTGTTTTTCTATTAATGTTCTCTTTTGCTGCCCCTGCTGAAGCTGGTAAGCTTGGAAAGGGTGACCCTAATGGAACGCCTGGGGAATGGTTTACTGGTGAAATACCTAATCAAGTAAAAGACGGATCCTACCCACTTGTTTTTGTTCATGGCTTGAATAGCTCTTCTAGTACTTGGATTGACGATAATAACATGGATGAGATTACATACAACAAGAATTATTGGACAGCTTATATTAATTTATATCCTACTAAAAATATGTGGGATAATGGAAAATTGCTATCAGATAAGTTAAAAGAAATGTATGAGCATTTCGGCCAAAAGGTTATCTTGATTACCCACTCCAAAGGTGGTGTAGATGCCCAATCTGCACTAATACACCACGATGCCTACCAATATGTAGAGAAGGTCATTACCCTCTCCACACCCCACCATGGTTCACAACTAGCAGATTTAGCTTATTCCAGCTGGGCTGGATGGTTAGCTGAAATCATTGGAAATAAAAATGACGCAACCCACTCACTTCAAACTGGATATATGAGTTATTTCCGAGACATTACCGATAGCGACCCTAATCGATCTCTCACTCCGTACTATACATTTGGAGGTACAGATTGGGGCAGCTTTGGTGGTTCCTTATACTGGGGTGGTCTTTACCTCAGCCAATATGGAAAGAATGATGGAGCCGTTACTGTAGCAAGCTCTAGATTGTCCTATGGTAATGAGATTAAAGTAAGTGATTGGGATCATTCCTCCATTAAAGAAGGGAGTTCCACTTTTCCCTTGTTTGAACCCTATTTATCTACGAAACAACCTACCATACAGCCTTTGAAAAAATCGTTTATTACACCAGAAGTAGAAATTGCCTCTACATCAAGGGAAGAACAATCTAGTGAGGAAGCAAATATTCTAGTCCGCGGAGGACAATATTCCGGTCAAACAGAGGAGTCCTTCTCTGTTGAAGGAGGAACGGATACGATTATGCTAGATTGGATGTCACAATACGAGAACTCTAATATAACATTAATAGGACCAGACAATCAGGAGTACACTCCCTCTTCTGTGTTTAAGGATGAAAGCATGTTCAAGGGTGCTTATCATCACCAAATAAAAGTGAATAATCCTTCCGATGGACAGTGGACATTATTTGCTAAACACAACCAGTCAGAGAGTTATCTAATGCAGGTCTCCTTCGAAAGCGATTTGAATGACGAAATGAAATTGGATAAGCAAGCCCTCACAGCCAAAAAAGTAGAAGTTGAAACAGATAATAATAAAATTAAGCGGGATACGATAAAGGGAGATATTATCATTCAATATAGTAAGAATGGCAAGACGAAACAGCAAAGACTGACCAAGGAGAAATTCAATAAACTGGAAGAACTGCCTATTAAAAATGCTGGACAAGGTGTGTACCATATCATGATGGATATTGAAGGGGACACTACAGATAATAAATCATTTGAGCGCACTCTTCTTCATACGATATACATTGATGAAAAAGGAAAGGTCCACCGTCCATAAAATAGTTCTAAAAAGTAAATGGTGGTGAATAAACAAGACCCTGCAGCTTCACCTTTCTCTATTACAAGCTGTAACCACCCTTACTTGCAATCAAGCCTCCTCAGCCGGAAAAAAACACCGATGAGGAGGCTTGATCATTTCTATATCATCATAACGAAAACCTTACCTTGAAATATGCAGTGAATAGATCAATATTGTAGAGATGTCCTTACTAACTATTTCAATAGTATAGTTGAACTTCATTATTTAGAATTATCAATAAATGTATTACTACATAAATATTATCCTGTCTTCATACTAAATAGACTCTTTTATCACTAGCTCCATTCTTATTCATTAAGATAGATTACCTAGAAGCGTTACAACTTCTTTAATGCTCGCATTTTTGAGTTAAGTGCATTTCGATACTGCACGGCTTCTTTTGTTCCGGGCGCCAATGTGAGCATTTCCTTAAAGCTTTGTAAAGCCAAGCTATATGCTTCTATTGCGTTTAGCTTATTTTGTTGTTTTTCGTAAGCTTCTCCCCATGCATAATAGGTCTTCCCAAGGCTATTCTGGCTATAGATGTATGTAGGCGTGTACCTCAACGTTTCTAAATGCTTCATTTTTGCTTGTTCAAATGAGGCCATAGCCATATCCCATTTTTCTTGCCGTGCGTAAAGAATACCTAGTTCCCGATAAGCTGAGGCTAGTCTGTTACGGGATCCTCCTTGAGTTGGGGAAAGCTCTAGCACTTCTTCAAAGGCAGCCTTTGCAAGCTCAAAGCTGTTGATGGCCTTATCCCATTGGTTATTGCATACTTGTGCCTTCATGCAATCAACGGAGGCATGTCCTTTCTTTTCGAGCACATCTATTAGACACGGTGACAATTGAAGTACTTGATTATAAATAGCAATAGCCTGCCCATAAATAGATATGGCCTTCTTCCATTGTTGTTTCTCATAATAATGTTCCGCTAATCTTTTATAGGACAATCCTAACTGTTTCATGGTCAGCACTTGATCGAAGCTATATTCCTTCTGTACAGCTTTTTTTAAATAAAGTATAGAACGTTCATACAACTTCTCTTGTTGTGAGTCAGAAGGGTCAGCTGCACATTCTCCCAGTTTTTCATATGCGATACCTTTTATCACATATGTCAACTGTACCTCTTCTACTTTGTCGCATAATTGAAGGGCTTCTTTATAGTGATGGACAGCTTGAGAATAGTCTCCGAACCTCACTATTAATTTCCCTAGATGCAGATGGACACTCGCTTCTTCTAACTCCATCGCTCCATAAGTCGAGAATAGATGTAATGCGTTCTGAAAGTAAGTAAGAGCTTGCTCGTATTGACTTTGATGGACCATTAATTCTCCTAGAAGAACACGTACCGAGGCATAAGATCCAATTGTCCCTTCCGTTTTTTGTAAAATGTCTATCGATTTAGAGTACAGTGTCTCTGCGGTATGATATTCCCCAACTAGAGCAAAAGTTTCTCCGAACAGTTTATATACCTCTCCGTAAATAGAAGAAGCAATGTCATTCGTAAGGTATTCCTCGATAATCGGAAAAGCTTCTACCAGTACAAGAAGATCTCCGTTATTTTTAAGATTTGTTCCTTCTCGTAGGGTCCATTGAACAGCTTGTTCTATAGGTTGATTCTGAAAAGCATGGAACATTCCTTCCTGAAAAGGGATACTCTTGTGCTCCACTGTACGTAGTTGATTTTCGTAGTACTGAAGCAGAAAATCATGCACTTTCTGATATAATATAGGCTGGTGTTGTTGAAGAGATTTCCGTAAGCTTTCCCTCATTATCGTATGCATAGACCAGGCTTGATTTTCCCTTTCTGAAATGAAGGAGAAACGAAATAATTCAGTATAAGAAGTAATGGGATAACCTGTATTAAATGTATTGACTAGGGACTGAAATAGATCTAAATCCCAGAAACGTGGCAGTGCGAGGAGCTTTAAGGTTTCCTGTTCTGACTTACTAAGATATTGGAGTAATCGTTGTGTCATTTGTGCTCTTGTGGCAGTTAATTCATTTTTAGTGGGGGTATGAGTGGCTTTTAGGACAAAAAACGTATCAATTAATACATCAAGGTAATAAGGAAGTCCCTTACTCGTATCCATTATAGTATTCCGAATGGCTGGATCCTCAATCCCGCAGGAAAGCAGAAACTGTTCACTGTCTACTTTAGATAATTCTCCAATTAAATGCTGTTCAATGTACTCTTCCCATTCCTCGTCTAAACGCCCCCATTGGATTTTATCCCTTCCACATATGACCCATAATACTTCCGGCAGCTGCAACACTAATTGCCTTATCCACTCATCCTTGTCTAAAAAATGACCCTGTTGATTAGTGTTGTCCAAAAGAGCTTCATAGGTGTCAATAAATAGCACAGCGGGCTTAGGTTTTTGCTGAAGGTAATCCTTGAGGTCTAAAGCCCAATATAAGCTTAATCGTTCTTCTATCTCTCCAGGAAGCATTTCCTCTAATTGCTCCAGTACTTGTTTTCCCCTCCCAAACCACCAATTTATGCTTTCTTTATACTTCGACAAGCCATGTATAAGCTTTAACGTCTTTGGTAGCCAATGGGCAAGTGGTATATTCTCTAATTGATTGATCAAATCCCCAACAAAGCTTCCTTCTTCAATAAATGGGAGCTCTTTAGATTGGGATTTCAGACTCATTTCAGGATGAAGCTTCTTCCAGTACACAGCATAAGCTAGGTCGAATGTTGGAAACGTTACTCGATGAGATGTCTTCAATTGCTCTCTTAAATGAATTAATGATCTAGAAAGAGAATGATGGCTAACTTCTTTAAAGTCCAGAAAAGCATTCATACTATTAGGATAATACTGTTGTGATTGCTGTTTTAATTCCTTAAGCAGTCGACTCTTCCCTATGCCACCTATCCCATAGTAAACGAGCACACGAGGGTTATCATCCTTCTCTTGCATTGCTCTTTTAAATGTGCGCTGCGGCTCTTCACGGTCTGTGAATTGCCGAACGGCAATATTTTTGTTTAGTTTTAATGTATGCAAAGAATGCTTTGGTTTTAATGTCACTTGCGTATCCCCCTTTGTAGGAAAAATGACACTTCTTTTCTTCCTTTATACCATATTTTTCAAAGGAATAGTTGCATGATCTTTTAGAGGATTGATAATATTTGTGAGTAAGAGAATCTACAAACGATTTCTTGCCTGCACACAAGGATGATATTAACACCTGACACATAAGCAGCATTTCTCGAATAGGAACATCCCTACCAAAGAAAGCTCCCCTCCCTCTGGAAAAAGTTGGGGAACTTTCTTTTGATAATGGGAGTTTCTTGAACAATCGAAGAGGATAAACAACCTCCTCTTTCCTTCCTAATAATAATAAGGATAATTATAGTATGGGTACGGTGGTGGATATGGGTAATACGGATAGGGATAATTTTGACTCCCAATTGATGCACCAACTAATCCCCCTGCAAAACCACCCAGAAATGGATAACCTGGTCTAGGACGTGGTCGGGGGCGCGGTCTAGGTCGAACCACTACAGGCCTCCTTACCATATTCATGCTTTGTCCCTCCTTGTATGACTTTTCATTTCCATCATTAGAGCAAATGCCTACCATTCATCCTATTCAATTGATTATTTTTGGTTATTCATAACAAAAAAGAAACCTGTATGTAGTAACAGGTTTCTCAAAGCAGCATTTATGTATATGATTAAAAGCGAAATTGACTTTTTCCTTTTCTAGCCTGTATGATGGCATGCATAACGCTAATGAGCCAAATGATAACAGCGGCTATACCAAATACACCATTTATAGTCAGTTCAATTTGTGGGAGTCCGCTCATAACTAAACATGCTATGTACCCAATAAGAAAAATAATGCCTAGAGCAGTTTTTCCTAAGTAGAATTGACCCAGACCAGGAAGTAGAATGGATAAAAAACCAGATATCCAAGGATTTTTCATGATGATACTCCTCTCTTTCCACATTTCTTTTTATTAATCATAACAGGAATTGCCCATTAAACTAAATCGTAATCCCTATATTGGTAATATTTGTTTGTTATTTTCGCTACCGATAACGATAGCAAAGGATTTGTACGATTGTACTAGAATGTGTGGGAAATTATCCTAAGTGCAGTAAGTATAATAAACATAGGTGTCCTTTGATGTACCGTTTAGGTACACATAAAAAAAGGAACCAGCTGCTCTAAAATAGTTCCTTTTTTCACCTTTTTAACGAACGTTTAGTTCCTTCGGCAATCCAGTCTTTGCTTTAGGAATCTCCCTCGATTTAACGTTAATACCATTGGCAGAATGAATCGTTATCATTAATTGGCCACCCTTTACTTTAGAACGAAGCAAAAGAGGATGATTATACGGATTGGTGAAGGTAAAGTCAGGGCCATACCAGCTAACCGTTGCATCCCTTCCCTCAGGAACATATGGTACTCGCTTACTATGTGAGTATCGCTGCCCAATATCCACTCCAGCGTTGTCTACAGCATTAAACAGAGTAGATGATACTTGGCAAATTCCTCCTCCGATGCCTTCTGTTACCTCTCCTTTCACAATGACAGGTGCAGGCATATATCCCTTTTGCTTGGTTCTCTTCCCTACAACTTCATTGAATGAGAAGGTTTCCTTTGGAAATAAGACGTAGCTGTCGATCGCTTTGGAGGCGAGGTGAATATTGTGCGATCGCTCCTTATTACGATGGTTGAAATAGGTAACATAATGTCCTATCTGATGGGAACGAACACTTGCTAGCAATTCACTATCAACCTTTGGATACACTTTCATTTTGGGAACTTCTATAGTCTTGGAACGCTGCTCGAATAAATATTCGTATAAACTCGTTCGAAACTTTTCTTGAGACAGTTTATACCCTACTTTTCCTGGAACAATTTCTTCTCGTTTATTAATCCTAGCATTTTCGGGTGATTGTAGTACTTTTTCGGAAAGCTTCTCCATAAATAGCTCTACTTTATCTCCTTTTACGACTGGCTTTCCAAGGAATGGGTCCATTAAATCGTTTCTGTTGATACTGGCAATTGTCTCCCCATTTTCCTGTATAAATAAATTGTCATTTGTAATATTTGGATAAATCATGAAACATATTGACAAGATAATCGGTAACATACTAAGACCTCCCGAGCTTAGTATGAGTTACAGGCGCTTATTACATGATGGTAATTAGAGGGAATGCTCACATCGTAATTAATTTATTCGGATTCATAATTCCTTTGGGGTCGATAGCTTTTTTTATTTGTCTCATTACTTGAGTTGCTTCCCCGTGCTCCAATTCCTGGTATTTCATTTTCCCTTTTCCTACCCCGTGCTCTCCAGTGCAAGTCCCACCACAATTAATAGCATATGTGACAATTTCTTCATTGAATAGCTCAGCTCGAGACAACTCTCCTTCCTTCTCCATGTCAATCATCAATAAAGCATGGTAATTGCCATCTCCTACATGGCCTAAGATTCCACCATTTAATTGATGAAAGTTCAATCTTTCCCGCGCGTGCTGAATAGCACCAGCAAGCGAAGATATAGGAACGCATACATCGGTCACCATTAGCTTTCTTCCAGGGTTTCCGTGTACATATGCATAGGCCAGATTATGTCTAGCTTCCCATAGCTGAACCATGGCAGTATGGTCCTCTTCAAAATACATCTCTTCACATAAATGGTCCGAAACAATTTCCTTCGTAAAATCAATATCATGACGCAAGCCAGGCTCATTACCATGAAATTCTAGAAATAAAGTTGGCTTTTCCCTATAGGTTCGATGATGAAAGGAATTCACTTGTCTAATTGATTCTTCGTCTACAAGCTCTACTCGTGCAATTGGGATACCAGCCTGAAGAATAGATACTACAGCATCAACAGCATCAGTAATGGTTGGAAAAGATGCTCTGGCAGCCATAGAATACTCTGGTATGCCATAAACCTTAAGGGTTAGCTCTGTTATACAGCCAAGCGTACCCTCTGAGCCAACATATAAGCCATTCAGGTTATATCCAGATGATGATTTCTGAGCCAGGTTCCCCGTATGTATTATTTCTCCTGAAGGAGTTACTACTTCTAAGCTCCTTACCTGATCCCGCATAATCCCATATTTTACAGATGTGGTTCCACTAGCATTCGTTGCAGCCATACCGCCAAGTGTGGCATCAGCACCAGGGTCCACAGAGAAAAAGAGGCCATGCTTCTTCAACTCTTTATTTAATCTAGACCGAGTTACACCAGGTTGTACTTTAACGAGAAAATCTTCATTCCGAACTTCAATAATCGTGTCCATAAGGGAGAAATCAATTGTAATTCCTGAATCATAAGGGATAACATGCCCCTCTAAACTAGTACCAAGACCATAGGGGATAATGGGGATAGAATGCTGGCACGCAGCTTTTACAATCGCTTGAACCTCCGTTGTTTTGTTGGGATACACTACAACAAAAGGAGGAAATACACTATGATAGGACTCATCATGACTATGCTGATCAAGTGCTGTTTCATTTTGGCTAACCTGATCTGGGTGTAAAAAGGAGGTCAGCTCCTCTATTACTGCCCCCATTAATTCATCTGTAACCCTCACCTTATCATCTCCTTTGATTTTTCGTAATCACGTTACAGGAAATTATACATACAAATCAGAAAATTACAATAAATCATAAAAAAAAGAGTCCAATATAATGTTAAATAGACACTCGTAAACCAATATTAAGTGTTCATTTCTTTCGACAGTAAATGGATCTATTCTGGAAGTTTTGAACTGAAACGTTAAGTGGTAATTCTGACATAGCTTTACCTCCCACTTTGTTTCTTTAATTATATATGCTGCTCCTTTATAAATCGAACCATATGAGCCTCTTATAAAGACAAGGACATCAACTCGTTCGAGTACTTTCTTGTGCGAACGTACATATATTAGAAAAGGAATGGAAGCAACAAGAAAGGAGTAATTGCATGAAACCAACGTATTTGGATGTGCTTGCATCATTCGGTATTGGAGGCGCTCACCCAGGAGGGTTTGATTTAACGAAAAAAATCATAAATTCCTTCCAGTTAGAAAAGCATCATTCTGTCTTGGATATTGGATGTGGCACAGGTCAAACAGCGTCTTATATACATGAACGTTATGGAAGTGACGTGATTGGGATAGATAATCACGAAATTATGTGTGATAAAGCTCTTCATCGAATTCAGCAGCTTGGTTACCCGGTAGAAATTATTCAAGGTAAGGCAGAGCAACTTCCCATCGAGGATGAGATGGTTGATTTCGTCATAGCTGAATCCGTTTTGACATTTACAGAAGTTCCAAAATCCCTTAGAGAATGTAAAAGGGTATTAGCCCCCAATGGGACTCTTTATATGGTTGAGATGACTATGAACCTTCCGTTAACTGAAGGAGAGAAAAAGTCTATGGAGCATATCTATGGTATTGATGCAGTTTTGTCAGAATGGGAGTGGAAAGATCAGCTGCTTCAAGCGGGATTTCAGCATGTAGTGATTCAGGATCCTTCCATCGCTGGCTTAACTCCATCTGCTATAAACGATATGCTGCCATCTCATGACATCTCAAAAGAAATGTATGATGTAATGGATGAGCATGTTGCTTTTACGCAATCTACTTCATCCCTTGGGTATAGAGTATTCATATGTACCTAAACCTTAAATTTCTAGAACAAAGGGCCGTGTCACATAAATGTGATTCGGCCCCTAGTTATGTAAATGGACTCTTAGCCTTGTGCACACAATCATTTCCTTAAGGAAGGAAAATCTCTACCTCTTTATTAAGCACAGCAAGTGATTAGTAGTAACGTAAATCACTCCGTTTCTACTTGTCGCTATGCTCTTAAGTTTTCATTACAAGGAAAAAGCAGAATGCTCCACAATATACTTTGAGTCCAGACTGAATAACTCTGTCCAGCTAAAGGAGTGCTGATTAAGGAAGCTTGTGATAATCGAAAAACCAATTGCATAACCTGCATGTTCAGGTATGTTCCGTGTGCCGCCTCCAAACATATATTCCAGCTGTTCCTCCTCCCTTTTTATTCCAAGATGGTCAATGTAATGGTCTGTCCACAAAGCTTGGAGCTCGTTATCACTATACATATGAATCCAGCCAGCATTCCATTTAGATCCATATCGTTTACCAACAGCATACTCTGCCATGCCTTCTAGCAGTATAACGTCTAACAAAGACATATCATGCCGATGGTTCTGCGTATGAAACAGTCTGCAGGAATGGTTGTATTCATGAGCTAATACCGCAAACACTTCTTGCTTTAATATAAACGGTGAAACGAATAAGAAAATACCCTCCTCTAATGAAACGCCATTCTTCTCTGTAGGTTTTTGACAGGAAGGTTGATTGGAAAGGGTTATTGGAAATATAAATACAGGCACAGAAGGACCCCTCCACTCTTTCTGTAAGTGTCTATATTCCATGTTTAGAGCATTCCATATCCCAAACTGGTCTAATGCGTGGACACTATCACAAATATCCTGTGTATCTTCTGTCGGGTGAAATAAACCATATTGGAGTAATGCAAAGTGTAATTCTTCAGCTGACATATCTCTTATATAAGATTCTATAGGAAAGCATAACGTCTCACATTGGATTCTATAATTATCCAGTGAGGCTTTTTTTTGATAGGTTTTACAGTAATTTCGAAGCCAGCTCTTCGTATCAACCACCGTCATATTCATTCTCCTTTATTGAGTGAGTAATTCGGGTTAAACTTTTGCCTATTATCCTCTTCTCTATGCTACTGTCTATTTCGAAACCCTTATATTCGCATATAGTAATAGTACATCCCGTCATGATAATGACAAAAAGGAGGATATATATGTCTGGTCCGGATATGTATCACGTTTGCCGAAGATATGTGGGGCGCCCTGTACGTTTAACGTTACGTGGTGGAAGATCGCATGTAGGTGAAGTGACAAGAGTTTCAAGAAGTCACGTGTGGGTCCGTCCTCTTGGTAACCAAAGAGGATTTAACTATGGGTTTTATGGATATCCATATGGTGGATTTGGAGTACCATTTGCTTTAGGTGCCATTACTGGAGTAGCTTTAGCTGCAGCATTCTTCTGGTAATAAAGAAAGAGATTCTCATCACAAAGAATTCTATGATTCACCCATCATTTTTAGAACAGCTTTCACTCCTTGGCATATGGTAATAAGAAAGGTTTACCCTTTCTTTTTAATTGGAAAGGAGGTGAACTGGATGTCTAAAGGTTATGGTGGCGGATTCGCCTTGATCGTTGTATTGTTCATTCTTTTAATTATTGTTGGTGCTGGTGCACTTGGTGGCTACGGCGGTTATTAAAAGTCCAGAGTAAGAGGTCTCCCCTCTTGCTCTCCTTTTTGTTAAATCGAGATTGTTCATGAGCAAGACAGATGGATCCTTTTAGAGGGATAGGATGAAGCGTTACCCCTTTTGACATGAGCTTAGAAAGATAGAAAAGAATGAGAGTAAATGCAGCCAATCCTTCTCTCCCTTTACATAAAGATTTAACTAGATTAGGCCGCAAAACGTAAAATAGCAATAGGTACAAAGCAAGCTAATAACAATACTACATATGTTTATCGTGTACTAAGTTAAAATCTAGTAAAGGTAGTCATTTATGGTAGTGAGCTTTTTGGAATGATGGTATAATCTGGGTTGTAATCATTTTTTAAACATTTCGTCATATAAGGGGGAGGATTATGGGGAAAAAGAAAAAGCATAAGAAATCACATCTTCCCTTCCGGTTAAATGTGTTGTTTTTTGTTATCTTCCTGCTGTTTGCTGGACTCATACTGCAGCTAGGTGTAGTGCAGATTTTGTTTGGGGCAGATGCTCAAGAGGAAATTGATAAGACAACGAATCAGACAGTAAGTGCACCAGTGCCGCGAGGGAAAATGTATGATCGGTTTGGAAATGTCCTGGCAGATACCAAGCCACTATATTCTATTACATATACACCAATGCAAACTCCGTCTCAGGACTTTCACTTACAGTTGGCAGAAAAATTAGCCAAGTTAATTGATATGAGTGAAGATGATATGGATAGCATTACGTTAAGGGATAAGAAGGATTATTGGATTTTGAAGCATCCAGATGCATATCAGGACCGTTTGACAGAAGAACAATTAACCAATAATCCAGAAGAAAATTCAGACGAAAAAAGCCCGTATGAATTACTGCTGGATACTATTTCGGAAGAAGATTTATCCTTTGGAGATAAGGATAAAGAAATAATGGCCATTAAGCGCAAGCTAGATCGCGCAACTGCCTTTACCCCTCATGTAATTAAAAACGAAAATGTAACACAGGAGGAATATGCTCGTGTTGCAGAACACCAGCATAACTTAAAGGGTATAAATGCCTCCACAGACTGGGAACGAACTTACCCAGAGGGGTCCCTTTTTAAAGATTATCTCGGTAAGGTCAGTAACGATGGAATCCCGAAGGAAGATATAGAATTTTATCTAACGAGAAATTACAAACCTAATGATCGAGTTGGTACAAGTGGTATTGAACAAGAGTATGAAAACCTTCTAAAAGGTGAAAAGAAGAAAATTCAATACACCACGGACAGAAGCGGAGAAATAGTTGATGAATCGGTTGTCCACGAAGGTAGTCAAGGGAAGAATCTGGTTTTATCTTTCGATACGGAATTTCAGAAAGCAATGGAGAAATCACTGCGCAATCATTTAGGTAAGGCACGAGCTAAATACCCTTATCCAAACCGATTTATGGACGAGGCTATGGCTGTAGCTATGGATCCGAATACTGGGGAAGTTCTAGGGATTGCTGCTCAAAAATGGGATAATGAGGAACAGGAATTTGTGGATCGTAGCATTCATGCTGTTACAGCACCAGTAGCACCTGGCTCTGCCGTCAAGGGAGCCACGCTCCTTGCCGGATATGATTTTGGTGCTGTAGGAATTGGTTCTGGCTTCAATGACCAGCCGATTAAATTGGCAGGTACCCCACAAAAGGCTTCCTATAGAAATCTAGATTATGTTAATGATATTGAAGCATTACAAAAATCATCTAACGTGTACATGTTCCATATTGGCATGAGAATAGCTGGCGACCCTTCCTATCAGCCTGGAGAAAAGCTATCCTATGAGCCGGGAAGGTTTCAGATGTTCCGTAACTACTATGCTCAATTCGGCTTAGGAACTAAAACTGGTATTGATATTCCAAGTGAAACAGAAAGCACGGGATTAAAGAGTGACAACTATAAAGCTGGTAACATGCTCGACTTGGCCATTGGCCAGTATGATACTTATACGACCATGCAGCTGGCTCAATATGTATCTACCATTGCTAATGACGGCTACCGGGTACAGCCGAGACTTGTAAAGGAAGTGCGCGAACCAAGTGTACAGAAGGAGCAAGAAGAGCAGCTTGGTCCTGTTATGGAATCTTATAGCACAAATGTATTGAATCGAATTACGATGGGTCAAAAATACATTGATCGAGTCCAGCAGGGCTTTTACCAAGTATTTAATACGACTGGTGGCACAGCAGATGATGAATTTGCAGATAAGTCGTACACAGCTGCCGGAAAAACTGGAACAGCACAAATTAACTACTATGAGCCTATCCGAAATAATGGAGAAACGGTACGCTATGAGCCACGTCCTACTGAAAATTTAACGCTTGTCGGCTACGCTCCTTATAATAACCCGGAAATCGCCTTTGCTGTAGCTGTTCCTTATGGAGCAACAGGTGAGCAAATTTCCAATCAATACCCAATTAACAAAGAAATTGGCGGCGATATTCTTGATACGTATTTTGATTTGAAAGAGAAGCGTGCGAAACAAGAAAAAGATGAAAAAGATAATGATAACAAGTCTGAACAGAAAAACAATTAAAATAGAAAGGGTGCAGCCGAATGCTGCACCCTTTCTTGTATGGTAATGGAGGATGAAACTCCACCTCTCACCTGATCTGTCAACACTAGTTTTGTTGAATAGCTAGGCTTCTATATATTACTCTCCTCATGACTACTGCATATTATAATAGTAACTTATAAAAAGGATGTGTGATGTGTATGCGTAGCCACCCTACCAACCCATCCATTCGCCCCCGCTTATGTATTTTTCCAGGATATCGTTGGTGCGGTCCTGGCTGTACTGGACCAGGTGCTCCTATCAATGCAGTAGATGCTGCATGTCGAGCTCATGATCTATGCTATCGGAATGAAGGACCAAGCTGTAGATGCGATCTCCTCTTTATACATCGACTGGAAAGATTGGTGAATGAGCCTGGTAAAGAAGGCAGTCATGCCAGAGTCATCTATCATTATATGAAATTACAAACTTCCTTCAAATGCTAAGAGAAAAGCAAGGCCCCTCAACTTAGTTAGCAAGTTATACTTTAAATAAGATACCATCTGGATGGAATTGAAGCCATGGTTCTTGAAAATGCGGATAACAGGGTAATGCCTCAAGCTTCTTTCCCTGTAAATATCCTTTTATACAGAATCCATCCCTATTCCAAAAGCTTTTCGTTTCCAAGTCAACTATCTCCCCCTCCTCGTTAATCATAAAATGGAGATTAAACTTGTCCACTTGTCGTTTAAATATAGAGGCTTGTCCTCTCATCCCCACTGGTTCAATCCCCATTTCCTTCATTTGATCGTTAAACATTATAACGAGACCTTCCTTCTCCGTTTCAACCTCTACTATTTTTTCTTGTTTAGCCTTATGAAAAGAAATTGCTATCGGTTGATTATGAACGATAGTAGCAAATACCTTTTCTGTATTTACCATCTTTGGACCACGTTTTTTAAAATCTCCTGTTTGATGGGAAGGTGGAATAGGATCCTGTTCGGTTTTTTGAAGAACGTAACTGTTAGGGAATTGTTTCTGGACAAAGGAAAAGCTCTTAAGCTGGCTGGGGATTACGTCTAAAGCGCTGCCTGTTGCTTCTCCCATGATGGCTTCCCCCGTAAATTGCTGCCACCAGGAATAGGTTTCATCGTCCCACATAATTAAATCGTTATGACGAAGCATACCGCTTACCCCTAATCGAATTGTCTTGCCTTTATACACTCTTTTATACACTATGGCACTGTTACATAAAGGACAAAATGTGATAGCGATTGGTACATCTGCTATCGTGTCATTAACAATTTCGTGGAGCATAACATCATCCACCCTATAGGCTTTGGCGTGTTCCTTTATAGAAACCACTATCATGGCTTCCTCATTCTCAAAGGCAGCCTCGTTTGCTTGGACAAAATGGGGCGAATCCAGCGGTGGGATTCCATCTTTTTCTACCCCCGGAGATTGAAGAGTCTCCCATAGATTCTCAACATGCTTTGTAAAATCAGATTGCTTCCATTTTTCCTTTACCTCTTCTTTATTATATACTCCTTTAGGAAATGGCATAGGGTCCCTCCTTTTTCTACCATTCTATCATGGGAATAACTAAATATATTCATCATTCATAGATTGACGTAATTAGTCCTCTTCTCTATACTGATATCACTAAAACAATGTTTAGGGTGAGTATATGGATTTTACTATTAGTTATCTATCCTTCTTTGTCATTCACGTGGATGGCAAAGGGGAGCAATTGAACAAGCATTATCAGCATTTCCAGACTATAGATCAAGCAGAGTATGAAGAGAACGCGCTGAAGGACTTCTTGGATGGGGAATTAAAGAAAATTGTAAACCGCAAAGTAGAACGACATCCAAAAGCAGAGCAGGTTCCGACCAAGCTTGGATATTTTATTGTGGAATCAGGCTATGATTTAGATTCGAATCCAAACTATAATGTGTTTAGACAAGCACAGCTAACGAGAAATAAAGAAGAATTCCAGCAAATCAGTGAAATGTTTGTAGAAGCGTATGTCGATGCTAGCGCCATAAGAGGCGGCGCATTTGTTGTAGTATCGGCTACTTTGCCAAAATACTTTGACGAGCCATTTATATTCCTATTGAAATGTGATTTTGAACCAAAGGTAGCTTCTATCTCGGATGAAAATACGCTGATTCAAACAGTTGAAATGGCCATAACGACAAAAAATATGAAGTCTATCCAATTTCCACATATGCCTGAAAAGGGGGAGTTGGATTATGAGGAAGTAAAAATACATCAAGCTTCACACGCACGTTATTTTGAGGATTTTCTAAAGTTTGTTGGATATGGAAAGCCTATGCCAGAGATTCAAAAGAATCAGGTTAAAACGATGGTGGAGGAGCAAGTGCAGGAAGTGATGGAAGAGGATAGTGAAGAATGGGAACAATTTGCTGAGGAAATGGAGATTTGGGAGACTAGTGAAAAAAGGGAGTTAAAGGAACATCTATCCACAGAACAAGTGATAGAGGCAACCAATCAAATGGTGGAAGAAACTCCTGACTTGGAGCTGACTATGAAAATGGGAGAAACGTCCATTAAAGGAAGACTAGCAGACTATGGAGAACACATTCATTTAGCAAAAGTAAACGGAAAATACGTTTTGTTGTTAGAATCTGATTTTATTGAATTTGATAAAGGTGTTTCCCCTATTGAATTTCACAAGCCTGGGGATATAGAGGAAGTTATACAACAGATTCAATCGAGAGAGGATAAAAATTAATCACAAGGCTCATTTAGGGTTGGTTCATTCTGAATGAGTCTTATGCGTATTTCCACACTTTTACTTAGAAATGCGTTATTTTAGAAGAGTAGAATGGATGAAGGAGGTACACCATGCAGTGGATTATGATGGTTTTAGTGTTCATTGGCGGAATAGCGGTAGCAATTCAATCGTCCGTCAATGGCAAACTAGGTCAAAAAATCGGGGTGTTTGAAGGGGCATTCACTTCTTTTCTCGTTGGAACCGTCACCTTGTTTCTTGTTATGTTATTTTTTGGGAGAGGAAACCTTGGATACATATTCGAAGTACCGAAATGGCAGTTGATTGGTGGAGTATTAGGAGCTTTTTTTGTTTCGACAATGGTCTTGTCTGTACCTAGAATTGGTGTTGGAGCGGCTATCTTCACGCTAATTTCCGCTCAATTAATTATGAGTTCGCTTATCGATCACTTTGGTTGGCTAGGAATGAAACAAATTCCTCTAGATGGTCAACGGCTCCTCGGAATGGGATTAATGATAGTCGCTATTTTCCTCTATACGAAAAACTAATAGCTAGAACCAAAGGAGCCATCCTTTGGTTCTCTATTACACCAAAATGGTAGCTTTACGATGATGAGATTCATAAATCTTCTCGATTACATTAATAATGGAAGCGGCATACTCCCCTGTGCATTCTAGTGGCTTCTCCTTATAGATGGCCTTTACTAAATCAGAAAGCTGGCCTTGAAATAAGGAAGACTGGCTGGGAAGTACATACGATTTGTATTGATTCCCTTCACTGATCCATATCCCCTTCCCTACCTCCATTTTCATCATTCCATTCGAAAAGATAAATTCCGTTTCGTGTCTAGGCACCCCTTCATATCCTGATATGGTTATGCAAATGGGGATATTTTTGGTTGTAGTACACCAAATCATCCCACTTCCCTCAATATCAAAATCAGGAGGATATGTTAGATGAGCCGTAACAGAAGTGATGTTACTATTGGTAATCCACTGTATTTTATCAATGCAGTGAGACCCGAGGTTCATCATAATTCCGCCCCCAGCCTTCTGATTTTCTAAAAACCAAGAAGGCCGATCCTCCGTAAAGTAAGGTAAATGTCTTGTCTCGTTAATACTTAACAATTTCCCTAGTCTTTCGGAAGCAACTATCTCACGGGCTGCTTGATTTTCAATAAAATAGTGCTGGGTATGTCCGACCATAAGCTCTATGTTGTTCTCATTGCGAGCTGACAGGATAGTGCGGCATTCTTTTTCATTTATACCCATAGGCTTCTCTAATAGGATGTGAGCATTGTGTTTAGCACAAAAAAGTGCTGCGTCTTTATGAAGATGATGCGGTAAGGTAATGACGACAATGTCGGGTTTTTCCACTAATACCATTTCCTCATAGAACGTGTACCCTCTTATTTCATATTGCTCACATGTCTGTATTCTTCTGCTATTATGAATTTCTGCAATGGCAAGCACCTCTAATTCATCCATCTGCATCGCTGCTTTAAGGTGTTCTTGTGCAATAATACCTGCCCCAATAACGCAAACAGTTAATGGCATTATACGTCCTCCATATCCTTCCATCGTGATTCCAAATATGCTTTATCCTCAATAGCATTGGTATATAGTCCAATAATAGATTCGGAGGCTGTGGCCACCCCTTCTGTAAATTCCAATGAGAAAGTGCCTTGAAATCCAAAGCGAGATAATTGATTTAGACGTTCCTGTATTAAGGAAGGCTTATCAGCTAACTTATAAAACTCCCCTTTCATAAATAAACTTACATGTGCATGAGTTATGCTATCACTTGTATGTTCAAACCATTCAGATAATGAGGTGCTGGCATGAAAAGGGTGGATAATGACAGAACATGGTACAGAAAGCTCCTCCAATATAGCTCTAGCCTGTGCCGGTTCCTCCATAATAGTGCCTGGATGACATTCACATAAAAGAGTACAGCCATCTGGAAGGTTAGCGTGAAATTCAGTAAGATTTTTTATATACTCCTCTTTTCGTTGGATATCTCCGCCCATATTGAATTTAACCGAGGAAGGCTGTAGTAGTTGGATAATTTCTAAAGCATTTTGCCGCTGTTCTAAAGCATTATTCTCTAAGGAAATATAGGAATTGTATATTGTAATGGGAAGAGGCGCATTCTTAATTGCTTCTATTTCGTTTTTACCAGCCATTGCTGCATGATTTTCCCATAGTTCAATACCTGTAAAGCCATCCTTATGAAATTGATTTACCCATTCACTGACTGCAAAGGAAGGGATCCTTCCTTGATTCCATCTATTTCTTTCCAGTAATACAGTATTGATCAGCACATTACTCCTCCTTACGAGTGAATCATATGTTTAGATAATGATGAAGCGGATTGGGTGGCTAAGGAGAAGTCTAAGCGATATACATATCTAGGTCTTCCTCTTTCCTTAACCTGTTCTTCTCCTGTTATAGTAGCTAACTGATGGGTTTCCAACGTTGTAAGTATTCTGCGAGCGCTTCGAAGTGTAATAGAAAAGTGGTTAGCAAGCTCTGCTGCAGTTATTGTCTCCCTGCCAAGCATCTGACATAGACGATATAATCGCTGCATTGTAGTAAGACTTATACCTTCCTTTTTCGTGTGGGGGAAAGTCAGCCCCCTCGGTTGGGTATTCGTTGGTGGACTGGATGGTAAAGACACTTGTTCTATGAGCATGGTAGATAATACTTCCTTCATACAGGTAATGGTTGGTTTTAAAACAGATACTGGAACTTTTAGCTCAAGCAGAGAGCGGTACACTTCTTTCAAAGATGTAGCGATATGGATATGTTTATTGGTTGAGTAATTGATATAATGCTTCTCCACAAGTTCCTGTATGGATGTATCTGAATCATATAAATGAATGTGCCCCTGAGGAACCTCATCTCCCTGTATGTGAGTTGAAACAGCTGTGGCATTAGGAATGTCTAGACTCCATTGTCCACCATGGCCAAGTAATCTTTGTTTGAGCAATAAGGAATAAACAGCTGCAGCAGTTGGGTTCACAACATATTCTGCTTTATTATAGGTAGCTCTAGCACTGAGCGGTTTTGATGAAGGGCTAGAGTAGATAATAGCCGTTGTGTGTTTTGGTGGAACAAAAGAGCAATCCTGATAATATAGTTCACAGGATGGGATCCTCTCTGCGAGTTGTTTCATTTGGTGAAAGGAATCCCTATCACCAATAACCAAAGCATTTATTGTCATACAGTTCATCCTTTCTTGAAAAGGAATAGCCCTCCTGGGAATTATTTAAGACCAGAAGAGCTCGCTCCTTTAACAAAGAATCTTTCTGTAAATAGAAATACTATTAGAATTGGGACGAGCGTCAGTAATGCTGCTGCAATGAGATATTGTTCTTGCCCAAACCAGGCTCCCTGTAGTGATAATACACCAATCGGCAACGTAAATTTCTCTTCTGAAGATAGGTAAATTACAGGTGCCATTATTTCATTCCATTTCGTCATAAAGGTGAATATCGTTAACGTGGCAAGCTGTGGTTTACACATAGGTAAAAAAATTCTCCAATAGGTTTGAAATGGACTGCATCCATCCAGTTTTGCTGCTTCTTCGTATTCCTTAGGTATTGATAAGAATGCTTGTCGCATCAGGAAAATTCCGAATGGCTGGGCAAGCCATTCCAAAATCCACAAAGGAACGAGTGTATCTAAAAACCCCATGTGCTTGAATATGATAAATTGAGGAATGATCATCACGACAGGAGGAATCATTAGCGTTCCAAGTACCATGAGAAATAACGAATTCTTAAAAGGAAATTCCAAGCGAGCAAAGGCATATGCAACCATGGAGCATGACAATAGCGCTCCTAACACAGACAGCACCGTTACGATAAGACTGTTAATTCCATATTGTCCAAGGTCTGTAAGCTTCCATACCTCTAAATAATTTTCCCATTTAAATGGATTAGGTATCCATTCTACAGGTATCGCTGTATATTGTTTATAGGTTTTCAGAGAGTTCAATGCTGCCGTAACAAAAGGAGTAAGCATAATGATAGAGCTTAAGATAATAATGACATAACTGACAACTTTGCGTTTTTTATTTGGATTTCTCATATTTAACACCTCTTACCAGAGTTGCACTACTTCTCATAGTGGACCCACTTGTTTTGTAGTTTTACCTGGATAAGCGTAATCACAAATAGGATAATGAATAACACCCAAGCAATTGCAGAAGCATATCCCATCTTCAAGAAGGCAAATCCTTGTTGGAATAAATAGAGCATTAATACCATACTAGAATTATCCGGGCCACCTGCAGCAGTGATATCTCCCCCATTTCCAGTCATAACGTAAATTTGTTCAAATGCCTGGAAGGTTGTGATAGTAGAAAGAACAAGAACTAAAAATGTAGTTCCGGATATCAATGGTATGGTCACATGTCTAAATTTCTTCAGTACGCCTGCGCCTTCAATTTCTGCTGCTTCGTAGAGATCCTCTGGAACGTTTTGTAATCCTGCAAGGAAAATGACCATCATGTACCCTATTCCTTTCCAAACAGCAACAACTACTAAAACAGGAATAACAAGCATTTCATCGTTCAGCCATTGTTGTGACGACATCCCAATTTTGGTTAAAATAGCGTTGGCTAAACCAAAACGGGGGTTGAAAATTGCATCAGCAACGTATAACACAACTGTCCAGGATGATATTACTGGGATAAAGTGGGCCATACGATATAGCTTTAATCCTTTTAGCTGCTGATTTAATGCTACAGCGAGGATTAATGCTAAAACGGTTTGTGCAGGTACAAACAATACAGTGAAATATACAGTATTCCATAATGACTTCCAGAATACTTGATCGTTTACCAGTTTGGTATAATTCTCTATCCCGATAAATTGGGGTGCATTCAACATGTCATATTTTGATAAGCTGAAGTAAAAAGAAGCCAGTAAGGTGAACGCGATAAAAACAATAAAGTGAATAAGGTAAGGGGAAATCATAATGAGTCCCCATTTCCCCTCGTGAGATAATCCCTTATTCCGCTTTCGCTTAGATTGAATTCGCGCTGGCTGATATTGTTCTACTTTCGAGTTATTTGCCATATTAGCCACACACTTTCTTTTCTAATTATCTAGCGATTATTTATCGTAAAATTCATCTAGTACTTTTTGCACTTCTTGGTCCGCATCTTCCAACGCTTCATCCACACTGGTCTCGCCAAGGAAAGCTCGGTTTACATTATCACCGAATACCTTAACCCATTCGGACCAAACAGCATTTACATCGAGCGTACCAGCGAATTCAAAGCTATCAAGGAAAGCCTGTTTATTAATGTCCTGTCCCTCAGAATCCAAGAATAGATCTGAGTTAGCTACAGATTTTTTGACAGGTACTGCTTCTCCAAGTTCTGCCCATTCTTTTTGTACTTCATCTTCTGTTACCCAGTACTTCACCCATTCCCAGGCAGCTTTTGCTTTTGCATCACTAGCACTCTCACTAATAATCCAGGAGTTAGCAATAACAGGAGAGAACCGTTTGCCATCTGGACCTTTTGGTAATACTGTCACGTCATAATTCACACCAGTTTCATTGGCTGCTAGGACACGAGCATAGATTCCAATTCGCATAGCTGCAGTCTGACTCGGGAACGGAGACATTGGACTTTGGAATGCTTGTAAATCAGATGGATCTGTTAGAATTCCTCTTTCCATTCCATCTACAATCCAATTCATGGCTTCTTTATTTTCTGGAGAATCTACAATAGAGGATTTTACATCTTCACTAAGGACTCCGCCTCCGTAAGATTTAAGAACAGGCATCCAGCCTTCTGTAATATTGAAGAACGTAAGTCCATATTGCTTAACTGTACTAGGGTCGAAGGAAGAATCAGCTGGCTTGTTATCACTTGCATCAAGTGTCAGCTTTTCCCCTGCTTCTTTCAAATCATCCCACGTCCAGCTTTCATCAGGATAATCTACTCCAGCTTTATCAAACATATCTTTATTGTAGAATAAAGCACCAATCTGAATTCCTTGTGGTACAGCCCAGTACTTTCCATCACTATCCTTATTGAAATCAAGTCCATAATAATCATCTTTGTTTAAGTCCTGATTAATCCAATCAGAAAGGTCTTTTGCTGCCCCTCGTTCAGCGTATTTTTGAACAAACACTCCGTCTGATAACCATACATCTGGAGCAGTACCTCCAGCAATTTGTGTGTCAAGTTTCTGGAAGAATTGGGAATATGGTGCATTTTGAGTTTTGATGGTAATATTAGGATTATCCTCTTCAAACTTGTCGATCAGCTCTTCCATTTTCTGATCTGCACTACCAGAAGAATAGTATCCTAGAGTAATCTCTACCTTTTCATCTGAGTCTTCGCCATCGGTTTGTTCAGCTTCCCCCTCTGTTTCATTGGAGCAAGCTGCGAGCATAAGAGCTATAAGTACAAAAAGCGACAACATCCAACGGGACCAATGGACCTTGGTCATGATAAAACTCCCCCTTTAGAAATAGTAAATAAGTATTGTTAACGCTTACAGGTTTAGCTTAATATGTAATAAGAAAATGGAAAATGTAAATTCATTTGATTGTTTGTGTTTTTTTCAATAAAATGAAAATTAATAATATTCTGTTATTTTTGTTGGAGGAGTAATATGAGGATTCCATTATTGCGTAGAACATCTATTAAATCGAAATTAGCATTCATTATCCTTTTTTTTGTTTGTACTCCACTCATCGTTTTCGGTTATTTTTGGTACGAAAAAACGACAACTTCCATTGAGACAAATGCTATTGCATATAGTCAGCTGCTGCTAAAGCAAACTAACCAATATTTAGATTTCTATCTTGCGGACTTAGAGCAAGCCACTGCACCTATTCAATCCAATCCCCTTGTCCAACGATATATGAGCCTGGAACCTCAGCCAACGGAAAAATATAAACAATTTCAGCTTTCCAAACAAATTCAAGAAGAGGAATTTTCCAATATTCTTAATGGCCGATCGGATATTTTCGGAATATCCCTTATTAACAAAAACGCTATGCAGGTAAATAATTATTCAAAAGTAAATAAGTTTCTTGATATGAATCAAGTGAGACAACGAACGAATGAGCTTTGGAGAGAGGTAGACCAATTAGACACCTATAAGGTTATGGGTGTAGAGTTTGTCCAAAACACCCCTGTATTAACAGTGGTAAGAAAGCTATACGATAACACAACCTATGAAACATCTGGTCTATTAGTCATACACCTCCAATTAAATCAAATTGCTAAGATAATGAATGATATTACGTTAAGCCATTTTAAGGATGTATGGATTGTCGACAAGGAAAATAAGATTATATACCACCCTGAAGATAGTCGTTTAGGTACCACTTACACTTCTGATGTGTTTTTAAATAATCAGGAGGAGCCGTTCTATATAGACAAGGAAGAGAGTCAAAGTATGCTAATGGTGCAGCACACTCTTCCAAGCGAAGAAATGGACTGGAGAATCATTGCAGGTGTGCCGATGAGCTCCATTATGGAAAATCTAATTCATCTCCGCAATTCGACTATTTGGATAGGGCTTATATTAATCGGAGCTGCTCTGTTCTTTGTAGGAGGATTTTCATACTCCTTAACCTACTCTCTGGAAAACCTGCAAAAGCTCATGAAAAGAGCCGAGAAAGGTAACTTAAACATAGAAAGAAAGAAACCATTCCCCCTGTATCAAAATGATGAAGTTAGTGATTTATACGACAGCTTTTACTCTATGACGCACAAATTGGATCATCTCATTGAGGAAGTTCACCTTTCCAAATTAAAGGAAAAGGAAATGGAATTGAAAACAAGAGAATCAGAGCTCTTGGCTATGCAGTCCCAAATAAACCCTCATTTCCTCTATAATACGTTAGAAATTATTAACTCTCACGCCATTATCGAAAATCAGATGATGATAAGTAATATGACTACCTCCCTTGCAGACATGTTCCGATACAATGTCAGCAATACCAAAAAAGTTGTCCCTCTTCAGGAGGAAATAGCACATATTAAAGCATACTTAGCTATTCAAAAAGAAAGATTTGAAGAGTTGCAGGTTATATTAGACATACCAGAATCCGATAGCAAGGATGTTTGGACTGCCCGTATTACCCTTCAGCCTATTCTCGAGAATGCATTTGTCCATGGCTATGAAGAGCATTCGTTATCCCCTCAATTTATTGGGATATATGGGAAGAAAACCAAGCATTATTATCAAATATATGTAGTGGATCGAGGAATGGGAATGGACCCAGATGTGAAGGAAGAATTCAACTATGCCTTTATGCATAATGTGGATGTAAAATCTACGTCTAAATCAACGAGGAGAATTGGCCTGTTAAATGTCCATAAACGCTTAAATGCTCACTTCGGTTCTCCTTACGGCTTAAACATTTATCAATCTAGTGAGCTCGGCACGGTCATTCAAATCAGCTTACCATATCACGTAGAAGAGCAGAAAAAGGAGGCGTAAAAACTATGTATAGAGCCATTATTGTCGATGATGAGACGCTTATTAAAAAAAGTATAACTGCCATTGTGCAAAAGGAGTTTAGTGATTTTTCTATTGTTGGCCAAGCAAAGGATGGTGTTGAGGCTTTGCAGCTATGTAAGAAGCATGCCCCCCATCTTATTATTACCGATATTAGAATGCCTAAAATGAATGGTCTTCACTTTATTGAGAAAGTAAGAGAAACGAATCAGCATGTGAAGTTTATTATTATTTCAGGATATGATGAATTTGAATACGCTCAGCGTGCCCTTCGTAATGGTGTGGTCGATTTTCTATTAAAGCCAATTAAGCCATCCCAGCTCGTTACTACCATGAAGAAAGTAAGGGCTTTGCTCATCGCAGAACAATCTACTAGTGATCAAAGGACAGAATGGCTCTATGAGGTTAAATCCTACGCGGAAATGATTGCTGAGCATATATGGATGCTGGAGGAGGATAAAGTAGACTTCATACTGGAGGATATACATCAATCATGGATGGGGCAGCTGGAGAACGAAGAAATGAGGAAGCGATTATACAAGGATTTTCTAACTTATGTTGACAGAGAACTGAAGATGAAAGCCCAGCATCTTTCCGTTCTCCTTTTGGAAGGATTAGAATTCCCTTCCAATACACAGTATATTAAAGACTATATAAAAAAGACGATACATGACGTAATGAATGTCATTAAACAAACGAGAAATTACGGACACCACCAAAACATATTAACCGCTGTCGCTTATATTAATGAGCATTTTATGAAGGAAAACATTTCCTTACAGGAGGTTTCCGGTACAGTAGGCATGTCCCCTTCTTACTTCAGTACGGAATTCAAAGGAGAAATGGGAGTAAGCTTTAAACATTACATTACTTCCATGCGAATGCAAAAAGCAAAGGATTTATTACATAATCCTATCTACAAGACATATGAAGTTGCCCATTCTGTGGGCTATCCTGATTATCCACACTTTACCAAGACATTTAAAAAGCATGCAGGGATGACCCCCACTCAATATCGAAAACGGCTTGGTGTAAACTAATAAAGGCAGTAATAGTTGAATGCATTCTATATATCATTAATGAGATGGTTGGCAGCTTGTAGACAAATATATCTTACTTTTGCACAATGTAAACTGACTTTTCTCCTTGGTGCATAATGGTAATGCTGAGTAATATTTTTTGATAAGCGCTCATATGTGGAAGACTTGGATTCGAGATAATGTTGGTCCGTTGGTGAAAGGCGAGTTGATTGATCAGAAATAGCTCCGCTTTCCTGCGGCCCCACACGACGTGGGGTCGTTCACCGTTGCTACAGGATTTAGCGCTTTTAGGTGAACTTCCTTACTTGCGGCTGAGCCTCCTAGGACAGCAAAAGACGTTTTCTGCGGGGGCTAGGCTCATCCATTTTTCAGACCACACCTTTGCCGTATTGGGAGAAACGGACTTCTCAACTTTCTTGATTCCATTATGATTTTTTGTCAATATATCAACCATACTGAGGAGGCTCAGCCGTTCGTCCGTAGGAAAGCGGAGTGATGCCAGCCCAATCAACTACTCTTTCTATACTCCTTCCAAATTATCTCGAAATCAAGTCTTCCACTATCTCCCCATATTATGGAACAACCGTACATCATTATTGTTCAATATCTGTTTTGTAATAGTCGTTTAGCTTAATATTAATATTATCTCTGTTGATAGAGCTATAGTAATTTGCTTAGTTTTTATTTACCTGTGCCTATAGGTACAATGCCAAACAAAGGGAGTAATCTTCGAATAGCCTCAACTCTTCAAGTTATAGGGTAACTTCTTATTAAATGTTAGGCTAATTCAGTTTAGAGAGAAACTTATCCAAACTATAGTGTACTTAATTCAATAACCAGCAAAAAAGCCGTCTGTTATTTAGACGGCTTTTTGGAGTATTACAACAGCTGTTTCCATTACCTAACATCAGTAAATTTTTACTGTATTTCCAAGAAGCTGCTCGATTGATTCTCTTTGCTATGGACTTTTACACTTCGATCTGTACCTGTGGTGTCAGAAAGTTTGATTGTTACTATTTTATCTTGGAGCTGCTCCCTTACAAATGGAGTGACATCGATTGAATACCAACCTTTACTCGTAACATGAATGTTGCCGATGATGGTGTCCCCTTCTCCATCTGGTTTATCTGCGTAGGTAATATCCTCTTCGGTCCAGTTGTCATTATCTACTCCTGAAATCGTAATGGGAACGTTGGAAACGGTACTATCGGTTACGGTACGATCCACATAAATATGGAGTAAAGCTCTTTGGACTGAACTGGTTTTTACAGTCGAAAGGTCGTACTTCACATAGGAAAGGCGGTCATATTGCGTGCTCTTGGAATCCTCTACATCTTTAATTTCGAGTAATGGGCTGCTGCCATAGTTCTCATTCTGGTAGCTTCCGCTTCTTACGTGAGCATCCTCCAATACTTGGATTACTTGCTTACTCCACTCAGTTTCGAGTGTGGCATAGCTATCGTAAGCAGAGGCCCAATAATATCCTGCTGCATTGATACTATTCACTTTAAAGCCAAGCTGACCCTTTTCGTTAGATAGATTCTCAGAACTAAAAGTAGTGATGCCTTTTTCATTTGTTGAAGTGTTGATATATTTACCACTTAGCTTCGTAAATCTGCCTCCAAGGGATGTGCTAAGTCCTTCATTTGTTTCCTTGTCTACGACCTTGATAGAAACATTTCCTTTAGTACCATCATACGAAATCGAAGCCTCATTAATTATGAGCGGCTTTAATGTTGTGTTTGCAGTTGTGGCAGAAGCTACCGTTGATACTTCTCCAATATTACCTGAAACATCGACAGGTGCTACTTGATAATAATAGGTGGTTTTTGGTAATAATCCTTGGTCAGAGTAGTCCAGTCTTCTAGAATGACCAACGAAGGTGCTTTCATCAGCTTCAAAATCTTTCTCAGTACTACGATAAATGTTGTACCCCTCAATTTCTTGATTATCAAACGCACGACCGTATGTTAAATAAATGGTCTGATAATTGAAGGAATGAGCGGTCAGTTTTTTACTTATGCCAGTAGGTGCTTTTTCATCCATAGGTGGCTGCCAATAAACGGCATCAGGACTCCACTCGGTTGGAAGATAGCGGATAGTATCATAGTGGTGCAAGGCAATACCACCATAGGAAGAATCATCAACGAAAGCGTTTTCAACTTTATCTAATTCCTCCTCCATATAGGTACGACCCTCTTCACGGAAGGAAATGACTTCTGGGTCTCCACCATCCGCAATATCCTTCGTCTCGACACCGATTACAACAGAATTTGGTTTACCAATCTGCTTAGCATAATCGATTTCTCCTTGTGCTTGTGCAATAATTCCTGCTGATCCATCTGCTTGATCTCGATAATCCATAATGGAAATATAGTCTAGAATGTCTTGAACATGTTGAGACAACCACTTTGTTTCTTTTGGCTCTCCTTCTGGACCCCATGTTATATTTTCTGCATATGGAGATGAGTCATACCATCTTGGTATTGCCGCACCTACATATATTCCAGAGCCTGCTGCTTCTTTTCTATCCATAAAAATTTGCAGCAAGTCTAAATATTGTAATTGTAAAGAAGGTTTATCTGTCTTGAAGTCCGGTGCAATATAAGGCTCAATATCTATATTTACTCCATCAAATTGTTCTGTTCTGTCAGACGAGAGGTTGTAATTTAAAATATTTTCAAATTCACGAATAGCCTTGTCATGGTGCTGCTCATAGGCACCGAAATATGGAGGTCTAGTTCCTCCTGCAATTAATGCATGAACCTTGTATCCGTTGTCATGTGCCCATGATACAAAATCCCTTACCTTTTTCCGTTCATCTTCTAGCATATCCACACCAAAATATTCATCCACCCCGAAATATAGTGTTGTTATCTCCTCCTGTTGAAAGGTAGTAGTATCCTTTGCCATGGCATCAAGAGTGTTTCTCGATCCTTCGTTATATAGTAAATTATAGGAGGCATTTTCCCAAATCCACATTGCTCTATCCTGTTTCACAAACTGTGTTTCTTCATTGAATCCATTCCCTATATCAGCATAGGTGGTGGAACTATAGCCTGTGTTTCCATATTTATCTTTTGCTCTTGCTTCAATACTAACCGTTTGGTCCTCCATTTTATTATGTTTGATTTTCCACTTAAACTCGTAGGAGCCTTTCTTGCTTTTGGCATCGATCCACTGTGATCCATTGATTCTAACTTCAACGGCTTGGATATGGTTAGTTGCTTCCACATCAATTTCCATTTTGACATTATTCTTGTCTATTTGTTCACCATCAACCGGGCTGACAATGGTTACAACAGGAATATTTGCTTTAGGATTTTGAACAGTTGCTACCACTTTATTGGACCATACTGTGTATCGATTAACTGCATTAGATCCTGTGGCGACAAGTTCGATCTCTCCGCTATATTCCGAGGTATCCAAATCATAATACCATGTGCCTTGATCATTATTGGCCGTGTCTGTTTTAACTGGCACTTTTTCTTTTGCATCAATCAACAAATGAATATCATTTACCTCTTGATAGCTACCAGTGACACGAACGACATCTTCTGTTAATGCTTCCCCTTCTTTTGGTGAATTAATGGTTATGCCAGCCTCTGCCTGAACACGTTGAGTGAAGGACAATAGCAAAATTGGCAGCAATAAAGCCCATACGAAATACAAACTCATCTTTGTTTTTCCCCTCATACCTATCACACCCTTATATTTGTTTTAATCTTTATCACCTTTCTTTTCATACATGAAAATACTATTTTATAAAAGGAATCATCACACAGCGTGATGATTCCTCTTGTTAGACTTTAATAATAAACTCTGTTAATTCTTCAAAATCCTTAATAAACAATACTTCACCAGTTAATTGATAGCCTCCCATTTGAAAGCTGTTAGGACCATGGTGAGAAAAGAGAAGGGTGTCCTTCCCTTCCGGCGTATCAACCTGTAGTGCTGTTACATCGTCTTTAGAGAAAAGGTTATTTCTCGTATCAAATACATCCACATCCTTTATCGTCCAATCCTTATCCATGCCACCAGGAAAGAAGAATGTGATAAAGGTAGTAAGTCCAGAGCCTCTCGTATGCGATACAACTTTCGTAGAAGGATTCTTTTCATTGTAATGACGAGAAACCCAGCAAGTTTCTGTTGACCATTTGTTATTTGTAACTGAAACCATGTCAAGGCAAGCTCCATTACTAGCCCTTGCTTGAATATGTCCTTCATCATGTACCGTAACAAGATTGTCTTCGCTAAAATGGAAGTGTTGATGAAAATCATGTGCATCTTTTGATTTGCACGTATCTACAATGACCCAATAATGGGGCTTGCGATATAGAATTTTTCTAGATATATCAACAGGATCATCTAGCCTGTGATACCCATTGTGACTACCTTCTACATAGTCAAAAGAATTAGTTGATTTCCAATAGGAATGAACGGGCTTTGCCACGTCTTGCCACGTCCATGAATCTACATAGGTTGAAATAGTCTGATTATCTACACTAATTGTGTTATGGTTGATGGATTCTTTGAAGTAACGACGCTCTTCATTTTCTTTATAAGTGAACCGTCCGGTGTCTATGAGAAAATCAGCTCCAAGCGCATGAAGGTCCACATGCAGAAAATCATCATGACCATGGGCACGGACGATATCCATATGCCCCCCATCAAATAAAAGGTAATGCCCATCACTGTCCCACGAATTACGCATGATGGCATAGCCAGATTGTTCGTAGTATAACGATTGATACGAAGGCTCAGAGGCTTTTATGTGATTATAGGCAGTAAAGCCTTGTTCACCAAAATACCAAATCCCTTCAAAGTCTAGAGTTGTGTATCCTTGATGCTTCAAATCTCCTCTTTCAAGCAGCACAGCTCCTCTTGTTAAAACATCTCGAATATTCGTATCATCGCTATCGCTAAGCATTGGCTGACGACCGTTAGGCTTTATCATTCCTAGTGATGCAGATAGCAATTTATCCAATGAGGAGGTTAAGGATTCAGGCAAGGTTATTTCATTCTTTCGCGCTAATGCCACAGGCTCAAACAAACAATGTAATACCTCGTGATGATACATTGGGCTCTGTTCGTTATGCATACCATCATTGAATACTTGGAGAGAACACATTTTCTCTAATCGGTTTATTGCAGTTTGAAGCCATGTTGATGAGTTGGATAGATTAGGAAATAGTAACCCGATTTGAAATAAACCATTAGTTTCTAGAAACCCCCAATTACTCTGTTTATCATGAGGAAGGTAAGCGATATGTAAGTACATACCGTGCAGGGATAATGCTTTTTGGAAAAGGGATTCCTCTTCTTTTCCCCACCGAACTGATTCCCGGACACAATAATATCCTTTTATCCAATTGGTTATGCGAATCCCGCTATCCAGCTTTCTCCATGTATCTTTTACATTGTAATGTCTTGCTTCACTGTCATGAATCTCTTGCTCCGTAAGAGGGTTCTGTTCCATCCAATCCTTCATTAATTTAATAAATGCTTCTGCGTACTTTTCCTTATCCGTTAGCCAGTATGCCTGACCTAATTCCGCCATGAAACGCCCTCTATTCAGGTTCACAGTCCATTCAAAATCATTTTGGTACTGATATGTCCAATCCACTTTGTCCGGGAAGGAAACAGGTGTCTCACAGCGTTCCATATCCCATCTATGGGTAAAAATGAAGGTTTGATCTGTCGCTAGATCTGCGCGGTATATAACCTCTCGCATTTCTTCCTCCCAATGGACTTTACAGAGGTGCCGGATGGATTGTTTCGACGAATTGGTATAAAAAAAGGTTGGAGATTTCACTCCTATATTCATGTTTATCCTCCTTCCATTTTCAGTATATTCTATAAGTAAAAGTGTACACAGATACAGTCCTATCTGCCACGACCTTTTCATGTCCTTTAATGCAAACCTACTGCAATTGCCGAAAAAAAAGACCCGAGTGTTTACTCGAGTCCTGGTTCTAATCCAATATTCCTATTGCTTTTAAAATAACTACGCCAAATGCTGCTGAAATACCGCCTGCACTAAAGGTTAAGAAGAAGAACAGCCAGCTTGATTGTTCTTTCTTCTTAACATATATGGCATATATGAGTGCGAATACGATACCTATTACCATAGCACCTGTGGTTGTAGTTGGGGATAATATTTCTAGATTCATTACTCACTTCTCCTCTACCTGCTTTCAAAGGGTATTGTAACATGAATCTTCTACTAGGAGGAACGTTTACCTCCCTTCCCTTTTACATATTTAGCTTGATAATGGGCCAATGTCTTTAGGGGCCAAATTTTATTGTAGCTATGATAATAAATATAGAAAAAACCAGGTAGACCAGCACCTGTTGGGTACGTATGAGTCCAATCTGGGTGCTGTAAGGATGTAAGAAGTGATGACATTCCCTTATCAATTGGTGAGGAAGCTCTTCGTTCAATAGAAATTAGAGCATCAAGAGCCCAGGATGTATGAGAAGGAGTGCTGGCATGTAACGGAGTATATAATTTATTTACATCGCTATAGCATGACTCGCCCCATCCGTTATCAAGGTTTTGAATAGATAAGAGCCAGTCCTTGGCTCGTTGTATAGTAGGATCAGTTGGAGAAAGTTTACTAGCCATAAGTCCTGTTATCGCTGCCCAAGTACCATATATATAACAGACTCCCCATCTCCCATACCAGGAACCATCTTGTCGTTGATGTTCCCGTAACCAACGGATTGCTTTTTGTATGGAGGGATGCTCTTTTGGCAGGTTTGCGTAGGCCGACAAGAAATATAATGTCCTCCCGGTTAAATCTGCTGTGGAAGGGTCAATAGCGGCTGCTTCTGCTCCGTCCATCGGGACAAGAGTTAATAGTTGCTTATCTGTATTTTTTTCAAAAGCAGGCCAGCCTCCATCCCTGTTCTGCATAGATAGTACCCATTTCAGCCCTCTGTTCCATGCCTCCTTCCTTTTCGGGTTGTTAGATATAGTTGGGTAAAGGGCAATAAGGGATGCAGTTGTATCATCAATATCTGGCTGCATCGTGTTAATATCGGAAAAACCAAACCCACCAGGTAATGTTGAAGGATTATGGAGAGACCAATCACCGTATCGGAAGTGCTGCCTGGATTGTAAATATTGTTGGGCATTATCGATTGCTTCTTTAGCAGCTTCTACATCAGCCTCTATTAATGCAGAAGTCAACAAAGCGGTGTCCCATACCGTAGAAGAAGAATTCTGAACATGTATGGACTTTTCTGAAGAGTGGCAGAGCAAGGTCACTATCCCTTGTAAAGCGTTAGTAATAATGGAATCCTTCTTCGAGTACCCCTTTGCTAACAAGGCCAATATCATAAAGAAGCTACAGCTAAAATAGCTATATAGCAATCCGTTTGGTTCTATCCGAGCCAGCATGTATGCTTCAGCTTTGTCAAAAGCACGCTGTTCCAATTCTTCCGGAAGCTCTTTTAGGTGTCCAATCGCATCTTTTACCATATTTAACACTCGGTAATCCTCACCTGAATTTTGGGTTCGAATTGTAATGAGGTCTGATAAATCTGGTGTGGTTCCGTGCTTTAGTACATATTGCGTGTTACGTAATAAAAGCATGGGAGCGAGGTGAACCCTTGCATACCCACTAAAGTCATAAAAGCTAATTGGAAAGCTATTCGGTATTAGTATTGCTTCTATTGGCGCAAAGGGTAATGAAGACCAGGGAAGCTGACCAGTAGACGCGAGCATTACTTTCGTCATTGTCCCAGCAGCATCTAGTCCACCATTCTCTTTAATGAATGAGGCAGCCTTCTGCATGGATGGATCATCTTTTGAGCATATACCGGCATATATTAACGCATAGTAGGCTTCCACCGTTGCAGACAAATTTCCCTTCTGTTCATCTTTAAATAGTCTCCAAGCTCCATTTTTTTGCTGTTTATCCTTAATTCTTCTGCCTAATATACCAACTAAAGTGTTATCTTTAATTTGGAGAGCCTTCCACAAGATAATGGTATAAGCGTCTGTCATTAGGCTGTTTTCAAAGCAAAATCTATAGGATCCATCCTCTTCTTGATCCGAGATGATATCGGTAATGAGACTGCTCATTTCATTTCTAAACGATAAGCCCATTCTTTCCTTCCCCCCTATTTAAAGGATACTTTACAATATACGGGAGTTGCAGGGGGACTATGAACTAACTAACCGTTATATTGACTGGAGTTCAAGAAACCTATATGCTACCATCGAATGGAAAAGAGGTGACGTATGAAGATATATGTAGATGCGGATGCATGTCCCGTAAAGGAAATTATTATTGAAGAAGCCCAATCATCTAACGTATCGGTCTTTCTTGTTAAAAGTATTTCTCATTATAGCTCCACGAAAGATCCAGAGGGGGTAGAATCGATTTATGTAGACACGGGTGCAGATGCTGCTGATTATCGGATAATGAAAATGGTTTCCAAAGGCGATTTAGTTGTAACGCAGGATTATGGGTTGGCAGCACTCGCCCTTAGTAAAGGCTGTGTAGTGCTGCATCATAAAGGTTTTCAATTTACCCAACAAAATATAGACGGACTGCTGCAAAATAGACATTTAAGTGCTCAAGCAAGGAAAGCGGGTAAGAAAACAAAAGGACCTAAAGCAATGAGTATGGAGGATCGAGCTACCTTTCGTGAATTGCTTCAATCCTTCCTCTAGCCATCAAGCCTACATAGTATCGTTGCTGGAAACATAACTAATCAGGCTGTTGAGATGACTCAACAGCCTGAAAGGAAGGGTTTTAAACTATTTATGGTAACACTGTGGCTCCCATTAGATATTGATCTACTTCTCTAGCTACTTCTCGACCTTCATTAATAGCCCAAACAATTAAACTTTGTCCTCTTCTAGCATCCCCTGCAGCAAACACGCCTTCCAGATTAGTTGTGTACTCTCCATATTTCGCTTCTACACAGCCTCTGTTCGTAGTATTCACCCCAAATTCTCGTAAAATTGGCTGTTCAGAACCTTCAAAGCCAATAGCAATCATAACGTGCTGTACTGGCCACACTTGTTCAGTACCTGGTACCTCACGATAGGTATAGCTTCCGTTTTCATCCCGTACCTTTTCGGTTTGAATAGTGTGCAGCTCCTGTAGGTTGCCATTTGTATCGGATACAAATTTTGTCGTTTGAATGGAGTAACGACGTGGGTCCTGCCCTTTCGTTTCAGCTGCTTCTTTGTATGCATAATCTAACGTAAATACATCAGGCGGTTCTGGCCACATATTATCATCTGGACGCGTTTTGGGTTGTTTAGGATGTTTCCCAAACTGGGTTACGCTCTTACAATTTTGTCTTAGAGCAGTCGCTACACAATCTGCGCCAGTATCTCCTCCTCCTATAACTATTACATCCTTGCCCTCAACATTAATATATTCGTCCTGTTCAAGCTTTTCATCTAATAGCTTCTTAGTAGAAGCTGTTAGATAGTCCATAGCATAATGAATTCCTTTGGCTTCTCTTCCTTCAATGGTTAAGTTTCGTTGTTTCTGGGCTCCTGTGCACAAAATAACCGCATCATATTGTTCCCTCAGCTGGTCAGCGGAAATATCCTTGCCAACCTCTGTGTTTGTAATGAAATCAATACCCTCTTGCTTTAATAGATTAATACGGCGTTCAACAATATATTTTTCGAGTTTCATATTAGGAATACCATAGGTTAATAATCCACCTGGCTTATCTGCACGTTCGTAGACAGCTACCGTATGACCGGCCTGATTCAGCTGATCTGCACTTGCAAGTCCGGCTGGTCCAGAACCAACTATAGCAATCTTTCTACCGGAACGCTGGTCAGGAATCCTTGGTTGTATCCATCCGTTTTCAAAACCTTTGTCGATAATGGTTCGCTCAATATCTTTAATAGCGACAGCAGGATCAGAAATTGCAACAGTGCATGCTCCTTCACATGGCGCCGGGCAAACTCTCCCTGTAAATTCAGGGAAATTATTAGTCTTCTCTAACCTTTCTAGTGCTTCTTTCCATTTACCCCGATAGACTAGGTCGTTCCACTCTGGAATAAGATTATTGATGGGACAGCCTGATGCTGTCCCTTTAATTTCAATACCTGTATGGCAAAATGGTATGCCGCAGTCCATACACCTTGCCCCTTGCCTTTTTAGCTCTTCCTCCGAGAAAGGAGCAGTATATTCATTCCAATCTTTTACTCTTGTTTGCGGTGATCTTTCTGATGCTTCTTCACGATTTATATACATAAACCCAGTGGATTTATCCATCACAACTCTCTCCTTTCTTATTCGGCTGCTACTTGAGGTGCTTTGGAGTAATCTGCCATACGTTGCTCTGATGCAGTAGGAAGACCTTTAAATGCGTTCATAGCAGCCTCCTCCTCTGATACCCCTTCAGCAAGGTGGGCATCTAGGCGCTTAAGCATTTGTTTATAATCCTTTGGAATTACTTTGACAAAGGAGTCTGCAGCAGATGGCCAATTCTCCAGCATATTACCTGCTTTAAGACTACCTGTATAGCTGTAATGATTCTCAATCATTTTACGAACCTCTTGCTTTTCCTCTATATCTTCTAATCCTTCTAATTCAACCATTCCTTTATTGCAAAGAGAAGTAAAGGTATGTTTATCTTCTGCATGCACATAAGCTACTCCACCAGACATCCCTGCCGCAAAGTTAGGTCCGACTTCTCCTAAAACAACTACACGGCCACCGGTCATATATTCACATCCGTGATTACCGACGCCTTCAACAACGACGTCTGCTCCACTATTCCTAACGGCAAATCGCTCCCCAGCTACCCCATTGATGTAAGCTTCTCCTTTAGATGCACCGTAAAACGCTACATTTCCAATAATGACATCCTCACTTGCACCTGGACTATTATTAGGTTTAGCGACGACTAGCTTTCCACCTGATAGCCCTTTACCTACATAGTCATTGGCGTCTCCCTTAAGATAAAGGGATAAACCTTTCGGTACAAAGGCACCGAAGCTTTGACCAGCTGAACCTTGGAAGTGAAGCTGGATAGTGTCTTCTGGTAAACCATCCTCCCCATAAAGCTTTGAAATTTCGCTTCCCACTATCGTTCCTACTACTCGGTTTGTGTTGCGAATTGGATAAGAAAGTTGAATTGGCTTCTTGGTCAGAATAGATGATTTAACAGCTGGAAGAATGGTAGTTACGTCTAAGGATTGTTCAATCTTATGATTTTGCTTCTTCTGACAAGTACGAGTACCCTTCGGTTGATACACAAGGTTGGTTAAGTCTAAGGAACTGGCTTTCCAATGTGACTTTGTACGGTCGCTAATTTCTAGCACGTCTGTACGGCCAACCATTTCTTCTACTGTACGGAATCCTAGCTCTGCCATTATTTCTCTTAATTCTTGAGCAACGAAGGTCATGTAATGAACGATATGATCTGCATTGCCTGTAAATTTCTTTCTTAACTCTGGATTTTGCGTAGCAATACCGACAGGACACGTATCCTTGTGGCAGACTCGCATCATGACACAACCTAATACTACAAGTGGTGCTGTAGCAAATCCGTATTCTTCTGCGCCTAGTAAGGCGGCCATCGCTACATCTCTTCCTGTCATCAGCTTTCCGTCGGTCTCTAGTACCACACGATCTCTTAAGTTATTTAGCATTAAGGTTTGATGTGTTTCTGCAAGACCAAGCTCCCAAGGTAGCCCTGTATGCTTAATACTGGTTTTAGGCGATGCACCTGTACCGCCATCATAGCCACTCACAGCAATAACATCAGCTGCACCTTTCGCAACACCAGCAGCAATGGTACCGATACCAGACTTAGCTACCAATTTCACGCTAATTCGAGCGCCCCTGTTGACGTTTTTCAAATCATGGATAAGCTGTGCTAAATCTTCAATGGAATAAATATCGTGGTGTGGAGGTGGTGAAATTAGTCCAACTCCTGTGGTAGATCCTCTGACATTCGCAACCCATGGGTACACCTTCTTACCTGGCAGCTGACCACCTTCTCCTGGCTTGGCACCTTGCGCAACTTTAATTTGTAATTCATCAGCATTTACTAAATAGTGACTTGTAACCCCAAACCGTCCGGACGCCACTTGTTTGATGGCACTTCTACGGAGGTCCCCATTTTCATCTGCGTGATATCTATTAGGGTCTTCTCCACCTTCACCGCTATTACTCTTCCCTCCAATACGATTCATAGCAATAGCTAACGTTTCATGTGCTTCCTGACTTAATGAGCCAAATGACATTGCTCCTGTTTTAAACCGTTTAACAATAGACTCTACAGATTCTACTTCTTCTATATTAATGGAGTGTCCCTTTTTAAATGAAAACAGATTGCGTAAAAATCCAATTCGTTCTTTATTAGCCGCTTCTGAAAAATCTTTAAACAGACTGTAATCATTTTGACGACACGCCCACTGAAGAGTATGGACAGTTTTCGGATTAAAGGCGTGATGTTCCCCGCCTTTTCTCCATTGAAAATCACTGCCAGGCTCTAATGAATTATGGAACGTATCTCGATAAGCTTTGTCGTGAAGAATACTCGCTTCCTTGGCAATAGTATTTAAATCGATTCCACCTAGCTGCGAAACAGTTCCTGTAAAATATTGATTAATCACTTCTTTACTTATGCCTACTGCCTCAAATATTTGCGCACCTCTATAGCTTTGAATAGTGGAGATACCCATCTTGGACATTACTTTCACAATACCCGTTGTTACCGTATCACGGTATTTGGCGATTGCTTGAGAAGCTTCCATTTCCAGGTCGCCATTTGCAATGACCTGGTTAAATGTTTCATAGGCAAGGTAAGGGTATATGGCCTCTGCACCATAACCTATTAAGGCAGCAAAGTGGTGTACTTCACGAACCTCTCCGCTTTCTACAATGATACTAGCTTTCTTGCGGTTTCCTTCTTGCACTAGAAATTGATGTAAAGCGCTTGTAGCCAATAAAGGAGGTATAGCTACGTGACTAGCATCCATATTTCTGTCAGATAGAATGAGGATACTGTACCCTTCCTCTATAGCATTCAAGGCGTCTTGACATAACGTTTGTACTGCCTGTTCCAAGTTTCCTGTAAACACAGCATCTAATACTTTACTTTGAAAGAAATCACGATCTTGATGGCGCAATTCCTTCATTTGGTTAGCAGTCAAAACCGGGGAATCAATTTGTATCCGGTGGCTGTTCGTTTCGTCAGGATGCAGTATATTTCCTTCCGCTCCTAATAGAGTTGTAGTCGATGTAACCATTTGCTCTCGTATGGAATCGATTGCTGGATTCGTTACTTGAGCAAATAGCTGTTTGAAATATAAGAATAAGGATTGTGGATTTTCAGAAAGAACAGCTAACGGTGTATCAAATCCCATTGCACCTACTGGATCTTTACCTTCTGAGACCAATGGAATTAAATACTTGTGAATATCTTCATAGGTGTAGCTAAATGTTCGTTGGCGAACAAATGCATCTGAAATCGGTTCTTCATCTATTTCCTCTGGTTTGGCTTCTAGTTTCCATAGATTTGTATCAAGCCATTCTTTGTACGGGTTTTCTTGAGCCATTTCTTGCTTAATCTCTTCGTCTGATATTATGCGGTGTTCATCTAAGTCGATAAGAAGCATCTTACCAGGACTCAGTCTGCTCTTATATAGAATATTCTCTTCCTCTACATCCACAACTCCTACTTCAGATGAATAGATCAGCATATCGTCTTTTGTTACATAGTATCTTGCTGGTCTTAATCCATTTCTATCTAATATCGCTCCAATTTGATGTCCATCGGTAAACGTAATCGAAGTTGGACCATCCCAAGCCTCCATCAACGTACTATGATACTCATAAAATGCCTTCTTCTCTGGAGTGATATGCTCATTCTCACTCCATGGTTCAGGAATAAGCATCATCGCAGCATGTGCCGGCTTTCTGCCTGCCATTACGAAGAATTCTAAAGCATTATCCAAGGCAGCAGAATCACTGCCTGCGTCATCAATAATCGGCAGAATCTTCTCTAAATCATCTCCAAAAGCCTCTGACGCCATTTGCTTTTCTCGAGCGCGCATCCAATTTACGTTTCCTCGTAATGTGTTAATTTCACCGTTATGGATTAAATACCGATTAGGGTGTGCTCTTTCCCAGCTCGGGAACGTATTTGTACTAAAGCGGGAATGTACTAAAGCAAAGGCAGAAACAAATTCTTCATCCCCTAAATCATCATAAAATGTATCAACCTGTTCAGGTGTTAACAGCCCTTTATACACAATGGTCTGACTAGAGAAACTTGCAAAATAAAACTGTCTGCTATTCTCATAGCCCCAATGCTCTGCCTGCTTACGAATGACATATAATTTCCGTTCGAAATCTGTTTGATCCCGGAGCTCATTATTTGCTTCTACAAAGACTTGACGAATAATAGGACAGCTGTTTTGTGCATCTTTTCCGATTTTTCTGACATTTACAGGTACACTTCTCCAGCCAATGACACGCTGACCTTCTTGTTCTATCAATGTGGAAATATAATCCTCTTCTTGCTTCCGTTCTTCCTCATCGGAGAAAAACAGCATTCCCACTCCATATCGTCCGTTTTCTGGTAAATCAAAATCAGGACATTCTTTTCTAAAGAACTTATCAGGTATTTGCATTAGAATGCCAGAACCGTCTCCGGTATGTGGGTCACTACCTTGACCGCCTCTATGATCTAATTGACAAAGCATGTGCAATGCTTCTTGAACTATTTCATGTGTTTTAATCCCTTTTAGTGATGCATAAAGCCCAATACCGCATGCATCATGTTCTAATTGAGGGTGATAAAGACCCTGGGGGTTTGGAATTTGGTTGTATTTCATCTGTTACATCCCCTTCTTTTTACAAAATAGAATCCGTTTTCCTGTTATTTCTATTGTAAGTTTTCAAATTGTTTCAAACAATATATAATTTAGATAGAATTAATCTAATATTGATATGAATTGATCATGGGGGACTGAACATGGAGCTTAGACAACTATATTATTTTATGGAAGTAGCTGAACGAGAACATATTTCTGAAGCAGCAGTTCATTTACATGTTGCGCAATCGGCTATTAGTAGACAAATTGCGAACTTGGAGGATGAATTAGGAGTGAAGCTGTTTATTAGGGAAGGTAGAAATATAAAACTTACTCCAATAGGAAAGATATTCAGAACACATACCCAAACAGCATTAAAGGCTATAGAACATGCAACAAAGCAGGTGGAGGAATATTTGGACCCAGATCGCGGCTTAATCAAAATTGGCTTTCCAACCAGCTTAGCAAGCCATTTATTACCTACAGTCATATCATCGTTTAAACACAATCATCCAAACGTTGGTTTTCAGCTTCGACAAGGTTCGTATAGATATTTAATTGATGCTGTAAAAAAGAGAGAAATTGATTTAGCGTTCCTAGGTCCAGTCCCTAAGGAGGATGTGGAAGTAGAAAGTCATATTTTATTTACGGAGCAAATTTCGGCTTTATTACCTGTTCAGCATGCATTGGCAGAAAAAGAAGATATTCTGCTTAGTGACTTAAAACGGGACTCCTTTATTCTGTTTCCAGAAGGATACGTGCTGCATGACATTGTAGTAGATGCTTGTAAGCAGGCAGGATTCACACCACATATCTCATCACAGGGAGAAGATTTAGACGCTATTAAGGGACTGGTTTCTGCTGGAATCGGGGTAACACTTTTACCTGATAGCACATTTTATAATTCTATTCCCCGATTAACAGTGAAGAAACCCATTACCATTCCACAGGTAAAACGGACAGTTGGCATTATCACCCCTACAGATAGAGAACTCGCTCCTTCTGAAAAGGTATTCTATAACTTTGTAAAGAATTTCTTCTCTATGCTGGAACGCTACCAATAATATAAAGAATAGCCACTGCAATTTAGCTAGTGGCTTTTATGGAGAAAAAACTCTGTTATACAGCAAAGTCAGGACCATTACCACAGATTATAGCAAGGAATTCCTAGGGAACTAACTAGCAGCAATAACACAAACTCCATATGAAGATACATATGCAATAGCAGTCATGTAGCGTAAGCCTCCCCCACTCTTTGAGGTTTAATGGGGACGTTGTCAAAGCGTGTAGGGCCGTTTCAAGGGTATATGCAATTCCATGCATGGTAGTAAGCTGTTTTCTATGTTAAGGAAGAATCATTGAAAAAGCTCCCATTCCTCTATAGGAAAGAGAGCTTTATACATGGAACATTCTATACAGTCTTTAGCCACACTAGCGATGGTATTCATTATTTCTTATCTAAGGCAGATTGTATGTCATCCTTATAAGCATAGGAGAATAGTAAAGAAACAAGTATACCTCCTCCAATGATATTACCTATACTTGCAGGTAATAAGTTAAAAAACAGAAATTCATACCATGCATATGGGGTGTCTGTTAGGATACCTAGACTGAAATAGCCCATGTTTGCGGCACTGTGTTGAAAGTTCCCCGCAACAAATAGTACTACCGGTAATATCGTACCCAGAAACTTACCAGTAATATCTCTGGCAGCGGTGGTTAAAAATGCTGCCATACCAATTAACCAGTTCGCTAGAATTCCAGATAGGATTATTTGAAACCACCCTTTTACGCCGTTATCCATAAACTTCATCTTATGATCGATATAGGTGGATAATTCGGTATAAAACGATGGATTAACAGAACCCGAGTATTTCACGAATACAGCAACAAACAACGCCCCGATTATATTCCCGATATAGGCTGACAGCCAAAACTTAAATATGTTTCGTTGCAAGAATGAGGTTGAATTAAATAAGTAGGTTGGTAAGAGTACATTTACTTCTGTAAACAGAACGGATCCTGAAATAAAAACCATCGCATAACCAGTTGCGAATCCAATTCCGGATAAGAGGTAATATAATCCTTTAGCATCAATGCCGATTGCAAGTAGAATGGAAAACGTTGCCCCAAAGGTCATAAAGCCTCCAGCTGTCAATGCCAATAAAAATTGAGCCGGAAATCGTTTAACTAAGTGATCTCTTCCTTTATGGGCAAACTCGCTTACAATTTGGGATGGGATATAAAACTGTCTCCCTGGTCGGTCTGGATTTTCTCTGGATTCTATAGTTGTGCCGTATTTTTGGTCCTTTGTTTCATTTCCATATTGGTCCTTATTATACTCTGCCATATATCATCCCTCCACTTTCCTCCCTATTCCCTAACCGAAAATAGTGTAATCACTAGGAAAGCGAATACTTTATATCAATTGTATTACAATACCTTTATTTCTGTAGGAGTGACGAGTTCTATTCCCTCTCGTTGTTGTAGGTCATGGACAAGCTGGAAAAGTGCATCATCCTTTTGTTTGGCTTCAATCATGCAATCCACTTGAGGAACACTTTGATTGACCTGCTTCATAAAGGAATAGAACGTTTCATCCTCTACGTAATCAGCATGACTGTTAAAATCATGTTTACTCCTTGGGCTTGAAAGATGTACTTTGATTGGGAAGGGGCTGTTTTTCCATGTGGCAATGGCTCTTTCCCAATGCTGTAGCCAATTAGGATGGTAATGATTAGCATGATGATGGTGAAGGTCGAATACGAAAGGAATACTTAATTTTTCGCATATGTACAAGCAATCTTCCATTGTGTACAGCGTGTCATCGTTTTCCAATAAGACCATGCTTTGTATGGGTGTGGGGATGTAAGCCCAATTTTCAATAAATCTTTCTAAGGATGCCTCCTTATCTTGATAGGCCCCTCCTAAATGCAATACACACCGATGAGCAGGGTTTAATCCCATAGAGGTTAGAAGCCGATAATGATAACGAAGTATATGTAAAGAGGATTTTAACTTTTCTTTATGTGGTGTGTTTAACACAACATAATGATCCGGATGGAAATCTATTCTCATATTGTTTTGTATTGCAAAATGCCCTATCTCTTGCAGCTCCTCCTTCACATTTTTTATATAATTCCAATGTGCAAGCTCCTCGTGTGTAGCTAGTGGAATTAATTTCGAGCTTAAGCGATAGAAGGAAATTTTGTTTGCTTTGTTATGCTTTAGTAATCTTAACGTATTGTGAAGGTTGGTAGATGCAATCCTTTCTAATTTCGCAATTGCAGCTTCTCTATCCTCTATTTGCTTGAATTGCTGATAGGTCATCATTCTAGAGGGAGAAGCATTGGACACATGCTTACTCATCGCAACGTAGCCAAGCCGAAAGATGGTCATTTCATCACTCCATTTCTGACACATAGGATTTATGCTCCATTTCCCTTCTATTATGTACATACTTATGTCACATATAACATGATGCAATTGTGTTACAATAACTGAAGTGTAATAAATGGAGGTTCGGTATCGTGACAACTACTGAGATAATGCAGCAAGCAGAGCAATTTATAACAACTTGTTATGAGGAATTAGGTAAATCGTCCGAAGAATTGACTGCCAGATTAACTGAAATTGCAGCCGAGATTGAGCAATATGGCTTTTATGAACATACATTTGAAGAGATAGATCATGGAGCGAAGATGGCTTGGAGGAACAGTAATAAATGTATCGGAAGGCTGTTTTGGAATAGTTTAAAGGTTTTCGATAAACGAGGTCTGCAAACCGTTGATGAAGTGCGCGATGCATTAGAAGCCCACGTTCGATATGCAACTAATGGTGGTAAAATTCGTTCTACCATCACGGTATTTCATCCTGTACATAATAAGGAAAATGCAGTTCGAATATGGAATCATCAATTAATCCGTTATGCCGGATACGAAACCGAAGACGGTGTTCTTGGTGACCCAGCCTCTATTGCCTTCACGAAAAAGTGTACAGAACTTGGGTGGGTTGGGGAAGGAACTCATTACGATATATTACCGTGGGTTATTCAAATTGGAGACGAATCACCAGTTTGGTTTGAGGTCCCCAATGATATTGTGCTAGAGATACCTTTACGTCATCCACATTATGATTGGTTTTCTGACCTGCACTTAAAATGGTATGCTGTTCCCATTCTTTCTGATATGAAATTAGAAATTGGTGGAATAGAATATGTAGGAGCTCCATTTAATGGATGGTATATGGAAACAGAAATTGGAGCACGGAATTTAGCGGATGAATGTCGATATAACATGCTGCCAAAGGTCGCTTCCTTTATGGGATTAGACATTAAAAGGAATCAATCCCTATGGAAAGACAGAGCACTACTAGAACTAAATGCAGCCGTTATACATTCTTATAAGGAAGATGGGGTTAATATCGTGGACCATCATACTGCTGCCCAGCAATTTCACTCGTTTGAAATGAAAGAGCACCACCATGGAAGAAAGGTAACAGGAGACTGGGTTTGGTTAAACCCGCCCCTTTCTCCAGCAACTACCCATATGTTTCATAAGGAATATGATAATACAATTCATTCACCAAATTATTACTATCAAGATCAACCATATTAATTCATAAAAGAGGGCTGCTAGATGGCAGCCCTCTTTTATGTGATATTAAGCTACAACAAGGAATCCTTTACGATAAAGAGCATTGTGTTTACTATCTAGCAATACCTCTTCTCATCATAAACATCCCACTACCAAGGGCAAGCATTACAAGCCCGCTTATCATCATAATAGGATAGCTGCTTGCTGTATCTGGCATTGGACCACCATTTTCAAGACCAACGCGATTCATTCTATCTGCCATGACCCACTTTCCTGCTTCGTACTTGTAATGAATAGTTAGTGTATAATTCCCTCGAAGTTGATTACTTCCTTGTTGCGTTACTTTGTAATGATGGTCGCTTAATTTTTCCAAATTATAATCATTCTGAAAATTTATCTTCGTGGGACCTTCCGTAGGTATAATGTACACATTATTATTTTTTTCCTCGAAGTAATGATCTAGATAATAATCTGCAAGAGGCCATACCATGATATTTTTGAATTCTTCTTCTAAGCGATCCTTGGAATCATATTTTTTTACTTTGAAGTTCTCATTCGTTTCTAACGTAGTCAGCTCTTTTAGGCGGTATTCTAATTCCTTTACAGGTGGTTTTCCAACGTTTTCTGCCATAACTGGACTACCCGCACCCATAACTACAATTAATCCAGTTATAATGGAAATTAATTTTTTTAACATATTAACAACCTCCCTAGTAATAGTTGGCTGTTAATGCATTAACAGAGTTTCAGATATATCTACTTCTTCTGACGGATAGGTAACGGAGGTGGTTTCAAAGAATCAAAAAAAAGACATCATGATACGAATAAAATATCAAAACGATTGGAATATTGCTTCTCTATAGGCAAAAAAATTGTAGGGAAGCCATGGCTTCCCTACAAAAAGAGGGTTTGGTTAGGATTGCTTTTCTAATACCGATATGAATTCTCTCATATAATCAGGCAAGTCTGGTGGACGACGGCTGGAGATTATGTTTCCATCCACAGTTACTGGTTCGTTCACCCAGGTGGAGCCAGCATTAATCATATCGTCTTTAATACCAGGTGTACTGGTTACTCTTTTCCCTTTTAATATATCAGCTGATATCAGCACCCAGCCTGCATGGCATACTTGGCCAATCGCTTTATTCTGTTCATTCATTTTACGAACCATTGTTATTATAGAATCGTATCTTCTGAGCTTATCGGGAGACCATCCACCAGGAACGAGAATTGCATCATAGTCGTCTGGATTAATGGTATCAAATGCTTTGTCAGATGTAACAGGTACGCCGTATTTACCTACGTACTCTTCCTCTGCCTTTTCGCCGACAATGTCCACAATAGCTCCTTCCTCTCGAAGGCGCATTACTGGATACCATAGTTCTAAATCTTCGAAATCATTGCTTACGAGTTGAATAATTTTTTTATTTTTTAGTCGCATAACATTCCCCTCCTTTTTCTTCATCATCCACTATAAATCATTACAATCACACACACAAACAATACCACTAAAGAATGAAAAACAAAAAGCAAAGGCAGAAACTAAACCTTTGCTTTTTGTTTCACTATAAAAATGTTCTAACAGACTAGCTATTCCTATTTATTGTCCTTTTTAGCTTTCATTGCTTTTGCTTCTGCATTGCGTTCTTGCTTCTCATAGTCGCGTGCATCTAACTCCTGACCGAATTCCTGATCACGCTTTTGCTTTTCTGGTTTGTTATTTTTTTCTTGGTTACGTTTAGCCATGTGTAACAGCTCCTTTAGATTGAGTAAGGTGGTACGTTTATACGATGTCCTATAATTCGAAATTTATTCATATGTGTTGAGGTCATCTTGCTTGATAATTATATTCAGAATATTTACACTTAACAGTAAGTTCTATTCTTTTTCTAGACTGCTATGTATGAGGTCTTCCCTTTACAAATAAGGAAAGTATTTACTTTTAAGAAAGCGTTTACATAAAAAGAATAGAAGACTGCCTAAATACTAAAGGAGGATTTACATGATCTATGCTAATCCAGGAGAAGCAAATTCTAAGGTGAGTTTTAAGAAACGGTATGATAATTTTATTGGTGGCGAATGGGTTGCACCAGTGGATGGAGAATACTTTGAAAACGTAAGCCCTGTCAATGGACAGGTTTTCTGTGAAGTAGCAAGATCCAAGGCAGCAGATGTGGATTTAGCCATAGATGCTGGCTATAGTGCAAAAAACGATTGGGCGCAAACATCCCCTGCCGAAAGAGCAAACATTCTCAATAAGATTGCTGATCGAATAGAAAATAACTTAGAAATGCTAGCTGTTGCAGAAACGTGGGATAATGGTAAAGCGGTTCGAGAAACGCTAGCAGCGGACCTGCCTTTGGCTGTAGATCACTTCCGATATTTTGCAGGCTGTATCCGTGCAGAAGAAGGTTCAATTGGTCAAATTGATAACGAAACAGTTGCCTATCATTTTAAAGAACCACTAGGTGTTGTAGGACAAATCATTCCTTGGAACTTCCCAATATTAATGGCTACGTGGAAGCTAGCTCCTGCCTTGGCTGCTGGGAACTGTGTAGTTTTAAAGCCTGCTGAACAAACACCAGCCTCTATTATGGTCCTAACCGAGCTCATCGAGGATTTGCTGCCAGCTGGAGTTCTCAATATTGTAAATGGTTTTGGAGTAGAAGCTGGAAAACCGTTGGCCTCTAATGATCGCATTGCAAAAGTGGCTTTTACTGGGGAAACTACTACCGGAAGAATGATTATGCAATATGCCTCCCAAAATATTATTCCCGTTACGCTTGAATTAGGAGGCAAATCTCCGAACATTTTCTTCCCGGATATTGCCGATCATGATGATGAATTTTTTGATAAAGCGGTTGAAGGTTTTGTGATGTTTGCCTTAAACCAAGGTGAGGTTTGTACATGCCCATCCCGCGCACTTATTCACGAGTCTATCTATGACAAATTTATGGACCGGGCTTTGGAAAGAGTAAAACAAATCAAGCAAGGCAATCCATTAGATACAGAGACAATGATGGGGGCACAAGCATCGAATGAACAATTGGAAAAGATACTGTCATATTTGGAGATAGGTAAAGAAGAAGGCGCTGAATGTTTAATTGGCGGTGACCGTAATGTCCAAACTGGTGAATTGAGTGGAGGCTATTACGTTAATCCAACTATCTTCAAAGGCTCCAATGACATGCGTGTTTTTCAAGAAGAAATTTTCGGACCAGTTGTCTCGGTTACCACATTTAGTTCAGAAGAAGAAGCGTTAGAAATCGCTAACGATACCCTGTATGGACTAGGTGCTGGAATATGGACAAGAAATATTAATACTGCCTATACTTTTGGTCGAAATATAGAAGCAGGACGGGTATGGACGAATTGCTATCACTCCTATCCTGCTCATGCAGCATTTGGCGGCTACAAAATGTCTGGTATTGGAAGAGAAAACCACAAAATGATGCTTTCTCATTATCAACAAACAAAAAATATGCTTGTAAGCTACAGCCCTCAAAAGTTAGGATTTTATTAATATGGATAAGGTTACCGCTACACCACAAGCTATTGACTTAATCGAGAAGCTAAAAGCTAAACATGGCTCTCTTATGTTTCATCAATCAGGAGGATGTTGTGATGGCAGTTCACCTATGTGCTTTGCAGACGGTGACTTCATGATTGGAGATTCTGATGTGAAGCTGGGTGAAATTGGCGGTTGTCCGTTTTATATTGATAAGCGGCAATATGAATACTGGAAGCATACCCAACTTATCATTGATGTTGTAGAAGGTAGAGGGGGGATGTTCTCTTTAGAAGGGCCAGAAGGGTTACGATTTTTAACACGATCTAAAGTCTTCCCTACATCAGAAACGTAATACTTCGAGGTCTAAAGATAAAAAACAGAAGGCCGTCTATGCTCTAGTTCATAGACGGCCTTCTGTATTCTTCATTTAATGTTGTTTGTGCTGTTTTGCTCTTTCATCCGCAGCATTGGCTCTTTTCTGTGCCTCTCTATATTCCTGATCTGCGAATTCAGATGCAAACTCCACATCTCTGCCATCTTCTACGATATCTTTTGCTGGAGTTTGAGAAAGCTTTGCGTCATTCTTTTCCTTATGTTTCTTGCTTTGTCCTCTAGTCATAACATCTCTCCTTCTATCTGTTTTTTAGTAATACACTACTATCGTGGCTTAGAAGGGAGAAAAATATGTTGCGATATACAAAAAAAGCTGCCACTTGAGAAGGCAGCTTACGTTATTATTAATCCAATACTTTTACTTTTACTGTTTTCCGTCCCCATTGATATGCCTGACTCTTATTTGGGAAGAATACATCAATTTTATTTCCTTTTATCGCACCGCCTGTATCACCAGCAATCGCGTATCCATAGCCTTCCACATGAACTTTAGTACCTAATGGGATGACACTTGGATCCACAGCTATTACCTTCTGGTTTGGATTGGCTTTTAAGTTAATACCCGTTGATGTTATTCCAGAGCAGCCATTACAGTAGGCCGTATAAGCAGTGGAGGACATATTTAATGTCTTAACCGCTTGATTATCAGAACGAGATGGCTGCTGGTTAGAAGATGTATTATTTTGGCTAGTGTTTTGCTGGTTCTGGGTTGGAGCAGACGCCTGTGCTGTTTGCTTTGCAGGACCATCAAGTTTTAAGGATTGGCCAACATAAATGGTATTTGAACTTAAATGGTTCCATGCTTTTACATTACTAACAGAAACTCCATTGGCACTAGCTATCCCCCATAATGTATCACCCGGCTGAACCGTGTGAGTGGATTTAGTAGTAGCTTCCGTTTGCTTTGATTTAGCAGAAGTATTGTTTGTCTGCTGATTTGATCCCTTTAGCTGTAACTTCTGACCAGGATGAATAATGTCAGAAGTCAATTTATTTTTGGATTTTAAACCGCTCACAGATAGTCCATTTTCGTTAGCAATACCCCAAAGTGTGTCACCAGATTGAACGGTGTAAGTATTTGTATGATTAACATTTACCTTCTTCGGTTCATTAGATGCTCCGGACACCTCTAATGAAGATCCTGCGTAAATGATATGATTAGATAAATTATTCCAGTCTTGTAAATCTTGTACGGTTACATTATGTGCTTGGGAAATACCCCAAAGCGTATCACCTTTCTTCACCTGTACCTCTTCTGCATGTGCAGTACTTGCAAAAACACCAGAAACACCCGCGACAGCAGCAATAGTCATAATTGCTTTTTTCATATGGTAACTCCCCCTGTTTTGTTTTTGCGTTAAGCAATTAACCTAGGTAATACTATAACAGACAACCTAGATATACAAAGAACAAGGAGGTAACAATGTTGTTGCATCTATAACAAGTACATGACAGTAATATTACATATAATCTTCCAATTCATGAAAATACTTCATCCTAGGTGTAGGATGAAGTATTTATCACGTGACGCAATTAACCTAGTTTATTAGCGGTTTGAGTACTAAAGCTGACAACGACATATACGACAAATGATAATACGACTGGAACGGTTACTGGATGAACAGAAATCATGTCACTAAACATTTTATCTACAATGATGTAGGAGCCTATACCCGTTAACATGGAAGCCAGCGCGCCATACTGATTCCCTTTAGACCAATACAACCCTAACACCACGGGCCATATAAAGGCTGCCTCTAGCCCGCCAAAGGCGTATAGATTTAGCCAAATTAGTAGTTCAGGGGGCTGTATTGCTAACAAGAAAACAATAATGCCAAGAATCGCAGTAACGGTAAAGCTAAGTTTCCTAACACGATCATTGCTTGCTTTAGGATTTATATAGTTAATATAAACATCTTTCACAATAGCGGAGCTAACTAATAATAGCAAGGAGTCTACTGTAGACATAATGGCTGCCATCGGTGCCGAAAGGACAATACCTGCTACCCAGGGCGGCAGTACTTCTTGAGCTATCGCTGGCATAACCATGTCAGGATTTTCAATGGTTGGCAAAATCGGTTTAGCAAGTACCCCTATGAGGTGCATGTTTAACATGATGACACCAACTACGACAGTTCCTATAATAATAGCTCTATGCATTGCTTTAGATGATTTATAGGACATTGCTCGAACGGTGACATGGGGCAGTCCAACTACTCCTACACCAACAAGAATCCAAAAGGAGGATACATAAGAAGGAGTCAGGTCAGCATTTGCCCCGAAAGGAGTAACCAAGTTAGGATTCTGATCAACGAGATCAGACATAATCGAGGACATACCTCCTCCTGCAATGATCGTCGCAACAAGTAATGTTAGTGTCCCAAGAAACATGACCACGCCTTGTACAGTGTCTGTCAGTGCTACTGCTCGGAAACCGCCTATGATGACATATACGAGAACGGATAGCGCAAAAATGAAAAGTGCGCTAGTATAGGATAGCCCTGTGACGGATTCAATTAGTCTGGCACCTCCAACCCATTGAGATGCCATTGCACTAAATAAGAAGATAACGATACTAAGAGCTCCAGTAATAACCACCCATTTATTCTCATATCGTTTTCGCAGGAAATCAATTAATGTAACCGCCTGATATTGTCTTGCCACGATTGCAAATCGTTTCCCAAGGACCATTAAGACAAAATAACCTGTTACTAACTGAGACATGGCCAGGAGAACCCATCCAAGTCCTTGATTATAAGCAAGCCCTGGCCCCCCAATGAAACTGCTTGCACTTCCGTAGGTTGCTGTCATAGTCATAGCGAGTATGAAACCACCTAATTGTCTCCCGCCTAGAAAATAATCCTGTAGGAAGGAATCTGAAGAGCGTAAATGTCTGCTAGACCAAAATCCAATGATAAAAATAATTAGCAGGAAGATAATTAATGAGATAAGTACTGATAAATTCATGTTTCCTCCCCTTCTTCATCTTCTAAGGGCACCTCTGTAAACATAAAACGTACCACTAAGATGACGAGTACGGCCATAATGAGGAAACCTAAAACACAGCTATAAAAAAACCAAGCAGGTAAACCAAAAATATAAGTATAGGATTCTGGGTTTTTGCTTCCCAGCCCATAAGCAAAGCCATACCACCAGATGAAATTGATAATAGCAAGGATAACGCCAATGAGAGCTTCTCTATTGGCTATGGCAAAGCGTTTATCTTTATGATGCAAAGAATCACCCTTTCTTAAGTATATAAAGCATATCTACTATACCTTTTGTGTCACTTCTTCATCAATCATTTCATTCCTATCATACTAAAGAGTTCCCCTAAGGTGTAATGGGAAACTACTATACCAAAAGAAAAGATTACTGCTTAGTCTAATGTGCAGTAATCTTTTCTGTTACAGATGAAGGTAATGTAATAATAAACGATGTGCCTATTTCTTTCTCACTTTCTACTCGAACACTGCCATGATGACTTTCTATTATTTTAAAGCTTGTCATTAATCCAAGTCCATTACCACTCTGCTTGGTTGTATAAAATGGCTCCCCTAATTTCTTTATTTCCTCAGAGGAGATACCCTTTCCAGTATCCTTCACCCTAATAATAATATCCTGATTGTCTACATGTAGCTCGACCGTCACATCTCCGCCTCGTGGTGTTGCTTCTATCCCATTCTTTACAAGATTAATAAACACTTGCTTTAATCGATCTGCATCGCATAATAATTGAACCTCTTCTACCTCAGCCTCCAAATGGAGGTTTACCTTATATTTCCGGGCAGTATATGACAGCAAGGAAAGTACATTTCGTAAAATGGGTACTATGTTTTCATGAGATAGCTCCACTTCCTTTGGTTTAGCCAGCATCATAAAGTCTTCTACGATGGTATTCACACGCTCTATCTCATCTACAATAATGTCTAAGTATTCTCTTCTTTCATGATCTACTTCGTCCAGTTGTAAAAATTCAGCATAGCCCCTCATAGATGTAAGAGGATTACGAATTTCATGAGCAACTCCCGCTGCTAGTTGTCCAACTGCTGCTAATTTATCCTGACGATGCAGCACCTCTTCGGTTTTCTTTCTTTCCGTAATGTCATTTCGAATAGCCAGGTATTGATACGGCTTCCCTTTCTCATTTAAGAATGGCACAATGGTGGTGTCCACCCAATAATAGGTGCCGTCTTTTGCTCTATTGCGAATCTCTCCACGCCACACATTTCCAGTCCCTATCGTCCTCCATAAATCTTTGAAATACTCCTTCGGATGGTAGCCAGAGTTCAATATTCGATGATCCTGACCAATGAGCTCATCTTCCTGAAATTTGGATATTTCTAGAAACTTATCGTTTACATATGTTATGATGCCTCTTTGATTTGTAATGGCAATGATGGATGAAGCATCCAAAGCAAATTCAATATCACTTAGATAAGTATCACTCGTCGTAAGTCTGTTATTTACTAAAGTACTAGACCAAAGAATGCCTGCTGTAATAAGAATAGTAATAAACAGTACTAAATATAAAACAAATGCTTCCTGTGATTCTCCTGAAGTAGGAGCAGCAACCTCTTCAGGCAATGAAAGAGAAGCCTTTGTCAACAGAAAGTAGCCTTCTACAATAGCAGCTGTAATAATAATTGAACTTAAAGGCTTTAACCATATGTTAGATACATGTATGGTATTACGGTAGCTGAACATAACCCATAAGGAGAACAAAAATGATCCGTAAATTAATAGCAACGATGGAATTAACACTAACCAATGATATTGTATATGAATCGTCAAAGTGTACATGCCCGTAACGTGTGCTGAAAATACGGCAAGGGTTAAAAATAAACTTGCCAGCAACAGTTTTTGAAACGGGATAACTTTATTAGCTAATACATACAATGCCATTCCAGAAAAAGAAATACTCAATATCATAGAGAGTATAGTGAAAGGGATTTGATTTCCAATTAAACTATAGGTGTCCATGGCCAGCATTGTAAGAAAATTCATCACCCAAATACCAATGCCCATAGATGAAATGCCACCCAGAAATAGAAATCTGCTTCCCTTTTTTGCATTTCTAAGTAATGTAAATAAATCTAGTGCTGTATATGTAGTCATTAATGTTAATAGGATAGCAATAATGATTAATATAGGACTATAGGATTCGATAACAGCCCCCATGATTTCCCCCCTAGTTTTTTTCCTCTGCCCTTATTTTACTGAATAATAGAGTATTAGGAAACCAGAATTTACATGTATTCCTTTCATTAATCACCAAAGCTCTGTTGAAGACCAATATTGATGGTAAGATAATATATTAAAAAAGGGGATAGTGGAAGGCTTTGTTTCAAGCACCACTTAAAAAGGCTCATAAAAAATGAGCGGTCTCCCGCTCATTATGATACCTTTACGTGTCTGTTTTTAGCTTTTAGTATTTGGAATATGCCAAATAGGACAAGACCCACAGAGACGATCCCAAGAAGCCATTGTCCAAAAGGCTGCTCTGCTAGTTTAGATAGTGCACCATCTATACCGATTTGCTGACTCTTATTGGAAGAGGATGTTATTGCAATTTGAATGAAGAAATAACCAATAATTCCAAATACAATTCCTCTAGCTGTTAATCCGATTTTCCCTGTTTTATTGACTGCCGATTTTTCGGAGGAATTCATTTCACCATATTTGAATTGTTTTTTATATTTTTCTGTAATCCCCCTGTATAATTCAGACATTCCATAGATAATTACGCCAATCCCAATCGATGCTATGACCCACTTGCCAAACGGCTGGCTTAGAACTTTAGCTGTCAGGGTTTGCTTTGAACCATCGCTTGAGGAATTACCAGACCCAGATCCTAATACGATGGAGAAGGCTTTAATAGCTAATGAAGAGTATAAAATACCACTAATAAAAAAGCCAATTCTAGGCATAACTCCTTTGTGTTCAGGGTTTTTAATAATTTGGATTACTCTCCATAGCACATAACCGACTAGTCCGATACCGGCGATCCAAATGAGTATATTACCAAAGGGTTTTTGTGCTAATGCAGCAAAAGCACCCTTTGTGCCCGTTGTCTTTCCTCCTACTCCAATAGCAGCCATGAAGGATAATATCCCAAGCAGCATATATACGGATCCCTTGGCAGCATATCCAAACCTTGCAGATGCTCTTATCCATGGCTTTACATCCTGACTAGCTTGTTTTCCGCTCCTTTTAGCTCGTTGTTTCGTGCTGACTACACTATCCATTACTGCTCACTCCCTTATTTTCTTTACCTATAAAGGAAATCCCCGAAACAATACGAAAGCAAACCTTTTTTTATATAATTTATGTAAAACCAGTTACAGGCTTTCTCTGTAGGCACATTTAGTATTGTAATGGTATTTAGATGAATAATTTATACATTATGTATGGGTGGAGAGCAGAAAAAATATTACATTATTAAAGCTTGCCGTGTAATCTTCCACGGCAAGCTTTGTGTTCACTCCATTATGCAGTTAGCTGCTTTCGTTGTCTCATAATTTCTGGGTCATTGACATATTCATCGTATGGCATATATTTATCAATGATACCGTTTGGTGTAATTTCAATAATTCGATTCGCAATTGTTTCAATGAACTGATGGTCATGAGATGCAAAGATGATTGAACCTTTAAAATTAATTAGACCTTCGTTCAATGCTGTAATGGACTCTAAGTCTAGGTGGTTCGTCGGCTCATCTAACAACAGAACATTTGAACCACTTAGCATCATCTTAGAGAGCATACAACGTACTTTCTCACCACCAGATAACACTTTTGCTTTCTTCTTCACTTCTTCACCAGAGAACAGCATGCGACCTAGGAAGCTTCTTAAGAAGGTTTCTGTTTCGTCCTCAGGAGAGTATTGACGCAGCCATTGAACAAGGTTTTGGTCATTGTTTTCGAAGAAAGCTGAGTTATCTTTTGGGAAATAGCTTTGAGAAGTCGTAACTCCCCATTTATACGTGCCAGCGTCTGGCTCCATTTCTCCCATTAATATTTTAAAAAGCGTCGTTTTAGCTAAATCATTATCTCCCACCAGCGCTACCTTATCATCTTTTTCCAATCTGAAAGAGATATTATCTAATACTTTAACGCCGTCAATGGTCTTAGAAAGGTTCTCTACCACTAACAAGTCATTACCAATTTCACGGTCTGGCTTGAATGCGATATAAGGATAGCGACGAGAAGATGGCTGAATATCATCCAGCGTAATTTTATCAAGTAATTTCTTACGAGAAGTAGCTTGTTTTGATTTGGATTTGTTAGCACTAAAGCGCTGAATAAATTCCTTTAGTTCTGCAGCCTTCTGTTCTTTCTTCTTATTCTCTTCTTTAGCAAGCTTTTGAGCAAGCTGGCTGGATTCGTACCAGAAGTCATAGTTACCTACATATACTTGAATTTTACCGAAGTCTAGGTCAGCAATGTGAGTACAAACCGTATTCAGGAAGTGACGGTCGTGGGAAACAACAATAACCGTTCCTTCGAAATTGATTAGGAATTCTTCCAGCCACTGAATAGCATGAATATCCAGGCCGTTTGTAGGCTCATCCAGTAATAGGACATCTGGATTACCGAATAAAGCTTGAGCAAGCAGCACTTTTACTTTTTGAGAATTAAGCAAGTCAGCCATGTTCTTATTATGAAGTTCTTCTGGAATACCTAGGCCTTTTAATAAACGAGCTGCATCAGATTCTGCTTCCCACCCGTTCATTTCAGCAAATTCTGCTTCTAATTCAGCTGCACGCATTCCGTCTTCTTCACTGAACTCTGCTTTTTGGTAAATAGCATCTTTCTCTTGCATTACGTCATAGAGACGTTTATATCCCATAAGCACCGTTTGCAGTACTTCATATTCCTCATATTCGAAGTGGTCCTGCTTCAGTACAGCCATTCTTTGATCCTTCTTCAAGGATACTTCTCCAGTCTGTGCTTCAATTTCGCCTGATAAAATTTTTAGAAAAGTTGATTTACCAGCACCGTTAGCACCAATCAGTCCATAACAGTTACCTGGATTAAACTTTATATTAACGTCTTCAAATAGCTTTTGGTCTCCAAAGCGAAGACTAACGTTAGTTGCTTGCAACATAAGTCATAATCCTCCAATATAATTTGATTACCATACAAGATTATATCATTCCTAAAGTCAAGATGATAGGTCTCATGGGAAAAAGCCCAATTGCATACAAAAGAGAGCCTATACCCTCTCATCACAAAACAGGCTGTTTTGTCATAAGAGAATATACGCTCTATGTTAAAATCCGATAAAATCCAGCCAAATTTTTATGGCGCTGCCTAATATCAACAATGCTAGAATAGCCTGGAGTATAGAAGTATTAATCTTTTTACCAGCACTAGCTCCTAACGGTGAAGCAATGAGGCTTGCTACTATCATAACTGCTGCAGGTCCATATTCCACCTGTCCTGTAGTGACCTTCCCTATTGTTGCACCAATAGATGAAATAAAGGTTATTGCTAAAGAGCTAGCTATAGTCATTCTTGTCGGAATCTTTAATACAACCAGCATAATAGGAACGAGTATAAATGCGCCAGCAGCCCCTACAATCCCTGCTCCAATACCCGTTATAAAAGCAAGAGCAGCAGCAATTGGTTTATGGAAGCTGACTTCCTCGAGCGGCGTATCCTCTCTTCCTTTCTTTGGTACAAACATCATTATGGCCGCAATGGTTGCTAAAACACCGTACACTAGGTTGACAGCGCTGTCTGACATAAGTCTTGAGCCATACCCACCGATGAAACTGCCGATAAGGATGCTGATTCCCATTGTTAGAATAAGTGGTTTATTTAAGTAACCACCTTTACGATACGCCCAAACACCACCAATTGTTGCGAAAAATACTTGAACTGCACTAATTCCCGAAACCTCATGAGCAGTAAAAGCAGTGAATCCGAGTAATGGTGGCACATAAAGGAGCAAAGGGTATTTAATAATAGATCCACCAATACCGACCATTCCAGAAATAAAGGAACCCGCAAAACCGATAACAAATATAGTTAAGAAAAAAAGTATGTTTAGTTCCATGGTAAGCCCCCTTACTAATAAACAGGAAGGATACATGTGTATCCTTCTCTGTAGATCAATTAAATGAACAGGTTCACATTCCCATCTTCAGCATCGCCAAGATAAGCTGCTACACCTGCGTACGTTAGGTCATCCAATAATTCTTCTCTCTTGAATCCGAGTAAGTCCATTGTCATTTGACACGCTACTAAGTTCACACCTTGCATTTGTGCCATTTCGATTAGTTCTGGTACAGTGCTGGTATTATGCTTTTTCATTACCTTCTTAATCATCTTCGGTCCGAGTCCTGCCATGTTCATCTTGGAAAGCCCCATTTTATCAGCGCCTCTTGGCATCATTTTACCAAACATTTTTTCTAGTATATTTTTCTGCGCCTCTACTTTTCCATCTTTCCGTAAAGCATTTAGCCCCCAGAATGTATGAAATATAGTCACTTCATGATCATAAGCTGCTGCCCCATTTGCAATAATATACGCAGCCATAGCTTTATCATAGTCTCCACTGAATAAGACAATGTTGGTTTTTTTAGTCTCTGTCATGACTTTCCTCCTCTCATAATACCAATAGGGGTATTATTTTCTCCAAAAAAAATATTACCCTTTTTTGATCCAAATAGTATATGTTCCTTCATCCTCTTTACTGTCTAGAAACTCATGGCCTGAGGATTTACTCCACATAGACAGATCAGCCTTTGCACCTGCATCAGTAGTAGCAATCTCCATTACCTGACCACTCTCTAAATCAGTAATAGCCTTTTTTGTTTGAATTAGCGGCATTGGACAAGCCAATCCTCTAACATCTAACTGTTTATCTACGTTCATAGATATACCTCCTTGGAAATAAAAATAAATACCTATATGGGTATATTACACCACTAAAGATATTTAGTCAACCCCCGGGGGCATATAGACATTCCCTTACTCAAATTCAATTCTTTTCTATAAGAATGCTTTATACCAAAAACCAACAACATCCATTAAAAGTTACCATCCTTAATAGACCGCAATACTTTCTTAACCCAGTGTGCTTTGCTATGATATCAACAGAAGCAACGTTACTTTAGGACAGGAAAGGAATTACTTCATTGAAACAACTATTACTAGCAGGCGCAGGTCACGCAAATCTTCATATTATAAAAGAATGGAAACAGAACCCCATTCCAGACACAGCCCTTACTGTGGTATCACCTTCTCCCTATCAATATTATTCAGGAATGTTTTCTTCCTTTACCGAAGGAATTTATAACATGGAAGATATTCGTATAGATGTAAAAGCACTAACAGAAGAAGCTGGCGGGACTTTTCTTCAAGAGGCTATTATGAGCGTAGACGGTTCACAGAAAATAGTCCTGACAGATCAAGGAAAGGTGTTCGGATACGACGCGGTATCATTTGACATTGGATCGTTAACTGCCCATACCGAACTTCCAGGTGTAAAAGAGCATGCGAAACGAATTAAACCCAACTACCATTTCCCAGAGATGATCGAAGAGATGAGAAATAGCACCAATCCGGTCATTGTTGGGGGAGGCATTGCGGGTACAGAGATGGCACTTTCCCTACAGGCTTATCGCAGAAGGCATGGCCAAAAGGGGTGGGTTTCGTTAATTACCAGTTCCGATAGACTGCTTGCTCAACAGTCAAATCGCGTTTCGAACAAGATTGAAGAAATAACAGAAGAAGCTGGTATAAATCTTTACGTAGATCAACAGGTAAAAAGTATAGATAAGCAGGCAATATGGACGAATAGGAATGAAGCTATCCCTTATGATGATGTCCTATGGCTCACTGGGCCAAAGGCTCCAGACTTGTTCAGAGTTTCTAACCTCCCAATCGATAAGGATGGATACCTTCAGGTGGAATCAACGCTTCAAGTGAAAGACTACCCTTCTATCTTTGGAGCAGGAGACTGTATAACTCTCTCCAATGCACCAAATCTCCCTAAAAACGGTGTGTTTGCGATTAGAGAGGCTCCGATATTGTGGGAAAACATTAGAGGCTTTCTAACGACAGGTGACGGTAGACATTATAAACCGCAGCAGCGCTATCTCTCTATTATGTCCATTGGAAATTATACTGGATTCTTAATGTACGGAGATATCGTTCTTAAAGGAAAATGGGCATGGAAGTGGAAACATCATATTGATACAACATTTATACAATCGTATCAATTTTAAAAGAGGGTTGGCCCCTCTCCCTTATTTAGTTTACATAATAATATTATGGTTTAATCATAAATCAAAAAAAGGGCACTATCATGAGATCATGATAGTGCCCTTCTCTTAGTGTGCCTGGCATGGGTGCATGCTTTAGGGTTAAAGTCCCGAACGGTGAAGGTCGTTGTAGCCGTTAGCCAAAGGCAAGGGTGTCTGGGGTGACCTAGAATCTGAAGGAAGCCGGAGGCAA